>NZ_JACIBH010000017.1:0-198433 GCF_014195245.1 Rhizobium sp. BK619 | reverse complement strand
CCCGCTGAAAACATGCGAGGGACGGTTGAAACATGGGTCAATTCTCAATGGAAATATCTAGCTGCGCCGGGTCAGCTCTCAGTGGAAATCAACACCCTTCCCTTCTCTATCGATCGCACCGGCGGGAACGATGGCGCCGACCGCCTCCGCCTCATCAGCCCCGACCGGCGTGATCTCCGCTGTTTTCCGCAAAGTTCGGATACCCTCTGCGGACAAAGTCCAATCCGGCGACTGCCCAGCAATGCGCCGGCGGGTGCGCAGCACGTCGCGGGCGATGGTCAGTTCGTGGGTCGGCGTGCGGATATCGCGGGTGGCATCGTGCAGGACGAGGTCTTCGAGATGGACGAGTTCGCCGTCGATCCACAGCGAGGCGCAGGCATCGGCGAAACTCTGGCGTTCGATCCACCCCGCGCCGACCAGCGAACGAGCGATCCGTTCGTCGAGACGCGTCAGAGCGACGCCGGCATCGAAAGCGGGGCGCATCAAGGCGCTCATGCTGATTTTTACGAAATCGTAAGCCATTGAAATCATGGTAAATGATTTGCTAAAGGAACTCTAGAGAAGAGTTAACATTCCTCACCGCCTATGATGCATTAGGCGACGTCTCACTTCCGATAAGTAATGCTTATCGAAAGCGTGCCGCAAGTCCGTTCGTGGCGGGTACACGCAGATTCCGATTGAATTGGGCTTCTAGGAGTAGGCCGCAACGACCTGCTCGATGGCGTAGCGAAGCCCCTCACGCAATTGGAGGTCCTTTTGCCAAAAAACCACGTAATGGTAGATCGCACCCGGCTCGAACGGTCGGAATTCGGCACCGAGACGAGCATACTCCCTCGCGATAATCTCATTTGTAACAGAGACACCAATTCCCGCCATGACATAGCCGACGTCATGACCGTTAGCGTCATATTCGACGACGATCTGGGGCGTGGTTCCAATATATCGAAGTGCGTTGACGCTCATTTGGTGAGAAGCAAACTGCGGATCGATGTCGATAATGGCCTCACCGGCTAGGTCCTCCGCCGTGACAATCTGCAGCGTTGCAAATCGGTGATTTGGCGGAAAGAGACAGACATTGGTGGCTGCCCCGATCGGTATCCAATCATAGATGCGATCGTCGAGAGGCAAGCGAGAAATGCCGAAATCCGCACGGCCGTTCAGCACGTGGTCAGCGATCTGCTGATAAGTGCCCGATTTGACCTTCACCGTATAAGAGCTGCTTTTCTCGCGGATTTTTTTAACAACGAGCGGCAAAGTTCCAAACGAGAAAGCACTCGGCGCCGCAATTCCGATCACCCGCGTATCATTGTTTTTCAGAAATTCGATTGACGGCCCTATTCGATCGAACCCGATGAAGGCAGCATCGATCGTGCGCAGCAACTCCCATGCTTTGTCGGTGGGAATCAATCTGTTGTTTTCGCGGCGGAAGAGCGCGAAGCCGATCGTATCCTCCAACTGCTTGATGTTCTGGCTGACCGCCGGCTGTGTTATCCGCAACGCCCGCGCTGCAAGCCTCTCCGAGCCTGCACGCAGGACCTCCCGCAAGATCTGAAGCTGCCGGAGCCGAACTCCTGAACCGTCAATATTCACGATACGAGCACCTCGACTTATGCCGGCACCGCAGCCAGCTCTATAAGCCCTGCTTATCAAAACTTCACTTACTTTATAAATTGACCGCGAAAAAGCAAAGTTTATTTTCGCACATATGAAGCAATTACCCTAGGTTATTCAAATACAAACATTCGCTAATCTGGAGATATTCTAATTACATAATTAGAAATTTGCGTATTAACCGCAGGAAATGGCAATTGTGCAAGATACGCAGGAGGCACGAGGTGTACGAATTCATAGATCAGCTCCTCTACGGTCTGAAGAACACGATTTTGGTGTTTGTCTTGAGCTGCGTGCTGGGAACGGGATTAGGACTGCTTATCGCGATCCTCAGAAATTCGCGCCGAAAAATCATTGCAGCCAGCCTGCAAGCTTATACCGCGATTATCCGAGGTGTTCCCGAACTCCTGATCATCCTGCTCATGTATTTCGGCGGAACAGCGTTATTGAGCGCAGTTTTTGGCGGCTACGTCGAGATTAACGCGTTCGCAGCCGGCGTGACGGCATTGACCATCGTCTTCAGCGCCTACGCGGCGGAAATATTTCGTGGCGCGATCAATGCGATTGCGCCGGGCCAGAGCGAAGCCGCGATGTCGCTCGGACTGCCGCAGTGGCAGATCTGGCTTCTGGTCATTATCCCGCAGATGGTCCCGATAGCCTTGCCAGCCTTCTGCAATCTATGCATCTCCTTGATAAAGGATACGTCCTTGATCTCCGTCGTGGGTCTGACGGACGTCATGCGCGTCGCCTATGTAGGCGCAGGCTCCTTGCGCGCGCCCCTTCCCTTCTACCTCGCGGCATCGGCGATCTATCTCACGCTCACCAGCCTTTCCTTGCTCTCTTTCAAGCTCATCGAGCGTCACTACGCGATCCCCTTTGCGAAAAGGTTGAAGCGATGAACATTGCTATTGCGCTGGAAGCGCTGCTTACCCTTCCCCGTGGCCTCGCCCTGACTTTAGCGCTGACATTTGCTTCGCTTGCGGCCGGGTTTGTTATGTCGGTTCCGCTGGCGTTCCTGCGTGCGTCACCAAACCCTTGGGCTTTTGCGCCGGTGCTGGCCTATACCTATGCCTTTCGCGGCACGCCGCTGTTGGTGCAGCTTTTCCTGATCTACTACGGCATTGGTCAGCTTCCTTTTGTCCGCCAAAGCTTTCTCTGGGCGGTGATGCGCGAACCCTTCTGGTGCGCATTCATTGCCTTCACCTTGAACAGCGCCGCTCACACCACGGAGGTTCTGCGCGGCGGAATTCAGACAGTCCCTCTGGGGCAGATCGAGGCGGCCAAAGCTCTTGGCCTGTCACGGCTCCACGTGATGCGGTTGATCGTTTTTCCCCTGGCCATCCGCATCGCTCTGCCGGCCTACGTGAACGAGGTCATCGGTATGCTGAAGGCAAGTTCGTTGGCAAGCACGATCACCTTGCTGGAGATCACGGGCATCGCACGACAGTTGGTGTCGGAGACATTCGCCCCATACGAGGTCTTTATTGTTGCGGGCTCTCTCTATCTGTTGCTCACCCTCATAATTAACCGAATATTCCTGATCCTGGAGGCGCACTGGGAGCGCTCAAACAAACCAACGAACGCCACTGGTAGTTCGAGAGAGCGCCGGCCGAACCCGTTCCTGACCACCAGGCCATCTTAACCTCTGCCCGATGTCGGGGATGGGAGCACTAGCCATAAATCGGTCAAACTCAATGAAGGAAGGACTGTTGTCATGAAACGAACTGCCACTATTGCCATTTGTTTTCTTCTTATCGGAGCCATGAACTCGGACGCCCTCGATAGGAGGGTGATCACGATCGCATCCGAGGGCGCCTCGCCGCCCTGGAATCCAGGCGATGCAGATGATGATGACGGCGATCACCGCCAGCAGACGAGCGATATTGCCCGTCAGCATGTCGACGATGTTCTGCAGCACGGTTTCGATGCCGGCGGCCTGGGCGAAGGCCGGTTCGACCATGCAGACGATGATGGCGGCCGCCATGAGCGTGGATGCGGCAAGGGGACGAAGACTGGTTTTGGAGATCATTCACTTTGCTCCGATCGATCATTCTGGAAAACGAGAACCGAGGATTGCCCCCGGGAGCTGAACACGTCCCAGGATGCGGCCTCTGCGGTTTGGGAGGATTGCTTCGCAAGCTCCGGCGGCGCCTCATCTTGCTGCAGCTCGGCCGGCCCGGCCCGGCTATCGGGCTCGCCGATGGTGAGTGAGGCAAGCATCGGCGATAGCCGCTTTGTTTCCCGGCGCACCTGCTCGTCATATTTGACCATGGCGCCAAGGGATGGATCATCACGGCCATAGTAGGACTGGAACATCACCGTCTCGGCCTGAGGCGGATCATCCCCCGCGCGCAAAGCGACGCGATAATATCCGTCGAGAAGCGTGGCTGTGGCCTTGAGGTTCAGGCAGGGATCGAAGGCGTCCGCGACGGATAGCTTGAGCTTCTGAAGCTGCTCGATCGCGATACCGCCAAGGCCGATCTGGATATCCTGGTGATCGGCAATCAGAGACGTGGCAACCTCGATCGCCTCCGCCTTCGATGCCGGTTGGGCGGCAAGTGGCGGGCCGCTGTTGATGCGAATGGCAAACGGTTGAAACCGGCTCTCGAGGCTGACAATGCTAGCCAGCGTCTCCACCTCCACCATCGGCGCGCAGTTTTGCGCGATATCGACGAAAGCAGCACCCATCGGTCAGTACCAGACGCGCTGTTTACCGGCGCCGTCGATGGTGACGTCGACATAATGCGGTTGCGATCGCACATTCGGGCGCGTTATCGGATAGCCCATGCATCGACGGCGCCCGTCGACGCGCTGCCAATGTGGCGACAGGACCGAATTGTCGCGGGAAGTGTAGTCGTCGCCATTCCAGCATAGGCTGTTGCTCACCGGCTGCGGCGATGTCGAAACGCAAGTCGCCTGCCGCCCGCCGGGACCCTCGTCGCTCGTCAGCTTGTACCCGGCATCGCAATAATATGGCTCATATCCCGGCCGCGAACTCTGAAACCCGACGCCGCTGCAGGTCGGGAACGAATGCCCCTCGGCAAGCTCCCGCCACAGTTTCTGGATCGGCGGCCGGCATTCGGCATACTGCGTCGGCCCGCCAGGATTGGAAAGGCATAGGATAACCTGGCATCCCCAATCTTCGGCCCGCGCTTTACTGCCGGAAATAAGATAGAGTGGCGCTACCAAGCAGACCGCAAGCAGTGAATTCAGGAGAAGGCTTTTCATGAACAGGATCCTTCGAGACGACGGCGCCCTATTGCGTTCCGGGAGACCCAATTTGCCTGCCCGCTCATACTACCGTATATAACACAGTTAAATTACATGACAAGCGCGATTAAAACTCAGTGGCACAACCTTGCGTTCTCCGGGCTCATTCTCCATGAGATCCTTGATCATCCGCTGGAGGACGAGACGCCGCAGGCGCGGCTGAAGCAGATCGGCATGATGACGATCCTCTACACGATGACCCAGGCCCATCAGAAGCTAACCCTCTCTAATATAATTGAAATTACCGAGCTGACGCGAACTGGCGTCAAGGAGACGGTCGATCTTTTGGTGAAGCGAGGAATGCTGCTGGAGACGATGGGGAAGAACTCCATGGGCCGAGGAACAGCACGGCAGTTCGAGATCTCCCAGGAGCTGCTGAACAAGTTAAGTTCCTT
Organism: Rhizobium sp. BK619; assembly: GCF_014195245.1. Taxonomy (NCBI): domain Bacteria; kingdom Pseudomonadati; phylum Pseudomonadota; class Alphaproteobacteria; order Hyphomicrobiales; family Rhizobiaceae; genus Rhizobium; species Rhizobium sp. BK619. The sequence continues at coordinate 193,157 of NZ_JACIBH010000017.1, read as the reverse complement.
CCGCGCCAGCGAGGGCGCAGGGTTAAACTGACTGATTTTCGACTTTTGATGAGGCGGTGGCGAATCATCTGCCAGTCCTGATCGCGTGACTGCCGGCAGCTATCAGGGACGATCGGGCAACCCGCCCGCAAGGCGGGTTCCAATCAGACAATGAAGAGTATCGGAGAAATCAGCATAGCGGCGCCGGGAGGCGGATTTCGGGAATTCTCGCCACGCTAAGGGCGGAATAAGGGCAGCCGCAGGAGCCTCAGCATAGCGGCCGCCAGGGAGGCGGAACCGACTGCCCCCGCCCGTGCGTTCCTTTTGGCGGTTTTTGGAAATGACGGTGCCGCCGGCCGGTTCGGACGGGCCGACGGCATCGTGATGAGACGGGTTCAGGCTTGATCAGACAGCACTTTCAAGCAGCTTCTTGGCCTTCCCCTCCAGCTCGAGGCGGGTGTCCTGGTTGGTCTTGCTGCGTGCCAGCGCCGTGATCCCCTGCACGAAGTCGAAGATCGATTCTGGCGGCCGACCTTCTTCCGACAAGACCATTTCGATCACCTTCCCGGTTTCGCCCTTCGAGAAGCCGCGCCGGCGCAGGAAGGTCTCGCGATCCTCGTCCTTGCGGGCGACAATGCGCTCGCGCGCTGCCTTGATGCCGGCCACGAATGGTGCCGGGGAAGAGTTCGCAAAGCTCGTCAGCGCCGGCGCTGCCTCGTGCGCAAAACGCTGAGCGGCGAACTTCGAGTGTCGAATGGTGATCTCCTGGAAGTTTTCCGTGCCCCAAAGATTGCGATTGGCGCAGACGGCGCGGAGATAGAAGGAGGCGATGCCTAGCGTCTTCGATCCGACCTCCGAATTCCAGGCGTAAAAGCCGCGGAAATAAAGATCCGGTTCACCGTTGGGCAGCCGTCCGGCTTCGATCGGATGGGTGTCGTCGACCAGGAAGAGGAAGACATCGCGGTCGCTGGCATAGAGCGTCGTCGTGTCCTTGGTGATATCGACGAATGGATTGTGCGTCATCGTCGTCCAGTCGAGAACGCCAGGCACCTTCCACATCGTATCGCCGGTGCCATTGCCGGCGATCCTCATCACCGCTGAGACCAGTTCATGGTCCCAGATGCGACCGTATTCCGGGCCGGTGACGGCCCTAAGTTCAAGCCGGCCATCGTCCATCTCGAGCGTTTTCACGAGCTCGGCACGGTGATTGAGCAGGCCATGCTGGAGGTTGATGGCGGCAAGCGGCGCCGGCAGCTGGCGCATATAGGTGGCGGGAGCGCCGACCAGGCTGCAGAGCTGACCGTAGCTCCAATGGGTCGGCGCGATCGGCTGGCGTTGGCCGGGAACGAGGAGTTCGAGCCGCTCGGCATTATCGCGGGTGGCCTCGACGCGGATTGCTGCGCTCTCGATCGTTCGCGCATGGGCGTGATCGGCCCGGGACCGGACGGTCTCATAGAGATCGATCAGCGACAGAAACCGTTCGTCGTCGGGGCGCGAAAACCATTCCGACGAAACGCGGCCGATCCGTTCGCCGCGGGAAATATCGACTTTGAAGCCGGAAGCCGTGGGCCTGGCGTTGGTGCTGAGAGTGTTCATTGGACTATCTCCTGAAAAGCAAGAGCCCGGCTCATTGGCCGGGCTGGTTGAAGGATATGAAGGATTGGAAAGGATCATTCTCGATGGAGACGATGGTGCGCTGCCCAGATCGCCGTCAGAGCCGTCCGAAATTCCGCGTTGCTGACGACATCAGAAAAGTCCGTCGTCGTCGCTATCGAGACGCACGCCTCATGGATCTCGTCATCGCTCACCGCCTCGGTCGAAAGCCCACCGAAACTGTGATCGACCTCGAAAATAGCGGTGATGGCCTCGCGAACCCGGTCTTCCTGCAGCCGGGCGAGAACGTGGACAGGCCTCGGCGGGTCGGCAGGCTCATCAGGATCCGGACCTCCCGCGAGAATGGCTTCTCCTCGCGCAATCTCCCAAGCTGAACGATTAAGCCAGTCGAGTGACGGCTCCCGGTCCGCATGGGCATCGTCGAAAAAGATCTTCAGCAGGCCGAGCAGGATCTCGAAATGGCGCGTCCGACGATCGAGTGTGTCCTCGAACTGCGACGGTACCGGGATCGACGGGCCGATATAAGCAGTGTGCGCTCCTTCCCAGGCGCCGGTGACATGGACCCCGCGGGAGGAATGGTGGTTATTCTCGGCCATCTCCCAGTTGTCGTCGTAGATTGCTGCGCGGCAAGCCGCCTCCAGCGTCTCGGCGGCATAGGTGCGATGCCGGAAAACCGGCAAGTGATAGGTGGTTTCGATCGTAAAATCGGGCATTGAACTCTCCTGAAAACGGATGCGGCCCGGCCTCCTTTCGGAGCCAGGCCTTCGGTTGAGTTTCATGAAACGGGATTATTCGGCCGCGTCGAGATGCTGGCGTTCGTCGACCTCGTCAGTCGGCGCGGAGGCATCATCCGCATCGTCGATCAGGAAGGCCGGGAGATCGGGAGCCGGTGTCTCGACTATCCCGCCATCGGCAATCTCGCCGGTTTCGTCAGTCGGCTGCTTGAGCGAGGCGCTGTCTGTGACAAGCCGAAGCGGTTCCGGCAACCAGCCAATGCCGCTCATCAGCCGCTCTGCCTCGCGGGCCATGTCGGCCTTCTTGAGATGGCCGATCAGTTCCGCCGACTGGTCGCCCTTTGCCTCCCGGACCGCCTGCAGGATGCGGGCCTTGGTGACGCGGCCGAGGTAGTTGTCAGCCGTTGGCGTCCATCCGGCTTCGACCATCCCAAAGCCAATTGATAGGGCCAGTTGATCGGCGTGCGCGATCGCCCGGGTCCGCTTGTTCCAGGGCTCGATCACCGCATTGACCGACAGCGAGGCGCAATGGGCGAACAACGCTTGGCGGCTCACATCGTCGAGAACGATCAGAAACGCCCAGAGATCATTCGGATCTTTGGGAAGATCCTGACCCCAGGCCTCTTGCCGCTGGTCGATTTCCTTTGCCCATACCGTGTCGCCCAGCCCGTCCGTTTGGCTGAACTTCGCGTTCTGCAACGTTATCTCCAGGCATGAGTCCGAACCGTGGAAATAGAAGGTCTTCAGCACGAAGGCATGCAGCACGGCAATGAAGGCCATGGCCGGATCGTTGGCGAGCGCATTGCGGAGGGCAACAGTCCGCACGGCCGTCAGATCAAGAACCAGGCGATCGGGGAGCGGCTTGACCGCCTCATCCTCGTCCTCCGATTGATGGCCGCCAGCAACCGTTTCGTAGGTGACCGATGAACGGCCGTCGAGATCGACACTACCGCCACCGTCAGTATCGGAGATGTCGGCGTCTACGTTTTGCTCATCTTCGGGCCGCACGAATCCCCGTTCGATCTTGAGCTCGCCGCCGGCGCCCAGCGAAACAAAGACGCCGCCGCGAGCAACGTCCTCGGCGGCGAAGACATAGGGTCGATCATTGAGCCGGTCGATCTCGGTGCCGAGTTCCTCGAGCTTCTGTTCCGTCGCCTCGGAATATTCGCTCGCCGTGGCATAGTCCGCATCGAGCGTGTCGTACTCGGCCCGTGTGGCATCGTAACGGGCGAGTTCCTCCTCGGTCATCTCGGCCTGTGCGCCATAGAAGCGACGAAGCCCGGACGTGTGCCCGTAGGGAAAATCGAAAGCGGCCTCGATCCATTTCCATCCCTCGGCCTCCTGGATCGCATCGGCGTTGGCCTTGAGTTTTTCGAGCGCGAGCTGCTCAAGCAGCGCCGGATCCTGCAGCCATCCACCCTGATCCTGCTCGAACAGATCGCGCATCACCACGCCGCCGGCAGCTTCATACACATTGACGCCGACATAGACGGCGCGGCGGTCACTGGCGCGGATCGCGGTTTCGGTCAGCAGGCGGCGAATATAATATGGCTCGCGGCTGTGCGACCGCGAGATCGTATCCCAGACCTGCTCCTGGCGGACATGATCGTTGGTGATCGAGAACGCCATGATCTGCTCGAGCTTCATTTCGTCTTCAGTGTAGAGATCGAGAAGCCGCGGCGAGACGGACGCAAGCCGCAGGCGCTGCCTCACCGTGGCGACCGAGACGAAGAACCGCGCGGCGATCTCTTCCTCATCGAGTCCCTGTTCCCGCAGCGTCTGGAAGGCGCGGAACTGATCAAGCGGATGCAGGCTGACGCGCTGGACGTTTTCGGCAAGGGAGTCTTCTTCGGCCGATGTCTCGTCGCCTCGCTTGACGACGCACGGGATTGGCTCATCCTTCGCCATGCGCTTCTGCTTCACGAGCAGTTCGAGTGCCCGATAGCGCCGGCCGCCGGCGGGAACTTCGTAGGTGCCGGTCTCCTCTCCGGCCTCAGCGAGAACCGGGCGGACGCTCAGGCTCTGGAGGAGTTTGCGACGGGCGATATCCTCAGCAAGATCTTCAATCGACACTCCCGTCTTGATGTTGCGGACGTTTTTCTGCGAGAGCACGAGCTTGTCGAAAGCGATGTCTTCCGATCGGTTGAGGGTGATTTTCTGAATGGCTTTGGCCATGTCATTTCTCCATGACGGACCGGCTGGAGCCTCTCTCCAATCCTGTCAATCCGTCACAGCTTTTCCCTTCCCTCCTCTTCCTCTCTCCTCCTCGCTAACTGGCCAGCACTAGTCTCGCCGGTCGCGCCCCTCCCTGAGCCGCCCTCGCCACTCTCGCAGGGAGCCGAGCCGAGTATGCTCTTTCGCTGTTTCACTGAAAGACAGTTCCTCGTATGCTCATGCTCAGTGCAAAAGAATCCTATCCGTATTTGATCGAACGCCAGAGCCGCTCGACGAAGACGTTGTCGCGCCGTGCACCCTGGCCATCGGCTTTGGCGTCATCGCCGAAAACGCCTGTCGCTCCCTCAAGGAGCTTGTCTTTCCACTGCTTAATCTGATTGGCTTGTCCGTCGAACTGCTGGGATAATAGCGCTGTTCACCCCTGACGGCGGCAAGCGCCACCTTCGCCTTAAGATCCGGGGCTATGGTTCCGCCGCGATCGTCTCGAAACCTCCGCAGTCGTCTCAGTGTATTTCCAATGAGGACGTCGCGCCGCCGCAATCGTACTGCGGCCGGAACTGGAAATCCTTAAAACAAAAGATGCAAGCAGCGGCCGTATGACGGCTTAGCGATCGTTCCTCATGGCGGCTCGGAGCACATCATTGATGCGGTCTTGCCAGCCCGGGCCATCCTCCTGAAAATAGACGAGCACGTCGCTGTCGAGCTTCAGGGTGACCTGCTCCTTGACGTTCGGCAGCGCCGGCCGCGCGACGGGTGGTGCGGCGGCGACCTTTTTGGCGGGCTTGAACAAGGCTTCCGCGGCATCAAGCGCATTGACTGGGCGGCGTGGGGTTTTGGTCACGTTTCTCTCCAATGGTTCGCTCATTCCGCGGTCAGGCAGTCTTTCAAAGGGTTGATCGTCCGCCGGGACGCTTCCGGGTCGTTGGCCTGCTCCGGTCATGGCAACGACCCCTGTTTTAGAAAGCGACCGCTCCTGCAGCAGTGCGTTGTATCGACCACGAATCTCACTTAACCATTAGAGGATATGAAATCCAGCCGGCTTGGTAAGGCGTTGGAAAGCTGGGCCTCGTTCCGGAGCCGCACGATGTGTAGCCGATTATCATGTTGTGAATGTTCTACGTTTCAGCAGACCGAAAAACAGTCGTGATAGCGCTGATGTTGGCTTGTTGAACACGGATAAGACTTCCAGCCCGCCCATAAGATCAAACAGATCGCAGCCATGGCTGGAGGGCAAGCCGTCCGGTATCGTGGGTGCAGGGCGAAAGAGCTCCGCGCCATCGCAGGCGCGGCGCCTTTGTCGATCTCGTCAAGAGGCGAGAACGCCGCTCTTCTTGGCGGTCCAGGTGGCGATATAATCCATCAGGGCGGGATTGAGGCAATCGTACGGCTCGATCCCGGATGCCTTCAGCTGCGCTCTGACGGCGTCCATCTTGGCGGGATCGAAACCGCTTTCGATGATCGACGACACGAAGGCCGCAAAACCGGGCTTCGCCCAGCCGCTTTCCTGGAAGCGTTCCGGATGGACGAAAGACAATCCCTGGAACGGGTGTTCGCGCTCGACCGGCCCGTACATATGCACGCCGCATTCCTTGCAGGCATGCCGCTGGATCAGGGCCGAGGCATCGACGACGGCGAGCTTGTTGCCGTTCTCGAGCACTTCGACGCTCTCAGTCGGCGCAACCGCCACGACCGAAAAGGCCGCACCCTCGGGCTTCCAGCACTTGGTGCAGCCGCAGGCGTGATTGTGGGCGATATCGCCCTTGATCCTGACCTTGACCGGATTGCTCGTGCATTTGCACACCAGCGTCCCACCGGCAAAGGCAGCGTCAGTCGCTCGAAAGCCTGAATCCACTGCCGGATGAATGGCTATGCTCATTGATGTTCTCCTTCCCACCTTGGCCGTTTGCGTTATGCCCGGCCGAGCTCCGCGATCAATTTCCCAACCTCTGCGCATGCCAGCGCAGATGGTCCTCCATGAATGTCGAAATGAAAAAGTAGGAGTGGCCGTAGCCTTCCTGCATGCGCAGCCTGAGCGGAATGCCCGCCGCTTCGCAGGCCTGCCGGAGCTCATCGGGACGCAAGCCGTCCTCCAGGAAGCTATCGGTTGTTCCCTGGTCGACGAAGAGTTCCGGGAACCGGCGACCGTCTTCGATCAACGAGCAGGCATCATAGGCCCGCCAGGTCTTCTCATCGGGCCCAAGATATTTCCGCAAGGCCGGTTTCGACCAGCCGGAAACCGAGGGGTGGCTGATCGGCGCGAAGGCCGAGCAGCTGCGGAAGCGGCCCGGGTTCTTGAGCGCGATGGTGATTGCGCCATGTCCGCCCATCGAATGGCCGAAGATTGCCTGGCGGTCCATGTCGACGGGAAATTCCGCGGCAAGCAGGCGCGGCAGCTCGTCGGTGATGTAGCTGTACATGCGATAATTCGCCGAAAAAGGCGGCTCGGTGGCATCGACATAAAAGCCGGCCCCCTTGCCGAACTGCCAATTGTCCGGTTCATCCGGAACGTGGTCGCCGCGGGGACTGGTATCCGGGCAGACGACGATCAGTCCGAGCTCGGCCGAAAGCCGCCGATATTCACCCTTGTCCATGACATTGGCATGCGTGCAGGTCAGGCCGGACAGGTACCACAGCACCGGGCAATTGCCCTTGGCCGCCTGCGGCGGCACGTATACCGCAAAGGTCATGTCGCAGTCGCAGGCCTCGGAGCGACTGACGTAGACCCCTTGGGTGCCGCCATGAGACTTCTCGGTCGAGATGGTTTTCATGGCTTAGTAGACCACCACGCCGCGGATGCTTTCACCCTTGTGCATCATGTCGAAGCCCTTGTTGATGTCTTGGAGCGGCATGGTGTGGGTGATCATCGGGTCGATCTGGATCTTGCCCTGCATGTACCAGTCGACGATCTTCGGCACGTCGGTACGCCCGCGCGCGCCGCCGAAGGCGGTGCCCATCCAGTTGCGGCCGGTGACCAGCTGGAACGGACGCGTCGAGATCTCCTGGCCGGCGCCGGCAACGCCGATGATGATCGATTTGCCCCAGCCGCGATGGCTGGCCTCAAGCGCCTGGCGCATCACCTTGGTGTTGCCGGTGCAGTCGAATGTATAGTCGGCGCCGCCGATCAGATCGCCGTTGCGCTTGGTCATATTGACGAGATGAGGCACGATGTCGTCGCCGACTTCCTTCGGATTGACGAAATGCGTCATGCCGAATTTCTCGCCCCAGGCCTTGCGGTCATTGTTGATGTCGACACCGATGATCATGTCGGCGCCGGCAAGCCTCAGCCCCTGCAGCACGTTGAGGCCGATGCCGCCGAGACCGAAGACGATCGCCGTCGAACCGATCTCGACCTTGGCGGTGTTGATCACCGCGCCGATGCCGGTGGTGACCCCGCAGCCGATGTAGCAGATCTTGTCGAAGGGGGCGTCGGGATTGACCTTGGCAAGGGCGATCTCCGGCAGCACGGTGAAATTGGCGAAGGTCGAGCAGCCCATGTAATGATGGATCTTGTCCTTGCCGATCGAAAAGCGCGAGGTGCCATCCGGCATCACGCCCTGGCCCTGGGTCGAGCGGATCGCGGTGCAGAGATTGGTCTTGCGGGAAAGGCAGGAATAACATTCGCGGCATTCCGGCGTGTAGAGCGGAATGACATGGTCGCCCTTCTTGACCGAGGTGACACCCGGACCGACGTCGACGACGATGCCCGCACCCTCATGGCCGAGGATCGCCGGAAACAGGCCTTCCGGATCGGCGCCCGACAGCGTGAAATCGTCGGTGTGGCAGATGCCGGTCGCCTTGACCTCGACCAGCACTTCGCCGGCCCGCGGGCCTTCCAGCTGAACGGTCATCACTTCGAGCGGTTTTCCGGCCTGAACGGCTACGGCGGCGCGAACGTCCATTTTTGATATCCTTCCTCTTAAATTGAATTCTGACTGCTAGATATTCGGATAGGCTGGCCGCATTATCGGCCTTCGCCGATCGCTGCCAAAGCCACCCCCATCACGTCTCCGGCTCAACCTGGCACCAGACCGCGAGAAGCGGCCTTGCCGTGCATCTTATCGCGAATGATTGCCCCGCATCGTTCGCGAAGACTGTGCCGGTTGCGGCGGAGAACCATTGGGAATTGCCGAGGCAGATTTCTGCCGGCGACAGCAGAATGAAAGCGCGCGGCTGCGTCTGAACATGATCGGGAAACCGGGTGTAGCGGTCCATGTAGATCACGCCGACCCTGAGATCGGCGCGCTCCTCCATGCCACCGGGACCGACCACGACAGCATGCGAATGCGTGTTGCCGAAATTCAGGCTTGCAAACGGACCCGAGCGTCCGCGCCGCCAGAGCAGGCTGTCGGCAAGACTTCTGAATTGGCCGGCGATCGCCTCGTATTTCCGTCCTGATTTGGCAAGATGGCCAATGGCGTCATCAAGCCCCTCGGGCGCACCGGCAAGAGGCCCGCCCTCCAGGGGGCGCACCTTGCCGGTTTTGAGCAGCTTCTGCAGAACCTTGCCCGCGACGAAACTGGCGACAGCAGGGGCGTCGGCCGACAACATCAGGCCGCCGACGTCGTTGAGGAATTCCTGCAGCGGCCGAGGACGCCTTTCCCTGCCGATGTCGTGCAGCCGTATATAAGCCGGCTTTTCCTCATCGTTCAGAAGAAGATCGGCCCCACGTTTGATTGGACGTCCCACCGCGCGCGCCACGTTCAGTCCCCTCGCTTAGAGCGCCTTTTCCAATTCCGGCAGGGCTTCGAACAGATCGGCAACCAGGCCGTAGTCGGCGACCTGGAAGATCGGCGCTTCCTCGTCCTTGTTGATGGCGACGATCACCTTACTGTCCTTCATGCCGGCCAGATGCTGGATGGCCCCGGAGATGCCGGCGGCGATATAAAGCTGCGGCGCCACCACCTTGCCGGTCTGGCCGACCTGCCAGTCGTTCGGCGCATAACCGGCATCGACGGCGGCACGGGATGCGCCGACGGCAGCGCCGAGCTTGTCGGCAAGCGGCAGGATGACTTCCTTGAATTTTTCCGCCGAGCCGAGTGCCCGGCCGCCGGAGAGGATGATCTTCGCCGAGGTCAGCTCCGGCCGGTTGGAGGCCGACAGCGCATCCTTCACGAAACGCGACAGGCCGGGATCGGAGACCGCCGCGATCGCCTCCACTGGTGCGGAGCCGCCTTCGGCTGCCGAGGCAAACGAGGCGGTACGCACGGTGATGACCTTCTTGGCATCGCTTGCCTGCACCGTCTGGATGGCATTGCCGGCATAGATTGGCCGCTTGAAGGTATCGGATGAGATCACCTCGATGATCTCGGAGACCTGGGCGACATCGATGAGGGCAGCGACGCGCGGCAGCACGTTCTTGCCGACCGAGGTGGCGGCCGAAAGGATGGTGTCATAGCTGCCGGCCAGCGAGACGATCAGGTCGGCAAGTGGTTCGGCGAGATTGTTGGCAAGCGCGTCGCTTTCGGCCAGCAGCACCTTGGAGACGCCGGAGAGCTTGGCAGCCGCATCGGCGGCAGCCTTGGCGCCCTTACCGGCAATCAGCACATGAATATCGGAGCCGATCTGGCTTGCTGCCGTCAGCGCCTTGGCGGTCTGGTCGGAGAGGCTGACATGGTCGTGGTCGGCCAGAAGAAGAATGGTCATGATGGTGTTCTCTCTTTCCTGGCTTAAAGCACGCCGGCTTCGTTCTTCAGTCTGTCGATCAGTTCGGCGACCGACTTGACCTTGACGCCGGCCTTGCGGCCACTCGGCTCCTCGGTCTTCAGCACCTTCAGCCGCGGCGTGGTGTCGACACCGAAGTCAGCCGGGGCCTTCTTGTCGAGCGGCTTCTTCTTCGCCTTCATGATGTTCGGCAGCGAGGCATAACGCGGTTCGTTCAGTCTGAGATCCGATGTGACCACCGCCGGCAGCTTGATCTCGATCGTCTGCAGGCCGCCATCGACCTCGCGGGTCACCTCAGCCTTGCCGTCACCGATCTCGATCTTCGAGGCGAAGGTCGCCTGAGCCGAACCCAACAGCGCCGCCAGCATCTGGCCGGTCTGGTTCGAGTCATCGTCGATCGCCTGCTTGCCGACGATGATCAGGCCGGGCTGCTCGGCATCCGCCACGCCTTTGAGGATCTTGGCCACCGTGAGCGGCTCGACCTGATCCTCGGTCTCGACCAGGATCGCCCGGTCGGCTCCCATGGCAAGCGCCGTCCTCAGCGTCTCCTCGGCCTTGGCAGGACCGATCGACACCACTACCACCTCCTCAGCCTTGCCGGCCTCCTTCAGCCGCAGCGCCTCTTCCACCGAGATCTCGTCGAACGGGTTCATCGACATCTTCACATTGGCAAGCTCGACACCGGAACCATCCGGCTTCACCCGGATCTTCACGTTGTAGTCGACGACGCGTTTGACGGGCACGAGAATCTTCATTTGCAAAACCCCTTTATGTCTAGACTGCCGGCCGTCAGTGCGGCCGTTCGGCAAGCAGCGCCCAGAAGGCGAAGAGCGGTGTGTCCACCGACCTCATGGCATGTTTGATCCCGGGGATATTGTAGAACGATCCGCCGATACCAGGCGAAAACCAGTCCCCCTCCCCTTGCTGAAATTCTCCCTCGGACAGCACGAGATAAACTTCCTCCGGCGGGTGGTCGTGATCGGGATAGCGCACGTGCGGCGCCAGCAATGTCACACCCAGCCACAGGTCGCTCCGCTCCTCCAATCCTCCCGGGCCGACGATCATGGCATTGGCATGCCCATCGACGAAATTGTCGCCGGCCGTGTGGTCATACTTGGTGCGCCGACGCCATTCAAGCATCGGCTCGATGCCTTTGAACGCCTCTATCAATCGCGCCAGCGAAAGATCATAGGAGGGATCGGCCGCAAGCGCCACATCAAGCTGAGCGCAGACGGGCAACCGGCTTCCCTCCCCCGCACGCGCGATCCCCGGCTGCTCCAGCGCCGCAAAAAATTGACCGATCGAGCGCCGGGATTCCGGGCCTTTTGCGAACTGATCGAAAGCCAGAGATGCAGCACCCAGGAAAAGCTGGAGGCTTTCCTCACGTAAACTCATATCACCCCCGAAATGAGCGGCCGACGCGCGGCCTCCCTGCGATCATATATCCTTGGCGATGCGCAGGCCGTCATAAATGGCGGCATGCGTATTGCGCGCAGCGACAGCATCGCCGATCCGGAACAGCTGGAACTTGCCCTCGGGATTGTGGATGACGGACTGCGGTTCCCCGGAAAGAAGCTGGTCGTGCGACATCTCGCCGAGATTGCTCGAGCTGGGCTTCAGCTCGAAATAGAGCTCGTCGAGCGGGATGGTCCCGTGATTGACGACGATCTGGTCGAAGCTGCTCTGCTTGGCAATCCCGCCGTAATCGCTGCCGACATGGGCGACGAGCTGGTTGCCGCTCTTCTCGACGGCCTCCAGCCGATAGGTGACGGTGAAGGTCACGTCATGCTTCTGAAGAGAGCGCATATAGGGCACCAGGTTCATGGCCATGACTTCGGGCGCGAACGACCGGTCCGGCGTCATGATCTCCACCTTGGCGCCGGCCTTGGCGAGAAACTCCGCCGCCTGAAGACCGGCATGGTCGCCGGCATCGTCGAAGATCAGCACGTTGGTGCCTGGCTTCACATCACCGGAGATGATGTCCCAGGAAGAGACCACCAGCTCGTTGCCGCGCGAGAGAACCTCGGTATGCGGCAAGCCGCCGGTCGCGATGATGACGACATCGGGGTTCTCGGCTTCGATCGTGTCGGCTTCCGCCCAGGTGTTGAAGTGGAAGGTGACGTCGTATTTCTCGCACTGGCTGATGCGCCAGTCGATGATGCTGATCATCTCCCTGCGGCGCTCGCTTTGGGCTGTGAGCCGGATCTGGCCGCCGGCATTGTTCGCCGCTTCGAAGACGACGACCTGGTGGCCGCGCTCTCCGGCGACGCGCGCCGCCTCCAGACCGCCCGGGCCGGCGCCGACGATGACGACCTTTTTCCTGGCCTCGGCCTTTGCCACGATATGCGGCATGGTCAGTTCGCGGCCGGTGGCGGCATTATGGATGCAGTAGGCGGCCCCGCCCTGGTAGATGCGATCGAGACAGTAATTGGCGCCGACGCAGGGACGGATATCGTCTTCCCGTTTTTCGATGATTTTGCGGACAATGTGCGGATCGGTCATGTGGGCGCGGGTCATGCCGACCATGTCGACCTTGCCGGCTGCGATCGCGTGGCGGGCGGTGGCGACGTCGGGGATTTTCGCCGCATGGAAGGTCGGGAAGTCAGTCGCCGCACGGATCTCGCCGGCGAAGTCGAGATGCGGTGAATTCGCCATGCCCTGGATCGGGATCACGTCGGTCAGACCCGCGTCGGTATCGATGTGGCCGCGGATCACGTTCAGATAATCGATGAGGCCGCTCTCCTTCAGGCGCTTGGAGATTTCAATGCCCTCGGCCTTGCCGGTACCGCCGGGAAGACACTCGTCGGCGGTATAGCGCAGGCCGAGAATGAAATCGTCGCCCACCCTTTTGCGGATGGCCTTGAACACGTCGAAACAAAAGCGCAGACGATTGTCGAGCGAGCCGCCGTAGGGGCCATCAAGCTCGTTGGTCAGCGGAGACACGAACTGGTCGATCAGGTGACCGTAGGCCTCGAGTTCGACACCATCCATGCCGCCCGCTTTCATGCGCTCGGCCGCATCGGAGAAGTCCTTGATGATGCGCTCGATATCCCAATCTTCCAACTTCTTCGGGAAGGCGCGGTGCGAAGCCTCGCGATGATGGGATGGGGCGACGACCGGCAGCCAGTCACCCTTGTCCCAGCGGGTGCGCCGGCCGAGGTGGGTGAGCTGGATCATGATCGCCGCACCCTCTTCATGCACGGCATCGGTCATTTCCCTGATCCAGGGTACGATCTCGTCCTTATAGGCGAGCAGATTGTTGAAAACCGGCGGGCTATCCTTGGAGACGGCCGCCGAGCCCGCCGTCATCGTCAAGGCTACCCCGCCCTTTGCCCGCTCCACCGTATAGGCGCGATACCTCTCCTTCGGCATGCCGTCTTCCGGATAGGCCGGCTCGTGAGACGTCACGATGATACGGTTGCGCAACTTCAAATGCTTGAGCTGATAAGGCTGCAGCAGGGGATCATTCGACATGGGCCGTGGTTCCGGATTAAAACATCGAGGGAGACGCTAAGCGCAATGTACATATGTGTCAACGATGAAAACAGTTCAGTCATTGATTTCGACACTGATGTACATTTTTCTTGTGCGCGACCTCAAAGTTTGATAGGAGATACGGCATGGATCAGGCTTTGAACGACACTGGCTGGCGCGGATCGCAGGAAGGATGGCTTGAGGCAGCCTACCACTCCCTGCTGGAATCCGGCGTGGATTCGGTGAAGATTCTACCGCTGGCGAAGAAGCTCAATCTCTCGCGCACGAGCTTCTACTGGTTTTTCAAGGATCGGGAGGAACTGTTGAGCGCGCTCGTGGCACTATGGCGCGACAAAAACACCGGCAATATCGTCAAGCGGTCGGAAGCCTATGCGGAATCGCTGGCCGAAGCGATGCTCAACGTCTTCGATTGCTGGCTCGACAACGATCTCTTCGACGCGAAGTTCGAGTTTGCCGTGCGTAGCTGGGCGCTGCAATCCGAGCAGCTTCTGATGGAGGTCCAGCAGGCCGATCAGATCCGGCTGGAGGCGCTAAAACGCATGTTCATGCGGTTCGGGTTACCAGAAACGACATCGGATGTCAGAGCGCGCACAACTTACCTTGTTCAGATCGGATATATTTCCATGCAATCGAGGGAGAAACTTGCCGTCCGCATGAAACGGATTCCGGAATATATAGCGATCTACACGGGTGAAGTGCCGCAGCAGAGGGAGCTTGATCGCTTCTTCTCCCGGCATGGCTACAGGCCCGGTTAAAGGAGACCCGGATGAGTGTTTCCTTGAGGATCGGCATAATTGGCGGCGGCGGCTGGCTGGGCGGAGCAATCGCCGGCTCGATTGTCGATGCCGGCCTGGTCGAACCTCGGAATCTCTCACTCTCCTATCGCAGTCAGCAGCCGGATCGCTTCCCGAATTCTTTCTGGACCTCCGACAATCAGGCGCTTGCCGACCGCTCGGACGTGATCCTTCTCTCCGTCCGGCCCGATGACTGGCGGACCCTTGAGGTCGATGCCGACAGCAAGCTCGTCATTTCGGTCATGGCGGGCATCGGCCTTGCCGCCCTTTCGCAACGTCATAAGACCGGCCGCGTCGTCCGCGCCCTGCCGAATGCCGGCGCCGAAGTGGTCAGATCCTATACGCCTTGGATCGCCGCGGGCGATATCACGGAAGGCGACCGCGCCGTCGTCCGCGCCATTTTCGAGGCCTGCGGCTCACAGGATGAGGTCACAAGGGAAAGCGACATCGATTACCTCACAGGCCTTTCCGGTTCCGGACCGGCGTTCCCGGCGCTGCTTGCGGCCGCCATGATGAGCGATGCCATCGCCCGCGGCCTGCCGGCCGGCATTGCGCGCCGCGCCGTCAATACGGTGATATCAGGCGCCGGCCGCCTTTTGGAGCGCCGGGACGAGAGCCCGGATGACGTCGTTCAAACCTTTCTCGACTATTGCGGCACGACCGCGGCGGCCATCGACAGCATGCGCGCTGCGGGATTCGACGCTTCGGTCGCCAAGGGATTGTCGGCAGCATTTCAGAAATCGGTGAGTATGGGAAAGGTTTCCTGACGACCGTTGGGGCGGGCACTGCGGCACCCCGCTCGACACGACCAGCCGCTAAACAGAGGGAACGAGAATGAAAAAATTACTTGCATCGACGTGTTTGACGTTCGGCCTGATCGGCGGCGCGTCATTCGCCAGCGCTGCCGAATGCGGCAGCGTCACCATCGCCAGCATGAACTGGCAGAGCGCCGAAGTTCTCTCCAACCTGGACAAGTTCATTCTGAACGAAGGCTATGGCTGCAGTGCTGACATCACCGTCGGCGACACCGTCCCGACGATCACCTCCATGGCCGAAAAGGGTCAGCCGGACATCGCGCCCGAAGCCTGGATCGATCTGCTGCCCGACGTCGTCAAGAAGGGCACGGAAGAAGGCCGCATCGTCCAGGTCGGCTCGCCGCTGCCGGATGGCGGCGTACAAGGCTGGTGGATTCCGAAGTATCTCGCCGATGCCCATCCCGACATCAAGACGATCGGCGACGTGCTGAAGCATCCGGAGCTCTTCCCCGATCCCGAGGACCCGAAAAAGGGCGCCATCGTCAATGGCCCGCAGGGCTGGGGCGGCACGGTCGTCACCTCGCAGCTCTACAAGGCCTTTGAGGCCGAGAAGGCGGGCTTCACCCTCGTCGACACCGGCTCTGCCGCCGGCCTCGACGGTTCGATCGCCAAGGCCTACGAACGCAAGGAAGGCTGGGCCGGCTATTACTGGGCGCCGACCGCCCTGCTCGGCAAGTATCAGATGGTCAAGCTCGAAGCCGGCGTGCCGGAGGATTCCGCCGAATGGAAGCGCTGCATCACCGTCGCCGACTGCCCCGACCCGAAGCCCGCTTCGTGGCCGGTCGATCATGTCGTCACCCTGGTTGCCAAGCCCTTCTCGGAAAAGGTCGGGCCTGAAGTCATGGACTACCTGGCGAAGCGCTCCTGGAGCAACGACACGGTCAACAAGCTGATGTCGTGGATGACCGACAACCAGGCGACCGGCGAAGACGGCGCCAAGCACTTCCTGAAAGAAAACAAGGACATCTGGTCCAAGTGGGTTTCGCCGGAGGCAGCCACGAAGATCGAAGCTGCCCTTTAACACTGACTATCGCGGTGCGCCGAAAGCGCACCGCTTCTCACTCGCCGATAAAAACAAAAAGACTGCCGCGGCTCTTTGAAGAAAAGGGGAACCGAATGGAATGGTTTTATAAGTTTCCACATATGGACGATGACGCGCTTCGCAATCTGAAGAAGGCGATCGATGACGGCTTTCGCGGCTTCACCCGCGCCTATGGCGACGGCATCGAAACCCTGTTCGTGCCGCTGCAGCATTTCCTGATTGCCGCCGAGCGGTTCATGACGCAGACGCCGTGGCCGATCATCACCCTGATCGTCCTTGCCATCGCCTGGTTTGCCAGCCGCAGCCTGAAGATCGTCTTCGGCTGTCTGGTGACGCTGATGCTGATCGGCTATTTCGACATGTGGGACGATACGATGCGGACGGTCTCGATGATCTTCGTCTGCACCATTCTATCCATCGCCATCGGCATTCCGATGGGCATCCTGATGGCCCGTTCCGACCGGTTGCAGCGCGTCATCAACCCGATCCTCGACGTCATGCAGACGATGCCGAGCTTCGTCTATCTCATCCCCGTCGTCATGCTGCTCGGCATCGGCAAGGTGCCCGGCCTGATCGCCGTCGTCATCTATGCCATCCCGCCGATGATCCGCCTGACCGACCTCGGCATCCGCCTCGTCGACAAGGACGTGCTCGAAGCCGCCGACGCCTTCGGCACGTCGCGATCGCAGAAGCTGTTCAAGGTACAGCTTCCGCTGGCCCTGCCCACCATCATGGCCGGCATCAACCAGACGATCATGATGGCGCTCGCCATGGTGGTCATCGCCTCGATGATCGGCGTCCAGGGCCTCGGCCAGCCGGTGCTCAAGGCGATCGCCAACCAGTATTTCACGCTGGGTATCTTCAATGGTCTTGCCATCGTCGGCATCGCCATCATCTTCGACCGAGTCAGCCAGGCATATGGCAAAAGGCTCCAGAAGCATCGGGAGACCGTCCATGGCTGAGCATCGTTTCGGCGGCATCAAGATCCGCCATCTCTACAAGATCTTCGGTCCCAACCCGGCCGCGCATGTCGATGCGGTTCAGAAGGGACTGTCGAAGACCGAGCTCAACGAAAAGCACGGCCATGTGCTCGGCCTCAGGGACATCAATGTCGAGATCCCCTCCGGCCGCATCCAGGTCGTCATGGGCCTTTCGGGCTCGGGC
Source organism: Rhizobium sp. BK619 (assembly GCF_014195245.1). NCBI lineage: Bacteria > Pseudomonadati > Pseudomonadota > Alphaproteobacteria > Hyphomicrobiales > Rhizobiaceae > Rhizobium > Rhizobium sp. BK619. The sequence goes on along the minus strand of NZ_JACIBH010000017.1, from coordinate 175,684 downwards.
AAATCGACGCTGATCCGCCATATCAACCGGCTGATCGATCCGACCGCCGGCGAAGTGCTGGTCGACGGCGTCGATGTCGTCAAGATGAACGAGACCGAGTTGCGGGCGTTTCGCCGGCACCAGACGGCGATGGTGTTTCAGAAGTTCGCGCTTCTGCCGCACCGCAACGTGCTCGACAACACCATCTTCGGCCTCGAAGTCCAGGGCATGGAGCGGTCAAAAGCCGTCGACGTCGCCATGCGCTGGCTGGAGCGGGTCGGGCTGAAGGGCTTCGAGCAGCGCTATCCCAACCAGCTCTCCGGCGGCATGCAGCAGCGTGTCGGCCTGGCGAGAGCTCTCTCCAACGACGCCCCGGTGCTTCTGATGGACGAGGCCTATTCGGCGCTCGACCCGCTGATCCGCACCGACATGCAGACCGTGCTTCTCGATATCCAGAAGGAGATCAAGAAGACCATCGTCTTCATCACTCACGATCTCGACGAGGCGCTGCGTCTCGGCGACCAGATCGCCATCCTGCGCGACGGCGAAGTCATCCAGCAGGGCACCAGCCAGGACATCGTCCTGCGCCCGGCCGACGACTACATCGCCAACTTCGTCAAGGAGGTCAATCGTGGCAGGGTCATCCATGTCGAAGCCGTTATGACGCCGCTGCACTCCGGTGCGGCGCCGGTTGGGCTGGCAATTGTGGCGGGAACGACCGTCGAAGAGGCCGTCCGCATGCTGTCGTCGGCGCCAGAGGGCGATGCCAGGGTGGTTTCGCCTTCCGGGGAAACCTTAGGGCTCGTCACCTTCCGCCAGCTCGCAAGTGCGATGGTCAACTCACAGGACATGGCCCCCCAGCGCGACAGCGCCCTGTCGGTCGCCCTCTGAAGTTTCGAAGGCGGCCGTCTTTCCGTTTTGCTGGCGACGCCGAGCACGCGCCATCGCCGGGAAGCCGGCCGCCGCCGAACCTTGAGAATGCTTGCAATGGCTTCTTGAGGCCTGCCCGATCACAACACCGGCTGGGCAAGGAATTGCGCTCGCAGGTATCGATGTCATAGAGATCCGAACCCGCGCCGTGCCAAGCACGCCTTATGCCTTCTATGAGGGCAGGCGGGCTCCTTGGAGCTGTGAGGCCGGAGCTTTCCGATGCTTCTTATGCAAGCTCTTCCCGCGTGCCAAACGAGACATTCAAGAGCTCTACCCACCTTGCGCAAGCCGCGGCGCGAATATGCCTCGAGCCCGCGCTTCCCTATACATTTTGCGCAAAACCAGTCCAGACTGCGTCGCGAAAAGCCGCTTGGCCGACTTTATCGGCGGCCGACAATTGCTCGATGGCCACGGAGCAATAAGATGATTGTCGACCAAGGCCATGATGGTCTGCGGTCCTAAAGCCAAGCCCGTTCATCCATCACCCCCAAAACGGATGGAAGGGATCATACATACGCACCCCATCCCGTGCGTATGCCAGCATGCCTGTCTGCCTGCCGAAGGCTATTAAGCGGTCCACTATAGAACCTTCGGCAGGCGACTGCGCAGATCCCGCATTTGGGGATATTTTCCACCGCTTCAGATGATGATGCGTATCTCGGCAAGATTGCCGAGTTGAGCCTTTCGTGGCCTCACGGATACACCCCACAAATTTGCCTTTCTGCGTAATCGTTTCATCACCGATAGCCGGTGGCGTGACGGCTTGCCTATTGTTCCCATGTCTGCCAGTTCCTGCCCCCAGGCTGCGAAAGGCCGCTTGGATGGGAACTATCGATAATGCATTCAACGGGTTGGTTTTTTGACGCCCGCTATACCCGAATTCGGAAGCATCGGCTTCCTGCGCTCCAAGCCGATGACGACCGGCATGACTGATAGAGGGACGCACATTCATCCGTCAGCACGGATCGCGCATCGCGCCGGGATCTGCGAACAGTTGATAAGGGCAGGTCAGCGCAGCCGGACTCAACAATGGGTGCAGCATGTCCGAAAATAGCCCAGCGCCATTCTCGTTCCGGTTTCGCGGTTCGTCCTTCGACAACATGGTCGAAACGCTCGGCGGCGCCTTCGGCGCCTTCGATGCCGAGCCTGTCGGCCGCGCCCAGGACTTCAATTGGGGGTTGGATTTCTCCGCAAATGACAGCGCTGTCCTTCTAACCGGTTATCACGAGGCGGAGTTTCAGTTCAACATCGAGCCGACCGTCGATACGGCGGAATATCTGTCGATTGTCGTGCCGCGTAGCGGCGGCATGGGAGTGGCTTACGGATCCCGCGTCGCCGAGGCGGGAGAAGGAAAACTGCTTCTCTATAACAATTTCGAACCAGATAGTGTCCTGATGTACGGCCAGTCGAATGTCATCGACGAATTGCTGATCAACTGGTCGGTGATCCTGCAGACGATCGGCCAGACGTTCGAAATGCCCTTCAGCGGCTCACTCGATCTATTGCCCGAACTGGATCTGTCGACGCCGGTCGGCCGGACGATCGGCAACCTGACGGAGACGATCGCCATCGGCATGCGCGACAACGGCCCCTTGCTGCAATCGCCGATCGCCATGGCGCATATGACGCAGGCGCTGGCCGATCTTGTCGTGCGCATGGTGCCGAACCGGCTGTCGCATTTCCTCGACAAGGGGCCTGCGCTCATCGCTCCCCGGCATGTGCGCAAGGCGATCGAATTCATGCAGGCCAATATCGATCAGCCGATCACCATGCCGAAGGTCGCCGAGGCGGCCGGCGTCTCCAGCCGGGCGCTCGAAACCGGCTTCCGCGCCTTCAGGGGCACCTCTCCCGCCGTCTATCTGTTGACGCTTCGCCTGCGCGCGGCGCGGCAGGAGCTGCTCGACCCGGAGAGCAAGGAGAGCATGAAAGGGATCTGTCTCAAATGGGGCTTCTTTCATTTCGGCCGGTTTTCCGCAGTCTACAAATCGACCTACGGGGAATACCCTTCCGACACCCGGAAGCGTGTCTGCCGTTTGTAGCCGGAGAGGTTCAGGGCGAAGAGGGTGGCGGCAATGTGTAGTGCACTCTCATCGTCCTCGGATCGCGCTTGACGATCTCAACCACGCCTTCCCTCCCCGCCAGAGCGTTTAGCTCCCGCAGAACGAGGGAATGGGCGATCCCGAGCTTGCGCGCAAAGGCGCGGCTGTCGCGCGCGATACCCAGTTCGGCGGCGACGAGGAGGCCCGCCTGTATGGATGTCAGGCGGATGTCCCCGGCTCGCGCCGCAGCGACAAGGGCGAAAAATCGATCGGCGTCGGATAGCTCTTCGCTCACGCGGCGTTTCGCCCGCGCAAGGACACCATGATCGATTTCGAGGTGGGTGTATCGCTTTCCTTGCCGGCGCTGCCGAGCGGCACCAGCACGTTCAGCTCGGGATAATAGCCGGCGATGCTGCCCCTCGGAATGTCATAGGGCACCAGGCGAAAATTCCCGGCAATGCGCTCGATGCCGTCATCATGCGCGCCGACCACGTCGATCCGATCGCCGGCCTCGGCATTCATCGCCTTCAGGTCGGCCGGATGAATGAAAATGACCTGCCGCTCTCCGTAGACGCCGCGATATCGGTCATCGAGACCATAGACCGTCGTATTGTATTGATCGTGCGACCGGAATGTCTGCAGGGCGAAACGACGTCCCCCGCCCTTTCGCGCCCGCTGATGGACCGTCTCCTCGGGAAGCGCCTCGGACGAGAACGACGCCTTGCCTGCGGGTGTGTCCCACTCCCGATGGCTTGCTGCGTTGCGCAGGTGAAAACCGCGCGGCTTGCGCAGGCGCGCATTGTAGTTTTCGAAACCCGGAATGGTCGCCTCGATATGATCGCGGATAAGGTCGTAATCGTCGGCGAGCTCCGCCCAGTCGACCGCGGCGGAACCGACCGTCGCTTCCGCAATGCCGGCAATGATGGCGACTTCCGAGAGAAGATGCGGCGAAGCCGGACGATTGATGCCCGCGGAGCCGTGCACCATGCTCATCGAATCCTCGACGCTGACGAGCTGGGAATTGCCGGCTTCGTTGAGGTCGATCTCGGTGCGTCCGAGGCAAGGCAGGATGAAGGCCGTCTCGCCGGGCATGAGATGCGAGTGATTGGGTTTGGTCGCGATGTTGACCGTCAGCTTCAGCTGTCGAAGCGCCTTTTCGACGAGGGCACTGTCGGGCGTGGCGCGGGCGAAATTGCCGCCGAGCCCGATGAAAGCCTCGGCAGAGCCGTCGAGCATCGCGCCGATCGCCGCAAGAACATTGTGGCCATGCTCGCGGGGAGCGGTGAAGCGGAAGTGTTTTTCCAGAGCATCGAGGAAATCATCCGCCGGCTTTTCGTTGATGCCGACGGTGCGGTCGCCCTGCACGTTGGAATGGCCGCGCACCGGGCAAAGGCCGGCGCCCGGCTTGCCGATATTGCCGCGCAGGAACATGAAATTGGCGATCTCGCGGATCGTCGCGACCGAATGCAAATGCTGGGTGACACCCATCGCCCAGGTGCAGATGACACGTTCGGCGTTGGTATAGACATCGGCCGCCCGTTCGATCTCCTCCCGGCTCAGCCCGGACTGGTCCTCGATCTCAGCCCAGCCTGTGGCCTCGACCGCTGTCCGATACGCCTGAAAATCCGCGCAGTGTTCGGTGAGAAATGCATGGTCGAGCACGGAGGGTAGACCGGCGGCGACTGCTCTGTCGTCTGCGGCCAGTACGGCCTTGGCCATCCCCCGCACCGCCGCCATGTCGCCGCCGAGCTGCGGCTGCAGATAAAGGCCGGCAATCTCGGTCGAACCGCCCTTCAGCATCTCGATCTTGTCCTGCGGATCGGAGAAGCGCTCGAGGCCGCGCTCGCGGATAGGGTTGAAGACGACGACGCGCGCGCCGCGGATCGCCGCGCGGCGCAGGTCACCGAGCATTCTCGGATGGTTGGTGCCCGGGTTTTGCCCGATCACGAATATCGCGTCGGCCTCTTCGAAATCCTCCAGCAGCACCGTGCCCTTGCCGACGCCGACGGCCTGGCGCATGGCGATGCCGCTTGCTTCGTGGCACATGTTGGAGCAATCGGGAAAATTGTTGGTGCCGTAGACGCGCACGAACAGCTGATACAGGAAGGCGGCTTCGTTGCTAGCCCGGCCCGAAGTGTAGAATTCCGCCCGGTTGGGAGTGTCGAGGCCCTTCAGGATGCTGCCGATCTCGGCAAAGGCATCCTGCCACGAAACCGGCAGATAACGGTCGCTCGCCGCATCGTAGCGCATCGGATGTGTCAGGCGGCCATTGAGTTCCAGTTCATAATCCGTCAGCCGGCGCAGCTCGGATACCGTATTTTCAGCAAAGAAAGCAGGCGTTGCCCGCTTCTCCGTCGCTTCCCAGGCAACCGCCTTCACGCCGTTTTCGCAGAATTCGAACGACGATCCGTGTTCCGGATCGCCCCAGGCGCAGCCCGGGCAGTCGAACCCATCCGGCTGGTTTGCTTTCAGCATGGTGCGCGCGCCCGAAAGGGGCATGCCGCTTTGCAGCAATTGCTTGCCGCAGCTCTTCAAAGCGCCCCAGCCGCCGGCGGCCGCCGATTTCTTACCGATGAATTTTGTGTCCATGCGCCCTTATTGTCGAAGCGCAGAAAACATCAAGGCCGCAGGCGCGATGGTTTGATAGAAAAAATCTATCAAAGAAGGGTTTCGATTTAACCGGCTTCCTTCATGGCATGCCGTTCGCCGTTGGGCGAATGGGCCAGAATGCGATTGCGGCCTTGGGTCTTGGCGTCGTAGAGCGCCGCGTCGGCCTCGGTCAGCAGGCGGTTCGGGTTGGTGCGCAGAACGGCTCCGGTCGCGCAGGAGATGCCGATGCTTGCCGTCACCCGGGCGAATTCGCTGCCGGAGTGCGCAATATTCTCCTGGGCGAGGCGCCCCGCGAATTGCTCAGCGACGATCATTGCCCCTTTGGCGCTGGTGTCGGGCAGGAACACCACGAATTCCTCGCCGCCGTAACGGGCGACGATGTCGGCCGGCCGGCTGACGGATTGGCGCAGACACTTGCTGACGACCCGCAGGCATTGGTCTCCGGCGGGATGACCATAGGTGTCGTTATAGGCCTTGAAGCGGTCGATATCGACCATCAGCAGGCTGAACGGCATGTTCCTCCTGCCACTGCCCGAGGTTTCGCGGGCGAAAGCCTCGTCGAAGGTCCGGCGGTTGACCATGCCGGTGAGGCCATCGGTCTCGGCAAGGCTCTTCAACTGCTCCGCCGACAGCCTGAGTGCGATTTCCGCCTGTTTCGTCGCCGTAATATCGGAGACGACGGCCATCGCCGTGCCGTCTTCCGCAAGCCTTGTCCGGATGCTGCGCCAGTCGCCGTTGTGAAGCTGAACCTCTTCGTCCTTGTTGCTGTGCAGCGAGGCGGTGGCGGCCTTGATCCACCCGTCCACATCATCGGGAATACCAGGCCGCTCGCCGGTTTCGACGACGCGGCGCAGGATGTCGCTGATATGGGCGCCAACCACGCGGGCCTCGCCGGAGAGCGGGAAGGCATTGCGATACTGCTCATTGCAAAACAGGATAAACCCCTTGCTATCGTACATGGCGATGCCATCGGACATGCTGGCCATCGCATGCGAGAGCAGGTTCTTGCTTTCGCGCAATTCCCGCTCCAGAGCGGTGCGCTCGGTAACATCGCGCGTGACGCCGGCAAGGCCGATCACCCGCCCCTGCTTGTCCCGCAGCGGCACTTTGGAGGCGAGCAGGAATCTGCCTTCGATATGCTCGGTCGAATCGATCAGCGGCACGCCGGTGTCTATGACCTGCTGCTCGAGGTAATATAATTCCTCGGCAAGCGGCCGCGACATCAGATTGAAATCCGACAATCCGATCATCTCCGCCGTGGTCCGGAAGCGGAAGAGGCGGGTCATGTTTTCATTGACGGTGATGAACCGGCTGTTTCGGTCCTTAACATAGAGATAATCGGGCGACTGCGAAAATGCGGTCACCAATATGCTTCGCTCCAGCTCCCATTGCTGTGTCTTCAGCAGAACGAAACCACCCAGAACGGTCGCGAGACAATTCAATGCCGTCAGGGGGAAACCGACGCCGGCCAGCACATGGGCATTCACCAAGGTGGGAAGCAAGGCCATCGACAGGACCAATGCAACGCCAAGGGCAAGGCTCAGCAGCGCAACGTCCTTAAGCTCCGGCGATCTCTTGAAGGTCCAGAAATGACCGGCCAAACCAATGCCGGTGGCGACGGCCATGGTGATGACCCCGTCGACCATCGCTGTGCCGCCGACGGCAAAACGAAACGCTATCGCCAGCGCCGCGGCAAAGGCCGCCGCGATCGGCCCCCCGAACATGCCGGCCAATGCAAGCGGCGAAAAACGCAGGTCGATATAGATGCCGGGGTGGAATTCAACGGCCAGCAATATGGATCCGATGGAGGCGCCGCCGGCTATGATCCCGAAGGCGATTTTTTCCTGCCGGAAGGATCGGCGCTGAAACTCAATCGAAAAAAGCGCCCAGAGCGAAATTGCCAGGCACACGAAGGAAAGGTTGCCACCGAATTGCGTCCAATTGCCATTCACCGCGCTGTATCCACCTTCCACGACATGTAACGAACTCATCATAGGCGAAACTGGTTTGAGCTTGGTTAAACCGATCTCATGGGGCGGCATGGAGTATCGACCAGGCAAGGCTGGCACGCCTGTTATAAGGCATGTTTAACAAACACCGTCCTCTTCGACTGCAATGCCCGTCGATGGCACAATACTGCGCAATCCGGATAAGCCTGCGCAATCGGACTATTATTGCGCGATCAAAAGGCTCGCAGAATGCTGGTGGTTGCAGGCGAAATTGACGGTCGGTGGCGTCCCAACGAGAAAGCCCGGCGTGGCCCGCCGGGCCTGTCCTCCGTTACTTGCAGATCGCCCCGGCTAGAAAACCGCGCATCGCCTCGCCAAAGGGCGGCCGCATCATATATTCCGCTTCCACCATCTTGCTCTGGTGATAGACGGCGCGCGGATGTGAGAAGGCGAGGAAGCCGAACTTGCCGTGATAGGCGCCCATGCCGGAATGGCCGACACCGCCGAAGGGCAGGCCTTCGGCCGTGACGTGGCTCATGCAGTCGTTGACCGTCATGCCGCCGGAGGTCGTATTGTCGAGAACGCGGGCCTCCTCTTCGCCATCCTGGCTGAAATAATAGAGAGCGAGTGGGCGCGACCGGGCGTTGATGCGATCGATGACGTCGGCGATCTCGCGATAGGCAAGAACCGGCAGCACCGGCCCGAAGATTTCCTCCTGCAGCACGCGCATATCTTCGGTGGGATCGAGGATCAGGGTCGGCGGCACGCGGTGAGCCGGTTGCTGCGAGAAGTTTTCCGCCGCCGGGTTGATCTCGACGATACGGGCGCCCTTGGCCCTGGCGTCGTCGACCAGGCCCTGGACGCGGGCGTGATGGCGGGCATTGACGATCGACGTGTAATCCGGATTTTCCTTGAGCGTCGGATACATTGCGGCGACCGCCGCCACCGCATGTTCGGCAAAGGCTTCGACGCTCTCCTCCGGCACATAGACATGGTCGGGCGCCAGGCAGATCTGGCCGGCATTCAGCGTCTTGACGGTCATGACGCGGCGCGCGGCATCCGCTAGATCGGCCGAGCGGCCGATGACGACGGGCGATTTGCCGCCGAGTTCGAGCGTCAGCGGCGTCAGGTTTTCCGCCGCAGCGCGCATGACATGATGGGCGATCGCGGTGCCGCCGGTGAATATCAGATGGTCGAAAGCAAGGGATGTGAAAGCCGTGCCCGTCGCCGGTCCGCCCTGCACGACGGCGATTTCCGTTTCGTCGAAGGCGCGGGCGACGAGTTGCGCCATCAGTGCTGATGAAGCCGGCGTCACCTCCGACGGTTTGATCATGGCGCGATTGCCGGCGGCGAGAATGCCGGCAAGCGGCGCAAGGGCCAGCTGATAGGGAAAATTCCAGGGGCTGAGGATCCCGACCACGCCCTTCGGCTGATAGACCACTTTGGCGACCGCATCCGGGAACAACGCCTCGTGCTCTTCCGGCTTCAGCCATTCGGCCAGATGGGCCTTGGCATATTTGAGCGAACCGACGCAGGTGAAAACGTCGAGCAGCAGGCTTGCCTCGACACTGCGGCTGCCGAAATCCTCCGACAGCGCTCCGGCAATCGCATCCTTATGGTCGACAAGAAGGGCGATGACGCGGTCGATGCGATCGATGCGGGTTTCGATGGCTGGCGGCCCTTCCTTCAGGAAGGACGCCCTTTGCAGGGCAAGCAGCGCCTTCATGGCATCGGGACTGGTATCGGTGACGATTGGGGTGACGGTGTTCATTGTTTCCTCCCTTGAACGATGTCAGGCGGCCGGCTGGCGCACGATCGGTTTCAGCACGATGCCCTTTTCCGAATCCTCGACCGCCTGGTTGATGTCGGCGAAATCATAGAAGGTGACGAGCCTGTCGAAGGGGAAGCGGCCCTGCCTGTGAAGGTCGATCAGCAGAGGGATCAGCACGTCCGGATTGGAATCGCCTTCGACGATACCGCGCACCCGGCGTCCCCCGGACAGAATATGGGTGAGGTCGAGCGTCAGCGTCGCGCCGTGGGGCGAGGCGCCGACGATGCCGCAGGTGCCGCGCGGCGCCAGCACGCGGACGCATTGATCGATGACGGCAGGCACGCCGGAGGCATCGATCGAATAATCGACGCCGGCGCCGGTCAGCGCCATGATCGCGGCAACCGCATCACCCGTCTTACCGTTGACGATGTCGGTGGCGCCGAGTTCGGCGGCAAGCGCCAGCCGCGCCTCGTTGACATCGACGGCGATGATCCGGGAAGCGCCGACGATCCTTGCCGCCATCACGGCCGCAAGACCGACCGAACCCATGCCGAAGACCGCAAGCACCTTTCCGGGTTCGACCTTCAGTGCATTCATGACCGCGCCGGCGCCGGTCTGGATGCCGCAGGCAAGCGGCCCGAGCAGCGCCAAATCGGCATATTCAGCCACTTTGACGATATTGCGCTCATGGCAGAGCGCGTGACTGGCGAAGGAAGATTGCCCGAAAATATTGCCGTTCACCCGCTCCCCTCTGTAGGAGAGCCCGCTCGAACCGTCGGCGCGCGCACCGAAGAAATTGCGCGGAAAGAATTCATGGCAATAGGTCTCCTCGTGATCATTGCAGCTCGGGCAATGACCGCAGGAATTGAAGGTCATGACCACATGATCGCCGGGCACCACCTTGGTAACGCCCGGCCCGACACGTTCGACAACCCCAGCACCTTCATGGCCGAGCACGACCGGCTGCGGCACCGGCAGATGCTGGTCGCGCATGACGATGTCGGTGTGGCAAACCCCGGTGGCGACGACGCGAACCAGGATTTCCCCCTCACGCGGCTCCTCCAGATCGAGACTTTCCAGCGAAAACGGCATATGCGGCGCACGCGCCACCGCGGCATGGATTTTCATTCTATCCTCCTCCCGATGATCGGCCCGCGCGCGTCCCGGCGGATCGGGTTCGCTTCCTCAGCGGCTGCGTTTGTAGGCGCCGAGCCCCGGCTGATAGGTCTTGTCGTCGAGGAACTGCTTCAGCCCCTCGTCGCGCCCCTTGGTCTTATCGAGAAACAGCATCTGCTCCAGCTTGGCGTAGATGTAATCGTCGGCGAGATCCCATGGCAGGTCGCGCACGCGCTTATAGGTGTCCTTGGCGGCCTTCAGGGTCACCGGGTTCTTTTCGAGCAGGCCGGCGCAGATCTTGCGGACGCGGGTTTCGAGCTCGGCGAGCGGCACGGCCTCGTTGACGAGACCCATTTCAGCCGCCTTGCGCCCGCCGAAGAGTTCGCCGGTCATGATGTAGTAGAGCGCGTCGCGATGGCGCATCACTTCGGCGACCGCGCGGGTCACGTTGCCGCCCGGCAGGATGCCCCAGTTGATTTCGGAAAGGCCGAAATTCGCCTCCTCGGCAGCGATGGCGAGATCGCAGGAAACGAGCGGCGTGAAAGCGCCGCCGAAGCACCAGCCGTTGACCATGGCGATCGTCGGCTTTTCGAAATACATCAGCCGGCTCCACCAGCCTCCGGATTGGCGCCGCGCCTTCAGCGTGGCATTCCGCGGCTTGTCGTCATTGTCGCGGAAATATTCCTTCAGATCCATGCCGGCCGACCAGGATTGGCCGGCACCGCGCAGCACGAGGACACCGCAGCGCTCGTCGCCCTCGAGTTCGTCGAGCACCTCGAGCATCCGGGCATTGAGAGCCGGATTCATCGCGTTGCGCTTTTCAGGGCGGTTGAGGGTCACGAAGGCGATGCCATTGTCGAATTCGACCAGAACCGGCGATTGGTTTTCAGTCATCAGATCACTCCATTGGTTTCGGCATGAATGCCGGGGCCGCTTGATCAGGCCTGTGGTTGAAGGATTTCGTCGGAATGCAGCCGGCGCAGAACATGTTTCTGCACCTTGCCGGAGGCAGTGCGGGGAATGGTTTCGACGAAGAGGATGCGCGCCGGGCGCTTGAAGGCGGCAAGCCTCGCAGCGCAATGGCCGGCGATCGTCTCGGCTGTTGCCGCAGCACCCGGCCGTAGCACGACATAAGCAATGCCGCATTCGCCCCATCTGACGTCTGGAATGCCGACCACCGCGACGTCGAGAATATCGGGCTGGCTTGCGAGTGCGGCTTCGACCTCGGCGGGGTAAACGTTCTCGCCGCCGCTGATATACATGTCCTTCAAGCGGTCGACTATGCGATAGAAGCCGTTGGCTTCGCGCCGGCCGAGGTCGCCGGTGCGGTACCAGCCATCGCTGAGAGCGGCTGCGCTTTCCAGCGGCTTGTTCCAGTAGCCCGGCGTTACCGCCGGCCCGCGCAGCCAGAGTTCGCCGATCTCGCCTTCCCCGACGTCGCGGCCATCCTCGCCGACGATGCGAATGTCGAGCAAGGGCGCCGGCAGACCGACGCTGCCGGGATTATCCTGCACCGCGCGCCGGTCGATCGGCACATGCAGCACCGTTCCCGCCTCGCTCATGCCGTAACCGTTGACCAGCGCAACGCCATCGGCGAGATAGCTTTCGATCAGCGCCTGCGTCAGCGGCGCGCCGCCGACGAAAAGCGCGTGCAGGCCGGAGAGAGCCGCAGCGCTATAGGCGGGATCGTTACGCAAGGCGAGCGCGATCTGCGGCACGGCGAAATAATGGGTGATGGCATGCTCACGGTCGGCAAGGGCTGCGAGCGTCCGCCCCGGGGTGAAGCGATCGGAAACGACAAGCGTGCCGCCCAGCATCAATGTGGTGCGCGCCACCGCAATCAGCCCGATCGTATGAAAGAACGGCAGGTCGCACAGAGCAACAGATCCCGGCCCGATCTCGCCGACGAAGGAGAAATTGACGGCAGCGAAAAACGCGTTGCGGCGGGTGATGACGACGCCTTTCGGCTGTCCTGTCGTGCCCGACGTATAGAGAAGGACGCAGGCTCCATCGGCATCGGCGGACACGGGCTTCATCGGAAGGCTCGCCTCGATCCGCGCCGCAAGGCCAGTTGGGCCATCGGCCGTCGAGATCACCGTCATCTCGGGATCGGCGTCGGCAAGGCTCGCCACGGCCGCCGAAAACTCCTCGTCGTGTACGAGGAGCGCCGGCGCGCAATCGGCAAGGATCGGCCGAAGCTCGGCGGCATTGAGACGCCAGTTGAGCGGCACGTAGATGGCGCCGGCACGCTGGCAGGCAAAGGCGAGCACGATCGAGTCCATCGAGTTGCGCGCCAGCATGGCGACACGCGCTCCGTCCCGCCGCGCGGCGAGCATAGCGTTCAGAAGGCCGGCGCAACGAGCGATCCGCAGATCGAGTTGGGCATACGTCAGTTGCCGGCCGGTGGCGATCTCGAACAGAGCCTGACCATCCCCCGCGACGCGGGCGCGGTAGAGGATGGGATCATCCGTCACCAGCCCGCAATCCGCCGACGAAGCCCTCCCGGAAAAGGAATGCGCCATATTCTCCTCCCATGCCCGCCGCTCCTCCGCCGCAGGCAAATTTGTATGCAACACATACTAATATCTTTTCCCGGTGAGATGCAAGAGGCTGTTTTCGACAAATCGCAGCGTCCGAAGAGGCGCGGGAAATATCCCGGGCATAGCAATAGGGATATTGACTAACCCGCTGATTTTGATGGTTATGGCGCCTGAACGAAGCGAGACGAATGATGGCCACAAAACCACCGCAGGACGAAATCGAAGCCGAGGAGGCCTCCGTTATGCCGCCGCTCGACGTCGGCCGGCTCGGCGATCTCCTGGGCTTCCATCTGCGCATGGCGCATGTGGCGATCTATCGCGATTTTGCCGAAACCATGGAGGAGCTTGGGCTGACGCAGAAGCAGCTCGCGGTGATGGAACTCGTCGCCGGCAATCCGGGCGCTTCGCAAATCGACCTTGCCAATACGCTCGGCACCGACCGCGCGACGATGATGGCCCTCGTCAACCGGCTGGCAGCCCGCGACTTCATCGAGCGCCATCCTTCCGCGGCCGACCGCCGGCGCCAGGACCTGCATCTGACCAAAGCCGGCCAGGCAATGCTCACGCGGGCGCGCAAACTGATCGATACGCATGAACGGCGTTTCATCGACCTGTTTTCATCAGACGAAATGGAGGCGCTGCTGGCGGCGCTGAAGCGGATCTATAAGGGGCACTGACCCCGCTTCCGCTTGGGAAGAACGTGGCATCCAAGCCTATAGATTTCTATTGGGAAAGTCCCGTGTTATGATCCCTGTCCAGGCGTCGTCCGCCGTGGGTTCTGCACACGGAGACTTGTCTCATGAGTGAAATGGACGTGCTTTTTGCCACCCTGCGGCAGGCGGCTGACCCGCAGACGGTCGAGTGCATCGAAAACGTCGTCAAGCATGGCTCGGATCGCGATCTCAATCGCATCAATGCGCTGGCCTTTGCCGAAAAGCATCATCTCGATGAAGAGAAAACGATCGCAGCGCTTCTCCATGCCGCCCGCATAGGCGCATTCGAAATGACCTGGAATGTGCTTTGCCCGGGATGCGGCGGCGTCCTCGACAGCGGCGCAACCCTGAAAGGCGTCGTCCAGGACACATACCACTGCGCGCTGTGCGCCGCCGGATACGAACCGACCCTCGACGAGATGGTCGAGGTCACCTTCACCGTCAGTCCGCGCGTGCGCCGGATTGCCGCCCATGATCCCGACCGGCTGCCTCCGCTCGAATATTACCGCCAGATCTTCTTCAGCTCCGGCGTCGACCTGCCGGAGGATCTGGAGGCAAAGTTTCAACGCATCCTGCTGGAAATGATAGAGCTGGCGCCGGGCGAGAAGGCTTTCGTCTCGCTGCAGCTGCCTTCGCAATTCGTCATCATCTTCGATGCGGTCACGCACTCGGCGCAGTTCATCGATGTGCAGGGCGAGCCCACCGGTGAGCGCCAAAACCTCTCCATGGTCATCAGCCGGGGGCATGCACTGAACGATACCGTGACGCTGCGCCCGGGCTTGCTGCGGCTCGCCCTCGAGAACCACACCGATCGCCGTGTGGTGCCAAATGTCTGTATTGCGGGAGATGAGCTGCATGATCTCTTGGGCCGCCGGCGGCCTTTTCTGACGGCCAAGCGCCTGCTGACCAACCAGAGCTTCCGCGACATCTATCGGACCGACACGCTCGACGTCGACCAGCGCCTCAAGATCACCAGCCTGACTTTCCTCTTCACCGACTTACGGGGCTCGACCGCACTTTACGAGCGCGTCGGAGATCTTGCCGCTTTCGATCTGGTGCGGGCGCATTTCCGCGTTCTTCACGAGATCGTCGCCACCGAGGCGGGAGCTGTCGTCAAAACCATCGGCGATGCCGTAATGGCGACCTTCCCGAGCCCGGACCGCGCGGTGGCAGCCGCGCTCAGGATGCGGGAAGCAATGCTTCGGTTGAATGCCGAACACGGCAGCGACGATCTTCTCCTTAAGATCGGCATCCATGAGGGACCATGCCTCGCGGTCAACCTGAACGACCGGCAGGATTATTTCGGCCAGACCGTCAATATCGCCTCGCGCGTCCAGGGCCTTGCCGATCCCAATGTCATCATGACGACGGAGGCGATCGTCGGCGATATCAAGGTTTCGGAGATCCTGCGCGACAGCGGCATAAACTCCGCCTCGCGAATGGCGGAACTTCAGGGCATCGGCAGAGAGGTCAAAATCTTCGCACTGTCGTGAGGTTGTTCTGCTCTTCGAGGTCAAGTGAACTTCAGCAGTTACCGCTAACGGCCGGAAGCGATCATCAAATATCAGTTAGTTCAACGGCTGTTTCGCGCCCTCAAGACGGTGAGAAAGGCCGGTGGAGTCGCTTCCCGAGAGCAGACGTCCCTCGAGGCGAGTTTCCCGACCCGCGCTACTCGCCTATGCTGGAAAGCAATTCGTCGAGCTGCTCCAACTGCTCCGACAATGCGGCCGCCGAGCCCTGCAGTGCTTCCTCAAGCGCCTCCTTGGACGGATAAATTTCGTGGAATTTCAATAGTGTCCTCCCGCCTTGGTCCTCGAAGGTCACGGTCGTGATCGCACCTTCTTCGCCCTCGTCGTTGGTCCAGACGATGCGCTCGTTCGGCACGACCTCGAGATACTTGCCGTAGAAGGCCATGGTGTCCGAACCGTCGGCGCCGAATTCCAGCCGATATTTGCCGCCGGTACGAACGTCCATATCGCACGATACGAGCGAAACGCCGGATACCGATTTTGGCACCCACCAGCGCTGGAACAGCTCGGGCCGGCTCCACGCCTTGTAAACCGTGCTCGGCGGCGCATTGAATATCCGCGTTACCAACAGTTCGCGATCTCCTCTGCGCTCGACTGACGTGCGGTTCTGCGCACCATCTGCACTGTTAACTTGCTCAGTCATCGCTTCCCTCCTGTTTCATTTCGCTGATGATTTCGTCCAATGCTTCGAAGCGGGCCTCGAAGAGCTTGCGATGCGCCTCGATCCATTCGGCCTCCGCCTGGAGGCCGCGTTTCCCAAGCGTGCAGGTTCTCACCCGCCCGACCTTCTGCGTGACGACGAGCCCCGCTCGCTCGAGAACCTGGACGTGCTTCTTCATACCGGTCAGCGTCATCTGGAACTTATCCGCGAGACTGGTGATCGAGGCGTCGCCCCGCCCAAGCTGATCGATGATCCCGCGGCGGGTCGCATCGGAC
This sequence comes from Rhizobium sp. BK619, assembly GCF_014195245.1. NCBI lineage: Bacteria > Pseudomonadati > Pseudomonadota > Alphaproteobacteria > Hyphomicrobiales > Rhizobiaceae > Rhizobium > Rhizobium sp. BK619. The sequence goes on along the minus strand of NZ_JACIBH010000017.1, from coordinate 159,572 downwards.
AACGCCGCAAACGAGAGATCGAGGGGAAGGCCTGGATACTGAACCATTTAGTTCAGTATATAGCCAGCTCGCACAGGAAACGCAAGCATTCCGAACGTTCCATGCCGTAGACCGCACCCCGGCGGCGGCAGCAGAAAATCGTCTGGCGCGCGACCGACAGCTGCAGAAGTGCTCCTGTCGGGCTTCAGGTAAGTTTAGCGAGGATATCGTCGACGACACTTGGGATGGTATTTGCCGTGTCGATATTATTGCCGGCGGGAAGATGCTCCCGGCTACGATGGTAGCGGAGCACCAGGGCCCGCTCGGCCGGCTCGAAACCTGGCTCGTTCGGGCGCCCATCCAGCCGTCGGTTCAACGTCTCAACGTCGATGTCGAGCACGAAAACCTTATCGAACAGGTCGAGGAATTTGTGGAAATTGCGCGAACCGCCACAAAAGAACGTGGCAGGGCGGGTGGTGTCGGCAGCGATGGCTCGGACCTTGTCGACAGGCCAGATCCAGTGAGCGTGTCCCCAGGCGATACGGTCTGCCCCTTCAGGTGGTCCTGCGAGCGCCTGGCCTGTCTCGGGGTCGCCGACATAGGCCAAAACGCGGTCACCATGGACGACATGGTAGCCCCGCCGCTCCAGTTCGGTAGCGACAGACGTCTTTCCAGTCCCCGAGCCGCCTTCGATCAGATAGTTCTTGATGCCCATGAGCCCTCTTTATCACGGCCTTCAATACGGTGAGAAGACACTCTACCTGGGTGCGGTCAGCCAGCGAGCTCACCTGATCAAGGTTAGTATTCGGTACATTTGGATTAAGGGTGAATGTCCGGGGGGACGCGCGCCCATAATGGTCATCGAGCCACAGGTAGTAGTTGCTGCAAAGCGGAAATCACGCAGTGACAACGCGGGTCGCAGTTGCGCCAAAAGCCGCCATTCCGCCCCATGCGGGTGATTAGATCACGAATTCCTCCTCGTAGGTCTGTGGCTCGGGAACGACCGTAACCTCCACAGGAACGATCCAATTGGCCGCATAGCTCTCGCAGTCGGAATGCGGGAGGTCGGGCTGCACGCACCCCGCCGCATCGATCGCGCGACATCGCAGTGTATATGGCCCCACGTCTTCAGGGGTCCACATGTACTCCCACAAGCGCCATGCAAAGGGACGTTCTGTTTCGAGGAGCCGTCCCTCGCGCCAGCCCCTGCCATCTCCGGTGCAGACCTGCACCTGCCGGACAGCAGCCTCTCCGCTCCAGGCGGCTCCGAAAATCCGGTACGGTTGGCCGGCGATGAGACGCGCGCCCTGCGCGGGACGCGCGATCTGCGCTTTGACCTCCATCTCCGCGAGGGGGACCAGCCTGGGTTCCCCGAGGCTACGCTCCCAACGGAAATAGTCGCGCGCCTGCCAGTAGCCAAGGAACGGTTGCTCCACAACCGTGATATGCGTGATCCACTTGACCCAAGCCATGCCGAACCAGCCACCCACGACCGCGCGCAACGGGTAGCCGTGATCGCGCGTCAACGGCTCCTCGTTCATCGAATAGGCAAGCATCGTGCTGTCAGCGATGGCCTTCTCAAGCGGTAAACTGCGCGCAAAAGCGATGGGGCCGGGAGAAGCCGTTTTCTTGTTCGTGTCGACGATGCCGCTGTCTGCGCCTACGAGCAGAACTTCACGTGCGGTTGGCTTGACGCCCGCCATTTCCAAAATCTCGCGCAGGGGAACACCTGTCCACGCAGCATTGCCGACGGCTCCGTTCTGCCACTGCAACCCCTCCTTCGGCGGCACATAGTGGACGCGCCCGTTCCCTGCGCACTCGACGACGGCGGTGAAAGTCGTGCTCCGCATCGCCTTGATGCTGTCGAGGTCAAGTTCGATCGGCCGCTCCACCGCCCCGTCAACGCGCAATCTCCAGTCTCGCGCATCGAGGTCCGGCGACGGGAAATGGTTTCGCACGAAGAACAGCTCGGTTGGGATCAGCCAATCGGAGAGCGACGCAAACGGAAACTCGATGTTTGGTGGGGACTTCTGTCGAATTATTAGACTGGGTTTCTCTGGTGTCGGCATCGTCCTCGTCTCCCCTTCCAAGAGCACAACGTTGGAACTCGGTCACGCGAAATCCGGTTCGATCACACCGCCCCTCGCAGTGCGTCTGTCGCGTTCGATCTTCGGTCCCATTCTAGCACATACCGCACGTTCCTCGGATCGAGCTCGAACGGCAGCAATGGGCCCGAATGCTGCTATGGGCCAACGTCTCTTTCGCGCCCGCTTGTCGTTCAGACGCTACCGTTGGAGAAGACCAGCAACATATTGTTGGTAGGCATCTCGATCGTCTGGCGGAGATTAAGTCCAGCGGCCTCACCCACTTGTTCAAGATCAGCGATATCACGCACACCCCAGGATGGGCTACGCTCCTTTAGAGCCGCGTCGAAAGCAGCGTTCGAGGGGGCGTTGTGTGCCCCGTCACGCATGAATGGGCCGTAGAGAAGAAGAAGCCCACCAGCGTGAAGCAAACGGCCAGCTCCTGCGAACAATCCTAAGCTCGCCGCCCATGGCGCGATATGGATCATATTGATCGACACGATGGCGTCAAAATGCCCCGTTTGTTCGACGCCCCATTGCGCTGAGCACACATCAATATCCCGCGGGGCCAGCACATTCTTGAGCCCTGCGAATTTGATCCAGCTAGACGTGCTGGTGCGGGCGTCGGCATCCGGATCGCTCGGCTGCCAGGTGAGGTTGGGCATTGCTCCCGCAAAACACACGGCGTGCTCGCCGGTCCCGCATCCAATCTCCAGCACGGTGCCACGTGTTGGAAGGACACGTTTTAGGATCGCGAGGATCGGCGCCGAATTTCGCGCAACGGAAGGTGAGAACATGCGCTGGTCGGCGCTTATGTCGCGCTGTTCCAGCGCAACAGGCGAACGGTCCTTCTTCTCTGGGGGCATTGGCCTTGAATCCCCTTTGGGCGATGTCTCCCACCTTATAGCTGAAATGATGGGACTGAAACCAAGGATTTCGGACTTGCGAAGGGGGGGCGTCGGCGCGTGCGTTCGGCCGAGGGCGACCGAACGTCCACTTCGCGTCAGATCACGCACCCGCCAGGCTCAAGGTCTGCTTTCGAAAATCAGAGCCCGGAAGCCGACCGACGGCTTTCGGCGCGAAAGCAGGTTCACCCGATCCGTTGTGACGGTTACTATTGGCGCATTGCAGTCCTCCATCTGTTGGGGCTTCCATATCAATGTGATCTGCGATCCAAGACCGGCAAATTCCAGCTTTGACCAATAAGCCTCGAGCCTAAGGCCAGTCGGCATAGCCTGAGGAGAGCATGCCGTTTTCCGAACCGGCGGCAGCGCGGGCGATCTCGCGGTAGCCGGCGGGGGAAAGGCCGGTCTTGCGTTTGAAGAAATGGCTGAAATAGGTCGGGTCGCGAAAGCCGAGGCTGTCGGAGATTTCCTGGATATTGCGGGCCGAGCGCTCCAATCTCAGCCTTGCCTCCTGCACAACGCGCTCATGCAGAAGCTGGATCGGCGAGCGGCCGAGCGCCCTCCGGCAGATCGAATGAAGCCGGTCCGCGGTGACGCCCAATTCCGCGGCATAGTCGCTGATCGGCCGATGCTGGCGGAAACCGGCCTCGACCAGTTGCCGATATCGCTGCAGGATCGATCCGGTTTCGCCCTGCCCGCGCGGCTCGCTTCTCTCGCCGTCGGAACCGCGCCACAGCGTCATCAGGATCAGCCGCATATAGGCCGACGCAACCATCCAGGAGGAACGGGAGGGATCGGCGAGCTCCCGCACGAAGCCTGAAATCAACGGGCTGATTTCAGCCACCAGCAAAAGGTCCCGCGCCTCGACCAGCTTGCGTTGCTCTGTGAAGATGCGCAGCGAGTAGGATTCCACCTTGTCGCCGATGGCATCGACCATGACCTGCGCCGAGGCTCCGATCAGATGGGCCGCGGTTCCGGCGGAAATCGACAGGTCGCATCGTGCCTGTGGCGGCAGGAAGGCAAGCAGCGGCCCCCGCAACGACCGATCTTCGCCACTGTCAAAATGAAGCTCGACCCGCCCCTCCCCAAGCAGCAGGAAATGGTAGAAATCGGCATAGAGTCCCTTTTGCAAACGGATGCGCCGATGCGACAGCGACGGCGCATGCCACTCGCCCCTGGCATAATGATGAATGCCGCCATCCGTCGCCAACGCCTCTCCTCCGCTTCCACCCGACATTGGGGCAATCGCCGGATAATTACAATATTAACCCAATAAATCGCATTCCATCCGCAATTGATCGGCGTAACCTTAGCGTCATCAGCCTTTGGGAGGAGGCATTCCGACAGACGCAGCAACGCTTGGACAGCCTTCGGGCTGTGGCGTCCGCTCGTCTTCTCCCCATGGCAACAATGCGGAGTGAAACGGTGTTTTCGGCGAAGCTGATGATTAACAACGAGGCGCTGGATGCTTCCGAAGGGGCGACCTTCGAACGCATCGATCCGCTGACCGGCGATGTCGCAACGATCGCGTCGGCGGGATCCGTCGCCGACATGACGCGGGCGGCCAATGCTGCCGCCGCCGCATTTCCCGACTGGTCGCAGACCGGCCCGGGCGAACGGCGCAGGCTGTTGAACGCGGCCGCCGATCTCCTGGAGGCCCGTACGCCGGAACTCATTGCCGCCATGACCGGCGAAACCGGCGCCACGGCGCAATGGGCGATGATCAATTGCGGGCTCGGTGCAGATATTCTTCGCGAGGCGGCCGCGATGACCACGCAGATCTCGGGCGAACTCATTCCGTCAGGCATTCCTGGAAGCCTCGCCATGGCGGTGCGCCAGCCGGCCGGCGTCTGCGTCGGCATCGCCCCCTGGAATGCGCCGATCATTCTCGGCACCCGCGCCGTCGCCATGCCGCTTGCCTGCGGCAACACCGTTGTCTTGAAAGCCTCGGAACTCTGCCCGAAGACCCATGGCCTGATCGGCGACATCCTGCGCGACGCCGGCTTCCCGCGCGGCGTCGTCAATGTCGTTTCCAATGCGCCGAGCGATGCCGCCGCCGTCGTCGATGCCCTGATCGCACACCCGGCCGTGCGCCGCATCAATTTCACCGGCTCCACCCGTGTCGGCAGGATCATCGCCGAAACCTCGGCAAGGCACCTGAAGCGCTGCCTGCTCGAACTCGGCGGCAAGGCGCCGTTCATCGTCCTTGCCGACGCCGATATCGACGAGGCGGTCAGTGCCGCAGCCTTCGGCGCCTTCATGAACCAGGGCCAGATCTGCATGTCCACCGAGCGGATCATCCTCATGGACGAAATTGCCGACGGCTTCGTCGGCAAATTCCGGATGAAAGCTGCGACCCTCGTCGCAGGCCACCCCGGAGACGGCAACACGCCGCTCGGGACGCTGATCAACGCAGAGGCCGTGCGCCGCGTCAGGTCGCTCGTCGACGATGCCTTGCAGAAGGGCGCGGTCCTCGTCTGCGGCGGCGAGGCCCACGGCACGCTGATGGATGCGACCGTCATCGATCACGTCACCCCTGCCATGCGCGTCTACCGCGAGGAGAGCTTCGGGCCGGTCGCGGCGATCATCCGGGTCGGCAACATCGACGAGGCCGTGACGGTCGCCAATGACAATGAATACGGGCTCTCTGCGGCGGTTTTCAGTGCCGATGTCAATGCGGCCTTGGCCGTCGCCATGCGGATCGAATCCGGCATCTGCCACATCAACGAAGCCACGGTTTCCGACGAGCCGCAAATGCCGTTCGGCGGCGTCAAATCGAGCGGCTACGGCCGCTTCGGCGGCAAGGCGGCGATCGATGAATTCACCGAGCTCCGATGGGTCACCATCGCATCGGGAAAACGGCAATACCCGATCTGAATTCAGATCGGTGGGGTGAACAATGGAAACGGGCGGGAGGCCCGTCTCGAGAGGGAGGAATGATTTCATGAACGGAAAACTCAACGCGGCATCGCTCACACGCCGCTCCTTCATCGCATCGGCCGCGGCAGGCAGCGCAGCCCTGGCGCTTTCCGGCCGCACGGCCTTTGCCGAGAGCGGCGACACTTTGAAGGTCGGCTTCATCAGCCCGCGCACCGGCCCTCTCGGCGGCTTCGGCGAGACGGATGGCTATGTGCTCGATTTGGCGCGCAAGGCGCTGGCCAACGGCCTGCAGGCCGGCGGCAAGACCTGGAAGGTTGATATTCTCGACCAGGACACCCAGTCCGACCCGTCGCGCGCCGGCCAGCTGGCGAAGGACCTGATCAACAATCAGGCGATCGACCTGATGCTCGCCGTCTCGACGCCGGAAACCATCAATCCGGTGGCCGACGCCTGCGAGGCAGCCGGCATTCCGTGCCTGTCGACGGTCATGCCCTGGGAAGCCTGGTATTTCGGCCGCGGCGCCAAGCCGGGCGCACCCTCACCCTTCAAGTGGACCTACCATTTCGGCTTCGGCGTCGAAGAGTTCCACAAGGCCTATGTTTCGCAGTGGAACCTGATCGAGACTAACAAGAAGGTCGGCGTCATGTACCCGAACGACGCCGACGGCAATGCGATCCGCGCCCATCTGGCGCCGGCACTTGCCAAGGCGGGCTTCACCATCGTCGATCCCGGCGCCTATGAAACCGGAACCACCGATTTCACGGCGCAGATCGCCCTCTTCCGCCAGGAGGGCGTGGAGATCTTCAACTCCTTCCCGATACCGCCCGACTTCGCCGCCTTCTGGCGCCAGGCGGCACAGCAGGGTCTGACCCAGCAGATCAAGATCTGCCAGGTTGCCAAGACAGGCCTGTTTCCTTCCGATATCGAGGCGCTCGGTGATCTCGGCATGAACATCGGCAGCGCCGCCTACTGGCACAAGGCCTTCCCCTATAAGTCGACGCTGACCGGCGTCTCGGGAACCGAGCTTGCCGACGGCTATGAAGCGGCCAGCGGCAAACAGTGGACGCAGCAGCTCGGCGCCAGCCTTGCGCTTCTCGATGCCGGCTTCGACGCGCTGAAGGCGAGCACCGACGTCAAGAGCAAGGAGGCGGTCGCCAAGGCGCTCGCCACGCTGAAGACCACGACGATCGCCGGCAAGGTCGACTTCACCAGCGGCCCGGTCGCCAACGTCTCGCCGGGACCGATCATCGGCACGCAATGGGTGAAGGCGGCCGAGGGCTCGAAATTCGCGCTCGACTATGTCGTCACCGAAAACGCCACCGACCCCAATGTCCCGGTCGGCGCCAAGCTCATCGCTTACAACGGATAACGGATAGTGCAGCAGCTAGCTCAAAATCGGCCGGGAGGAGCCTTTCTCTCGGCCAAAGGGATCCACAAGCAGTTCGGCGCGCTCATCGTCCTGGAAAACCTGGATTTTTCCATGAGCGATGGCGATGCCGTCGGCATTGTCGGGCCGAACGGCGCGGGCAAGACGACGCTGCTCTCCGTGCTCGCCGGCGCCTTCCCGCCCAGTGCCGGAACCATCACTTTCGATGGTGTCGATGTCACCGGCCGGACGGCGGCGGAACGCTGCCGTTCCGGGCTGGTGCGGACCCATCAGGTGCCCAAACCCTTCAGCGGCATGACGACCTTCGAAAATGTCTTCGTCGCCGCATCGCACGGTCATGCCGCAAGCCGCGACGAAGCCTATGAGCGTGTGGTGGATTCGCTGTCGCTCTGCGGCATGCTTGGGGTGGCCAACCGCCCGGCAGATACGCTCGGCTTGCTCGATCGCAAACGCCTGGAGCTTGCCCGCGCGCTCGCCACGCAGCCGCGGCTGCTGCTGCTCGACGAGATCGGCGGCGGTCTCACCGACGGCGAGGCGAGCGAGCTCGTGGAAACCATTCTCGAATTGCGCCGCCGCGGTATCGGCATCGTCTGGATCGAGCATATCGTTCATATCCTGCTGCAGGTGGCGGAACGGCTGATCTGCATGGACGCCGGCAGGATCATTGCCGATGGCGAGCCGAAAGCGGTCATGAGCAATGCCGAGGTCGTCAAAGCCTATCTTGGAGGGACGCCGGCATGAGCCTACTTTCCATCCGCGACCTCGACGTCCGTCACGGCCTGCTGCAGGCGGTACGCGGGGTCAGTTTCGATATCGCCAAGGGCGAGGTGCTGGCGCTGGTCGGGGCCAACGGCGCGGGCAAGACGACGCTGCTCAGATCGATCGCCGGCGCCCATCTTCCCTCCTCCGGGCAGATCCTTCTCGACGATGAAGACCTGGCCCCGATCCCCTCCCACAAACGGATCGCCAAAGGCATCGCCCTGGTGCCGGAAGGCCGGCGGCTGTTTTCGCAGATGACCGTCGAAGAGAACCTGCTTCTCGGAAAGAGCTGCGGGCGCAAGGGCGAGTGGAGCATCGATCGCGTCCTCGATGCCTTTCCGAACCTGAAACCCCGCCGTCACGCCAAAACCGGGCATCTCTCGGGCGGAGAACAGCAGGCGACCGCGATCGGCCGAGCGCTGATGAGCAACCCGGATATTCTGCTGCTGGATGAAGTCTCGCTCGGGCTGTCACCCTTGGTCGTCGACCGCGTCTACGCCCAGCTGCAGGCATTGCTGACCTCGGGAACGACGATCGTGCTCGTCGAGCAGGATCTCGCCCGCGCCATGGCTGTCGCAAGCCGGGTCATCTGCATGCTGGAGGGACGCATCGTCCTCGACAGGCCGGCCACCGCCGTCACCCGCGAGCATGTCACCCAGGCCTATTTCGGATTGCACCGAGCAGCCGGCGAAAGGAGCGCATCATGATCAACACGCTGATCCAGGGCCTCCTGCTCGGCGGCTATTACGCCGTCATCGCCTGCGGCCTGTCCTTCATGTTCTCCGTCATGCGGATCATCAATCTCGCGCATGGCAGCCTGGCAGTCGCAGCCGCCTACGGGCTGTGGCTGCTTGCCGCCAAAGCCGGCATCCCGCCTTTCGCCGGCCTGCTGATCGTGCTGCCGGTCATGGCGGTGCTCGGCTGGCTGCTGCAGCGCTTCATTCTCGAACGCAGCGCCCGCGGCGGCACGCTGCTGCCGATCCTGACGACCTTCGGCCTGTCGATCGTCATCGACAATCTGCTGTTCGAACAGTTTGGCGCCGACACAAGATCGCTCGCGCCCTTCATCGGCAACCTGTCCTATGCATCCTGGCAGTTACCCGGCCATATCTTCGTCGGCAAGCTTGCGGTGATGATGATGGTGACGGCGGTCCTCGTTCTCGGCGCGCTGCAATTCTTCCTCAGCCGCTTTGCGCTCGGCCGCGCCATCCGCGCCACGGCCGAAGATCCCGATACGGCGGGGCTCGTCGGCATCGATGCGCGCAGGGTCAATGCAGTCGCCACCGCCATCACCATGGTCACGATCGGGATTGCCGGCGCCTTTCTCGGAATGCGGGCGACCTTTAGCCCCTATGCGGGCGGCCCGCAACTTCTCTTTGCCTTCGAGGCGGCCGTCATCGGCGGAGCGGGATCGCTTTGGGGCACGCTTGCCGGCGGCATCGTGCTCGGCCTTGCCCAGTCGCTCGGCGCGCAGCTGCATCCGCAAGGTTTCCTGATCGGCGGCCATGCCGTCTTCCTGCTCGTTCTCTTCGTCAGGCTGTCCCGGCTTGGCATGCCTCAACTCGACAAGCTCGGCGCCTTCCTCAACTTTCGCGCCCGTCTTCGGAGCCCGACATGACATTCGTCTCCAACGGAATTTCGATCGAGCGCTGGACGAAATCGTCGCGGGTAGCGCTCGGCTCCATGGCAGCGGTTCTCGCCCTGCTGGCGGTCGCCCCAGCCGTGCTCGGTGCCGGCGCGATCGACAGGATGACCGCCCTGTTCATCTATGTGATCCTGGCCGCTATGTGGAATGCGCTCGCCGGCTTCGGCGGGCTCGTCTCGGTCGGCCAGCAGGTGTTCTTCGGTCTCGGCGCCTATTTCACCATCCGCCTTGCCGATGCCGGGCTCGATCCCTTCGTCTCGGTCTTTGCCGCCGCGATCGTGACCGGCGCGTTGTCGATCCCGCTTTCGCTGTTCATGCTGCGGCTGAAGGGCGGCGAGTTCGCAATCGGCATGTGGGTTGTGGCCGAGCTCGCCCATCTGCTCGTCAACCTCGACCGGCTGATCCAGGGGGAAACCGGGACGTCGCTGATCTCGCTCAACGTCTACGATAGCGGCACGCGGCGGGCGATGATCTACTGGCTTGCGCTCGCATCCATGGCGGCCCTGCTCGGCGCGCTCTTCACTCTGATGCGCAGCCGCGCGGGTGCCGCCATGCAGGCGATCCGCGACAATGAAGAGGCGGCGACCTCGGTCGGCGTACGGGTGATCGCGACCAAGAGGCTGCTCTTCGTGCTTGCCGCCTTCGGCATCGCGATTGCCGGCGGCCTGTGGCTGGCGACCGCCACCACCTTCCAGCCGAAGACCTATTTCAGCGTCCAGTGGACGGCCTACATGATCTTCATGGTGCTCGTCGGCGGGATCGGCAAGTTCGAGGGCGCGATTCTCGGCGCCATCCTGTTCTTCGTCATCGAAACCTTCTTCGGCGCAGCCGGCGTCTGGTACCTGATCGGCCTCGGCGCTACCGCCCTGATCTTCTCGCTCTATCTGCCGCGCGGCCTCTGGGGCGAAATCGAGCGCCGCTTCGACTTCCAGCTTCTGCCCGTCGGCTACCGGCTGAAACTGCCCGGTCCCACCAAGATCAAATGGAAGGAATGAGCCGGTTTGCTTTCCGGTCTCTCCAGCGAAAGGTGACATTCATGCTTTTTGGTAAAACAATCCTGGTGACCGGCGTGGCCTCGGGCATCGGCGCCCGGACGGCTGAGTTGGCCGGCCAGATGGGCGCTGAGGTGATCGGCGTCGATGTGCGCGAACCGGCCAATGGAAGCGCCGCCTTCATCAAGGGCGATCTGTCCACGCGATCGGGCGTCGCCGAGATCGTTGCGCGGCTCCCGGCGCGTCTCGATGCGCTTGCCAACGTCGCCGGCCTTTCCGGCAATACCGGCGTCGTCTCGACGCTCGCGGTCAATTTCTACGGTCTGCGCGCCTTGTCGGAAGCCGTCGCCCCGCGACTGCGCGAAGGCGGCGCCATCGTCAACGTCGCCTCGATCGCCGGCTACGGCTGGCGCGCCAATCTCGAACGGGCGAAATCGCTGACATCGATCGAAGGCTTTCCGGATGTGGCGGCGATCGTCGCCGAACACGGCCTCAAGGACGAGCAAGGCTACCCGCTTTCCAAGGAGTTGCTGCTGCTCTGGACCATGCGCGCAGCCCATCAGCCGTTGTTCAAAGCGCGCGGCATCCGCGTCAATGCGGTGAGCCCCGGGCCGGTGGAAACGCCGATCCTTAAACAGTTCCGCGCCGTGCTCGGCGATGCCAGGGTCGATAGCGACATCACCCGCGTCGGCCGCGCCGGCACATCAGCCGATATTGCCCCCGCCGTGCTCTTCCTGTGCTCGGATGGCGGACGCTGGATCAACGGCGCCAATCTTGCCGCCGACGGCGGCCTCGAAGCATCCATCAACGCCGACGTCCTCGGCTTCTAGTTTTTTCTTAAGGAGACCTACGATGAATATTTCCCTGCTGATCAACGGCGCAGACCGCCCGGCCTCCGACGGCCGGACCTATGACCGCATCGACCCCTTCACCGAAAAGCTCGCCAGCCGCGCCGCCGCGGCGAGCCTGGAGGATGCCGCAGCCGCCGCCGATGCCGCCTCCGCCGCCTTTGCCGCCTGGTCGAAGACCGGCCCGGGGCAGCGCCGCGCGATCCTGATGAAGGCCGCCGACATCATGGATTCCAAGGTGGGCGAGTTTACCCAGCTGATGATCGAGGAAACCGGCGCCACCGCGCCCTGGGCTGGCTTCAACGTCATGTTCGCCGCCAACATTCTGCGCGAGGCCGGCGCCATGACGACGCAGATCGCAGGCGAAATCATCCCCTCCGACAAACCCGGCACGCTCGCCATGGGCGTTCGCCAGGCGGCCGGCGTCTGCCTGGCAATTGCCCCCTGGAACGCGCCCGTCATCCTCGCGACCCGCGCCATCGCCATGCCGATCGCCTGCGGCAACACCGCCATCCTCAAGGCATCCGAACAATGCCCGGGCACGCACCGGCTGATCGCAACGGTGCTGACCGAAGCGGGCCTGCCCGCCGGCGTCCTCAACGTCATCACCAACGCGCCTGAGGATGCGCCCGAGATCGTCGCCGCGCTGATCGCCCATCCCGCCGTCAAGCGCGTCAACTTCACCGGATCGACCAAAGTCGGCAAGATCATCGCCGAGACCTGCGGCAAGCATCTCAAGCCCGCCCTTCTCGAACTCGGTGGCAAGGCCCCACTGGTTATCCTCGACGACGCCGATCTCGACGGCGCGGTCAACGCCGCCACTTTCGGCGCCTTCATGCATCAGGGGCAGATCTGCATGTCGACGGAGCGGATCATCGTCGATAGCTCGATCGCCGATCAATTCGTCGCCAAACTCGCCGCCCGCGCCAGCCAGCTCCCGGCCGGCGATCCGCGCGGCCATGTGGTGCTCGGCTCGCTGATCAGCCTCGATGCCGCCAAGAAAATGGAAGAGCTGATCGCCGATGCGACGGCCAAGGGCGCCAAACTCGTGGCCGGCGGCAAACGCTCGGGCACCGTAGTCGAGGCCACGCTGCTCGATCACGTCACCTCTGATATGCGGGTTTATGCGGAAGAATCCTTCGGCCCGGTGAAGCCGATCATTCGCGTCTCGGGTGAGGAGGAAGCAATCCGGATCGCCAACGACACCGAGTACGGCCTGTCATCGGCCGTCTTCAGCCGCAACATCCAGCGGGCAATGGCGGTTGCCGCGCGCATCGAATCCGGCATCTGCCACATCAATGGTCCGACCGTGCATGACGAGGCCCAGATGCCCTTCGGCGGCGTCAAAGGCAGCGGCTACGGCCGCTTCGGCGGCAAGGCGGCAATCACAGAATTCACCGATCTGCGCTGGATCACGGTGGAGGATTCCGCCCAGCATTATCCCTTCTGACGACGAAACGCATCAGCGCGCCACAACGGCCATTGCGGCTGTGGCGCGGTCGTTGTTCAGGCCGAAAAACCATCCAGCGCATCGACAAGCTTCAGCCAGAGATCATGGGGAGGCGAAGGAATTGGCCTCGATTCATCATCGGAGGCCCGGATTTCGAAAGCCACACCCTTCGATCTGACGCCCGCCAGCATCCGCCGAAATTTCGTCGCCTTCTCTGTGAACCGGCCCGAACCCTGTTCGCCCAGCACCGTGCGGACCGTCGCCAGGGCGAGATTGCAGTTCTTCTGCAATTGTCCGAAGGCGCCGCGATGTTTGTCCCGCATGCCGCGATGGAGATCCCCCTGGGCGAGCGCGGCCATCGCGTCGTTGAAATCGGACAGATTATCGCCAATCGACGTGATCAGTTCATTGAGGATAATGGCCGAACGCGAGAGATCCGGATCGGCGTAGTCGGCGTTCATCCGCCGCGTCAGATCTCCGCCCAGGACAGCCGTCGCCAATGCCGCGATCTCAGCGGAGAATCTGGCTTTCTCATCGTTGAGATCGGTTGGCGCTTCAATGCTGTCGGGATCATCAGGATCTCGATCCCGATACGCCGCATTCCACCCCGGGCCGTTCGTTGTCTCGACCATGCGCACCGAGCCCCATTCGGGCCAAGGCCTTGCCTTCGATAAAGACGATCGACGAGCCGCCGCTGACCGTATTGGGCCCGCCGACCACGCAGGTGCATTTGTCGCCGACAACGGCAACCGGCACGCCGTCGACGGTCACCAATGTCTGCGTTTGCGAAATCGGCGCCGACATGCGGCTTGGGTCCCGGTTCAACCATCGGGCAAGTGTGGTTGTGACCTTTAAGGGAAACGTAAGACGCCATATAATTTCCGTCCAATCCCCGTTGATCGAAATAACCAGCCATGGAAACTCGGTCGCCCCCTCCCGGCCTCAGTTGGACTATCGGTCAGGCGTCGGACTTATTCGAAGTCCTTTGCCCGATCCTTCCAGTATTCGCTGATGAATTCACGTGACGGTGGCGAATCCTCGTCGTCGCCATCGAATTCCGGACCACCTTGGGCGCGCGCGTCCAGAGTGCGTCGCACTTCGTTGCGCAGGAACTCGCCAAAGCTGTCCGCGAGCTTGTCCTTGCCGTTCGCGTATCCGCCAGCGGACACCTCGTAGACCGGCGCCTCGCCGTCCGCGTTCATCTCGGCGCAATCCATCACAAAGAAGGGACCATAACCCGCCGTCAGAAACGGGATCATCGTCTCGCTGATCCGGCCATCGGCGCGTTCTCGTTCCGTGGCGTACACAACATTGGTGATGAATTTCGCGTCGATGCCTTGGGAGAGCCAACCGTAAATCTCAACCGTGTCGAACTCGAGCGCTCCATATTCGGACAGCATCTTCTTATACGACACCGGCAGCGACACGCCGAGCCGGGTCTCGATCTGCTTCAAATCTTCTTCGGTCGCGCTCTTGGTCCCGAGAATGTCGATCCCGTTGTCTCGCAGGCTGTGGATCGCATCATCATACATCACGGTGCTCATTATCTACTCCTTTGTCCACGGCCGATCCAAAGAGCTTGCGCGGGAAGCTAATGCCGCTACCCCCCGCCAGTAGCAGCATCCGTCGCATGTGTCGGCGACACAGGTTCCGCTTTAAAGATCAGGATGCTCAATCCGTTCCCATTCATTTCCATCTAAGCGGAATATATCCTGTTGGCCGACAACCCATAGAACATCGCGAAAATTGGAACCGCGGTGTCGTAGTGCCCCCCGAGGCTGGGATCGTTATCGACTGGGTTCCCGAATATCGTGACCGGCGTGCAGGGAACGCCGGGTCCAACTATTCAAATGTCAGCCAAGTCTCGCCTTGCACGAGCCGGCCGCCGTGCTCGCAGGAATCGCCCATACGCGCAACATCTTTGCCGTTGATTTTCGCTACCGAAGACCCGCCAGTGATCGCTGCCGTAGTTGGAACGCCTGTACACAGGCACTTGTCGCCCACCGTTGCGATAGGAATACCGTTAACTTTGACGAAGTCTTGGTTGGTCGTTTGTACCGGTCCGCCGACATGAAGCCTGGGGCCGGGATCACACGCTGGACAGACGTGCATTTGACCTTTGAGTGTTACAGGTTGCCCCAAATCAGCCTCCCAAATTATTTTCGTGAATGCATGTTACAAGCCGGCGCCATGATCGAACATCGGACCGACAAGTGAATTTCAAAGCCGTTGCATATGCACATATGGAATTCTGATCCGCCGCTTCTCGACATAACCAGTCGATATAAGCTGGAACCCAAAATTCGTATAGAAACCAGTCGCATTCAAGGTTGCCTTGACATACTTTATCTCAGCAAACCTGTCGGTGCATCTTAGCAAAAATGAGCCAACCCCAGACTTCTGCCTCTCAGGGCAAACGAACAGCGAGAGCAGCTCGCTTCCCTGCCAGCTACTGAACGCAACGGCCAAGCCTTTATGTTCAGCGACCAGATATCCTTCGCCCGCCAGCATGCCATACCAATAACCTTGAGAAGTACGGCCCTCTAGCCATGTCCTGATTTGAAGAGGGGTATAATACTCCGCTAAAGAGCGCGTCAGACAATCGGTATGGATATGGTGTACACGAACGATGTCACGCTCTTCCATCGGCCTGCACACGATATCCGCAACACCAACGGACTGAATGTCAACGTCGCGACTCAACACTCCTAGCTCACTGAGCTGCTTGAGCATGCAGATCTAATGGTGAAGACGTATCCATCTCTTGATCTGCCTTACGGATCTCAAAGACGGCGTCGTCTTTTTTTACAAACCTAAATCGAATACCATGGTCAAATTTGTGCAGCTCATTCGTTCCGCCTGGCAGTAATTCAAAAATTACCTGATATTTTCCTCTCTCGAGGATGGAAATGTTATTTTCGTCAGTGATTGAGCCGATGATTACGGAATTATCCTCAATGAGCTCAAAAGGAGTCAAGATTTCGCGTGTGGATACACCGCCAAGGGTCGGCGATTCAGCATCCCGAAGCACTTCAATCATACACATTTCCCCATCAGGAATCCTAAACGAAACACTTTCAGAGCGCCAAGAAAACCCTTGCGAGACGTGTCGTGGACCCCAGTCGTTAAAGGGACTGTCCAGGTTAGAATTAAACACTGCCACCTGTTGATAGCTAACGAAAAGAGGAAATATATCAGCCATGATCAAGGTCCAACTGTAATTGTAGCTTTACAACCATCTTTATACTTCCTGAGCTGATTGCCCATGGAAGCTCCGGCACCCATATTATCACCGGAAGCAACGTTTCGTACGCTGGCACCGGCGCCACCTTCGAGAAACATTGCTGGTGGATACTCGTCGGGTTGCATGTTTGGCACTCTTGGGTATCCACCGGTTGCAGCAGCCCTGCGCGCGGCAGCACCTGGTCGGTCGATTGTGAGGATTGAAGGCTTGCCTGCCGCTTGCGCATCCAGAATATGCTGTGCGGACTCGGGATATTTGCTTTTAGAAATTACTGCGACGCCGTGGCAAGGGCAGTTTCCCGTTGTGCAGGTATCTGTGCCCGCTTGATCCCGCGCCTGAGCCCCATCCTCTGCTTTATTGATGTGGTCTGAAGCGACTTTTGCGGTCACAGCCAACCCCAGCGCTCCAGCAATCCACGGAGCTGCCGCGGTGGCGGCCTCTCCAACTCCCACCCAGAAGGGCGGATATAGCAAGATGGCCGCCAACGTCAGCCCCCCTTCACTTCTTGCATGATCTTCTGCATCAGGATTTTGACCCTATCATTAGGCGAGATATCAGTGTCGTCAGCCCTCATCGCCCTCATCACCTGCGGTGAAGTTGATACGCGTCCTCCGGACAGAAGTTTTAGATAGGCCCACCGGCAATGTGATCCTTCAGATGTAACTCCGAGATCGATCGATTCTCTAACCGAGCCATATGCGAAGGCCGTAAGTTCATTGTTGGAGAATTCTCTGCATTTCTCTCCCGCGACTGAGCTGAGGTATTCAGAAACCCGCCCAACCATCGTGGAAATCTTGGCCTGCGAGACAATTTCGATCTGCGCCGGCTCGATCTTAAGAAGCCCTCCTGGCGCTTCGGGCAAATTTGGGGGCCGTAATGCGCGTTTAAACCTGCCATTGTTGGTGACGTTAGCAAGGATCGCGGTTGCTGGTCCGAAGATACGAGCAAACTGCTCCATGGAGAAAAGTGGCAGGAAGCTGCCCAAGACGTTCGGATCCCAGTGTCGAAATAATACCCGCTCATACACTATCGGCTTGCCTGCCGGCCGCCCATTTTGCAAAATTCTGTCATCGGGAACTAACACTTGATTAATGCCGCGCAAGTGCCGCCACAATGCGTCTTCGCCAGCCTGACATGACCAGAACACGGCACATGGTTTCTCCAGCGCGAGTTCCTCGATGTGCTCGCGTATGCTCCTATTTTTTAAGGTGACCAGCCACGGACCATCTCGCCGCATCTCATCGTTACCGCCTTTCAAGAAGAGCGAACGGCTGGCAATGTCTGCATCCGCCAGCTCATCTTCCAGATCGTCAAAGTGTCCACCATCTAAGACGGCAAACAATGGCGTAGGCATAGTGTCGAGTGCTACTCGGAAAACACCATTGCTTGCTTCAGTATCCTGAGTTTCGATAGTCTGAGTGTCCATGTCGCCTATGCCCTCACAAACGGCGTTGACGACTGCGACATCTTCTTGAGACACGACGGACCCTTGCCCGGACCGCCTTTCTTGAAGTTGATCCTATTGCCCTCGATATCGATCTTAAGGGCATAGAGTTTTATCCCCTTCTTGTTGATAACTATGTAGCCGCCAGGCGCAGAGAAACGGATTTCATCCTCGGCGTAGATTTCCCATACCTTGGCCTCGCCGTGGTATTTCTCACCGGAAACTATGTTGTAGAGCTTGCCGACATCGACTGAGATCTTCTCCCCGACGGAAATTTGCTGCTCCTTGCCAACCTGCCGCATCTCGATTTGGCCGATATTCGTGATCTTGCTCATACCAATCTGCTCAGCCTTAGCGACGCCAACGGTTGTCGACTGGAAAGATCCGACGATCGTGTTCATGATGCCGGGGAGCGGAAAGAGGCCGGAGGCCGCATCGCCAACGCCCGTGCCGGAGCCGGCGAGTGCAGTGCCGGCATCGGCTCTCGGCGATGGCCCTGACACTACGCCGTCGCGGCTGCCAAGCCCGCCGGCGCCAAGAAAACCGAGGGCAGAAGAAGCAACCGTGCCGGCAAAGGCTGCAAGCCCCGCCCCGCCGCCGCCTGCAATTTGGCCGGCCTGTGCCAATAGCCCCGCCGTATGTCCAGAGAGACCGCTGACCGCTCCCATCAGCGCCATCGCCATCGGCCCCGTGCCGCCGACGACCGTATTCATCGAGCCGCCGACCTCGTGTTTCTGGTTGCCGCCGACTTCCACCGTCCGGTTGGCGCCGATGGCCGAGACTTCGTGGCGGTCGATGCGTTTGGTGCGGTCGTTCAGCACCCGCGTCGTCTGGTCCTTCTGGGCATGGAAGAACATGTTCTCCTGGCCGGCCTCGTCCTCGAAGGTCATTTCGTTGAAGCCGGTGCCCTTATGGGTGTTCGAGCGCATGACCATGCGCGTTTTGTTGCCAGGCAGGTCGTAGGGGACCGCGTTGGCCGGGTTTGGCACGACGCCGGTGACCAGGGGCCGGTCGGGGTCGCCGTCGATGAAGGCAACCATCACCTCCATGCCGATGCGCGGAATGATCTGCCCGCCCCAGGTGGAGCCCGCCCAGTTCTGCGCCACCCGCACCCAGCAGGTGTCGGAGCCGTCCTTCTTGGCCTTGCGGTCCCAGGGGAACCACAGCTTGATGCGGCCGTATTGATCGGGATGAATCTCCTCGCCGGCGGGGCCGGCGACGATCGCCACCTGCGTGCCTTCGATGCGCGGCCGCTTCGTCTCGCGATGTGGCGTCATCGATACCCGTGAAGGGACTGCTTCGAAGGTATTGGTGTATTCGGGCTCGTTACTATTGGTCTCGTAGGATCGGTCGACGACGGTATGTTCAGCCTTGACCACCACATGCTCCTCATAGGCATGGTCGGGGTGGGCGACTTCATAGGGGGTGAAGCGGCGTCCCGCCTCCAGGATGCGGGATGTCGAGCCGCCGAAGACCCGGTCGTGGTCGGCTTCGGAGGCCTGCATCCTGAGTTTTTCCGCCCGCTCGGCTTCAGCGACGGAAGAAATGCGCGCCGGATATTCGTAGAGCTCGCGTTTGGTCGCCTCCGGCATCTGCACCAGCGACGGCGTCATCGTGCCGGGCACCATGCGCGGCGTCTCGAAATTCCAGTCCGCGCCGGCCCGCTGCCCCGGCACATAGGAATAACGACGGCTCCACTCGGTAATGTGGTTTCGGTCGGCCGAGCCCTGCGCCAGGCGGACCTGCCCCTCGCCCTGCGCCGAGGGCGACGGGCCGAGCCAGGAACGGGCGCTGTCGGCCATATGCAGCTTGTGTTTGCCGTCTTCGTGCGAGAACCAATAGAACAGCCCGTCCTCCTCGAAGCGGCGGGTGAGGAAGGCAAGGTCGGTTTCGTTCCACTGCACAGAATAATGCTGCGGCGGCGGGGGCGTGATGACGCCCGAGGTGTCGGGCGCCGGGATGCCGTGTTCGGAAAACAGCGTCTCGACGATGTCGACCGAGGTCTTGTCCATCCAGATGCGGCAGTCGGACCGGCGCGACAGCAGCCACATCTGTGGGCGCAGGACCATGGAATAGGAGCGCAAGCCACGGGTGATCGGCGGTCCCTCGTTGAGTTCGGTCACCAGGCCGTTGAACGGCCGGCGTACGCCGCCCTCGCCGTCGCCTTGCTGCACCTCGACGGAAACATCCATCAGCCGGCCGATCAGTTCCTCCGGCTTGACGGATGGTTTCTTGGCGCGTGCCGAAACCCTGATCTCGAAGAGTGAGGAAATACCCTCCTCGATCGTCACCCGCTCCGGCAGAAGCTGGTCTTCACCGAGCGGCGAGACGATCTTCAGAATACGGTTCGCCTGGATGAAATCGGCGGCGGACGACATGTCGTTCATCGATAACGACCTCTCAGCCTACGGCCGCACTGGATGCTTCCGAGAAGCGTTTCAGAAAGCCGTCGACAAGGGTGCGCCGATCGAAATAATGAAGAAGTTCCAATCGATTGTTGTTGCCGTTGAAGTAGGCGGCTGCCATCGGCCGCTCCCCGGTCTTCTGAATGAAGGTCACCGCCGGATTGCCGTAAAGCAGACGGGTCGGCGCCGGATCCTCGCCGTAGATGGGAAGGAAATTCAAGGTAACGGAAGCCTTGTAATGCTCCAGCGCCTTGGCCGTGAAGATATTCTTCTTGCCAAGATAGCGGTGCATGACCGTCGTGCGACCGTTTGGACGGGTGGTCAGCTGCGTTCCGGATTCGAAGAACTCCGAAAGCAACTCCCGTGCCCCCGGCGAGCCCTGCAGCTTGCGACCCTTGAAATAAACATCTTCGCCGATAGCGAGGGTATAAACGCTGCGCATCACCTGAAGATGGCTGGTTCCTATCCCTTTGACGCCCTTGATCTTGATGCTGGGCGCGACCATGCCGAAAACGCTTTCGTCGAACACTTCCTCGACGATGAGATGGTAGTTCGTCAGTTTCACATTATCGATGGCCAATCCGCCCATGGGAAAGACTTCCTTCAGCTCGCGACGAGGATGGAGTGAACGGGCGCCATCATGAGAGGCGCCCGTTCCAGTCTGATATTAAGCGGCCTTGGTAGTGGCGAGATCGTAAGAAGCGATCATCGGCGACTGCGGCGAGTGCTTGTCGTCGTAAGGCGTGTACTTCACTTCCATCTTGGTGAAGTTCAGCTTGATCGTCTCGACCGGGCGGTCGCCGTTGGAATCGATCGAATAGCTGGCGATCAGCGTGTTCTCGAGCGCATATTCGATATAGGTGTCGCCGGGATTGCCCGTCGTCACCAGATGAATAACGGAGCGCTTGCCGGTACGGCCCGAGCAGGCCTCCTGGAAAAGCTTGGTCGACGAGGAGTCGCTGACCTTGGTGAGGATCACTTCCGAAACGGTCGGCTCGGAAGCTTCACGGTTTGCCGCCGAACCGGCGGAGGTGTTCATGTTGCGGGCGACGTTCCAGTGGATGGCTTCGATGTCCATCCATTTGCGATGCTGTTCGTGGGTCGCATCACCCTGGATACCGTCGATCTGAAGATAAATCGGCATGCTGTCAGCTCTCCTATTGGCGGTTGAGTGCCTCGTTGCGTCTAAGGCGTCGTCGCCTTTCTTCGTCCTGCTCCCCGAGTGCGCTTGCGGCTCGGGGCTACTTCATCCGACAACCGGTTTTCCCCCGGCGTGCCGAATTCCTGTGGGGCAGCCTCTTCGGCATCGAGGCCGAAGCGTTGCCCATCGTAAGCGATGGTGATCCCGGTCATTTTCTTCCCCGCCGCGACGGCATCGAGGAAAAATGTGGAAAGCACAGGCAAGAGGTCGCGCGCGATCATCACCTCGATCGCGCGGGCGCCCATCTCGCTGGTGCGGGCGCGCGAAATCAGCGCGTCGCGGGCTTCCGGCGACAGTGAAAGCGTCGTCCCGTAGGTGGCCGCTACCCGCTCGCGGATACGGCCGATCTGCATGTCGACAATGCCGGACAGCGTCTCAGGCCCAAGCGGCATGAAGGGCAGCACCGTCGTGCGGCCGAGGAAGGCCGGTTTGAAATGCCTCTGCAATTCCGGCAGCAGCAGCGCTTCCAGCGCCTCGCCTTCCGGCATCGTGTCGGGATCGGCGGAAAGAGCGGCGATCATCTCCGAACCGGTATTGGCGGTCATGACGATGGTGGTGTTCTTGAAATCGATGTCGCGGCCTTCGCCGTCGCGCAGCGTTCCCTTGTCGAACACCTGGTAGAAGATTTCCTGGACGCCGGGATGGGCCTTGTCGATCTCGTCGAGCAGCAGCACGCCGTAGGGTCTGCGCCGCACCGCCTCGGTCAGCACGCCGCCTTCGCCGTAACCGACATAGCCGGGCGGCGAGCCGAGGAGCATGGAAATCTTATGCTCCTCCTTGAACTCGGACATGTTGATCGTCGTCAGATACCGGCTGCCGCCATAAAGCATGTCGGCGAGCGACAGCGCCGTTTCGGTCTTGCCGGTGCCGGACATGCCGACCAAGAGGAAAACGGCCGGCGGCCGGCGCGGATCGGAAAGCCCGGCGCGAGCCGCCCGCATGGCCGAAGCGATCCGCTCGATCGCCGCGTCCTGACCGAGCACTCTCTCCTTCAGCCTGGCATCGAGCGTCTTGACCGTCTCGATCTGGTCGGCGAGCAGCTTGCCCAACGGTATCCCGGTCCAGCGGGCAACGACGGCGGCAACGACTTCCTTGTCGACGACACGCGGCAGCAGCGGCGTCTGATCCACAACGGCAGCGAGGCTCCGTTCGGTCGCGGCAAGGGCTGCCCGGGCGCTTTCGGCAGTCATCGCCTGCGGCGGAAAAGGCGCCACGTTCGTGCCGTCGCCGGGATTGTCGGCCGGCGCCAGCGGGACGACGGCGTCGTCGGGCGAGAAGAACTCCTCAAGCCGGTCGGCCTCACGGACGAGCCGATTTTCCTCGTCGAATTTCGACCGGATCGCCTCGATCTCCAAGGCGATCTCCTGCTGCTTGGCAGCGATTGCACCAAGCCGGTCGAGCTTTTCCGCCGTCTCCGGTTCGCGCCCGAGCCAGTTGGCCTCGGCTTCCAGAAGATCGCGTTCGTCGGTCAGCAGCTTCAGCGCCTCCGGCACCGTCTGGCGTGCAAGCGCCACGGCCGCGGCGGCCGTGTCGATCAGGCTGATCGCCTTGTCAGGAAGCTGCCGGTCCGGGATATATCGCGCCGAAAGCCGAACGGCGGCGACGATCGCCTCGTCGCGGATGCGGACCTTGTGATGGGTCTTCAGGCCTTCCGCCACGCCGCGCAGCATGCGGATCGCCGCCTCTTCATCCGGTTCGCGGACATGCACGGTCTGGAAGCGGCGGGTCAGGGCGGCGTCCTTTTCGATGAAGCGCTTGTATTCGCTCCAGGTCGTCGCCGCGATCGTGCGCAATTCGCCCCGCGCCAAAGCCGGCTTCAGAATATTGGCGGCATCGCCCTGCCCCGCCTGTCCGCCGGCGCCGATCAGCCCGTGCGCCTCGTCTATGAACAGGATGATCGGTTGCGGCGAGGTCTTCACCGCATCGACGACGCCATGCAGCCGCCGTTCGAACTCGCCTTTGACGCCGGCACCCGCCTGCAGCAGGCTGAGATCCAGGAGCAGCAGCTTCACGTCCTTCAGCCGGGCAGGCACATTGCCGCCGGCGATCTCCAACGCCAGCGCTTCGGCCACCGCGGTCTTGCCGACGCCTGCCTCGCCGACGAGGATCGGATTGTTCTGTCGCCGGCGCATCAGGATATCGATCACCTGCCGCAATTCGCGGTCGCGGCCGATGACCGGGTCGGTTCGGCCGGCGCGGGCGTCGGCGGTCATGTCGCGGGTATAGAGCCGCAGGAATTCATTGTCCCCGGCCGGCGTGGCTGGCATGGAAAGCTGTTCCGACGGAGCGGATGCCGCTTTCTCCAGCAAACTGTCGAGCTTGGCTCTGTCGAGGTTGCGCAGCGACGGGGCGATGCCGCGGATAAGCGCGCGCAATGCCGGATCGCTCAGCAATGCGGCAAGCAGATCGGCAAGCAGCACGACATTGCGCCCGCATTGCAGCGATGCAACCAGAAAGGATTCCCGGCCAAGGGCAAGCAGATTGGGCGAGAGCGCAAGGGCGGCGCCATCCTCCCGTGGGATGTCGGCGATTGCCGCGTCGAGCTCCGTCCTCAGCGTCGCGGAGGAGATCCCGAGTTCTTCGAAAACGGCAGAAAAGCCCGCAATATCAAGCAGGCAGCGCAGCCAGTGGGCGATGTCCACGACGGCGTGCTGATGACGCACGGCGAGCGAAGCCGCTGTCTCAAGACCGACACGTAGATTGGGCTCAAGCGTTCTTATCAGACGATTGAGATCGATATGGGACATCCGCTAGTCCTGTTTTTACGTCGAAATTCAGTGCGCTCTCGTGATGCGAAGCAACAACTAGGGCGCTCATAAACCCTTGTCCAGAAGAAAAACGACTCTATTTTAAAAAATGAGCATATCGAAAGTCGTCATAAATCCGTCATCATCGAGAGATGGTTGACAAGCCAATACAGGCCGCCCAAAATGTCAAATCTCTGCCGTATGCTCTTGTTTTTGAGGTATTTAACCGCGTGAACGTCCACGAAATTACAGATCCACTTGAAAAAGATCGCCCGTGCGGAGAAAACGTGCGAGTTAATACTTCGTCACGTGAAATATACTATAGAATTAAGGACGCGAGAAACGCCGCTCGTACAGCCGAACGTAGTATTTCTCCTGGTGATGTTATTTCGCTTGCACCTGCTTGGCATGATGTTAGCAATCTTGGATTGCAAATCCTTTCTTCCAGAAGCAAGGATATCGAAGTATTGGCCTGGCTTGCGGAGGCACAGCTGCGGCTGCGCGGCTTCTCAGGATTGCGCGATGTCTATGTTGCAACCGCGTCGCTTTTAGACAAGTATTTTGACGCTTTGCATTCGATCGGCGACGGCGATTTCGAGGAACGGTTCGCCCCCTTCGCAGGCCTCAACGGTGTGGGCGGCGAGGGAACCCTCATCCAGGCTATTCGTTTGACATCGTTGATCCCGGACGGGAAGTTCGCGCAATTTTCGCTCTGGGATTTCCAGCTTTCGCAGCGGCCGAACGAAGCCGAACGGCGCAAGGAATTGCAGCAGGCGGCCGCAGAAGCCGGTGTCGCTCAG
Organism: Rhizobium sp. BK619; assembly: GCF_014195245.1. Classification (NCBI taxonomy): domain Bacteria; kingdom Pseudomonadati; phylum Pseudomonadota; class Alphaproteobacteria; order Hyphomicrobiales; family Rhizobiaceae; genus Rhizobium; species Rhizobium sp. BK619. Next base: position 134,802 of record NZ_JACIBH010000017.1, on the reverse strand, counting down.
ATGTCAGCCTATCTCGGAGTGCTGACCGAGTGCATCGCCGCCTTCGACCGCATGGTCGAAATACTTGACCAACACTGCGGCGACCAGGCGCCGCCGAGTTCGAATACACGCAATGCTTTGCAGGAGGCGGCGTCTGCAATCCGGATGATCGCCGGCCTCGAAGCCTCCCCGGCCACATCTGAAACGCCTGCCCCGCAAGGGCTGGAGCCGTTGCAGACAGGCGATGCCGGTGAGGCTGAGGCCATTCGCACGCGGCCAGCCGGCGCTGAGGCGATTCGTTCGCGGGAAGAAGCCTTCGAACTTCTGATCGCCGTTGCGCGCTATTTCCGCCGCACGGAGCCCCATTCACCGATCTCCATGTCGATCGAAACGCTGGTGCGTCGCGGCCGCATGGATTTTTCCGAGCTTCTTGCCGAGCTTCTGCCCGAACAGCACACGCGCAACGCGGTGCTGACGGCGGCCGGCATTCAGCCCGCAACCGACAGGGGAGGCTAGCGGCACGCGGCCGCGATCCACAGCACCCCTCAATTTCCAATCCGCCGATGAGACGAAGGAGAATCTCGATGGCAAGTGTGCATGAGAAACTGGAACGGGTTCGCAAGCCGCGAGTCCACATCAAATACGAAGTCGAAACCGAAGGCGCGATGGTGGTGAAGGAGCTGCCTTTCGTCGTCGGCGTGCTCGGCGATTTCTCCGGCAATCCCACGCAGCCGCTCAAGGCTTTCGGCGAGCGCAAGTTCGTGCAGATCGACCGCGACAATTTCGACGACGTCATGCGCCGCATGACGCCGGGCCTCACCCTCACGGTCGAGAACACCCTGGAGAAAGACGGAACGGAGCTTCCCGTTTCGCTGAAATTCGAAAGCATGGCCGATTTCGAACCCGGCGCGGTCGTCGATCAGGTGCCGGCGTTGAAGGCCCTGCTCAGCGCGCGCAACCAGCTGCGCGACCTGATGAGCAAGGCGGACCGCTCCGACGAGCTCGAGCGCCTGCTCGAAGACATCCTGCAGAACAAGGCCGACCTCTCGCAGCTGGTGGCCCAGCTTGGCGGCGGCAAGGCCGACGAGACGAAGGACGTACTGAACTGAGTGCCCGGGATCGCGGGCCGATCGCGGCCCGCGCGCTCAATTCCTGAAGAATCGTTGTCCGGCAGCGGCCTCCTTTGAAGGCAACCCCTCATGCTTCAAGGACCGCCGCTTTCGCAAAAAGGATCGATAGATGACTGCTGAAACGCAATTGCAGACAAAGGAAGAGGCAGGGTTCGCGCCTGACGAGAACCTGCTCTCGAAGGTCGTTGCGGCAACCCGCCAGACCGAGCCCGACCGTGCGCAGGATCTGCTGCGCACCCTCACCGACCAGGCCCTCAAGGGCACCGTCACCTATGATCGCAATCTGACGATCACCCTGAACAATGCCATTGCCGAGATCGACAAGGCGATCTCGAGCCAGCTTGCGGCAATCATGCAGTCGCCTGAATTCACCAAGCTCGAAGGCGCCTGGCGCGGCTTGAACTATCTCGTCAAGAACAGCGAGACCAGCGCCAATCTGAAGATCCGCGTGCTCAACGCCTCCAAGCGCGATGTCGCCAAGGATCTGGCCAAGGCCGTCGAATTCGACCAGTCCAGGCTTTTCAAGTCGGTTTATGAAGACGAGTTCGGCACACCCGGCGGCGAGCCGATGGGCGCGCTGATCGGCGATTATGAATTCGACAATTCCTTCGACGACGTCCAGCTTCTGCAGGGCGTTTCGATGATCGCAGCCGCCGCCTTCGCCCCGTTCATCTCGGCGGCCAGCCCGCGCATGTTCGGCTTCGAGGATTTCCGCGAGCTCGCAAAACCCCGCGATCTCGAAAAGATCTTCGAGACGGTGGAATATGCCAAGTGGCGCAGCCTGCGCGAGAGCGACGATTCCCGCTTCGTGACGCTCGCCATGCCGCGCGTGCTCGCCCGCATGCCCTACGGCCCGAAGACCAGCCCGATCGAGGAGTTCAACTTCGACGAGACCGGAGGCTCCAAGACCGGCGAACTGCCGCACGGCTCCTACTGCTGGATGAACGCGGCCTATGTGATGGGCACGCGCCTGACCGAAGCCTTCGCCAAGAACGGCTGGTGCACCGCCATCCGCGGCGCCGAAAACGGCGGCAAGGTCGAAGGCCTGCCGATGCATATCTTCTCCAGCGACGACGGCGATCTCGACCTGAAATGCCCGACGGAAGTCGGTATCACCGATCGCCGCGACGCCGAACTCGGCAAGCTCGGCTTCCTGCCGCTCTGCCACTACAAGAATACCGACTATGCGGTGTTCTTCGGGGCGCAGACGGCCCACAAGCCGAAGCTCTACGACCGGCCCGAGGCGACCGCCAACGCTGCCGTTTCCGCCCGCCTGCCCTATATGATGGCAACCTCGCGCTTTGCGCATTACCTCAAGGTCATGGGCCGCGATAAGATCGGTTCCTTCATGGAGGCGGAAGATTGCGAGGCCTGGCTCAACCGCTGGATCTCCAACTACGTCAACGCCAATGACGATGCCGGCGAGGAGTCGCGGGCGAAATACCCGCTGCGCGAGGCGAAAGTCACCGTCCAGGAAATTCCCGGCCGGCCGGGCGCCTACAACGCGGTGGCCTGGATGCGCCCGTGGCTGCAGATGGAGGAATTGACGACCTCGCTGCGCATGGTCGCCCGCATTCCCTCGAAGAACTGACGAAATCAGGGTCCGGCGCGGCTGAAACCGCCGCGCCAACCTCTTGCGAAAACATTTGGTCAGGTCGACGATGGGTTCCAGCACTGAATGGCGGCGCCGGGCGGATCAGCTGATTACGCTGATCGACGAGGCGTTGAACAGGCAAGTCAATGCCATCCTCCACCATCCCGATTTTCAGGCGATGGAGGCGAGATGGCGTGGCCTTGCCATGCTCGTGCGCGAGGCAAGCCGCAGCGGCGAGGTGAAGGTCAAGCTGCTCAGCATCAGCTGGCGCGAGCTCGCGCGCAGCATGGAGCGCGCCAGCGACTTCGACCAGAGCCATCTCTTCGAACTGATCTACAGCCGCGAGTTCGGCATGCCGGGCGGCGAGCCATTCGGCCTGCTGGTCGGCGATTATCACCTGTCCCCGCGCGATCCCGCCGACGGCGATCCCGTCAGCACGCTGTCGCAGATCGGCATGGTGGCGGCGGCCGCCTTCTGCCCCTTCGTCGCCGGTGCTGCGCCGCTATCGATCGGGCTTGAGGATTTTCACGAGCTGAACCGGGTCAACGACTTTTCCTGGCTTGCCACCGAGGCGGACCGTATCCGCTGGAACGGTCTTCGTGCCCGTGAGGATTCGCGTTTCCTCGGGCTTGTGGCCCCACGCATCTTGATGCGCTCGCCGCTGACCACGCATGCGCGCGATCGCAATGACGGCTTTCCCTTCCGCGAAAGCATTGCCGCCGACGGCAGCTCGCTGCTCTGGGGCAACGCCGCGTTTGCCTTTGCGACCGTCGTCATCCGCAATTTCATCACCTCAGGCTGGTTCGCCGATATCCGCGGCGTCACGCAGGATGCCGTCGACGGCGGCCTGCTGAGTGCGAGCGAATTGCCGCCTTATGATTTCGGCACTGAGAGCAACGGACTATCAGCCCAGACGCCGGTGGAAATCCATCTGACCAGCAGCCAGGAGCAGCAGCTCTGCGATCTCGGCATCATCCCTGCCGCGACCACCTATCTCTCCTCTTCGGCGATCTTCAATTCCAATCAGTCGCTGCATGCGCCGCCGCATTATTCCAACGAGCATGCACGCCAGAACGCCCGCCTCGCCGCCATGCTGCAATATGTACTCTGCGCCTCGCGCTTCGCGCATTATCTCAAGGTCATCATACGCGACGAAATCGGCCAGCTCTCCGATGCGATCTCGATCGAGCGCAGGCTGGCGGACTGGCTGACCGCCTATACGCTCGGCAACGACGACGCCGACATTGCGCTGCGCACGCGCTTTCCGCTGCGCTCCGCCGGCATTGGCGTCGCCGAGATCCCGGGCAAGCCCGGCAGCTTCTCCTGCACGGTCCGGCTGCAGCCGCATTTCCAGCTCGATGACGTTGCCACGAGCTTCCATCTTATCGCCGAGACCGCAACCACCGGCCAGATCCTAAGCCGCCCGATCGCCATACCCGAGAGGATGTCCGCATGACGCTTTCCGCCAGCATCGCCCAATCGCTCAGCGACAACGCCCTTGAGGAGGCGATCGAGGAGGCCAAGGCGCATCTGAAGGCCAAGCCCTCGGATCATGAGGCGCGACATCTCTATATTGATCTGCTCGTGCTTGCCGGCGACTATGAGCGTGCCGACAATCAATGCAGCCTTGCAGCCACCCTCTCTCCCGACGCGACGATGGGCTTTGCCCTGCTGCGCAACGAGCTTCGGGCGATGGCGGCGCGCGACGCGTGGTTTACGAGCGGCGCCGTGCCGGAATTTCCGCAGGGGCCGAGCGAACTCGACAAACTCGCCGTCCGCCTCGGCATCGCCCACCGCGACGGCGATGCGGACGATGCAAGGGCCGCGCTCGATGCGCTGGACAATCTCAGGGGTGAACGTCCGCTGATCTGGAATGGCAAGGCGGTCTCCGACTTGCGCGACCTCGACGACCGGACGCCGCACGCTCTGGAAGTCATCATGACCGGCGGCGGTTATCTGTGGATCGACTTCGCCAAGATATCGGCCCTTTCAATCGAGCCGATTGCCCGGCCGCGTGATCTCGCCTTCCGCCGCGCCGAACTGACACTGATCGACGGCGCAGCCGCGTCGGTGCTTCTGCCTGCGGTCTATCATGGCACCGGCAAGGATGCGGCGCTCAGGCTCGGCCGCGAGACCGAATGGGTCGAGGAAGCCACAGGCATCACCACCGGCCGCGGCCAGCGCTGCTATCTCGCCGGTGACGAACTGGTTTCCTTCCATGATACCCAAAGTCTGGAGATCATACCGGCAGTCTCTGCCGGCAGGCAGGCCGCGCATGGTTGATCCGCTCGAACGCTACCGGCTGCGCGACCGCGTCCTGTCCCGCTCGATCCTCGACAGGCTGATCGACGAGGCTCCGGATCGCGTCGTCGATCCGCCGGTGAGCTTCGTCGACCAGGTCCGCGAGGTCAGGGAGGCGATCCGCCGCGATCTCGAGGCGCTGCTCAACACAAGGCGCGCCCCGGCCACGCCGCCGGCCGTGCTTTCCGAATTGAAGGACGCCCTGGTGAGCTACGGCGTCGACGGCATCGTCTCGGCCAATCTGATGACCGACCAGGCCAAGCTCAAGCTTGCCGAAGCGATAGAGCGGCGGATTGCGCTGTTCGAGACGCGGCTTGCCGATGTCAGGGTGACGATCCTGAAAAGCCGGACGATGACCGAGCGGGCGCTGCGCATGCGCATCCAGGCGACCTTCCGCCTGCATGAGGGCATGCCGCCGATCAGCTTCGAATCGACCATCGATCCGTCGACCCAGCGCTTCCTCGTGGAGGCAGGCAATGGCTGAAGGCTTCCTGCACCGTTACAATGAAGAACTGCTGGCGCTGCGCCGCCGGGCCGCGCGCTTTGCCGACGCCTTCCCGAAGATTGCCGGCCGCCTACGCATGACCGGCGACGTCGCCGACGACCCGCATGTGGAACGCCTGATCCAGAGTTTCGCCTATTCGGCCGCCCGCGTGCGCCAGAAGCTGGACGACGAATTTCCTGAACTCACCGACAGCCTGCTCGAAACGCTCTATCCGCATTATCTGGCGCCGCTGCCCTCGATGAGCATCGTCAAGTTCCGCCCAAGCGATACGCTCGCCTCGGTCCAGACCGTGCCGCGCCATACCGAGATCCTGGCCGAGCCGGTGAGAGGCGAAGCCTGCCGCTTCCGCACCACGCAGGACGTCGAGATGGCGCCGGTCGAGATTGCCGAAGCCAGCCTTTCCGGCCAGCCGGTCAACGCGCCGCTTTCGCCCTATGCCGGCGTTGCCGGCTGCTTCAGGCTTTCCATCCGCTCTCTCGATGCCCGAAAGCCTCTCGGCAGTCTCGGCATCAGCCGGCTGCGCCTGCACATTCCCTCCCCCTGGCAACAGGCGGTGGCGATCTACGAACTGCTTGCCAATCACACGCTCGGCATCGCGCTTGCCAAACATGCCGATGACCGCGCGCCTATCTTCCTGCCGGCTCGGAATCTCAAACCGGTCGGCTTCGAGGCGGAAGAAGCCATGCTGCCCTATCCGGCGCCGAGCTTCACCGGCTACCGGCTGCTCACCGAATTTTTCGCGCTGCCCCCGAAGTTTCTCTTTCTCGACATTGAAGGCCTCGATGCCTGGACGGGCGAGACGCTAGAGCTCTTCATCTATCTCAGGGAAAGCGACGCGAAGCTCGAACGAGCAGTGTCGGTCCGCGACTTCGCGCTCAATGCAACGCCGGTCGTCAACCTCTTCCGCCAGATCTGCGAGCCGATCGCCATCGACGGCACCCGCACGGAATATCGCCTCCTGCCCGATGCGCGGCGCCAGAAGACCCGCGAGATCTATTCGATCGACCGCGTCCTGTTGACCAGGTCACGCGGCCAGGAGGAATTCTGCCAGCCCTTCTTCGGACGGTCGCAGCGGGCAGACACGAGCGCGACCTACTGGCAGGCCTATCGCCGTTTCGACGAAGACGACCGGACGAGCGACATGGACATCGCCTTCGTCGACAGGCAGCGCCGCTCGGCGGGCCCCGTCGATGCGGTCGCCAGTGTCGATACGCTCTGCCTCAACCGTGACCTGCCGGAACAGCTTCCCTTCGGCGGCGGTCATCCCTTCCTGCAGCTCGCCTCCGGCCATGAAGCGGTGGCCGGCGTCGAGGCGCTGATCCCGCCGACCCCGTCCGTCAGAATGAACGATCAGGAAGGCCGGAACTGGCGGCTGATCTCGCATCTCGTGCTCAACCATCTGTCGCTCTTCGACAATGAGGGTGCGGCGCTGAAGGATATATTGTCGCTCTACGCCTTCCGCGACAGCCCCGAGACCAAGCAATTCGTCGACGCGCTGGTCAGGATCAAGGCCGCCAATTCGACCGCCCGTCTCGGCAGCGGCGGCATGGTGCCCGGCACCGAAATCACGCTCGAATTCGATCCCGCTGCCATCGACCGGCCCTCGGCCTTCCTGTTCGGCAGCCTGCTCGATCGGTTCTTCAGCCTCTACACCTCGGTCAACAGCTTCACCCGGCTCACCGTCGGCATGAAGGGTCAGTCGAGCCCGATCGCCCAATGGCCGGCGCGCGCCGCCGAACGCCCGCTTCTCTGAGGAAGGACCGCTAGCCCATCATGGATCTTTCGACCGCCCGCAAGCCAGACGCCCTTGCCGATCTGCTCGAACGCGACCCCGGCCGCTTCGAGCCGGTGACGGCTTTCCGCGTCGCGCAGGCATCGGTCGGCGAAGGAGGGCTCGATGTCGCCGCCCATGTCGGCGTCTCGCCTGCACCGCTTGCCGTCAGCGGCTACAGCCGCAAGGCCGGCCGCGCCCGCTTGCGCAGCGCGCTTGCGGGTCTCGTCGGCGCGCTCGGCTCGATGCCGTCGGCCTATAACGAACTCGTCATGCGCGAGGAGCGCAACCGGTCGCGGGCGCTTGCGGGTTTCTTCGACCTGTTCGGCGCACGGATGGCAGAACTCTTCACGGACGCCTGCGAGAAATACCGCATCGCCCGGCGGCTGCGCTGGGGCGGCATCTGGGCAAACAATACCTTCGTCACCACGCTGCTTTCGCTCACCGGCTTCGGCACCAAGCGGCTCGTCGAAACGAGCGGCGTCGACGAGGAGCTGATCCTGCGTTTTTCCGGGTTCTTCGCCGCACGCAACCGCAATGCCGTCAATCTCCGCGCCATGCTGACCGAATTCAGCGGCCTGCCGGTGGAAATCGAATTGTTTCGCGGCCGCTGGCTGACGATACCGGCGGAGGAGCGCAGCCGCATGGGCCAGCCGCAGGGCGTCCAGCTTGGAGTCAACGCGACGGCAGGTGCCGCGATCCACGATTTCAGCGGCGGCTTTCGCATCGTCATCGGCCCGCTTGGCTATGCCGATTACCTCTCGCTCGCGCCGGGCGGACGCGCCATCACCGAGCTTTTCGCCCTGACGCGGCTCTATGTCGGTTCGGCGCTCGAATTCGACATCCAGGCGATCCTGAAGAAAGAGGACGTTCCCTTCTGCCAGCTCGGACAGGCAGGCGATCCACCGCGGCTGGGCTGGAACAGCTGGGCGAGGGTCGCGCCAGCGGCGAAAGACAGCGGCGATGCGGTGATCGTCGAACGCCTGTCGGCCGAGATGCGGTGAGGAGACGAGGATGAGGCTCGAACTGAGAGAGATCACCAGCGACGTGGCGATGCCGGCCGGCCGGTCGAAATGGTTTTTCGAACGCGGCCGCCGCACGCTCGGCCGGGCGCCCGATTGCGACTGGCAGCTGCCGGAGGACCAGCGCTCGATCTCCAAGCTCCATTGCATCATCGAGCGCGATCGCGAAGGGTTCCTGCTGCGCGACCAGAGCGCAAACGGCTCCCGGGTCAACGGCGTGACCGTCCATGAGGGCCAGATCGCCAGGCTTTCCGACAGATCGCGGCTGGAGATGGGCGGACTTTCCTTTTCCGTTCATATATCGGGAGAGAGCGACCGTGAAATCGAGGATCCCGATGCCGGCCTGGTGCTGAGCGACGAACCGCTGACCATTTCCGCGATCCTTGCCGATATCGCCCCGGGCGGCCGCACCGCCAGCGGCATTCTCGGCGAGCGCACGAGCGATGACTGGGCCTTTCCTGAAACAAGCGGAAAGAAAGGTGCGGCCTCCTCCCGCAATGTCGAGATCGGCTGGAGCGGCCCTCCGGAAACCCGCTCGGTCACCCAGCGTCTGCCGGAGGACTGGAATTCGGAGGAGACCGATTACGGCAGCCATCTGGAACATGGCTCCGCCACCCATGTCGCCGTGCCGATCGCGCAGCGCCGGGCCGCGCCGGTGATCGAGATCGTCAACGACAATGATCCGCAGGTTGAATCCGAGGATTTTCCGGCGCTGACAATCGGCCGGCCAGAAGCCTTCGCCGAACGCCTGGAGCCGCTGCTCAAGCGGCTCGAAGAGGCTGTCGAGAACAGCTATGCCGTTTTCGAGATGAAGGCGCCCTCCGCTGGCAGGCAGCCGGATTTCCCGGCCGGCGGGGAGGAAGCACTCCTTGCCCGCATCGAAATTCTGCTCGGGCAACAGGTGAAACTCAGCGCCGCGCTCGAAGCTGTCCTTCAGGCGGCTGGCCGACTGGAGCCTCGCAGCGTCGAGGCGCAGGTGGAGACGAGCGCCTGGCGCCTGCCCGGACGTAGGGAGCAGAGCTATTGGCGGGCCTACCGTGCGCAATTCGAAAAGGACGGCAAGAGCCGGTCGATCCACGATGTTTTCCGCGACGCGATGACGGATGCAGTGGACGGCAGAGACGCAGGACCTGGTTCACAAGACAGGCAGGAAGGAAGAGACGCGCATCATGAGGAATGAGAACCGGGTGGCCTGGAGCGAAGGCATGTTCCTTCGCGTGCAGCATTTTCAGCAGGCGGACCGCTGGACCGAGCGGCTGGTGCGCACCGCCACGCACGGCCTGTCGCCCTATCCCTGGGGCATATCGGAGATCGGCATCGACCGCGGCGCGCTGGCGATCGGCCAGTTTGCGCTGTCCAACCTGCGCGGCGTCCTGCCCGACGGCACGCCGTTCGAAGCCCCTGTCGATGCCGACCTGCCGCCGCCGCTCGATCTCGACGAGAACACCAAAAACGCGATCGTCTATCTCGCACTTCCCGCCCGCCAGCCGGGCAAGGCCGATGTGGCGCTCAACGGCGGGGCTCAGCGCAACAGCGTCCGGCTCGTCGCCTCGCCCTATGAGGCGCCCGACGCCAATGTCGAAACCGATTTCATGGCGCCGATCGATGTCGGCCGCCTCAGCCTGCGTTATCTCCGGACCGGCGACGAACTTGCCGGTTATGAGCTGATCGGACTTGCCCGCATCATCGAGGTACGCTCCGACCGGGCGGTGATCCTCGATCCCGATTATATCCTGCCGAGCCTCAACTGCACGGCCGCGGGACGGCTGAACGAGCTGATCACCGAACTTCTCGGCATCGTGCGCCATCGCGCGGAGGCAATCGCCGAACGGATCGGCGATCCCACCATTCGCGGAACGGCCGAGGTCGGCGATTACCTGCTGTTGCAGATCCTCAACCGCGCCGATCCGATGCTGAAACATATTTCGGCCAATGCTACCCGGGTTCATCCCATCGTCTTTTACGAGAACTGCATCCAGCTTGCCGGCGAGCTCGCCACCTTCACGACCGAGCGCAAACGCGCCAGCGACTTCCCGCCTTATCGTCACGACGATCTGAAGGCGACATTTGCGGCGGTCTTCGACGATCTCCGCGCCTCGCTATCCTCCGTGCTCGAACAGGCGGCTGTGGCGATCGAGCTTGCCGAACGCCGGCATGGTGTCAGGATCGGCACGATCAACGACCGCACACTGCTCAGGGATGCCGGCTTCGTGCTGGCGGTCCGCGCCGAGATGCCGGCCGAGGACGTGCGCCGCAAGCTGCCGGCACAGATCAAGGTCGGCCCGGTCGAGCGCATTGCCGACCTCGTCAACGTGGCGCTGCCGGGCATTCCCGTACGGCCGCTGCCGGTGCTGCCGCGCCAGCTCCCCTATCGCTCCGGCACCATCTACTTCGAACTCGACACCAAGAACCCGCTCTGGAAACAACTCGATACCTCCGGCGCCATCGCCGTGCATCTCGCCGGCGATTTCCCCGGACTCGAAATAGAACTGTGGGCCCTTAGAGAATGAAGACCGACCCCGCCTCATGGCAGAATCTCCCGACCGTCGTCGAACTCACCGAGGACGGCGCAAAGAAAAAGCAATCCGCCCGCAAGATGGCGGAGATGCTGGATGACGTCCTCGATTTTCCCGACGGCGAGAAAGGAAAAGGACCGGCGGGAGCGCCTGCGACGGGCGGCGCATCGGTCGAGACACTCGTCAAGGATTTCCGTTTCGGCGCCGAAGATGTGCCGACCCTGGTGCGCTCGGCAGCACCGCTGCTCAATCTCGCCCACGGCCTGCGCTACACCGAAGAGCAGCCTGACATCGATGAACTCAGAGCGGTGGCGATCGCAGCCGTCGGCCGCTACGAGCGGGATCTCGCAAGCGCGCGCATCAGTCCGGAACGGGCACGCGCCGCCCACTATATCGTCTGCGCGACGGTCGACGATGTCGTGCTCAGCAAAGCCTGGGGTGTGCGCGCCGGCTGGGCCCGCTCCGGCCTCGTCTCCACCTTCCATATGGACGTGACCGGCGGCGAGCGGGTGTTCGACCTGCTCGACCATTTCCACCAGAGCCCCGGCGCCAACAAAGACCTGCTGCTGCTCATCTATCTCTGCCTGTCGCTCGCCTTCGAGGGCCGCACCCGCGTGTCCGCGCGCGGCGGGCTGGAACTCGCCCGTATCCGTGACAGCCTCTATAAGACGCTGCTCGGCCAATACGGCGTCTTCGAGCGCGAGCTTTCGCCCCATTGGAAAGGGGTTTCTGCCCGGCACCAGCCGTTGCGCACCGCCGCCGCGCTCTGGACGCTGCTTTCCGTTTTGACGCTGATCCTGGCGCTCGGCTACCTGTTCTTCACGCTCTCGCTCAACCGCGCCTCCGACGGTACTTTCGAGCGCCTCGCCAACCTGCCGCCGCGCGAGACGCCAAGCGTGCTGGTGAAGCTTCCCCAACCCGTCCGCCAGCCTCCGCCTGTCGTCGTCGCGGAGACGCCGCCGCCTACTCCCGCTCCGCAGGTCAAGCCGCCGAACCGGCTCGACAATCTGCTCGCCTTCCTACAGCCGGAGGTCGAGAAGAAGCTGGTCACGCTCTCGAATTCGAACGGCCGGCTGCTGGTCCGCATCAGCAATTCAGGGCTGTTTGCCACCGGCAGCGCCGAGGTAAGCCCGAAATTCCACGATCTCCTCCAGCGGATCGGCGGCGCGCTCGCCGCGGAGAAATTCCGCGCCGTCGTCGTGGGCTACACCGACAATGTGCCGATCCGCACGATCCAGTTCCCCTCCAACTGGCACCTTTCCGAAGCCCGCGCCAAGGCGGTCGGCGAAATCCTGGCGTCATTCACCGGGCCGGGCGCGATCCTGACCGAAGGACGCGCCGACAGCGATCCGATCGCCGGCAACGACACTCAGGAGGGCAGGGAAATGAACCGCCGCACCGAGATCCTGGTTCTGACCGATCCGAGTGAACGGTTAAGCGATGCGGGTTTCAAGACACCGCCGATCGAGGCCGAAAGGCCCGATGAACCGTCGCCCGCTGCAGGAGGCGCATCGCGATGAACCCCTTAGGCTATTTCTATACGCTGCGCTCCTATGTCGAGGCCTATGCCGGCCTCCTCGGCCGCCGCTTCATCTCGATCATCTGGGTGGCGGCGATCTGCGTCGTCATCTGGTTCTACGGCTATCTTGCCGCCCATGGCGAGTTCAAGCCGCTGGCGAGCGCCTCGGCGCGGCTGACGCTGATCGGCATCATCATCGCCGCCTGGCTCGCTTACCTCCTCTTCACCGTGATCCGCGACCGCCGCCGCGACAAGCAGCTCGTCGAGGGGATCGAGCGCGACGCCGAGGCCGAAGCGGCGGCCAGCCAGCAGGCTGAGGTCGGCGAGATCCATAGCCGGCTCAAGGAAGCGCTGCAGCTGTTGCGCCGTATCACCAAGAGGCGCTTCGGCTATATTTACGAGCTGCCCTGGTACGTCATCTTCGGGGCGCCGGGCTCCGGCAAGACGACGGCGCTCACCAATTCCGGCCTGAAATTTCCACTCGGCGATGCGCTCGGCAGCAATTCGGTGCAGGGCATCGGCGGCACGCGCAACTGCAATTGGTGGTTCACCGACGAGGCGATCCTCATCGATACCGCCGGCCGCTACACCACGCAGGACGATCTGAACGGCACCGCCAAGGCCGGTTGGGAAGGCTTTCTCGGCCTGTTGCGCAAATACCGCCGTTCGCAGCCGATCAACGGCGCGCTGGTGACGCTGTCGATCGGCGATCTGCTGACGCGCGATCCCGAAGCCCAGCGCGAGGAAATCAGGGCAATCCGCCAGCGGTTGTCGGAGCTTGACGAGCTCCTGCATGCGCGCGTGCCGGTCTATCTGCTGTTGACCAAGGCCGATCTTCTGACCGGCTTCGTCGAGTTCTTCGACGGTTTCAATAAGAGCGACCGCGAGCAGGTCTGGGGCACGACCTTCGGGCTCGACGAGAGCTATAAGGCGGCCAATCTGCCGGAACGCTTCATGGAGGAGTTCACCCTGCTGCAGCAGCGTGTCGACGCCATGCTGATCGAGCGCCTGCAGCAGGAGCCCAATCCGGAGCTGCGCGGCCGCATCTTCCGCTTCCCGGCCGAGCTCGTCTCCTTGAAGGAGCGCCTGCAGGAGGTCGTAACCGAGCTATGCTCGGGTTCTAAACTGGTGGAAGCGCCGCTCTTGCGCGGCATCTATTTCGCCTCCGGCACCCAGAGGGACGAGACGGTCGCCGTCCCCCGGATGCGGCGCAGCTATTTCCTCTCGCGCCTCTTCAAGGAAGTGATCTTCGGCGAGGCCTCGCTCGTTGCCCGCGACAAGCGGCTCTCCGGTCGGCAGCTGCTCTTCCGCCGGGCGGCCTATGTATCGGCGGTCCTGCTGCTTGCCGTGGTGCTGACCAGCTGGACGGCCACCTACATCCAGAACACCACGGCGCTCGCCGGCGCGGAAAGACGCATCGATGCCTATGAGCAGTTGGTGCGCGGCGTGCCGGTGCGCGACGTTTCGGATGCGGATTTCCTGCGCATCCTGCCGGCGCTCGACAATCTCGCCGCCGTCACCACCGATTTTTCCAAGGCCCGCGTCTGGCCGGTGAGCCTCGGCCTCGACCAGGAAGGCAAGGTCACCAGCCGCCAGCGCGAGGCCTATCAGCGGGCGCTGAACACGCTGCTCCTGCCGCGCATGCTGGTGCAGCTCCAGAAGGAGATGACCGAGACCACCGACATCAACAGGACCTTCGACGCGCTGAAACTCTACGGCATGCTCGGCGGTCTCGGCCCTGTGAATGCGGACTTTGCCTCGCTTGAGGCAGAGGACATGTTCACCAGGCTCTACCCCGACGAAGGCCGGGCCGCGGCCCGCAACGCGCTGATTAGCCATGCCGAAGCGATGGCGCGTGGCGCGCTGCCGCCGATCGAGCTCGACAAGGCGCTGATCGCCAAGGCCCGCTCGACCATCCGTTCGCAGAACATCGCCAGCCGCGCCTATGACATCCTGGCGGAATACCGCCAGTCCCGGGCTCTTCCCGGCTGGAGCCCGGCCGGTGCGCTCGGACCACTCGGCGAACAGGCATTCGAGCGCACCTCCAAAGCGCCGCTCGGCGAAAGTATTCCCGGCCTTTTTTCCGCGACTGGCTACCGCACTGTCGTTCTGCCCGAGATCAGCGACGCCGCGCGCGAAGCGCTCGACGAGCAATGGGTCCGCGGCGATCCCAATCCCGCGGGCGTCACGGTCGACACAATCGCCCAGGCGACACTTCAGCTCTACTTCGACAATTTCGAGCAGCGCTGGTCGACGCTTCTCTCCGATATCCGGGTGAAACCCTCGCAGACAATCGGCGATGCGGCTGAGACCACCCGCATTCTGGCGGGCAAGCCGGGACCGGTCGAGACGATCGCGAAATCGATCGCCGCCGCCACCGATCTGCGCGGCCCCGGCGCCGAAATCGCTTCGGCCGCCGGCGACAGCCTACCGGATTCCACGACGGCGCTTGCCAGTGCGGCGAATGCGCCCGATCCCTTCGGCCGTCTTCGTGACGCGCTGAAGGCGCCGGCCGGCCAGTCTCCGCTTCCCGATCAAGCGAAGGATGCGCCGCGGTCGGAGATCGGCCAGCTCGAGCCGATCCTGCAGAGGGTTCAGGAGCAGCTTTCGCGGGCGACGACCTCGACCGCCGAAGTCGCCAAGGTCTTCGACGTCGACAGCCAGCTGACCGACGCCAATCAGGACCTGCTTCAGCAGGCCCGCAAGCTGCCCGCGCCTGTGGACAGCTGGATGGCGGGACTGGCTGCCGATGTCGGTTCGCTGGCGGTCAAATCCGCGCGTTCCCGCATCAGCGGCGCCTGGGCCGCGGAAGGCGCCGGCTTCTGCTCGAATGTCGTCGCCGGCCGTTATCCCTTCGATCGGAAATCCCCTCGCGACGTGGCGATGAGCGACTTCGTGAGGCTGTTCGGCCCCGAGGGCCTGTTCAAAACCTTCTTCAAGGAGAAACTCGAAGCCTTCGTCGACACCAGCGCCTCGCCATGGGGCTGGAAAGGCACGTTCGGCGCGGCGAGCATTCCGAGTGCCGCGATCGCCCAGTTCGAGAATGCCGACAAGATCAACCGCGCCTTCTTCCCGGCCGGCAGCAAGGAGCCATCGATCACGATCAACGTCAAGCCGGTGTCGTTGACCGATGCCGCCAGCGCCGTGATGTTGGAGATCGAGGGGGAACGGGTGGTTTATTTCCATGGCCCGATCCAGTCGAAATCGATCACCTGGCCGTCGGCGGAAGCCAGCAACGCCTCGCGCATCGCCTTCCAGCCGGGCGGCTGGCAGCAGGCCTTGACGGAGAATGGCGACTGGTCGCCCTTCCGCCTTTTCGACGATGCCAATGTCACCGTGCAGGGCGACGATCTTTTCCGGGCAAAATTCCAGCAGGAAGGCCAGGCGGCGGAGTTCGACGTGCAGTTCGGTTCGGTGCTCAATCCATTCCGGCTGGAGGCGCTCGGCGCCTTCTCATGCCCGGTGCAATTCTGATCGGCCCGATATGAACGAGCGCGCCACCCTCGAGCGAAACCCGGCGGAAGCCGACAGGATCGGCTTCTTCGGCAAGCTGCCGAGCCATGGCGATTTCGTTTCGATGGGCTTCGGCCGCAACCTGCAATCCGCGCTCGACGCTTGGCTGCAGGCCGGGCTGCAAGCGGCGCAGCAGGAACTCGGCGAGGATTGGGAACGCCGGTTTCGCGCCATGCCGGCATGGCGTTTCATCATCGAACGCGGCCTCTGGGGACCGGCAACCATTGCCGGCGTTCTACTGCCAAGCCTCGATCGCGTCGGGCGCAGCTTTCCACTCGTCATCGCCACCCAGCTTCAAGGCTTTACCGAGCATCCGCGCCAACTCTATCTCGACGGCACGTGGTTTACTGCAGTCGAGGCAATCGCCGAAAGCTCGGCCAAACGTGATTTCGACATCAATCATTTCACCACGAGCCTGAAGCGGCTTAGGAGCCTGCGTCCGGCCGACCTTGCAGAAAACGAGATATTGCAGGATAGAGCGTCCAGCCGAGGCACGATCTGGTGGCGGATCGACCCGGAGGAGCAGCGGGCCAAGGGGTTTGGAGTCAGCGGCGCTCCTGAGCCCGAGCATTTTCCGAAACTGCTGCACGACAATTCCCCCGCCGCTTCGGCCGCCCCGCGACCCGAAACGACCGAGACGCCGCGTCCCGTCAGCGTCGAACCGCATCATCCCCTCGTGTTGCGGCACAGCCACGCCACACATGCCGGCACGCGGCTCACCGTCAATGCCGATGCGCTGCTCGTTTCGGAGACGCCTTCGCTCTTCGCCGTCGCCGATGGCGTCGGCGATGGCAACGCAGCGGCCGAGGCCGGCAAGATCGCCGTTCACGTGCTTGCCGAAACCGCTAAGCAGCAGACGATCGAAGCTCTGGTGCAGGAGGTCAAGGGCAAGCTCGGCCGTGCCCACGGCCTGCTTCAATCGGCCTATCATTCCGAAAATCGCGAGCCGTCGGCCGCCAGCATCGTCGTGCTGGCCACGCTTCGGGAGAGCTGCACCCTGCTTTGGGTCGGCGATGCCCGCTGCTATCTCCTGCGGGACGGCATGATGCGCTGCCTCACCCGCGACCATGTGGAGATCGGCCTGCGGCGCACGCTCTCGCGCGCCATCGGCCTGCGCGGGCATCTCGTTCCCGAAGTCCTCTCCGGCGGATTGCAGACCGGCGACCGGCTCCTGCTCTGCAGCGCGCCGCTGCCTGGCGCCGTTCCCGAGCGCAGCATCGCCGAGATCCTGCTTTCCGCGAAAATCGAGAAAGCAGCCGATATTCTCGTCCAGGAGGGGCTGATCGCCAATTGCCGCGACAACCTCAGCGCCATCGTGATCGACGTGAAGACCGATGAGCCATGATCTTCCGGAAGTGGATTTCGCGGAAATCGCGCGACGTTTCTCCCATCTCTGGCAGGCGTTGCATGCAGGCACAGACAATCCCTACTCGCCGGAAACCCGGCAGATCCTGCTGGACCGGGTCCGGGACGCGCTCGATCGAGGCGAGGCCCGCCTTGGCGATGCCAATCCCAGGATAGTCGCCAACAGCTTCGTGCTCGAGGGGCTGATCCATGACGGCGCGCTCACCCAGATCCATCGCGCCCGCCACCGCGATCTCGGAACGCTTCACGCCATCAAGATGCCGCGGCCCGAGCATGAGGACGATCCCATCCTCAGGAAGCTCATGCTGCGTGAGGCTGAAATCGGCATGGCGCTCCGCCATCCCCATATTGCCGCGACGCAGACCGTTCTGCGTCTTGCTGACGGGCGCACTGCCCTTGTGATGGAATGGATCGGAAGCCGGCTCACGGAGCTTTTGCAGCAAAGGCCGCTATCCCCCGACGACGTGACGTCGGTCATGACATCGGTGCTCTCCGGCCTGGACTCGATCCACGCCGCCGGTTTCGTGCATTGCGACCTGTCGCCACTCAATCTTCTGTTCGACGGCGATCTCTCGCGTTTGAAGATCGCCGATTTCGGCATCGCGCTGGAGACCGGATGCCGGCACGAAGAGCTCGATCTTGCCTTTGCCGGCCAGCCGGGTTTTGCATCGCCCGAACAGACGGGCGGCAGGCCGCTCGACGGGCGATCAGATCTCTACGCGGCCGGGCATCTGCTGTCCCTGCTGCTGCGCCATTGCCAGGAACGCGACGAGGGGTTGGAGGCCTTGGCGCTCCGCCTGTCCGAACGGGATCCGCAGAACCGCCCCCAAAATGCGAAGGCCGCCTTGCATCTGCTCGGCGGCCCCGCGAAACGTCCAGCTGGCGCTTAATTGCCGCTCGAACCGGGGATTGGTGCGGCCGCCGTCGGCACGCTCTTCTGGTAAACGTTGAAGAGCTTGGCGAAGTCCACCAGGCTGGCATTGCTGGCGTATATGATATCGCCGTCCATCATCTGGAAGCGCTGCATCAGCGCCAGATTGGAAACGTCCTTCATATTGACGCGGTAGATCACCGGCTTGCTGCTTACCACCACAGGCGCGGCAGTCTTGGCGTTCGCCGCCGCCACCTGCGTATAGACCGGCTGATTGCGCAGCACATAGAAATTGCTCGCATCGGCCCGGTCGTCGAGCAGGCCGCCGGCGCGACCGAGCGCCTGCGCCAGCGTCAGCCTGCCCGGTTCGAATTCGAACTCGCCGACGCTCTTGAAGGCGCCGAATGCGGTGAAGGTCGGGGAATCCTTGTCGACATAGATCTGATCATCAGGCAGCAGGTAGACATTTTGCTTGCTGTCGTCGATGACGCGCTGCAGCGGCACGGTGGCGCGCTGCTTGCCACGCATCAGCGTGACGGTCGCCGAGCCCGGCGCGGAGGATGCGCCGCCGGCAAGTGCCACCGCATCGAGCACGCGCTCCTTGCGGGCGGTGAGCGGGAAACGGCCGGCGGACCGGACGTCGCCATTGACGGTGACGCCGCTGGAGGGCCTGTCGACCACGGTGACGACAGCCTGCGGATTGACGGCCGAGCCCTTCAGGCCGGTGACGATCCGCGTCCGCAGCGCCTCGGTCGAAGAATCCACCACCCGCTGCTTGCCGATGAAGGGAAGCGTCACGTTGCCGGTGGAATCGACAGTGAAACGGCCGAGATTGAGGGTCTTGCTCTGTGTCGAAGAGAAGAGTCCATCCTCGCCGGGATCGAGAATCGTCACGTCGATGACGTCGCCGCGCCTGAGCCTCGTATCGGCAAATCCGCTCGAACGCATGGCGCTGAGCCCGGGATCGGTGGCGGCATAGGCAAGCGGAGCGGCCGAAACCGGACCCATCGGCGCTTCCGACAATCTGACGACCGGGATTCGCTCGTTGGTTTGCGGTGAGGTGGCATTGTAGAAACCACCGGCAGTTGGGCCATCGGATGGCCGGGCGCATGCGCCGAGAACTGCGACAAGGACCAACGGCGCCAGCTTTCGCATCAGGTATCCTTTTGGCAATGTTGAGAGAATCGGAAAATATCAGCGAGAGACGACCGAGCAATACCAGTTGCACGCGAAAAATCAATTGTGACAGCTCAGAGGCAGTCCAGTGTGACTAATTGGCAACCATGTGCGTTAAGGTGGAACCAAATCCCTCGCCCGTCTCTTCGGTCGAAATTGGTTTCAAACCGATGCAGGTAAGCAAATGACCGTGCACATCAAACGAATATACGAGCCGAAGGAAGACAAGGACGGCACGCGGATTCTGGTCGACAGGCTCTGGCCGCGCGGGCTGAGCAAACAGAACGCGGCGGTCGACGTCTGGCTGAAGGAGATCGCGCCGAGCCCGGCTCTGCGCCGATGGTTCGGCCACGATCCGGCCAAATGGACCGAGTTCCAGCGCCGTTACCGGCAGGAACTCGAGAAGAATACGTCGGCTGTCGAAGAACTCGAACGCCGGATCGGGACATCGCACGCCACACTTCTCTATGCGGCGAAAGACCTGCAGCACAATCACGCGATCGTGTTGCAGCGCTTCCTCGGCACAGACTGAAGTCTCCGTGGCCGACGCCGATGACACGCCGCCGCCCGTGTAAAAAAATCCGGGAACCTTTTCGACCGATCTGCATCCAATGCTTGCTTTCAGAGGCGCGCTGTCGCTGCGGGAGGCATTCCGTCACACGACACAAGGGAGACAGATCATGTTGAAACAAATTTTCGGTGCAGCCCTGATAGCGGCCTCGCTCGGCACGGTTTCGATCGCCGCCGATGCCAAGCCGACCGACCCGCAGATCGCCCATATCGCCTATACGGCGGGGCAGATCGATGTCACCGCGGCGGAGCAGGCGTTGAAGAAGAGCAAGAATGCCGAAGTCATCGAATTCGCCAAGACCATGGAGCGCGACCACAAGGCGGTCAACGATCAGGCGCTCGCCCTCGTCAAGAAGCTGAAGGTGACGCCGGAAGACAATGCCGTCAGCCAGTCGCTGTCGACACAGGCGAGCAAGGAGTTGACGACGCTCGGCGCTCTCGACGGTGAGGCTTTCGACAAGGCCTATGTCGAAAACGAAGTCGCCTATCACAAGTCGGTCAACTCAGCGCTTGCCAAGGTGCTGATCCCCTCGGCGCAGAATAAGGAGCTCAAGTCGCTCCTGGAAACGGGCCTGACCCTGTTCACACAGCACCAGATGCATGCCGAGCATCTTGCCTCGATGATGAAGTAGGCCTGCGATGCGTTTGCCGATGAAATCGCTGCCGCTGCTCTTTGCGCTACTTTGGGCAGGCAGCGGCGTTGCCGCTGCCACGGAATATCAGATCACCATTGCAGGAATGAAATTCACTGCGCCGCCTGCGGAACTGCATGTCGGCGATGTGATCGTCTGGCGAAATGATGATATATTCCGGCATACGGCGACGGCGCGTGACAAAAGCTTCGACATCGATCTGCCGCCGAAATCGCAAGGCCGCATGACGATCGGCCGAGCGGGAGCAGTCGATTTCTATTGCCGCTTTCATCCCGCCATGACGGGTAAACTGGACGTCCGGCCATAGGCCGGGCTCCGATCGGAAACGGGAGAGCGGAGAAATTTCCATGACAGCCATTCCGGTTCCGGTCGCGCGACACCAGCCGCTTCTATCGGCGCTTGCCGACGCCGACCTCGTGCCGCTCGCAAAAATGGGCGATGAGCCCGCTATCCGCGCCATCGTCCAGCGTCACAATCAGCGCCTGTTCCGCACCGCGCGCGCCGTCATCCGCAACGATGCGGAGGCGGAAGATGTCGTCCAGGCCGCCTATATCAAAGCTTTCACCAATCTGGCGACGTTCCGGGGCGAGGCGGAGCTTTCGACATGGCTGACCCGCATTACGCTCAATGAGGCGCTCGGCTGGATGCGAGCCCGAAAGAACACCACCGGGCTGGAGGAAATCGACATGCAGGCGACGTCGGCAGGTGGGGAGGTGGTGCAGTTTCCGTCCTCCCTATCTGCAACAGATCCCGAAACCGAGCTGTCGCGGAGCCAGGCGCGACAGCTTCTCGAACAGGCGGTCGACGAACTCCCGGATGATTTTCGCGCCATCTTCGTGCTGCGGGATGTCGAGGGCATGAGCACCGACGAGGCCGCATCCTATCTCGGCATAAGACCAGAAACCGCCAAAACCCGATTGCACCGGGCGCGGAAGATGATGCGCCAGTCGATCGAAAAACGGCTCTCCGGCGCCTTCTCGGCGCTGTTCCCCTTCGATGGCGCCCGCTGCGCCTTCATGGCCGATCGCGTCGTCGCGGCGCTTCGCGAGCCGTCATAGGGCCTTTAATATCAGCCCGGCTGCTCCGTCATGGCCGACTGCGACCAATCATCCGCAGCAGTACTCCTATGCTCGCGTCGACAAAGAGCAGGCCTCCAGCTCTCCGCTTAGTCTATCGAGTTCGTCCAAAACACTGCGGATCCGGGCACGCGCCTGGAGCATCTGATCCATCTCCGGATCGCCGGACGGTTGGCCCGGAACCTGCGGATCGTGGATCTCAATCAACGTGTTGGAGAGCGGATTTGGAAAGAGGATGATTTCAGCCATTTGCATTCTTTGTTTCGTTGTTCTGGCGGACAGGAAACGCTCAATGTCTCCAGATCCGATGGCTTGGGGATGCGGCGTGTTTCATTGCCGATCGACCGGAACATCCTCGCTAATCATTGCAGCGATTGCGTGTGTTCGTCAGACGACAAACGCCGCATCAGCCTTAACAAACTCCTATTTTCGCGCATGCCGCAGGTCACATGACAGCTTTGTTGCGCCAAGTGGACAGGGCTGCGGCAATCGGACAGCACACTCGTGGATTGCAGCAGCGCCGGCTCGTGTCATTCGTCTAGCCTCCTCTGCCGCAATCGCTCGCCATCCTTGATCTAGTATAGATCGCCATAGTGCCGCCATAGAGTTCGGACCAATACCGCTTGTATAACAAGCGGATGGCGAAAAATGAGATTGCTGGCTCTTCTTGCTGTGGCCGTTTTGCTAACGGTGGTTCAAGCTCAAGCCCAAGTTTATGAACCATATGATGGATATGACGAATACGGGGGCTACGACTATGATGACCCGTATAGCCCGTATCCACCTCCGCCTTATTACGACCCCACCCCTCGCTATCAGGAACCCCTGTATGATCGCAGGAAACCCTCGACCCGAAGCGCAAGGGGAACCATCGTGATCGCCACGCGTGAGCACACCCTTATTTACACGACGGCAAGCGGAGAGCAGTTCGCTTATCCCATCGCTGTAGGCCGCGAGGGCAAGCAATGGTACGGAACAACGCGGGTGGTGTCGAAGCGATCGCATCCCGAATGGCGGCCAACCGCCAGCATGCGCCTGAAGAACCCAAGGCTTCCGACGGTCGTGAAGCCCGGCCCCAACAATCCGCTGGGCACACGAGCGATGTATCTTGCCGATGGGCTGCTGCGCATACACGGAACCAATGATCCTTCCTCCATCGGAACCAATGCTTCAAGCGGTTGTTTTCGGATGTACCGCGAGGACGTCGAGGAACTTTACGATATGGTCGAGCCGGGGACCCGAGTGATCGTCCAGCGGTAATCGGATCGGGTGCGGTCGCAGCCCCAGAGGTTCCTCGCCAGAAGCAGGTGAACGCGTTAGAGCGAGCCCTCCAGAACCATGATACCCGTGGTGCCCAAGGCCGCCACCCATATTTTGCAGCAAGCTGCTGCAAAATATGGCCATGCGCCGATGCGGCTACCCGCTGCGGGAAATATCAATCAGATACGGTAACGTCGATCCATCGTCCGGTTCCATGGCCACCGTAAATATCGACCTCAATCCATACGTTGCCACGCACGATCATATTGGCGGCCTCTCGCGTCATCGTTCCGTTCCGAAGCATCTGCTCCAGAGCTTGGCGATTTACCGGATCGGCAAAAAATGAGTCTGATTGATCGCCAGAATCCCGCACATGGTACTGATGGAAATTTGCTCTGTCCTGCCGGATAATCTGCCACGGCTGGGTAAGTCTAGACCCATTTGAATTGTAAAGATCAGCGTCGCCGATATACGCGCGATAGCTCTCAATCAAGCGGTTGCTGTGGGTGGCCTGGACTCTCGCTTGAGCCTGCGCAGTTCCCGCCACTATAACCGAGCAGAATAAAATCGATAATAATTTTCGCATGTTGCCCTCTTCCAAAAGAGGGGGTCTTACCGAGTGTTAAGCCAATTCACCAAGCAAAAAATGCATCTTTGGAAACGCCCATAGATACGCTTGTTAACGATATTCTCTGTAACCGCAATTCATCCGCAAAACCGCATCTCGCCCAGGTCGGCGCCGCTCTCTGGGCCGTGCAGCCACAGGGCGAGGATATCAGCCTTGGGCACGGCTTTGCTGTAGAGGAATCCCTGCGCCGTCCCGCATCCGTTTGCCACGAGGAAAGCGGCCTGTTCGGCGGTTTCGACGCCTTCCGCCACCACGCTCTGTCCGAGACAGCGCGCAATGGACAAGATCGCCTTCACCAGTTCCTCGTTGCGTTTGTCGGTGCTGTTGATGAACGACCGGTCGATCTTCAGCGTATCGATCGGGAAGCGCGCCAGATAGTTGAGCGCCGAATAGCCGGTGCCGAAATCGTCGATGGCGATCGAAAATCCCATGCTTCGGAGTTCGGACAGCGCCTGCAGCGTTTCATCCTTCTGATCGAGCAGGAGGCTTTCGGTTATTTCGATTTCGACCCATTCCGCGCAGCAACCGGTTTCGTCGAGAATTTCGGCGATCGACTTCACCAATCCGGCGGATTGAAATTGTTTGACCGACAGATTGATCGCCACCTTATGCGGTGAGCGGCTATCGGTATTCAGTTCGGTCGCGGTCTGGCACGCCTCACGCATCACCCATCGCCCAAGTTCCACGATCAGCCCCGTATCTTCGGCGACCGGAATGAAGCGGACGGGCGGAATCATGCCCATTTCGGGGTGGCGCCATCTCAGCAAGGCTTCGCAGCCGACCATGACGCCGCTGTCCAGAAGCACCTTGGGCTGATAGTGCAGTTCCAGCTCTCCGCGCTCGATCGCGCGGCGCAAATCCGATTCCAACCGCATGCGCTCCTCGGCACTTGCCGTCAGGTCCTTCGAATAGAAACGAAAACTGTTTCGCCCCGAGCGTTTGGCGAGATACATCGCCGAGTCGGCGTATTTCACCAGGTCGTTGGCATCGGCGCTGTCAGCGGGATAGAGCGCGATGCCGACGCTGCATGAAATGAACACTTCCTGGCTATCCAGCAGAAAACTTTCCCTGAATTTTTCGAGGATGTTGCTGGCGATCCGGCCGAGATCGTCGCCTTGGCTGATATCCGGCAACAGGATCGCGAATTCGTCACCGCCGAGACGGGCGACGGTGTCGTAATCGCGCACACTCGCATGGAGACGTGCGGCCGCCTGGCAGAGCAATTGATCGCCAACGGGATGTCCCATCGTATCGTTGACCACCTTGAAATGGTCGATATCGATCAGCATCACACCGGCCCGCTGGCGTCGCGATCCGGCCGAGGTGATCATCTGCCGCAGCCGATCGTTGAACAGCGATCGGTTCGGCAGCGAGGTCAAGGGATCGTAGAAAGCCATCTGGTGGATTTTCTGGCGGGAGACGTTCAACTCGGTCACATCGCGCGCCACACCGAGAACCCCGACGACGTTTCCGCCTGCATCCATGACCGGCACCTTGCGTGTTTCAAGAAGAATGGTTTGACCGTCCTCCTGCGAAACGACCCATTCCTCATCGCTGAGGATACATTCGCCGGCCTTGATCGCCGCTTTGTCCGATTGCTGAAAGAACCGAGCCCTTTCTATGTCGAACAGCTCGAAATCCGTCTTTCCGACAACCTCGGCCTCAGCCATCCCGGTCAGCCGCTCGAAGGTGTGGTTGCACAGCAGATAGACGCCATTCATGTCCTTGACCCAGATCATGTCGGGCATGGTCTGGAGCACACTGAGCAACTGCGTCCGCACGGAGTTGATGGCGTCCTCGGCTTGTTTTCGCTCGGTGATATCTCGCGATAATGCCAGGAGCGTGGTGGCCGCCGCCGGATCGGCACTCGGCCGCTTGGCGACGGACAGCTCGAACCACCGCGTCTCACCGTTCGGCAGGGAGATGCAAATGCATCGGCCGTCGGCAACTCCCTCTCTGCCGGCCTCCCGCAGAGCCTCCATCGCGATGGCCGCCTGATCGGGCGCAAGAACGTCGTTGACCGTCTTGCCGAGCAGCATCTCCTTCTGCTGGGCCAGCAGCTCGGGGTTTCTTGTCCAGACCTGAAGATAACGGCCGTCCTCGTCCACCTCAAAGAGAACATCCGGAATGGCGGCGATGATCCCCTCTGCGAATTCAAGCGCCTTCTTGAGCTCCCGCTCCGCCTGCTTGTGCTCGTTGTTGTCGACGGTAAGGGCCGGCTGCAGAAGCGATTGGGACAATGTCACGACGGATCTCCTCACCATGGGCATCAACCGAATGCATCATCCATCCAATCGAGAATTTTCTCGGAAAGCCGCTCAAGTCATTTGAGGCGAAACCAGCACTCCGAAGATGTGGCCGCAATGGCACCGGTCCGCGAGGACCGGGCACTCCGGCTTGACCCTGAATATGCGAAGAGAAAATTTAAGAGATTGCTGCCGTCTCCAGTGCCGGCGTCACTTTCAGCGCGCGATACGGATTGGACTGCGCAAAATGGATATCCAGGGTCTTCGCGGAGTTCCAGACAGCCCGCTCCCGGCTGCCATCGGCTCACCAACGTCATTCCAGTGAAAGACGATGAGGTGGCGTTGCGCGAATATCCATAATTCGCAGGCATGTCCGATACACGCAGCAAACGACGTGTGGACAATCCATTTCCCGCTGAAACTTGCAAGTTTTAACAAAGGCTTAAGTTTCGTAGATACATCTCGCATTAGTATTTTTTCATGTTCAGCGCGACGGTGGTTTTTTGAAATCAGCTTTTTCATTTTCATTAGGTCGATGCTTCCACACTCTTCGCGGTCTTAGAAGGGACCGAACCGGCAATGTTGCGATCGTCGTTGCCCTCAGCCTGGTGCCGATGCTCGTCGCGGTCGGCGCGAGCTTTGACTATATTCGCAGCTACAATGTCCGGCAGAAGATGCAAAGCGACCTTGATGCCGCTCTGATCGCCGCGGTCAAGCAGATCAACAATACCGCAGACGCCGACGCCCTCAAGGCGAAGGTCTCCGACTGGTTCCATGCACAGGTGGACAACAGCTACACGCTGAGTGAAATCGACATCGATACCGCCAATCATAACATCACGGCGACGGCAAGCGGCACCGTGCCGACGACATTCATGAAGATCGCCAATATCGACACTGTCCCCGTCAGCGTGGGAAGCGCCGTCAAGGGTCCGGCGACCTCCTATCTCAACGTCTATATCGTCATCGACACCTCTCCATCGATGCTTCTGGCGGCAACGACTTCAGGCCAGTCGACCATGTATTCCGGCATTGGCTGCCAATTCGCCTGCCATACGGGTGATGCACACACTGTCGGCAAGAAGACATACGCCAACAACTATGAATACAGCACGGCGAAGAACATAAAGCTGCGCGCCGATGTCGCCGGCGACGCCGTCAAGGACGTGCTCTCCCTGATCGATACGTCCGACAGCAATCATGAGCGGATCAAGGTCGGATTGTATAGTCTGGGCGATACGCTGACGGAGGTTCTCGCCCCGACATTGAGCACCGACACGGCACGCACCCGTCTCGCGGACAAAAGTTATGGCCTCACCAGCGCGACCTCCACGGCCGCCACCTATTTCGACGTCTCGCTGGCGACGCTCAAGCAGAAAGTCGGCGCCGGCGGGGACGGGACCACGTCGAGCACGCCGCTCAAGCTGGTTCTGCTGTTGACGGATGGCGTCCAGTCAAAGCGCGAATGGGTGACAGACAGCGTGGTATGGAAGAGCGGGCAGGCGGTGTCCGGGGCATACTGGAATAAAGTCGCTCCGCTCAATCCTGATTGGTGCGCCTATCTGAAGAATCAATCCAACACGATGGCCGTGCTTTACACCGAATATCTGCCGATCACCTCGGACTGGGGCTACAACGCAACCGTCGGCTCGACCATGGCGAGCGCCAACTGGAAGAACACCTGGGGCGGCACCATGGACAGCGGCGTGTCGACCAGCATCACCAGGCGGGACTACATCCCCTATGCGCTGGCCGACTGTGCGTCATCCAAGAGCCTGTTCCTGTCGGCATCGTCGTCGACCGAGATCACGGCAGGCCTGTCGACGCTCTTCACGCAATATCTCTCTTCCGTGCGGCTGACCCAATGAGGCGCGGGAAGAGGTTCGCACCGCTGCGCCGGCTGATCGGCGACCGGAAGGGGGCTGCTGCGATCGAATTTGCGATCCTGGCCCTGCCGCTCTTCATCATCCTGTTCGGCATTATCGAAGTGTCGCTGATGTTTTTCGTCAATTCCGCGCTTGATGCTTCGGTGCACAAGATCTCCCGGATGATCCGCACCGGCGAGGTGGCGTCCTCGAAGATCACACTGGCCGGTTTCAAGGCCAAGATATGCGACGACATGCTCTTGGCGTTCGACTGCTCCAGCGGTCTCGTCGTCAAGGTGAACGTGCTTTCCGACATGTCGTCCGCAGCCCACACCGATCCGATCGACAGCAGCGGCAAACTCGCCGTCACCGAGACTTATGATATCGGCAAGGGCAGCGACTACATCCTGGTTCAGGCGTTCATGCCATGGACGGCCGTCGTCAGTTTCTTCAACCTGTCGAGCGCCAAGCTTTCCGACGGCCGTTATCTCCTTGGATCTTCCGCTCTGTTCCGCAACGAGCCTTTCTGACATGAGCATGAAACCGAGCCTGTCCCTTTTCCGGTTCGCGCGGTCCCGCATCCGCCATCTCGTGCGCGACCGGTCGGCTGCTTCGGGCGTTGAATTCGCGCTCGTGCTGCCGATACTGCTGATGCTGCTGTTCGGCACCGCCGATCTCGGCCATGCGCTGACGGTCAGCCGCAAGATAGACGAGATCGCCTCGTCCACAGGCGACATGATTGCCCAGCAGAGTTCCTGGACGAAGTCCGATGTCGCCAAGCTTCTTTCCGGCGCCAGCTTCATCCTGCAGCCCTATGACACCACCGAGTTGACAATCACGGTCGCGGTCAACGATGTCAGCACGAGCGGCAGCGCGACCGTCAACTGGTCCGCCGCGCTCAACACTTCGGCGGTGAATTCCGGCACGGCGAGCGCGGTCACAATCCCCTCCACAATCCAGGAAACGGGCGTGCAGGTGGTGCTGACCCGGGTGCAATACACATTGACGACGCCGGTCTCGGCGTTTTTCTCAAATTTCACCGGGCAGAACGGCTACAGTTTCGACCGCTATTTCTTCAATCGTCCGCGCGTGAGTGACACGATCACTTACAAGTAAGCCGAAGGAACGCCCGCCGGATCGCCAACCAATGCGCCATACGCGCGGACCGGTTGTCGCCGTGCCGACAATGGTGCATTGCTACGGCCGATGAGAGCGTCAAGGATCAAGAAATGACATCAGGAAGGGTCCGCGGCGACATCGGGCGGTTGCCGGTCACGGTGGCGATCGCTCTGGCGGCCGCGCTCTATTTGCATGGCCCTGTCGGTGCGGCAGCGGGAGATCGGCATGGTCGCAAGATCCGGGCAGCCATTGCAAATTCGTGGTGCCGGTCTCCCTGACCAGCGGCCCCACCTTCTGGATCGGCGCCTGCGTCGACGGCAAGGCGTCGGGAGAAGGAATGCTGCGCCGCCGCGACGGCGGTCAAGCCGGGCCGGCTTTCTTCGGCCGGATAAAGGAAGGGGTCCCCGAGATCGGCGTCGTCGATCTGGCTGAGGGATTTCGAGCCGGCAGTTTCAGCGGCGACGACATCGGCGGGCAAGCGGAGTCCGATCCGCAGGACAGGATCAATGCCTTCCGTATCGCGGCGGAGGCGGCGCGGCAGGTCAGCGCCCAATATGCCGCCGAGAAGAACGCCGGATCCGCCCGCCACTACGAAGAGCTTGCCAAGACATTGGAGCTGCAGACCGATTGAAACGGCTTCGGCGCGAGGGTGCGCCACTCAGCCGCCGAGCCTGACGATGCCGTATGGATTGAACTTATATTCGTCCACTTCGTAGGTGGAATTGAAGGAGTGGCTTGCCTGGCGCGCCTTCAGCGTCGGCTCGAGCCCGCGCTCGGCGATCTCGTCGGCGACTGCATCCATGATGGCGACGATCTGCCGTTCGCTGCCTTCTGTGTCAGGCACATAGACATCCGGCAGTCCGACGAGATGGAAGCCGACGCTTTCGAGATACCCCCGCGCAGATAGCGGCCGCTTCGCAAAGGCCAACCGGCCGATCCGCTGCTCTGCGAGCCTGTCGGCGGATTTCTGCGCTTCGGCTCCCTGCCGGATCAGCTCTCTCCACCGGTCGAGCCCATGGGCGATGCCGGCGCTTTCGCCCTTCACGGCAACCGCTCCCGCGCCGATCAACCGTTCGACGAGGCGGAGCGCCAGCATCGAAACAGTCACCGATTTCGCCTGCGCCATGCTTGGTCCAAGGACGTAGAGCACCGACTGATGATCGGCGACGGCTTTCTCGTCCGCCTGATCCCAGGCATCGGGTTCGACCCGATCCCAGCAGACGTCGAACGACCGGCTCATGCGATCATCAGGCTCGGCCTGCGAATAATCCTCGTCAATGCTGAATCCGCTGGCGAAGTCACGGATCGCCTGCGATGCCGCCTCGGAGAGATGCTGAGGTCGCGATCCCGCCCGAGAAAACACAGGACATGCCTCGGTGTCACCGACGATGCCTCGGCCTCGGCCTGCATCGTTTCCTTGCCGGCATCCGAGCCGGCCTCCTTGGCAGATGCCGGCCTCCAGCCGATCAGGGCCCAGAGTGTCCCCAACAGCGCGCGACGCATGAGATTCACGATCGATGCCTTTCGTCCGGGCGAATGTTTTGAGCTGCCTCAGCCTTGTAAACATCTGAAATCCGAAACGAAAGACATCACCATCACCAAAGGTGATGCCGTCGCGCGCCGATGCTCAGGCCCAGATGTCGCCTGGGGTGAACCCCTCGGTGAAGGGATCGTCATTGTCGAGAACCAGGGTATTGAGGCCCGAGATCCAGCTGGTCCCGGTCAGCGTCGGAACAACGGCCGATTTGTCGCCGATCCTGGCTTCTTCGACCAGCCTGCCGGTGTAGATATTGCCCAGGATACCCTGATGCCGGAAATCCTGGTTGAGCGGCAATTCGCCCTTCGCATGCAGAACCGCCATCTTCGCGCAGGTGCCGGTGCCGCAGGGGCAGCGATCGAGCGCTCCCGTCCAGGTGGCGGGATCGTCCCAGGAAAGATCGCCCGTCGCCATCGTCACCGTATTCTTCCAGTCGGCGTTCGGATCGTCCGTCGGTCCCGACAGCTGTGAGATCGTAATGCCAACGCCGGGATAATGCGGATGAGCGACCTGCAATTGTTCGATGGCCGCCTGCCGGATCATCGCGGAAACACGCGCGATCTCCCGCCCATGCGCCGGGATCAGTTCGAGACCTTTGAACTGCCTGACATCGGCGATGACATAGAACATGCCGCCCCAGCCGACATCGACGGTGACCTTTCCAAGATGCGGCACGTCGATGACCGCATCGAGATGGGCGGCGAATGCCGGCACGTTCTTGAAGGTCACGCTCTTGACCTTGCCGTTGCTGCATTCCGCCTTGATGCGGATCAGGCCGGCGGGCGCCTCGAGAACCAGCTCGGTGACCGGTTCCTTCATCCGAAGCATGCCCATTTCCAAGAGGACCGTGACCACCGAGATGGTGTTGCCGCCCGACATCATCGGATATTCGATCTGCTCCATGATGACATAGCCGGCATCGGCCTCCGGGTGAGAGGGCGGCACGATGATATTGCAGCAATGGGCGGGATAACCGCGCGGCTCACGCAGCATCAGCTTGCGCAGCTGGTCGTCATTGCTCTCCAGCCATTTCATCTTTTCATAGACGGAATTGCCGGGAATATGCGGAACGCCGCCCGTAATCACGCGCATCGGCGTGCCTGCGTGTGTATCGACCGCGTGGATCGTTCTTTTAAATCCCATGTCCATTCTCCTTTGAAGTCGGGTTGGCCGTTGCTTTGTAATATCGTATACGATATCATTTGTACGAAGTCGCAAATTTGTCAATCACCAAAGTCATGTTTGTGGACACACTTGTACATTTTCTGTCGGCGTTTCCTCGCTTCTGCTAGGAACGCCTGCTGAGATAACCGCGCCGAAGGCTGAACAGCATCCGGCGGCCAAGGAAACAGAGAATTGGAGATTTGCGATGTTGGATGAGATCCTACTCGATCAGACGGAAGCCGAGGCCTTGGCGATGCGGGCCTGCCTGGCAGCAGGCGCTGGAGAAGCCACCGCGCGCTCCCTCGTGGACGCCACCTTATCAGCCGCGATCTATGGGCCTGCCATGCTCGGTTTTCCGCACATGGTCGATTATCTCGACAGCTTCCACGAAGGCCGCATCAACTGCAATCCCGCGCCGAGATGTGAGCGTCCCTATCCCGCCTTCTTCGTCGCGGATGCCGATCGGGGCATCGCGCAGCTTGGTTTCGATCTGGCATTCGATGATCTCGTGGCAGCGGTGCGCAATTTCGGGCTGGCAGTCTTCACGCAAACCAACAGCTATACGGCGGGAGAACTGGGCTATTATGTCCGCAGGCTTGCCGGCCAAGGGATCGTCGGCATCGCCGCCACCAACGCCAATGCCATGGTGGTCGCCAAAGCCGGCGGTCCGGCCGTCTACAGCACCAACCCGATGGCCTTCGGCTTTCCGCTGGGAGAAGGGTCGCTGCCTCTCATCATCGACCAGGCATCCAGCGCCACCGCCTATATCAATATCGTCGCGGCCGCAGCCGAGGGGCGCAGCATCCCGGAAGGATGGGCCGTCGATGAAGCCGGCAAGGATACCCAGGATGCGGCAAGAGCGCTCGGCGGAGCGCTTCTTCCTTTCGGCGGACGCAAGGGCGCCAATGTGGCGCTGATGGTGGAAATGCTGTCGGCCGGCCTCTCCGGCGGCCCCTGGTCATTGGATACGCCATCGTTCCGAGAGGGAAGCGCCAGCCCCGCCGTGGGATTGACCGTCGTCGCGATGATGCCGGGGCGCAGCGACGATGGCCTTGTCGAGCGCGCCCGTCGCCAGGCCGACCGCCTTCAGGAGAAGGGCGTCTTCGTGCCGGGGGTGAGCGGCATCGAATACCCGAGGCCGGCGTCGGAAAAGCTGAAAGTGCCGCGCTCGGTCTTCGAGGCCGTCACCAGAATAGCGGGCGCCTGACGGCTCAGCCGGGCTTCTTCGCAGGAAGATGTTGGAGAAGCGACTGGCAGGCGCTCATGATGTGGGCATAGAGCAGACCTGCCGCCTTTTCCTCATCGCGCTCGCGGCAGGCTTCGAGGATCTGCCGATGTTCGCGATCCGCCGTCTGCTTGCCATGCGACAGGGTCAACTGCACGCGGAGATATCGTTCCAGCCGGTCGTTGACGGAACGGATGGTGGTGACGAGAAATGGCCGCTGCGCATCCTCGTAAAGGCAGCTGTGAAATCGCCAGTTCAATTCCGACCACCGGGCGACATCGGTTTCGCCTGCAAAGGCGTCGCAATAGCCAAGCGCCCTTTCAAAGGTCTCTTCCGTCATGTGAGGGATCGAGAGCTTGATGGCATTCGATTCCAGGATCGCGCGCACCTCGAAGATCTGCACAATCTCGGGCTCCGAAACGCTGGTGACGATCGCGCCCTTGTTGCGGTGGAATTCCACCAGACCTTCGGCCTCCAGCCGTTTCAGCGCCTCCCGCACCGGAATCTTGCTGACGTTGAACAGCCGAGCGACATCGTCCTGACGGATCGGTTCCCCTTCGTCCAGAGAACCGTCGGCGATGGAATCACGGATGAATTTCAAAATGACATCCGAGGCTGTCGGCGCCTTTCCGAGATTTGTCACCTGAGCGGTGTTGAAAGGCATTCCCCAAGCTCCTTCTTTCCGGGACCACGTTCATGCTTGGGATATCGTAGACGATCTCATTCCTCAAGATCGATCAGCTTTTTCACGCCACGGCCTGCGCTCCCGTCATCTCCGGATCCAGCCGACGGTTTTGCGTTCACCGAGAAATTGCCGTGCAGGCCGATGGAGCGGCCGATTTCGACCGCTATTTCTGCTGACCGAAAAGCCCGGCAAGATGGGCGAATGCCCTGCCGACCGCCGGTCTCGGCGGTGCAACCGACGGGTCCTGCTCGGCCTCCACGACGAGCCACCCTTGAAAGGCGCTCTCGCGGACAAAGCGGGCAACCGGGGCGAAATCGATCGCGCCGTCCCCCGGCACCGTGAACATCCCGCATCGGACGCCCGCGTTGAACCCGAGATCATCCGTCCGGACCTGATTCATGACGGCCCTGCGAACGTCCTTGAGATGGATATGCACGATCCGGTCGCCGAAGCGCTCTATCAGCCGGTGATAGTCGAACCCCGCCCCCGCGGCATGGCCGGTGTCGAGGAGCAGCCCGACCTCGCGACCCGTCGTGTCGAACAGGCGCGAGATCTCATCGAAGGTCTCCGTCACCATCATTAGATGATGATGATAGGCCAGTTGGAGATCGTATTCACCCGCCAGACGTTTCGAGAATTCGGTCAAGCGCGAAGCATAGGCCGATATCTCGCCTGCCGGCATGATCAGGCGCTGGGACATGGGCGCGTCGAGAGGCGACCCGGGCGTCATCATGGCGACCTCGCCGTAGACCATCACCTTGCAGTCCATCGCATGGAGAAGGTCGGCATGAGCCGCGGCAGCGGCCATTTCGTCATCGACGCGGCGTTCCGCCAATTCGCCGGAATGCCACCCTGAAGCCAGCGCCAGTCCTTGATCGTGGAGCAACGGGCGCAGCAAGCCCTCCTCCCGAGGAAATTTTCGGCCGAGTTCGACGCCTTGGTATCCCGCCGCCGCCGCATCGAGCAGGCAGGTGTCCAGCGAGATATCGGCGCCCAGATCTTCAAGAACGTCGTTCGCCCATGACAGGGGGCTGACGGCAAGCCGCACGCCTTCGGGCAAGAAATCGAGAGGATTCATGCGTACTCCTGTGGCGCCTCAATGCGGCGCGGCAGACGCCGGTGGCTTGGAAATGACTGGACGGGCGGCGCCGGAGATCGATCGCAAATGCTGTTGAAAGCAACACTTCAGCTCCCTGAAGGTGTCGAAGCCCAACGCATTGGCAACGCGGACCACGGTGGAAGGCGACACCACGCATTCGCCCGCCACGGAACTTATCGTCCCGAAGGCGACGATGTCGGGCCGTGCCAGCATCTTGCGCGCCACGCGCTCCTGCTGCTCGGGAAGCCGCAACCCGGCTGCTGTAATCATGCCCTTCAGTTCGGCGATGCTGTTCGGCTTCTGCAATGTCTGCTGGGCGCTCATCGGTGTCGGCTCCTTGTTGAGGCGGGATGCGCCGACCAGGCGGCGCATCCGAGCTTTCATGGCAAAAGAACGGGCTGATTCTTCGAAACGGACTCGATGCTGGCGAGCGCGATCATCAAAGCGTTGCGCGCGTCCACGCCTGTCGGCGCATCCTTGAGTTCGCCGCCATTGCGCACGGCGTCGACGAACATGGCGAGCTGGGCGGTGTACCCCTGGACGAAATGATCGGTGTCCCGTCGCCACGTGTCGTTCGAGACGCCGTCTTTGTCGAAGAGGGTCATACTCGACCGCCGAACGTCACCCATGGTGACCATGCCCCCGGATCCGAACACCTCGCCGCGGATATCGTAACCGTAGAGCGCCGAGAAGTTCGCCTCCGCGACGGCAACCGAGCCGTTGTCGAAGCGGATGTTGACCACGGCGGTGTCGAGGAAGCCCTTCTCCTTTGCCTCAGGACGGAGGAGCGCGTCGGCCATCGCGAAAACCTCGACCGGCTTGGCGCCGGGATTGAGCCAAAGCAGAGTGTCAAAGTCGTGAATGAGCGTCTCGTAGAAAATAGTCCACTGTGGGATGCGGTCGGGATCGGTGCCGAACGGACCCGGATCGCGCGTCAGAGAGCGAATGAGCTGCGGGGCGCCGATCTTTCCGGCGTCGATGGCGGCGCGGCCCTCGGCAAAAGCCTGGTCCCAGCGTCGGTTGAACCCGA
Source organism: Rhizobium sp. BK619 (assembly GCF_014195245.1). NCBI lineage: Bacteria > Pseudomonadati > Pseudomonadota > Alphaproteobacteria > Hyphomicrobiales > Rhizobiaceae > Rhizobium > Rhizobium sp. BK619. The sequence goes on along the minus strand of NZ_JACIBH010000017.1, from coordinate 99,383 downwards.
CCTGGAGCGGCACCCCGGCCGAACGCGCCGCGGCGATCGCCCGGTCCGCATCTTCGAGGGTCAGGGCCATCGGCTTCTCGCAGAAGATCGCCTTGCCGGCTTCGGCGGCCTGCACCAGCACGTTTGTATGGAACCGCGCCGGGGTGGCGATCACCACCGCATCGAGACCCGGATGGGCAAGGAGTTCTGAAACCTCAGCATATGCGGCGTCCACACCGAGCGTTTCCGCAAGCTTCGCCGCCGCGCCCGGCGCCGGGTCTGCGATGGCGACGAGTTCTGCGTCGACCAGCCGGCGAGCGATGGATTGGCCATGGAAGGAGCCGATGCGGCCGGCGCCGATAAGGCCGACATTGACGGATTTGATCTTGGGCATGGGTCGGGTCCTGTAGGATTGAAACGTCAGAGAGTGAATGCGGAGCGGAAGGCTTCGAGCGCGGCGTCGGATTCACCGGCAGCCCAGGCTTCCAAGCCGACGGGACCGGCGTAGCCCATCGCCTTGAGCGCTTTGGCGACCCCCTTCCAGTTGACCTCGCCGGTGCCGGGTTCGCAGCGTCCCGGCACGTCGGCGACCTGAATCTCGCCAATCCATGGCAAGCACTTGCGGCACAGCTCGATCAGGTTCCCCTCGCCGATCTGGGCGTGATAGAGATCAAGGTTCAGGCGAAGACGGGGATGGTCGATACTGGAAACGAGCGCCATCGTGTCCTCCGCGCGCCCGAACGGCACGCCGGGGTGATCGACCGGCAGGTTCAAATTCTCGAGCGTGAAGACGACATTCTCATCCTCCGCCAGGTCGACGATCCGGCGCAGCGTGTCGCGCGCCTTCATCCACATCGCCCCTGTGACGACCTCGATCGGCTGAACCGGAAGGCCGCGGTCGCCAAGACCGGTGCCGTGAAGGTTCAGCCGCTGAACGCCGAGGCGCTTGCCGACCTCAGCGGTCTGGCGCGCCGTCCTCAGAAGTTCGTCCGCGCCCTCGTCATCGGTGAGCCGGCCAGTGAGATAGCCGTTCATGATGGTGAAGGTGGCGCCGGTCGCCTCCAGCTTGCGAATGTCGTGTTCCGGCCAGTTCCAGAGACCGACGCCGAAACCCTGTTCCTTGAGGCGCGAGGCACGCCATTCGATGGGCCGGTCGCGCCACAGCATTTCGGCGCAGGCCGCCAATGGAAAGGGGGATGATATTGAATTGCTCATTGCGGGGTCTTCCCTGATCATGGGTATGAGTGTCCGTGGTCCGGCACGAGGTGCCGGACCGAATTCGCTTGTTTTCACGGGAGCGTCAGATCGTTCCGCCAAGCTCCTCGGAGATCGACTGAAGCTCCTTGCCGCCCGCCATCAGGCTCTGCAGGCTGTCGAGATTGATCTCGCTTTTAGCAAAGGTTCCCAGCGTCTTGCCGCGGTTCAGCGCCGTGAATCGGTCGCCGACCGCATAGGCATGGCGGACGTTGTGGGTGATGAAGATCACGCCGAGCCCCTTGTTCCGCACCAGGCCGATATACTTCAGGACCATCGAGGTCTGGGCGACGCCGAGCGCCGAGGTCGGCTCGTCCAGGATGAGCACCTTCGCCCCGAAATAGACAGCGCGGGCGATGGCCACGCATTGGCGCTCGCCTCCGGAAAGGGTCCCGACCGCCTGATCGGGCTCGCGCACGTCGATGCCGATCTTGCGCATCTCGTCGCGGGTAACGTTATTGGCGAAGTCCATGTCCATGCTCTTGAAGGGTCCGAAGCCTTTCAGCGGCTCGCGCCCCATGAAGAAGTTCCGGGTCACCGACATCAACGGGATCATCGCAAGGTCCTGATAGACGGTCGCGATCCCGGCATCGAGCGCGTCGCGAGGTCCGCTGAAGGATCGCGGCTGCCCGTCGATGAGAAACTCTCCGGACGTCGGTTTGAACACGCCCGACAGCGTGTTGATGAGAGTGGATTTTCCCGCACCGTTATCGCCGAGAAGGCAGAGAACTTCCCCTGCGTTTACGCTCAGCGAGACACCGTTCAGGGCGATGATGGAGCCGAAGTGCTTTACGAGGTTCTTGACCTCGACGAGTGGCGCCTGGGACGTGCTCATCAGCGTTCTCCCGTTACGCGTTTGCGAATGACATTGTTGAAGATGACGGCGGTGAGAAGCATGCCGCCCAGGAAGACCAGATACCAGTCCTGGTCGATCGAGGTGTAGGTCAGCCCGATCAGCACCATGCCGAAGACGATGGAGCCGAAGAAGGCGCCGATCGCCGAGCCATAGCCGCCGGTCAGGAGGCATCCGCCGATGACGGCTGCGATGATCGCCTCGAACTCCTTCTGAAAGCCGCGGCGAGCGTCGGTCGAACCCGCATCGAGCACGGTCAGGATGGCGACCAGCGTGGCGCACATCGCCGTGACGATGAAGAGTGTGGTCTTGACGCGCGCAACGGGAACGCCGGATTTTCGGGCAGCGCGCGGATCGCCGCCGGAGGCGAAAATCCAGTTGCCGAAGCGCGTGCGCAGCAGCACCCAGGTCGCCAGCAAAGCGATGAAAACGAACCACAGGATCTCGATGGGGATTCCCGGAACCTTGGGCGCGCCGCTCGGGAAGGTCTCGATGAAGCCATGGGCGCCAAGCCACGAGAACAGGCCGCCGAAGGCGTCGCCGGAGAAGAGCGGCGCGAGCGGGCTGTTGGCGGCGGCCTCCTTCATGCCGCGAAGCTGCGTCGCGCCGCCGCTGGCCCATTTGAGGCCGACGAGCGTCAGGCCGCGCAGAATGAAGAGAAACGCCAGCGTCACGATGAAGGAAGGCAGGCCGGTGCGCATCGTCAGCTGCGCGTTGGTCACGCCGATGACGGCGGCGAAAGCCAGGGCGATCAGGATCGCGACACTCAGCGGCAGGTGCAGAACGACGAGCGCCGTGCCGAACACCAGGCCTGCGAAGGCGACCATGGAGCCGATCGACAGATCGAACTCGCCGCCGATCATCAGCAGGGCCGCGCCGATTGCAAGAATGCCGAGCTGTGCGGCAGGCGCCATGAAGTTGATCACGCCGGCAAGCGTGAACATGGCCGGATTTGCAGTGAAGAAAAAGAAGATGGAGACGAGCACCAGTCCCGCGACAGCGCCAAGTTCCGGGCGGCGCAGCAGCGCGGTCATGGTCGAAACCTTCTTCAGCCGCTCGTCGGACCGGGCCGCAGTCCCGTTCTGTTCGTTGGCCAGCGTCATGGTCGTTCCTTAGAATAGATCGTTATCCGTGCGCCGCGCCCGCCGTCCCGATCAATTGCGGATCGGGAGGCATGCGGCGATGAAGGCAGCCCCACCCGCAGGTGGAGCTGCCGCGGCGTCCGCCTAGCGGATGCCCTGGGAGGATTTCTCGATAACCGAAGCGGCTGCGTCCTTCTCGACGAAGCTCGGGCCGGAGGCGACGTTGCCTGCCGGGATCGTGCCGTAGCGGGCGTTGAGAGCGAGGAAGGTCACAGGCAGGTAGCCCTGCAGGTAGGGCTGCTGATCGACGGCGAAGAGAGCCTTGCCGTCCGCAACGGCCTGCAGGAAGCCGGCGGATAGATCATAGGATGCCACCTTGACCTTGTCGCCGTTGCCCATCTTTTCGACGACCGCGACGGCGCGCTCGCCGACGAGCGGAGCCGAGAGGCCGAGCACGACGTCGATCGACGGATCGGAGGTCAGCGCCGCCTGAATCTTCGCTTCGATTTCCGCCGGGTCCGCCGTGGTCGGCAGGACAGTGACCTTGCCCCCTTCGAAGCCCTTCTCGGTGCCGGCACAACGCTGGTCGAGCGCGGCGTTGCCGACTTCCTGGTTGACGCAGAGGACATGCTTCAGGCCCAGCGACTTGAGCTTCTCGCCGACCTTGATGCCGGCCGGCATCTCGTCCTGGCCGACATGCAGCTTGATGCCGAGCTTCTCGGCGGCTGAAATGCCCGAGTTCATCGAGATAACCGGAATGCCGGCGGCGACGGCCTTTTCGATAGCCGGGCCCAGCGCGTCGGGATCAGGATTGGAGATGACGATACCGGCCGGGTTCTGATTGACGGCGGCTTCGATGAGCTGAGCCATTGCGACCATGTCGAAGGTTTCCGGCGCGCGGTAGTCGACCTTCACGTTGCTGTCCTTGGCGGCCTGCATCATGCCGTTCTTGACGATCGACCAGAACGGATCCGACGCCTGTCCATGCGTGACGGCGATGATGCTCGGCTGCTCCTGCGCCTTCACGCCAACCGACCACGACGCTGCGATTCCTACGGCGACAACACCGTATGCAAGCTTCTTCAGAATGGATTTCATCTTTTCCTCCTCCAAGCCGTCCCCTCCACAGGGCGGATAAACGAATGCTACCGGGTGCAAAACGTTTGCTACCGGGTGCAAGCGGGTGCATCATATGCAGGAATAAGCTAAAAGCAAGCATTCATTTCACCGGAATCGGAAAATGGAATGTTTATTCCATTTTCTTCGGGAGGCGTAATGCGCAAGCGGGCAACGGCAAAACAGGTGGCGGAGGCCGCAGGAGTATCGAAGTGGACGGTCATCAGGGCCTTCACACCCGGCGCGTCCATCACCGAGGAGAGCAAGCGCAAGGTGCTGGAGATGGCTGCCGCGCTGAACTACACGCCGAACCTCTTGGCGCGCAGTCTCGCGACGAACTCGACGCGGCAGGTGGCAGTGTTCGTCGACGATTTTGCCAACCCGCAAAAGCTCCCTTTCCTCGAAACCTTGACGGAGCAGTTACAGGCGGCCGGACTGGTTGCGATGCTCATCAACATCAACAATCATTTCGACCATGTGAACGCGCTGCTCCATGCCGACCAGCGTCAGGTCGACGCCATCATCCTCTTCGGCACCGCGTTCCGCGACGAAACGCTGACCGACCTGCAGCTCGGCCATGGAATGCCTCCCATGTTCGTTCTGGCCCGAGACAGCCAGATCGACGGCGTCCCAGCTGTCGTATGCGACGCCGAACTGGCGCTTCGGGACATCGTCCGTCACCTTCATGAACGAGGCTATCGGCGCCCCGGTTTCATGAGTGGGGCTGCTGCTCTCTCGACAGCGCTGAGGCGACGTCAGCATTACGTCGAGGTCTGGGCCGAGCACGGCATCCAAAACATCTCACTTCTTTCCGCAGACAGGTACAGTGCGGACGCGGGCGCCGCGTCCGTCCGGGCATATCTCGCGAGCACGCCGGCGGACGAGCGGGTGGATGTCCTGATGTGCGAAAACGACATTCTCGCACTGGGAGCAATGGACGAGATTCGCGGAAACTTCGGACTGAAGATTCCCGAGGACATCGCTATCGTCGGCTTCGACAATTACGAACTCGGCGGATCATACGGGTACGGTCTGACAACCTACGAACAACCCAGGGAAGAGATGGTGCGGGCTGTCCTCGGCATGATCAAGGGCACTGTCGAACCGGAAACCGTGACGCTGCCGGGCCGGCTCGTCGTTCGAAGTTCGACATAGTGGTCCGAGCTCTATGAAACGGCCTGCGCGCCGGTGATCTCCACCAAAGAGCCGCACATGAAGGCAGCTTCATCCGATGCGAGGAATGCCACCAGAGCCGCCACCTCTTCCGGCTTGCCGATACGACCATAGGGAACGAGCTTGTCGAGATCGGCGATCGTCCGGCCGGAGCGCTTGACGCCGGCTTCGAGCATCGGCGTATGAATTTCGCCGGGGCAGACGGCGTTCACCCGGATCTTGTCCGGCGCGTAATCCCTGGCAAGGTTCTGGGTGAAGGCGGCAACCGCCGCCTTTGTCGTGTTGTAAGCGATATGGTTCGGCGCGGGGTAGAGACCCCATTGCGAGGCCGTATTGACGATCGCGCCGCTGCCGGCGGCGATCATATGCGGCAGGGCCGCGCGGCAAAGATGGAACATCGAATCCAGATTGACTGCGAAACTCAGCTGCCAGTCTTCCTCCGAGAGCGCCAGCAGATTGCCGCGCCGGTTGATGCCGGCATTGTTCACCAGCACATCCAGCCGCCCCCTGATCGCAAAGGCTTTCTCGATGAGCTCCACACATTCCGGCTTGCGGGAGATGTCGGCCGCAATGGCGGTCGCCGATCCGCCGGCCGCCTCGATCAGCGAAGCAACTTCGCCTGCCGCCTGGGCGTTGGCATCGGTCACCACCACCAGCGCGCCTTCCTCGGCCAACCTCTTCGATATGGCCGAGCCGATGCCACCGCCGCCACCGGTCACGATCGCGACTTTTCCCAAGAATCTTTTCATCTCGCTCTCCTACCTGATATAGCTGCCGCCGTTGATATCGAACGTCGCCCCATTGACCGACGCTTGCGAAGGACGAAGCAGGAAGGCCACCAGCTCGGCGATCTCGGCCGGCTCGGCCATCTCGCCAATCGGGATGTCGCCGACCGCTGCATCCTTTCCGTGCCTCGCCACGAACTCCTCGGCCATGTCGGTGCGCACCCAGCCCGGCGCGATGGAGACGGCGACGACCCCGTCGCGCCCGAAGCTCCTCGCGATCGACTTTGTGAGATTGATGAGCGCCGCCTTCGTCGCCCCGTAGGGCATCGCTTCGGCGGCGTATCCGCGCTGCCCGGCGCGGCTCGCCATATTGACGATCCGCCCGCCGCCCTGCTGCTTGAAATGCACGAGGGCCTCCTTGCAGAGATCGGCGGCTGCGAAGAAGTTCACCTGAAACTCTTTCTGCCAGGCGGCCCGCCAATCGGCGGGATCGGCATCGATCGAAATCTCACTGCGGATGCCGGCATTGTTGACGACGGCATGAATCCGTCCCGCCGCCGCGAGCGCGTCACGCCATAGCGCAAAGGCGCCGTCGGGGCTGGAGAGGTCGGCCTGGACGATCAGGCCGTTCCCACCGAGCTTGGCAAGCAAGGCTTGCGCCCTCTCTTTGTCGCGCCCGTAATGGATGACGGGCCGCGCGCCTTCGGCGGAGAGGCGCTCGACGATGGCAGCGCCGATCCCGCCCGATGCTCCGGTGACGAGGACTGTCTGGCCGGTCAGGGATTGAAGGTAGGACATGGTGGCTCCTAACCGAGCATGTCGACCTGGGGACCCCAGGTGTCGGACAGCGCGAAACCGGCGGCGAAGGGATCGTCGTCGGACAGGCGCAACTGTTCACGGCCATAGATGAAGGCGCGGCCGGTTATTCTCGGCAGCACGGCACGGCGGCCGCCGACCTCGGTTTCGCCGATCGCTTCCGCCAGGAATTCCCCGCCGATGATCGACCGCGACGTCCGCCGGTCGCCGACGGAGACCTCACCGCGGGCATAAAGCGTCGCCAGGTTCGCCGAGCTGCCGGTGCCGCAGGGCGAGCGATCGACGCGGCCGGGCTGCAGCGTCGTGCAGGTTCTGACCGCACCGTCGGCTTCCCGACCGCGGAACATTACATAAGCGATCTCATCGACGCCGGCGAGAACCGGATGAGCGACCGAAACCTGGCCAGCCAGAAGCGCCTTGAGCTCGATGCCGGCTTCCGCCAGCAGCCGGGCATTGGCCGGCGCGATATCGAGGCCGAGCTGATCGACGTCGACAAGCGCGTAGTAGACACCGCCGAAGGCGACATCGATTTTGATGCGACCCCATTTCGGCGTCTCCACCTCCCGGTCCAGCGCTTCGGCGAAGCTCGGCACATTGTCCAGGCTGACGGACAGGCAGCGGCCATCGCGGCAGGCAGCGCGGGCGACGATGAGACCAGCGGGGGTGTCCAGGCGCACCACCGTCTCCGGCTCCGACATCGCCACCCTCCCGCTTTCGAGAAGGGCAGTGACCACGCAGATGCAGTTGCTGCCGGACATCGGATGGGCGCGATCGGCTTGCAGCACGATAAAGCCGGCATCGGCATCGGCGCGTGTCGGCGCGACGAGCAGGTTCACCGACATGGCAACGCTGGCGCGCGGCTCGAAGGTGACGAAGCGGCGCAGGCTGTCGTCGGCCGTGTTGATGTGGTTCATCTTGTCGAGCATCGTCGCGCCCGGTATTTCGGGCGCGCCGGAGACGATGACCTTGCCGATCTCGCCCTGGCAGTGGACCTGCAGCAGATCGAGGCTGCGGTCCCAGTTCATTCGGCCGCCTCCGGCTTGATGTACCAGCCCCAGGGCTCCTTGCTGGCGAAGCGGGTGATCTGCTTGGTCTCGAGATAATTGTCGAGGCCCCAGCGCCCGAGTTCGCGGCCGATGCCGGATTCCTTGTAGCCGCCCCAGGGCGCCTCGGTGAAGGTCGGCTGCGAGCAGTTGATCCAGACGATGCCGGCGCGGAAGGCGGCCGCAACACGTTCGGCCCGGATGTCGTCCTTCGACATGACGGCGGCGGCAAGCCCGAAGCGGGAATCATTGGCGAGCGCGATCGCCTCCTCTTCGGTCTTGAACGGCCTTATGCAGACGACAGGCCCGAAGATCTCCTCCACCCAGGCGGCGCTGTCGAGCGGAACATCCGTCAGAATGGTCGGCTGGAGGTAGTAGCCCTTGTCGAAACCTTCCGGGCGTGCCCCGCCGCAGGCGACCGTTGCGCCGGCCTGCCGGGCCGCTTCGATCGCGGCAACGACCTGCTCGTGCTGGCGCTTGGAAACCAGCGGCCCGAGGAGGACGCCCTCGTCCAGACCGTTGCCGATCTTGATCTTGCTGGTTTCCTCGATGAGCCGTGCAAGCAATCGCTCGTATATGGAGTCCTGCACGAGGACTCTCGACGTCGCCGAGCAGACCTGGCCCTGGTTCCAGAAGATGCCGAACATGATCCATTCGACGGCTTTGTCGATATCGGCGTCTTCGAAGACGACGAAGGGCGACTTGCCGCCGAGTTCGAGACTGACACGCTTGATGTCGCGGGCCGCCGCCGCCATGATTTTCGAGCCGACCGGCCCGGAGCCGGTAAAGGCAAGTTTGTCCACCTGCTTGTGATCGATGATTGCCTGCCCGGCGACCGACCCGGCTCCCGTGACGATATTGAGCACGCCCGCCGGCAGCCCCGCTTCGTCGGCAACCGCCGCCAGTTCCAGCGCCGTCAGCGACGTCAATTCGGCGGGCTTCAGCACCACGGTGCAGCCGGCGGCAAGGGCCGGAGCGACCTTCCAGGCTGCCATCAGCAATGGATAGTTCCAGGGAATGATCGCGCCGGCCACGCCGAGCGGCTCGCGCACCGCCTTGGAGGTGAAGCGCTGATCGGGAAGCGTGATCGCCTCCTCGGGATTGTTGTCCAGCTGTTCGGCGAGCCCCGCATAGAAATCGAAGCAGCCCGCCGCGTCGGCAACGTCCCAATCGGCCTCGGGGAACGGCTTGCCGTTGTCGAGGACTTCGAGGCGGGCGATCTCGGCCTGTCGGGCCCGGATGCCATCAGCGATCGCACGGAGATACCCCGCGCGCTGGGCTCCCGTCAGCTTCGGCCAGCCGTCCTTGTCGAAGGCGCGGCGCGCCGCCTTGACGGCCAGATCGACATCCTCCGCCGTTGCGGCGCCGATCGTCTGGATCACCTTCTCCGTCGCGGGATTGGTCACCGCGCAAGTGCCGCCCTTGACCGGCTTCACCCACTGTCCGTCGATATAGAGTTCGCTTCGCATGTTCACTCCCTTTCTCCTGGCGTCGCCGCTCTCAGAAGCGGTCGACACGATAGGGTTTCATGTCCACGGGCGGTTCGACACCCGTGATGAGATCGGCCATCAACCGGCCGGTCGTGGCCGCATAGGTGAGGCCGAGATGCCCGTGGCCCGTCGCATACCAGACGTTGCGGCGCTTGGCGGATGGACCCATGACCGGCACGGTGTCGGGCAGCGCCGGGCGATGCCCCATCCATTCCGTCGCGCTCCGGGGCACCAGATCAGGCAAGGCTTCCCGAGCCCTCTTCACCAAGATTTTCGCGCGGCGATAGTCCGGCGGAGCATCGAGTCCGGCCATCTCGACCGTGCCGCCGACGCGGATGCCACCCGCCGTCGGCGTCACCATGAAGGCGCGCGCCGGCCAGATGATCGAATGGCGCATCGAAATGCCGGGCTCCATGATCTGCGTGTGGTAGCCGCGCTCGGTTTCGAGCGGGATATGTTCACGCAGCAGCGCAGAAAGCCGGGCGGTGAAGGCGCCGGCCGCAAGCACCACCTTGTCGGCCGCAAGGGTGCGCCCGTCCGCCAGGCGCAAAGCCGAGACGCCGGCCTCGCCTTGCTCGAAACCGACGACATCGCCCTCAACGATCCGGCCGCCGAGCGCCTGGAACTTTCCGGTAAGGGCGGCGACGAGCTTGTAGGGATCAGTGACCGACCGATTGTCGGGAAAGAGCACCGCCTTGCCGATCCTAGTGGTCAAGGCCGGCTCGAGATCGCGGATGGCGTTGCCGCCGAGAATTTCGTGCCGGAAGCCGAAGCGCTCCAGGATGTCGATATGCGCGCGATCCGCCCTGAACTCGGCCTCGTCGGTATAGAGGCTCAAGCACCCCTCGGCCGTCAGCATCTGCGTCAGGCCGGCCTCCTTCAACAGCGCGTCCAGATCTTCATAGACCCGGCCGCAAAGCACGGCGCCGGCCGCTTCCAGCTCCCTCAATTTTGAGGGGTGGCTGGCGGCAAGGAATCTCAGGAACCACGGCACCAGCTTCGGCAGGTAGCCGGGCCGGATGCGCACCGGGCCTTCCGGATCGAGCAGCCATTTCGGCATCTGCGCCCAGATGCCCGGGCGAGAGGCCGGCATGAATTCGGTGACGGCGATGCTCGCCATATTGCCGTAGGAGGCGCCCATGCCGGGGGTCGCCCTGTCCACCAGCACGACGGCCTGCCCACGACGCTGCAGCTCATGGGCAATGACGACGCCGATGATACCGGCACCGACGACTACCACGGGAGTTTTGTTTCCGCTCATATCCATTCCCAGGCTTCAGACCGTCGTCATCCAGGTATCCGCCACGGTGAACCCCTGCTGGTAGGGATCGGTCGGATCCATGCCCATCTGGTAGAAGCCGGTGATCCATGCCTGTCCTGCGATCGCCGGTATGACGGCATCATATTTTCCGACCTTCGTCAGCCCGTCGATGGCGCAGGTGAAGCGGCTTCCGGTGATGGATTCATGGATGAGCGTTTCGCCGGGGGCGATCAGACCCTTGGCATGCAGCAGGGCAAGGCGGGCCGAAGAGCCGGTGCCGCAGGGCGAGCGATCGCAGCGGCCCGGAGAGACGACCACGCAGTTCCTCGATATCAGCTGACCGTTTTCGCGGCGAAGCGGCCCCATGAACTCGGTGTTGGTTATGCCTGGGATATCGGGATTTTCAGGATGCTCCACCGCAAGCTGCTCGGCGGCGGCGAATTTCAGCTTCTGCCCGACCGCGCAAAGGTCGCGGGCTTCGGAGGGATCGATCGAAAAGCCGAGAGCCGCGGCATCGACCATCGTATAGGTCATTCCGCCATAGACGATGTCGACCTGAACGGTTCCCAAACCTTCGACTTCGATATGGCTGCCGAGGTGGTAGCAGAAGGCTGGCTGGTTCACGAGCCGGACGCTCGTCACCTTGCCGTCCGAACATTCGCAGCGGACCCGGATCAGACCGGCCGGCGATTCCAATGTCAGATTTGTCACCGGTTCCTGCATCGGCAGAATGCCGGTTTCGAGCAGGACGGTCGCCACGCACATGGTGTTGGAACCCGACATAGCCGGATATTCCGTGGTCTCCAGGATCACATAGCCGAAATCCGCCTCGGGGTGATTGGAAGGCAGGACGATATTGGCGTTGTGCCAGACGGCACCGCGCGGTTCGAAGAGAACCATCTTGCGGATATCGTCCATATGGGTTTCGAGATAGGTCCGCTTGTCGAACATGGTCTCGCCCTTGACCTGGCCGACACCGCCGACGATCACCTTGCCGCTCTCACCTTCCGCGTGACAATCGACGACGGACAGGACCTTCTTGAATCGCATCGCTTGAGCCTTCCAGGTCTTCGTGGGGAAGCAGGTGCATTTTCGGGATCGGCCGCCTGCGTGGCCGATCCCGCTCTCCGCAGGAAAACCCTACCAGTTGAGGATCGGCTCCATCGCTGCCCGGAACTCGGCCTTTTCTTCCGAGGTCAGCTCGCCGAGCGGCGCGCGGCACGTTCCCACGGGCAAGCCCTGAAGCTCGCAGCCATATTTGATCTTCTGCACGAACTTGCCGCTCTCGAGGATGTTCATCGCTCGGTAGAGGGTTTTCATCATCTCGCGGACCTTGCCGAGGTCTCCCGACTTGTAGGTTCGGTCGAGATCGCAGCAGGCCTTGGCCATGCAGTTGGATGGACCGCAGATCCAGCTTTCCGCGCCCCAGAACATGAAATCGAGCGCGATGTCGTCGGAGCCGCTGACAAGCTGGATCTTGCCCTCATAGCGGCTGGCGATGTCGATCGCGCGCTGCAACACGCCCGAGCTTTCCTTGATGCCGATCACCCGCGAATTATCGGCAAAATGATCCATCAGCTCGAAGCTGATGTCCGAACCATCCTTGGCCGGATAGGAATAGAGCACGAGGCTCACATCGACGGCGTTGAGCACGGCTTCATAGTGCTTGATGAGTTCCGCCTGGGTCGGACGGGTATAAAATGGCGGTGCCAGCAGGACTGTGTCATAGCCGATATCTCTGGCCAGCGCCGTCTGTTCGATCACCTCGCGGGTGGCGGGCGCATTGGTGCCGGCGATCAGAATTTCGCCCGGCCTGGCAAACTCCTTGACGAACTGCAGCACGTCACGGCGCTCTTCCCTGGATTGGCTGAAATACTCGCCGGTCGAGCCGTTTGGAACCCAGCCGGTGACGCCGGCCTCACGCAGATGCGTCAGAAGCTTTTCGAACGCCTTGAAGTCGATCCTGTTGTTCGCGTCGAAGGGGGTGATGAGGGCGGGCATGACGCCGGAAAGTTTCATGGGATTTCTCCTGTCCTGGGAATGACGGTTTTCAGATTGCGAGCTTCTTGAGGATGCGTCCCTCGATGAGGGAGACCGCCCGCGTCAGTGGGAAGGCGATAGCGAAGTAGATCAGCGCGACGACCGTCAGCACTTCGACCGGACGGGCCGTGTTGTTCGAGATGTTCTGGCCGACGAACATCAGGTCCGCCATGCCGACGGCGGAGACGAGCGCGCTCTCCTTGAACAGGCTGACACAGTTCGACAGCAGCGTCGGGATGGCCCGCAGCACCGCCTGCGGCAGCACGACGTTGATGACCTGGGCGCTGCGCGGCAGGCCGAGCGCGACGCAGGCATCCAACTGCTCGCGGCCGATGGATTTGAGGCTCGCCCGGAAGGTCTCGCTGGTGATCGCGCCCATATAAAGCGTCAGCGCGATGACGCCGGACGCCAGGTTCGAAAGCTCGACGCCGAGGATGAGCGGCAGGCAGAAGAATATCCAGAAGAGCTGGATCAGCACCGGCGTGCCGCGGAAGAATTCGACATAGGCGCCCGAGACCGCGCGAAGCGCCAGATTGCCGGATGCCCGGGCGAGGCCGACGAGGAAGCCGAGAGAGCATCCGAGCACGATGCAGATGACCGTCAGTTTGATCGTCATCCACAGACCGAGCAGCAGTGCGTGCTCGAAGCGCAGCAGGATCGAGAAGTCGAGCGTCATCATGCTGGCCTCCTAGCTGACGAGGATCTGGCGGCGGCGCTCAAGCAGGCCGACGATCTGGGTTATCGGGAAGGACACGGCGAAATAGATGAGCGCCACGACGGTGAAGGTCTCGATCGGCCGGTAGGTCTCCGTCGCCAGCGTCTTGCCCTGGTACATCAGGTCCTGGATCGCCACGATAGCAACCAGCGCGCTCTGCTGGAAGATGACGATGCCGTTGGTCAAAAGCACCGGGATCGAGGCGCGGAATGCCGTCGGAAAGACAATGTAGAGCACCCGCTGCAGCGGATTGAGACCGAGCGCGATGCCGGCGTCGAGCTGCTCGCGCGGAACCGCCTGGATGGATGCCCGGTAGGCCTCGGCGTTGAACGCCATCAGATTGAGCCCGAGCGCCATGATGCCCATCGTCATCGGGTCGAGGAAGACGTCGAACAGCATCGGTACGCAGTAGAATATCCAGACGATCTGCACGATGGCCGGCGTGCAGCGGAAGAATTCGACAAACAGCATGAACGGCAGCCGCACGATCTTGATCGGGCTCATGATGAGGAGGGCCAATCCGAAGCCCAGGACGATGCCGAGGACGTTCGCAGCCGCCGTCAGCTGCAGCGAAACCCACAGCCCCTGCAGAAGCGGAGCAATGGAGACGGCATTGAAATCGAACGTATAATTCATCTGTGCCTCCCTACTGCTTGATATGGAAGACGCGGTCGATGAATTCCTTGGTGCGCTCCTCGCGCGGGGCGCTGAGCACCTGCTCGGGTGGACCGTCCTCGACGACCACACCGCCGGCACAGAAGATGACGCGCGACGCGATATTCTTGGCGAACCACATGTCGTGGGTGACGATCATCATCGGCATGTTCTGGGCGGCGAGCTGCAGGATGACCTGCTCGACCTCGCTGACGAGTTCAGGGTCGAGGGCCGAGGTGACCTCGTCGAACAGCATCAGCTTCGGGTCGAGCATCAGAGCGCGGGCGATGGCGACGCGCTGCTTCTGACCGCCGGAAAGCTGGGCCGGATAGGCATTGGCCTTGGCGCCGAGCCCGAAGCGCTCGAGCAGCGCCTGGGCGCGGGCCGTGGCCTTCGCCTTGCTTTCTCCGCGCACTTTGCAGGGCGCGAGAACCAGGTTCTGAATGACGCTCAGATGCGGAAACAGCGTGTAGTGCTGAAAGACCATGCCGATCGAGCGGCGGACATTGGTGTCGATCTGGGTCTTCCGGGCAGCGCCATCGGAAGAAATATAGGCCTTGCCATCGAAACTGACCGAGCCGCTGTCGATCTGCTCGAGGCCCATCATCACCCTGAGCAGCGTGCTTTTGCCGCCGCCGCTCGGACCGATGACGACGACGCGTTCGCCGGGCTTCATTTCAATGTCGATGCCTTTCAGCACCTGGATTGCTCCGTTGCCGTAGCTTTTGTGGAGCGCCTGCATTTTCACGAGGGGAAGGCTGAAGGACGTGGTCATGGCCAATCTCCGATGATCGAAGCTGGAAGGGCCGGCGCGATCCCCGCACCGGCCCGGCGAGGTTACTTTGCGCCCTTGAGCACGTCGTCGACCGCCTTGCGGATCAGGTCATCGACGTGACCGGTCGCAACCTTCTCTTCGAGGAAAATATCGACCACTTCGACGTCGGCGGCCGAAAGCTGATGCGGCAGACCAAAAGCAACACCCTGCTTGGCAAGGGCCGGCGTCGGGTTGAGCGCGACTGCCCAATCCGGGTTCGACTGGGTGAAGAGCTGGTTGGTATCGGAGGCGTCGACCAGAATGTCGGCGCGCTTCGAGGTGACCGCCAGCCGGGTCTCGTCATTGCCCGGAAGGCGCATGATCGTGGCGTTCTTCACCGCAGCGGAAATGGCTTTGTCCTGCGCCGTGCCCGACATGACGGCGAGCGTCACGCCTGATTTGTCGATATCGGCGACCGAAGCGGCGCCGGCGGTAATCTTCGGATTGTTTTTGTTGTAGGCCAGCGAGATCTGGTACTCCATTGCCGGGATCGAGAACTGCACGGCCATGGCGCGCGTCGGCGTGCGGTTGAGCGCCAGCGACAGATCCCATTTGCCGGCCTGCAGGCCGGCAACGATATTGTCCCAAGTGGTATCGACGAATTCAGGCTTCACCTTCAGCACGTCGGCGAATTCCTTGCAGAGATCGGCAAAGAAGCCGGAATATTCGCCCGTCGCCGGATCGCGCATGACATAGGGCGGCGCGACGGCCGCGCCGCAGCGCAACGTGCCTGCCTTCTGCACGCCCTGCCAATATCCCTCGGCGGTCTGGGCGTGTGCGGCGGTTGCGGAAAGACCGCCCATCAGGGCGAGCACGGGCAGCGCCCGCAAGGCGGACGTTATCAAAGAAAGCATTGGGCATTCCTCTTTTGCTGTGCGCGAAAGCGCGCGGTTCCACTCGTCGGCTCTGGCCGTTTCTATTGTTTTATTGTCGGCTGCGTGTCGACTGACGGAAATATGTCAACAGCGTGTCGACAAAGTCAAGCGGAAAAATTACATTGCCGACACGCTGTTTTTCTGGCCCAATGGGATCCGCGCCTGGAGAAAGGGACTTAAGTGTCTGATGAATCGGAAGTGAAACGCATCCGCGGGACTGGCTGGAAGAGCGTTTATGAAACGCTCCGCAACGAGATTTTGTCGCTTGCTCTGCCGCCCGGTCAGCTTCTCGACGAGATGACGCTTGCCGAACGCTTCGACATGTCGCGCTCGCCGGTGCGCGAAGCGCTGATCCGGCTCGGCGCCGACGAGCTGGTGGTGACGCTTTCCAACCGCAGCACGATCGTCGCGCCGATCGAAGTCGCGACCTTTCCCAAATATGTCGAGGCGCTCGATATCGCGCAGCGCATGAATACGCGGCTTGCCGCAGCGCTCCGGACCGAGGCCGACCTGAAGACCATCGCCAAACGGCTGAAGATCTTCGAAGCCGCGGTTAAAACCGGCAATCATCTCGCCATGTCGGAGGCCAACAAGGAATTCCACATGGCGATCGCCCATGCCGGAAAGAATCAGTACCTGGCCTCCTTCTACGAGAAGCTGCTGTCGCAGGGACAGCGCATGCTCCACCTGCATTTCGAATATCTGGAGCGGACCCATGAGGGCTATCTGCTGACCGACGAGCACACGCTGATGCTCGATGCCATCCGGGACAAGAACGTCGAGCTCGCCGACGAGCTCGCCCACGCCCATACGCGCCAATTCCAGGATAATTTCATCAACTTCATGCGCGAGAACTACACGACGGATGTCGCGTTGGGGCCGTTGCGGGCTGCGGAGTAATCATATGAAAACCAACAACATCGGATTCGTCGGCACCGGCGCCATCACCGAAGCGATGGTTCGCGGGCTTCTGGCCGAACCGGCCTATGTCTCGGAGGTTCACGTTTCTCCGCGAAGCGCCCACATTGCCGCGACATTGGCGGAGGAGTTCGCCTCGGTCAGGATTGCCGGGGACAACCAGACCGTCGTCGATCGCAGCGACATGGTGTTCCTGGCGATAAGGCCGCAGATCGCCGAGGAAGTCGTGCGGGCGCTGTCGTTCAGGACCGGCCAGACGGTCGTCAGCCTCGTTGCGGCAACGGAGCGCCAGGCCCTGCTCGAATGGATCGGCGCCGATATCGATCTCGTTCAGGCCATCCCCCTGCCCTTCGTCGCACAGCGGCAAGGCGTTACCGCCATCTATCCCGCCAATGCCGCCATCGCGGCGCTGTTCGACACGCTCGGAACAGCTGTGCAATGTCAGTCGCGGAAGGAGTACGATCTCCTCGCGGCCGCAAGCGCCGTCATGTCGACCTATTTCGGCGTCATGGAGTCGATCACCGGCTGGCTGGAAAAAAGCGGCCTCGAAAGGGCAAAGGGCCAAGCCTATATTGCCCCGCTCTTTGCAAGCCTGGCGCAGAAAGCCAACAACCCCGGTAACGAGCCGTTCAGCGCGCTGAGCCGCGAATTCGCAACCAAAGGCGGCCTGAACGAGCAGGTTCTTTCAGACTTCGACAAGCAGGGCGGTCTTGCCGCACTCACCGCCGCCCTCGACGGCGTGCTTGCCCGCATCGAGGGCCGCAGGAGCTGAGGCGGATGGCATCGGCATGGATGCGAACAGGTCTCGGCGCCGTCGTTACAGCCGTCGCGGCCCTCCTCGGCGGAACTATCCTGGCGCATGCCGAGGCGGCAAAACCACCGGCCGTTTCCACCGTCATTCTCTCCCTCTCACCACGGACCGTTCGTTGGGCCACTATCTACAAGGTTCCCGACCCCGCCGATCACGATCCCTATTACCATCTTGAGGTGATTGAGAAGGAGCGGCATACGCCGCCTTGGCAATTCAAACGGCTTGCCGCATATCTCGTCGTGACGGCGGAGGCTTTGGACAGGAGCCGCCTCAAACGGAAGGCAAAGACCTATTTTTACAAGGACATCGAGTTCCGGATCGCCGACAAGGCCTGGCGTCAACAATCTCCGGCGCAAAGGGAGGCTGTGGTGTGCCGTACGGCAATTCTCGAATGCATCAAATCCGATACAGAATAGATGCCAACCTGCTCTAGAACGTCGGCGGCGTGCAGGCGCTGATGACTTCGCAGGGCACTGGTCCGACGCAGCGGAAGCGATGCGGTCGCCGGCTTTCGAAATAATAGGCATCCCCCGGCCCGAGGATACGCCGCTCGTCGTCGACCGTCACCTCAAGCCTTCCCGAGAGCACGATCCCGCCCTCCTCCCCCTCGTGAACAAGCGGAATCTTTCCGGTGTCGGCGCCCGGCTGGTAACATTCCTTGAGCATTTGCAGGCTGCGCCCGAACAGGTTTTCTCCGACCTGCCTGTAGGAGATGGCGCCCTTGCCGATCTCCACCAGTTCTTCGGCTGCATAGAAGGCCTTTCTCGGACGCTCGGGCTCAAAGGCGAAGAACTCCGCCAGACCGATCGGGATACCGTCCAAAATCCGCTTCAAGGCCCCGACCGAAGGGTTGGAGGCATTCGATTCGATCAGCGAAATCGTTGAATTGGGCACGCCGGTGCGCTTGGCAAGTTCACGCTGGGAAAGCTTATGGGCGATGCGCAGATGGCGAAGGCGGCTGCCGATGTCGACTGACATGATGCGGTCCGTTTGTGTTGTCCAGAATATCGAAAAACATATCCGGTCATTCATTCAATTTCAATGACTTGCGTCACCGAAGAAAAGGACTTGTTTGAAAGGGAGAAATTGCCATTCTCCCCGCTATCCCAATGGAGGCCAGCATGGACCAGATCAGCAAAACGAACGCGCCCGTACTCGACAATTTCTGGATGCCGTTCACCGCGAACCGGCAGTTCAAGGCTACGCCGCGCCTCCTGGCCGCAGCGGAGGGCATGTATTATACCGACGTCGGCGGAAACCAGGTGCTGGACGGCACCGCCGGCCTGTGGTGCTGCAATGCCGGCCATGGCCGCAAGAAGATCGCCCAGGCAGTCGAGCGGCAGCTTTCGACCATGGACTATGCTCCGACCTTCCAGATGGGCCATCCGATCGCCTTCGACTTCGCCGCCAAGCTGGCCGCGAACGCGCCGGGCGGCCCGGACGGCAAGCTCGACCGGGTGTTTTTCACGGGCTCAGGTTCGGAATCGGTCGATACGGCGCTGAAGATCGCCATCGCCTATCAGCGTGCCATCGGCCAGGGCACGCGCACGCGCATCATCGGGCGCGAGAAGGGCTATCACGGCGTCGGCTTCGGCGGCATATCCGTCGGCGGCCTCGTCAACAACCGGCGGGTCTTTCCGCAGATACCGGCCGACCATATGCGCCATACGCTCGACGTCGAGCGCAATGCCTTTTCGAAGGGCCTTCCCGCCCACGGCGTGGAACTGGCCGACGATCTGGAGCGCCTGGTGCAGTTGCACGGCGCCGAAACCATTGCCGCCGTCATCGTCGAACCGATGTCGGGATCGGCGGGCGTCGTCCTGCCGCCGAAGGGTTATCTGGAAAAGCTGCGTGCAACCGCCGACAAACACGGCATCCTGCTGATCTTCGACGAGGTCATCACCGGCTTCGGCCGCCTCGGCACGCCTTTCGCGGTCGATTATTTCGGCGTCGTGCCCGATCTCGTCACCACGGCAAAGGGGCTCACCAACGGGGCGATCCCGATGGGCGCAGTCTTTGCCAGCCGCAAGATCTATGACGGCCTGATGGTCGGCCCGGAAAATGCGATCGAACTCTTCCATGGCTATACCTATTCCGGCCATCCGGTCGCCTGCGCCGCCGGGCTTGCAACCCTCGAAATCTACGAGGAAGAAGGACTGCTGACACGCGCGGCCGTTCTGGCCGAGCACTGGCAGGAGGCCCTGCATTCGCTGACAGGCCTGCCGAATGTCGTCGACATCCGCAATCTCGGCCTGGTCGGCGCGATCGAATTGGCGCCCCGCAACGGCGCGCCGGGAACCCGCGCCTACGACGTCTTCGTCGACTGCTTCAACAAGGGCCTGCTGATCCGCGTCACCGGCGACATCATCGCGCTCTCGCCACCGCTCATCATCGAGAAGAGCCAGATCGACACGATCGTCTCCACGATCGCTGACGCGCTGAAGCGCGCGGCATAGACCTGCATCCGGCGCCCCCTCGTCGGCGATTTGAATCGCCGACGCAACCGCCCGGCTGCAAGCATGGCGATCAGCGCTTCAGGGCCTGTGACGGAAGTTGACCGAAACGCTTCCGATACTCGGCTGAAAATCGCCCCAGATGGGTAAATCCCCATCTGAGCGCGATGTCGGCGACGGCCTGTCGCGTGCCGGATTCGAGCAGATCGCGATGGGCGGCAAGCATCCGGAGTTCATGCAGGTAGGCCATCGGCGTCGTATCTCTGAACTGCCGGAAACCCTGTTGCAAAGTGCGGACGCTGACCTTGGCTGCGGTCGCGATGTCGTTGAGCGAGATCGGCTCGGCGATATATTCCTGCATGAATTCGATCGCCCATTTCACATGGCGAGGAGCCGGGGCCGGAGCGGGTAGCGCAAGCGCCTCCGAATAGCGATGGGGACAGGTCTCCAGAAGCAGATAGATCGTCGCATCGCAGAGCGCGCTCAGAGCCAGCGGCGACTGCAGCAGCGGCCCGTCGCCGCTGAGCCCGTAATGGAGGTTCGCGGCGAGTTGCTGCAACACGAGCCCTGAACCCGTCCTCAGATCGATAGAGGGACGAAAATCCGTGTCGCCGATAATCGTTCGCTCGAACATCTGCGTGAGGTGCCTGTTGATCCTCGCTTGATCGATGAACAGGCCGAGATGACGGCGTGGGCCGAGCAGGCGGGCGCCCGAGACGCGGCCCGCCCCGAGAATGGCGCCGCGGCCGGGAACCGAATGGATATGCTCCTTGCCCGCATCGAAGACAGCGTCCCCCTCCATCGGCAGGAATATGATCACCTTGCCGCTGGGCGCCTCCCGCCGGATCGCGATCGTGCCTTCGTAGGCGCAGTCGGCAATGGCCAGCTCTTCCGTCGCGACGAAATTGCAGCGGTAGGCGATGGGTGCGTCGGCTTTCGCCTCAGCCTTGATTGGAGAGTTCGGCGTCGACAATATTTCCGAGAGTGCGTCCGGATCCGTGCCGCTGAACGCCGTCTCCCAAAACGGCGGGCTCTGCCTCGCCGGATCGTGGAGGGAGCTGCCATTGACGGGCACAAGGGAACGACCGGACATTCATGACCTCGAAGACAAAGCCCATTGGGTATAAGCGATGGGCGCAATCATTTCTTTGCATTTTGCGCCGTTTGACGGGTTTCAGCCATATCGATTGATGGCGAGATCCCGAGCGTCGATTTCAGGCGCGCGACCGCCGACCAGATCGCTGATCAGCCGCGCCGAACCGGTGCTCATCGTCCAGCCGAGCGTGCCGTGGCCGGTGTTGAGAAAGAGGCCGCTGATCTTCGTCGGGCCGATGACCGGCGTGCCATCCGGCGTCATCGGGCGCAGGCCGGACCAGAAGGACGCCTTGGAAACGTCGCCGCCGGGGAAGAGATCGGTGACCGAATGTTCCAGCGTGCTGCGGCGGGCGAACCCGAGATCGTTGGTATAACCGGAGATTTCGGCCATGCCGCCGACGCGGATGCGGTCACCGAGCCGGGTGATTGCGATCTTGAAGGTTTCGTCCATGACGGTCGATTCCGGGGCGCGCGACGCATCGGTGATCGGGATGGTGAGCGAATAGCCCTTCACCGGATAGACCGGCAATTTGATGCCGAAGGGCTTGAGCAGCAGCGGCGAATAGCTGCCGAGTGCCACCACCACCGCGTCCGCACTCATCCGTTCGCGCTCGCGATCGGGATCGCCGTCGCCATCGCGATCGCGATCGGTGATGACGCCGCGTACTCGGCCGGCCTCGACATCCAGCGCCTTGATCGTCGTGTCATAGGCAAAGCGGACGCCGAGCGCCTCGGCTCTGGCAGCCAGCGCATTGGTGAATTTAAAGCAGTCGCCGGTTTCGTCCTTCGGCGTCAGCAGGCCGCCGACGATCTTGTCGCGCACGTGCTTCAATGCCGGCTCGAAGCGGATGCAGCCGTCCCGGTCCAGCACCTCATAGGGAATACCGTCGGCCGCCAGCGCCTTGACGTCCTTGGCCGAGGCCTCGAGCTGCTGCTGGGTGCGGAACAGCTGCAGCGTTCCCTGCATGCGTTCGTCATAGGCGATGCCGGTCTCGGCGCGAAGCTCGGCCAGCGCGATGCGGCTGTAATCGGCAAGACGCAGCATGCGGCTCTTGTTGATCGCATAACGCTCGGAGGTGCAGTTCGACAGCATCCTCGCCATCCAGGAGAGCATGGCCAGGTCGAGCTTCGGGCGCAGGATGAGCGGCGCATGTTTCATGAACAGCCACTTCATCGCTTTCGCTGGAATGCCGGGCGCTGCCCACGGCGAGCAATAGCCGAAGGAGACTTCGCCGGCATTGGCAAAGCTCGTTTCCAGCGCCGGGCCTTTCTGCCGGTCGACGACCGTGACCTCGTGACCTGCTTTGGCCAGCTGATAAGCGGATGTGACGCCGACGATACCGGCACCCAGAACAATGACTTTCATGATTTTCCCAATGATGGAGCCGCCGGCTCTCAGCGATATTGCCTGTCGTAACGATCGCCCAGACCGGTTAGGATTTCGTAAGGTATCGTGCCTGCGTCGCCAGCGATGTCCTCGAGCGTCTGTTTCGGGCCGATCACTTCGACCAGACTGCCCAACGTCAGGGCGCCTTCAGGCAGCGCCGACATGTCGACGGTCGCGCTGTCCATCGAGACGCGGCCGACGATCGGCAGGCGGATGCCGTTGCAATAGACGGCGCCGCGGTCGCCGAGCGATCTGGGCAGGCCGTCGGCATAACCGGCGGCGATAGTGGCGAGACGCATTTGCCGCTGTGTGACATGCGCACCGCCATAGCCGACCTTGGCGCCTGCCAGCAGGGTGCGGGTCTGCACGACGGCGACGTCGAGGCTGACGACCGGCTCCATCGGGTTTGTCTCGCCGGTGTTGGGCGCGCCGCCGTAAAGCGCGATGCCGGGGCGGGCGAGCACGCCGTGATAGGCGTCACCGAGGAAGACCCCGCCGGAATTGGCGAAGGATATGTCGAAGCCGGGGAATTCGTCAGCGATGCGGGCCATCTCGGCCAACTGTTCGCCGTTCTGGTCGCTCTCCATGTCGTCGGCCGAAGCGAGATGGCTCATGATGAACAGGATTTCGACATTGCTGCCGTCGCCAAGCGCTGCCGCCAGTTCGGCGCGTTCTTCCTCGGGAAAGCCGAGCCGCGACATGCCGGTGTCGAATTGCAGCACGGCAGGCAGGCAGCGCTTCAGCATGCGCGCCGTCGCCGACCATTGCCGCCACTGGGCCAGTGAGTTGAGAACCGGGACGATGCCCCTCTCGGCGCAAGCGATCTCGTTGCCCGGCTGCAAGCCGTTCAGCACAAAAATCTGGGCGTCATGCGCAAGGGTCGGCCGCAGTCTGACCGCCTCGACGAACTGGGCGACGAAGAAATGCCGGCAGCCTTCGCCGTAGAGGGTTGCCGCGACGCGCTCGGCGCCGAGGCCATAGGCGTTGGCCTTGACGACCGCCCCCGCACGGACCGGTGCCAGTATCGATACGAGCTTGCGGAAGTTGCGACCGAGCGCGGCAAGATCGATCGTCAGATAGCCCGTGGCGCCCTGCGCGGTCGTGGTGGTGCGTGTGCGGAAAACCAAAATATCGCTATCCATGTTCATCCCTTCTCGATCTCAAGAAGTTTATGAAACAATGCGCGAAATTGCCTATCATTCAGCAACAGGTTATTGCATGATTTGCCTATTATCCGCATAATCATCGAAAATTTGGAATAATCCATCATGCCCGCTCTCGACTCGATCGATCGCAATATACTGAGGCTGCTGCGCCTCGACGCGCGCATGAGCAATGCCAAGCTCGCCGCCGAGATCGGCCTGTCGCCATCCGCCTGCCTCAGGCGCATCAAGATCATGGAAAAGTCAGGGGTGATCCGCGGCTATACGGCGCTGGTGGACACCGGCAATGCGGACGAAATGATCGCCGTGATCATCAACATCACGCTCGAGCGACAGACGGAGGATCATCTCGATCGCTTCGAGGCGGCGGTCCGCCGGCATCCCGAGATCCGGGAATGTTTTCTGATGACTGGCGGTTCCGACTATCTCCTGCGCGTGGAGGTCGCCAGCCCGGGCGAGTTCGAGCGCATCCACAAGGAAATACTATCGACCCTGCCGGGCGTCCTCCGTATTCATTCCAGCTTCTCGATCCGGAATGTTCTGGCGACGCGCACCAGAGGCAGGCGTTAAAACGCGATCACCAAACTTATATCAATTCCAGCGCCGTCGCCTTGGCGACCGCTTCACTCGTCGTGGCGACGGTCAGCTTGCGGCGCGCCGAGGCGAGATAGAGCTGCACCGCGCTGGTCGAAATGCACAACCGGGCGCAAATCTGCTTTGCCAAGAGGCCATTGGCGGTCATCTGCAAACATTGTCGTGAACCGCCCGCAGGGGGCTCGATCAATTCTCAGCACCGCAGCCTTGCGGATCGCTTGTCAACGGCGGATTGTTGGCTGCGGCACTCAATGCCAGGGCCTGAACCTCTGAGGAACAATCGGCAGCGTTCAGCGGTTTGGTAGAGCCGCTTAAACGGGGAGGCTATCATGCGTGCTGTTCTGATCGCTGCTATATTCTCGCTGTCCTGCCTGCCTCACACAGCAAAGGCGTCGGAGTCAGGATTCTTGCGATCCCTGGCGGGCGATTGGCGCGGAACCGGCATGGTTCTCACCAAGATCGGCGGCACAAACTTCAATGTTTCCTGCACCCTCAAATCAGATGCGAGTGAATCCGCAGTCTCGATGAACGGGAAATGCCGCGGCCTTGCGGTTTTCACAAGAGCTTTCTCGGCCAATGTCAAAGCCTTGGGACAGCGATACACCGGCAACTACATCGGGCCATCGGGACAGCCTTCCAAACTGGTCGGCAGCAGGCAGGGCGACGCGCTCAATCTTCGCGTGACCTGGGCTCGCGTAGTCAATGGCGACCGAAACGCGACGTTGATGATCGAGAAAGTCGGACAGGACAGGCTTCGGCTTCAGACGGTCGATCAGGATCCGACGTCAGGCAAATCCGTGGTGACGAGCCGCATCGATTTGCAACGTCCCGCTGCAGCGGGAAGGTAGGGATGTCTACGCCGGAGTGCCGGCGGGCGCATGGGCGTCCTGACCGGCTTCAAGCCGCCCATGCTTGCGGGCACATCTGCTCGAAGACACTATGTCCCTATCGGGACGTCGCCTTCCGTCTTCGCTGCAGGTTCCCCAGTTAAGAAGACAACTTCGAAGACGAGCCCTTCGGGCCTGTAGTCCGATCTGGAACGCGCCTGCGCCTTGGAGGAAAATGCCCGCTCTATCAGGACGGAGCCGAAGCCTCTCTTCGTCGGAGGCGACACCGGCGGCCCGCCGGCTTCCGTCCAGACAAGCAGGACGCGGCCGTCATCGTGCTTCCACGCGATGGCGACGGTCCCCTGCTCGCTTCCGAGGCTTCCGTACTTCGTCGCATTGGTCGCCAGCTCGTGGAGCACGAGGGAAAGCGGCAGGGCGATGTCGGCCGGGAGAACCACGTCGGGGCCATCGAGACGAATGCGTTCCTGCGAGGCGATGTGCGCCCGCAAGGCGGCGGAAATAATCTCCCGGATGGGGGCGGCCGACCCCTCCCGCGACAGGATGAGATCATATGTGCCGGCAAGTGCGGCGAGCCTTTCGGCAAAGGCGTTGTAGCTTTCCGGATTGGAGCGCGAGAAGGTCTGCCGGGCGATCGCCTGAACGAGGGCGAAGCCATTCTTGACCCGGTGCGCCATTTCGCGGACGAGCAGCGTTCGCTCCTCCTCCGCCTGCTCGTTCCGGCGCCTCCGCTCGTCGAGTTCGTCAAGCAGCCGATCGAAGGTGGCGCCGACGACATCCAGTTCGTCCGGGCCCGTCATGCCGGTGCGCGCCGTCGTCTGGCCGTTGCGCCACTTCTCCATCACCTCTGCGATCCTGGAGATCGGCGCGAGGATGAAGCGGTTGCCGATGAAGATCGCTGCAAGAAAGGCGAAAAGCGCCCCGCCGATAATGGCAAGCGTATTCATCAGCGTCGCCCGGTTGATCGGCGCGAAAGCCTCCGGTTTCGAGAAGCCGGCGCTGACATAGAGGGGGCTGGACGGCAGCGCTATGGGTCGATAGCCGAGGATCCGCGCGGTTCCGTCCTGGCTCGTCACCTCGATCACATCGGGCTGTTCGGCGTGGATCAGGTGCTGGTATTCGTCGGGTATGACCGTGCCGACGAACTGTTCCGGAAGCGGAACGCGCGCGACGATGGTTCCCTTGCCGTCGGCGATCGTCACCGCGTTACCAGGGGCGACGCCGCGCTCGGTGATGCGGTTCTGCAGCCAGTCCAGCCTGATGCCGCTGACGATGAGGGCCTTGACGCTCTCGCCTTCCATCAAAGGCATGGCGAGCGGCAGGACGGGGCGGTCGGAAAGGCGGCTCTGCGTATAGGTGCCGACGGAAAAGTCTTTGGTCTCAAGCGTCTGCTTGAAGTAATCGCGATCGGAGAACACCACGCCGTCCGGAAAAGCCATGCTGCCGCAGACCGGCCGCCCGTCGAGCCCGACGACGAAGATGGTGCGGATGTTGGGAATGCTTTCGGCAACCGATTTGAGAGCCTCGTTACACGCCTGGACGTCGAGGTGCCGGACAGAAGGCATGGCGGACACCGACACCAGAAGGGCGTGCAGGCCCTCCACAATCCGTTCGACTTCCGACGATGCCTGCCTTGCGGCCTGTGCCGCGGATGCGCGCACCTCTTCGTTGCGCTGATGGCGGAGCGCGACTTCGTTGTATGCGAGCATCGCGACCACCGGCGCCAGCGCCGCGACCGCAACTGCAACCAGCTTGAGTCTCATCCTGTTCCCTCTCGGACGAGGGTTCGTAGCATGATCGGGACGATCTGGCCCAGATCACGCAGGGAATCTTATTTACAAAATATCAACATACGAATCAGGACGTCCGGGCATGCGCCTTGCCGAGCCTTCGATCGCGGCTACATAATCCAAGGATGAATGATGCCAAAAGCACGTCCTCCGAAGGTTCTGCCGCCGGGTCCTTCTCGCTGCGGCCGCTGAATGGTGCGATGGCCGACGAGGTCGAACGTCTTTTGTCGGGCCGAACTCGCGATATCCGCCTGACGGGGGATCTGCGCCGCCGCTATGACGAAAAGTCATGGCGGCAGACCGCGAAGGTCATCCGGTCCTGGATGATATGGGTGGCATTCGTCGATATCCTGACGCTGGCGCTGAACGCCATCCTGCTTCCCCCACAGGTCGTGCTGACGATGGTCGCTCCCGCCTGCCTTTTGCCGCCGGCAGCGATTTTGACAGCGCTCGTCTGGAGCAAGCCGCGCGCGGCGGCGGTTCAGCGCGCATCGCTGCTTGCGGGAATGTGCCTTATTCTTCTATCGGTGGCACTAGTCGGCGTCTTTGCCGGCGGCGAATTTTACGAGCGGCATTTGAGCATCATGCTGTTCGTCGCAACGAGCGCCATCACCATCTTCAGCGTGCCCTTAGCGTGGACGGTTGCCATCGCCTGTTACGCCCTTTGTCTCTATTTCATCCTTCAATGGCACAACCCGATCCTGGACGCCGGTAGCGTCGTCGCCGCGACCTTGTTCTTTTCCTGCGGGATCATCGCCACCGTGGTTGCCCGGCGCACGATGAACATCCTGGCGCAGAAGACATTTCTGCTGGACTGCAGGGACCAGCGCCGGGTTGCGGAACTGGCCGATGCAAACGCCCGGCTGGAGCGGCTGGCCAGAACCGATCCGCTGACGGGGATCGCGAACCGCCGCTGGATGATGGAAACCCTCGAGGGTCTGTGGCGCAACGACCGTGAAACCGGCGTCGTCGCAGCCATGCTCATGTGCGACATCGATCACTTCAAGGCGCTGAACGACAAGCTCGGTCATGGAGAAGGCGACCGCTGCCTCGTCAAGGTTGCCGGCATTATCCAGAGCTGCGTGCGCGCCGATCGCGACCTCGTCTCGCGCCATGGCGGCGAGGAATTCTTGATCGTGCTTCCGGATGTCGACGAAGACGAAGCCATCGCGGTGGCAACGCGTATACGCGAGAGCGTGGAAGCCGCCGCCCTTCCCAATCCTTCCTCTGGCGTTGGCCCCTCGGTGACGCTGAGCGTCGGGGTCGCCCTGAAATCGGCGCTCGACACGGACATTTCACTGGCCAATCTCCAGCACGAGGCCGACATGGCTCTCTACCGCGCCAAGGAAGCCGGCCGCAACCAGGTCTGCGTCTTTCGCCGGCCGCACCAGGCCGCACCTTCCGCCACCGAGCAGATCGCCGCCCGGCGTTAGAACGGATGTCACCTGGCTGATCGACGTCATCGGATCACCAGGATCGCAACCATGGCGACGGCAGAGACGAGGCCGGCCGCGTTGAACCCGAAGCTCAGATATCCTGCTGCCTTTTGCCGATGACCGGGCTCGACGATTCCGAAGACGGCCGTCAGACCGCCCGCGATCCAACTCGCCAGCGTCAAAGCGCCGAGAAGAAGGGCCCACTGCGTTGCTGTATCCATATCCTGCTCCCATGCGGGTGCACGCCCGGCCGGGAAATGCCTGCGCGGGTGAAGCGGTAACAAGCCAAGCCCGCTTTTGTTTCCGTGCGTGTCGCACTTTGACGTGAGCAAGCCTCGATTTGCAGGCGTCCGAGGATCCGCCTGAGCAATGAAGACTTGACGGCAACCGTATGTCTACATAATGTCTTCTAAAGAAATTATGAGGCAGGCTGAGATATGAATGCCGAAGTCGCCATTCCGGACCGCAAGTCCAGCCTCGAGCTCGCACTGCGCAGGCGCATCCTGACGATGCAGCTGCCTCCAGGTGCGGTGCTCGATGAAGTGGCCTTGAGCGAGGAATTCGGGCTTTCGCGTCCGCCGGTGCGCGAGTTGATGCGGCAGATGGCCGGCGAGGGCTATATCGAGCTTGAGACGAACCGCGCCGCCCGTGTCAGCTCCATGAGTTACAACTCGCTGCGCGATTTCTTCCTGCTCGCGCCAATGATCTACATTACCGCCAACAAGCTCGCGGCCGAGAACCGGACGAAAGCGGAGCTGGAAATTCTCAAGGAGATCCAGCGCGCCTTCCGGAAGGCGGTCGATGATTGCGACGTCGAGGGCCGGGTATTCCACAATGATCAGTTCCACCGCCAGATCGGCGAGATGGCCCATAATGTCTACGTGGTTCCAAGCCTGCGCCGCCTGCAGATCGACCACGCAAGGATCGGCAAGATCTTCTACCAGCACCCGAACACGCCGCGCATGCAGGAAGAACTCGAGTTGGCGTCGGATCAGCACGACGAGATGATCGAGGTCATCGAGCGGCGTGACGCCGATGCCTCCGGGGAGCTGGCGCGGCTCCATATCGAACTCTCCCGGCGGAACATGGCGATGTACGCCGCTCCTGAGGGACTGCAGACGCCGACCCTCTAGGTCAGGCAATCAGACACGCAGCCAAGACAATCCAGATCGACCTTCGGCCTAACGCAACGGGATTTCTATCAATGACGACCTTTCCCTTTCCAGGACTCAATCTCGCAATCACCACCCCGTTCGACGATGCCGGCCGCATCGATTACGGACGGCTTGAAACCAATGTCGAACACTATCTCGCCGCAGGCATCCGCAGCTTCCTGTTCAGCTCGGGAACCGGCATGCATGTCTATCTCTCCAAGCAAGAATCGGAGGAACTGGTCCGCCGTGGCGCGAAGATCGTCAATGGCCGCGCCAAGGTGATCGCCCAGACCTCGGCACTGCTGGTGGAAGACGTCGTGGAGCGGACCGCCCGCGCCCGCGACGCCGGCGCCGAAGGCGTCATGGTGCTTCCGCCCTTCTTCGAAGGCCCGACCGACGACCAGGGCATTCTCGATTTCTACACCGAAGTTGCCAAGGCTGGCCTTCCGGTCATCGGCTATAACGTGCCCCAGGCAGTCGGCGTCGCGATCACGCCGGAACTCTTGGATAAGCTGAACGACATTCCGGGCTTTTCAGCCGTCAAGGACAGCAGCGGAGATCTGGGAAGACAGGCAGCCCTCATCCGCACCGGCCGCTTCGTCATGAACGGCGCCGACCCGCTCGTTCCCTATGCGCTCTATGCCGGATGCGACGGCCTGATCTGGGGCGGGGCAAACTTCGCGCCGAAAACCTGCGTTGCCCTCGTCGAGGCAGCCGCTCAGCGCAAGTGGGACGAGGTCCGCGAGCTCTGGAAAATCCTGGAGCCGGCCATGGGCCTGATCTGGGAGGGCGATTACGTGCAGTCCGTCTACGCAGCCGCCGAGCTGGTCGGCTATGGCGCGGGTGCCCCGAGAAAGCCGCTGCGCGCCCTTGCCCCGGAAAAGCTTCCCGCCCTCCGGCACTCCCTCGAAACGCTCATGGAGCGGGAAGCGATCTGATCGTGAGCCAGGCCGCAAAGAATGTCTTCGTCGCATCGAGGCTTCCCAAACGCGCGGGCGTGTCGGGATGGGTGGCGACGCTTCCGCCGCGCACGCCGCGCCCGGCATTGGGCGAGGCGATCAGCGTCGATGTCGCGATCATCGGCGGCGGCTTTGCCGGCCTGTCGGCGGCCCACCGCCTTTCGCGTCTTGATCCATCCGTCCGGGTCGCCGTTCTCGAAGCGGGCATTATCGGTGAAGGTCCGGCCGGCGCCAATTCGGGCTTCATTATCGATTTGCCCCACGAGGTTTCCTCGGACGATTTCAGCGGCGAGTCGGAGGGCAAGTTCCACGACTCCGTGCTCCTGCAGCGCTCGGCCATTGCGCTCGCGACCGAACTCGCCGCGGAGAACGGCTGGGGAAAGGAGCTGTTCGACCCTTGCGGCCGTTACAGCATCGCGATGAGCGCCGAAGGCGACAAGCATCTGGAAGCCTATTCCCAGCAGCTTGCGAAGATGGGGGAAGCGCATCGCCTGCTCAAGGGGCAAGAGATCGAGGCAGTGACCGGATCGAAGGCCTTTACCTCCGGCCTGTTCTCGCCGGGCACCGTCATCATCCAGCCTGCCGCCTATGTCAGAGGGGTGGCCGACTGTCTGAAGGAGCCGGTGCGGCTGTTCGAGCAGACGCCGGCCCTCTCCTTCGAGCGCTCCGGCGACGGCTGGCTGGTGAAGACGCCGAAGGGTTCGGTGCGGGCGGGCAAGATCATCATGGCCAATAACGGCCATGCGGAAAGCTTCGGCTTCTTCCGCAGGCGCCTCCTCCATGTCTTCACTTACGCATCGATGACGGAGGAGTTCGATCCGGCAAGGCTCGGCGGTGAAAGAAAATGGGCGGCAACCCCGGCGCTGCCGATGGGAACGACGGTGCGGCGCATCAACACCGACGGCGGTGACCGCATCCTGGTGCGTTCACGCTATAGCTACAATCCGAGCATCGAGATCGGCGATGCCGATATCCGCAGCGCCGGCCGCCTGCATGACGGCAAATTCGCCCATCGTTTCCCCGGTCTTGCCGGCGTCGGCATGCAGTATCGCTGGGGCGGCGCAATGGCGCTGACGCACAACCATGTGCCGGCCTTCGGAGAGATCGAACGCGGTGTCTTCGCCGCTTGCGGCTGCAACGGTTTGGGGGCGTCGAATTCGACTGCCGCCGGCATCGCCGCGGCCGAACGCGTGCTGGGGCACAACTCCGAACTCGGCCGTGTGTACAGCCGCCTGGCGGCGCCGGTTTTGCTGCCGCCGCAGCCGCTGACGACGATCGGTGCGAAGATCCATCTCGCCTATCGCGAATGGCAGGCCGGGACGGAGTGAGGCGGAGCCGAGCTCTACGCTAAAACGTAAGCTGCACCTTACAGGCGGCTGTGCGGTCGCCGGCTAGCGCGAAGGCCGCGTTCGCCTCTTCCAGCGGCAGGCTGTGACTGATGATCGGTCGGACATCGATCTTGCGGCTGGAGATCAGCGCGACGGCGGTGGCGAACTCCTCGTGGAAGCGCTGCGTGCCGTGGATATGGAGCTCCTTGCCGACAATGGCGTTGAGCGGGATCGGGATCTCACCGGTGACGCCGACCTGGACGATCGTGCCGCGCGGCCGGATGGCCGCGATCGCGCTGCGGATGGCCGGAGCGGCCGCCGAGCATTCGAAGACGAGATCGAAATAGCCTTTGCCCGCCTCGAATGCGGCAAGTGCTTCGGCATCCCGGGAAACATTGATCGCGCGGCTGGCGCCCATCGCCTTCGCCCTCTCCAGCGCCGCGTCCGCAAGATCGGTCACCACGATCTCGGTGGCACCGTGATAGGCAGCAACAGCAACCATCAGCGCGCCGATCGGGCCGGCGCCGGTGATGAGGACGCGTTTGCCCGGTATCTCTCCGGCACGTGATGCGGCGTGCAGGCAGACGGACAAGGGCTCGCTGCAGGCCGCTTCTGCCGGAGTCGTCGCGGCTCCCACTTCGAAGCATTGTTTGGCCGGTACCACCAGCCATTCCCGGAACATCCCCTGCTCATGCGGCAGGCGCATTGCGCTGCCCATGAAACGCATCTCCAGGCAGTGGATCGGCAAGCCCTTCTCACAATATTCGCAATGTCCGCAGGGCTGGCTGGGATTGACCGCCACCAGCACGCCGGCCTTGAGGTCGACGCCCTCGCCTGGCTGGCTTACCGTTCCCGAGGCCTCGTGGCCCGGGATGATCGGCTCACGCACCCTGACTGGCCCGAAGCCGCCGTCCTGGTAATAATGCAGGTCGGAGCCGCAAATGCCGGCGGCTGCCATTTTGAGCAACACCTCGCCTGGACCGGGGGCCGGAACGGTGTCGGTTTCGATCCTGAGATCGCCCTTTTGGTAAAGCCGTGCCAGACGTGTCAGCATCATATGCTCCTATCGCAGCAGCCCGAGCTGCTGCGGCAGCCAGAGCGATACGGCGGGGATGAAGGTGATCAGGATCAGCGCCAGGAAGAGCGGCACCAGCCAGGGCAGGATCGCCATGGTGGTGCGTTCGACCGACAGTTTCGCGACCCTCGACAGCACGAAAAGCACCATGCCGAGCGGCGGATGCAACAGTCCGATCATCAGGTTCAGCGTCATGATCAGGCCGAACTGAACCGGATCGATGCCGAATTTGGCGACGATCGGCAGCAGGATCGGCACGAGGATGGTGATCGCCGCGATCGTATCCAGGAAGCAGCCGACGAAGAGCATCAGCAGGTTCACCAGGATCAGGAATACCCATTTATTGTCGGTGATCGACAGGATCGCATCCGACAGCAGCTGGGCGGCCTGGCTGACCGTCAGCAGCCATGCGAAGACCGAGGCGGCGGTGACGATGAAGAGAACCGATGCCGTCGTCTCGATCGTGTCGAAACTTGCCTTGGCGAGCGTCGAGAACGTCATGGTGCGGTAGCGCACCAGGCCGAGGAACAGCGACCAGAGCACGGCGGCGACGGCGGCCTCCGTCGGCGTGAACCAGCCCATCGTCATGCCGCCGATCAGGATGACTGGGGTCATCAGCGCCATGACGGCGGAAAAGCCGAAATACCAGTCGAGCGCCAGAAGCAAGAGAAGGGCGATGCCGGCCGCGGCGTTCATCGATAGGCCGGCCTGCATCATCAGATAGATCGCCACAGGCACCATCAGGACAACGACGATTTCCATGCCGGCCGACAGCAGCTGCCTGATATCGAAGGGCGCGTCGGAGCCCCAGCGCTTCTTGTAGGCGAAGGCGGCGACGGTGATCATCATCAGCAGCGTCATGACCACGCCGGGCAGGATGCCGGCCATGAAAAGCGCGCCGATCGAAACATTCGCCATCATGCCGTAGATCACGAAGGGCAGCGACGGCGGGAAGATCGGCCCGAGCGTGGCCGAGGCCGCCGTGACGCCGACAGCCGCCTCGACGGGATAGCCGTGATCCTTCATCGCCTTGATCTCGATCGTGCCGATGCCGGCGGCATCGGCAAGTGCGGTGCCGGACATGCCGGAGAAGATGACGGAGCCGATGATATTCACCTGCGCCAATCCGCCCTTCATCCAGCCGACGAGGGCGACCGCAAAGGAATAGATGCGGCCGGTGACGCCGGCCGAGTTCATCAGATTGCCCGCCAGGATGAAGAACGGCACGGCGAGCAGCGGGAAGCTTTCGACGCCGGCGATCATGCGCTGGGCGACGATGATGTCGGGCGCGATGCCGTAAAGCACGATATAAAGCACGGATGCGACGGCCATCGAGATGGCGACGGGCACGCCGACGAGCATCAGCACCAGAAACGAACCAAGCAGCAGCAGCATCGGATCAACCCTCGACAGTCTGGAATTCTTCGGGGCGCTCCAGAACGGAGTAGCCGCGGCGCATATTGGCGATGAAGACGATGACCGCGCGGATCAGCATCAACACGAAAGCGGCGAGCACGGAGTAGAAGACGATGTTGCGTGGCAGCTCGACGGTGACCATCTGCTCGTCGGCGACGATATCGACATAGCGCCACATCAGGTGACAGCCATAGGCGAAGAAGCCGATGCGGACGATATCGACGAAAGTGGCGAGCACACGCGCCAGCCCTGCCGGCATATAGTGATAGAACACATCCACCTGGATATGCCGCGAGGTGCGCACGCACATGACGGCGCCCAGGAAAACAACGCCGATCAGGCAGTTGATGGCGATCTCCTCGGTCCATGCATAGCTGTCGTTCAGCACATAGCGCGTGAAAAACTGCAGGAAGACGCAGCCCGCCATCAGCCAGAAGACGATCAGCGTGATCCAGTCTTCGATGGCGTAGTCCGACATGTTCGCTGTCGGCGCATGGCCCTCGAACTCGTGACCGATTTCCTCGGCCGTGATTGGCGTATGAATTTCTTGCGACATGATCGGCCTTGTTCCGGTTGGGGAAGGAGTGCGCGGCGCTGGCGGCGCGACCTTTGATCTGTTGACGAGCCTTGTTCTTTGCTGGGAGGTACGGCCCCTCATCCGGCTGCCGCCACCTTCTCCCCGCATGCGGGGAGAAGGGATATGCCGCACCGGCTTCGCTGAACCTCAACGCAGCGTTTGGCACGTCCCCTCTCCCCGCGAGCGGGGAGAGGGTTAGGGTGAGGAGCATCTATTGTTGACGAGCCCTTATTGGATCGCCCGGATGGCTTCCCAATCGGCCTTCTCGTAGCCGAAATCCTCGAATTTGACCTTTTCCATTACGTTCTTTTCGAAGTCTGATTTGTCGACCTCGGTGACATTGAGACCCTTTTCCTTGAAGGTCGCGACGAGGCTGTTTTCCTTGCCGGCGATCGTCTTGGTCGTGCGCTCGGCCGCCTGCTGCATGACCTCGCCGAAGATCTTCTTGTCCTCGTCGGAGAGCTTCGCCCACAGCTGCTTCGAGATCACCGTGTTGAGGTGGTCGACGATGTGGCCGGTCAGGATGATGTTCTTCTGGACTTCGTAGAACTTCTTCGCCTCGATCGTCGTCAGCGGATTTTCCTGCGCCTCGACAGTGCCGTTCTGCAGAGCGAGATAGACTTCGGCAAAGGCGATCGGGGTGGTGTTGGCGCCGCAGGCGCGCGGCATGGCGAGATAGGCCGGAACGTCGGGCACGCGGATCTTCAGGCCCTGCATGTCGGCGCATTTGGCGATCGGCTTGTTCGATGTCGTATGACGCGTGCCGTAATAGCTGACGGCGGCGATGTGATTGCCGGTCTTGTCTTCATAGCCTTTAGCGAGGCGCTTGAAGACATCGCTCTTGGTGTAGGCGATCAGGTGATCGGGGCTGCGGAAGATATAGGGGAAGTAAGTGACGCCGATCGGCTTGTAGTCGCGTGCGGCAAAACTCGATCCCGAGATGATGATGTCGACCGTGCCGAGCTTGAGACCCTGATTGATGTCGGCTTCCTTGCCGAGCTGCGAGGCCGGATAAACCTCGATCTTGTAACGCCCGTCGGTGCGCTTGGCGATCTCTTCCGCGGCCCAGACGGAATCCGTGTGGAAGGGCTCGGAGGTTTCATAGACATGTGCCCATTTCAATACCGTTTGGGCATGTGCGACCGCCGTCGTCGCCAGCATCGCGGCTGCGGTGCAAAGTATCGTTGCCAGTCTGCTCTTCATCGCTCTCTCCTCCCGAGCTTGGGTTAAATCTTGTCGGTTCCTTTCGCCGGCCCCTTTTTGCGGCCGCGCTCCTCCTCTCCCGAAAACTCCTCCCCGAAGCTCTCGGAAAACCTCTTCTGCGATAGGGTGAGATGAGCGCGCATGGCCGCCTTGGCGCCT
This sequence comes from Rhizobium sp. BK619, assembly GCF_014195245.1. Classification (NCBI taxonomy): domain Bacteria; kingdom Pseudomonadati; phylum Pseudomonadota; class Alphaproteobacteria; order Hyphomicrobiales; family Rhizobiaceae; genus Rhizobium; species Rhizobium sp. BK619. The sequence goes on along the minus strand of NZ_JACIBH010000017.1, from coordinate 63,130 downwards.
GCCCCATCGCCGGCGGCGATCGCATCGCGAATGGCCCGATGCTCGTCGACGGCGCTGCGCCATGTGCCCGGCCCCTCGAAGTGACTGGCGAGCTTGGCAAAATAAGGGGTCATGCGCATGTCGAACATCTCGCCCGTCACCCGGATCAGTGTCGCATTGCCGACGATGGCGGCAATGCCGGTGTGGAAGGCGCGATCGGCGGCAAGCACCGTGCTCGCATCGTTGACGCCGCCGCTCATGCGCGTCAGCGCTTCATCGAGCAGCGCGATGCCTTCCGGCCCGGCGCAGCCTGCCGCTTCTTCGGCAATGGCGCACTCGATGATAGCGCGCGCCTTCAGCAGCTCGAAAGGCCCCTCCACCGGCTCGCGCTCGCTCCCCGCCGCAGTCGCGGCATGCTGGCGCACCACGTAGATGCCGGATCCCATGCGAATGTTGACGAGGCCTTCGACCTCCAGGACGATCAGCGCTTCGCGCACAGTCGGGCGCGATACCGACAGTTGCTCAGCGAGATCGCGCTCTGCCGGCAACCGCTGGCCGACGGCAAGCTCGCCGCGCGCGATCATAAAACGGATCTGGTCCGCCACCTGCCTGTAGAGGCGGCGTGATTCAACAGGCGAAAACATCGTGGCCTCCCCGGCGGCTTCTCCTCGAGCACGCATCTGGTCAACTGGCCTGACCAATTAGCATATGGGTATCATCGCCGGGGTTGTGCGTCAATCCGCCGCATAAAACTTAAACAGGAGAGACTAAGCCATCGGTCCTGACGTGACCATCGATGGGTCGAAACATGGATTCGGCGGCGTGCGCACCACGGCCTGACCGCGGCTTATATCCCGGCGTACCATTCATAGCCGCGATCTTCCCAGAAGCCGCCGCTGCCGCCATAGAGCCGGCCGAGATCGGCGACCGCTTCGATACGGGTCAGATATTTCGCCTGTTTGTAACCGAGCTGCCGCTCAACCCTCAGCCTCAGCGGCGCTCCATGCGCCACTTCCAGGTCGCGTCCGTTCATCGAATAGGCAAGAATCGTCTGCGGATGAAAGGCATCGACCAGATCGATACTCTCATAGTACCAGCCGCTGCCATCCAGCGTCTTTTCGTATTCGTCGGCGCAGTGGAACACGATATAACGCGCCTCGGGCTTCAGCCCGACCGATTGCAGCAGGGCGCCGAGCGGCAGGCCGGTCCATTTGCCGATCGCGCTCCAGCCTTCGACGCAGTCATGCCGAGTGATCTGGGTGCGCGACGGCATCGCCTTCAGCTGCGCCAGCGAGAACTGCGCCGGCTTATCCACCAGTCCGCCGACATCAAGGTTCCAGGTCGAGAACTGTCGGCTCATCCAGTCCAAATATTGCGGGTTGTCAGGCATGCTGGTGCCGTTCGAGCGGAAGATCGGTGACAGATCGGCCTCGCTGAACTCGCGGGCCAGCGCCTTGTCGCCGAGCAGGAAGCGCTGCGTCTTCATGCTGAAGCCCTCGGCGATCTTCAGGACCGACTTCGTCCGGTCGCTTTCGACCAATGCGTCGCAGCCGCTCAATCCCAACGCGGAGGCGGTCAGCGTCGAGCCGATCAGGAAGCGGCGGCGGGTGATCAGGCGGCTCATTGTTCGTCTCCCTGTTCGATGGCGTAGTAGCCGGTGATCATCGAACGCAGATTGTTGATGACACCCGACAGGATCACCATGGCGACATGCACCACGACGAAGGCAACGAGCGAAAAGGCCGTGAGGAAATGCAGGGTGCGGGCCGATTGCCGCCCGCCGAAAACATCGAGTAGCCAGGGCGCAACGGCATTGAAGCCCGGCGACATGGTCAGCCCCGTCGCCACCATCAACGGCAGCAGCAGAAAAATCACCGCGAGATAGGTCAGCTTTTGCAGCGTGTTATAGTGGCGGGCCTCGGCGCCCTTCGGAAAACGCAGACGAGCATGGTTGGCGACCTCATGGCCGAGATGGGCAAGGGTCAGCTCCTTGCCCTCAGGGGCGAGATCCCGGCGGAAATGCCGGCTGATCATCCCATAGAGGAGATAGACGAGGCCGTTGAGCACAAAGAGCCAGGCGAAGAAGAAATGCCAGCGCCGGCCGGTCGAAAGATCCTGATAGCTCGGAAGCGTGAGCCAGCTTGGAAAACCTCTTGCTGTCGCCTCGCCGTCGACATTCGAAAGACCGAGGAAGCCCGTCGTATCGAAGGTGAATGAACCGACATGCGTCAATCCTTTCGCCTGGTCGCCGTCTTCGGCAGCTTCCAGGGAGATGAACGAAGGATCTTTATCGGCGCCATATTGGCCCCAATAGAGCGCCGGATGGGCGTTGAATATCTGCAGGCCGCTGAACAGCAGCACGGTAAGGCACAATACGTTCACCCAATGCGACAGGCGAACGGCAAGGCTGTGGCGGTAGATGAGCATGCGGCCGGTTTTCGTGCCGGCATCGATCGTCGCCATGATTGTTCTCCGGATGAAGGGGCCTTTCAAGAGCAGAAGACGCGACCGCTGCTGATAAAGTTTCAGCGGCCGCGCAGACGCGAACGCCTACTTCATCGCGTCGCAGGCCTTCATCATGTCGGTCTTTTTCATCGCGTCCTTTTCCATGCCGGCCTTGTGCATGCAGTCCGTCTTGGTGCCTGACATCTTCATGGCATCCTTCGACATCGTGCTCGTCTTCATATTGTCCTTCTTCATCGTATCGGACTTCATGGCGTCCTCAGCAGAGGCGGCGCCGGCGAGCGAAAGGCCGACGATGAAGGTGCAGGCGGCAAGGCTGGAAAAAAGCTTGGTCATGGAACTCTCCTGAAAATGGATTTCGTGTCCGCCGGCGGATTGCCGATGGCTCACATTTGGCTATTCGGGGGAGCGCCGGGATGCGTTACAGCCTCACGCGCTTGTGATAGAGCTGTGATACCGACATTGTTTTTGATCCTCCCTGTAACCGATCGGCAGCTTCCAGCGAATGAACCCTCTGACAGCATGACAACCGCCCATTCGGAAGAAGCCCTGAAAGCATTGATGCTTCTCTCCCTTGACGGGGACGAGGCGGCCTATCGGCGTTTGCTGGCGGCTTTGCGCCTGCTGCTTGTCGGTTATTTCAGCCGCAGGATGGCGGCGGCGACGAAAGCGGATATGGAAGACCTGGTTCAGGAGACATTGCTGGCACTGCATTCGCGCCGATCCACCTATGACCGGAAAAGACCATTCACGGCCTGGTTCTTCTCGATCGCCCGCTACAAGCTGATCGATCATCATCGCGGCCGCGGCGGACGCAGGCTCGCCGAGACCGAGCTTGGCGAGGAGGTTGAAAGCGACTTCAGCGAGGATGCGCTGACGGCCCGCATGGATGTCGAGCGACTGCTCAACGGGCTGTTACCGAGACAGCGTGAGCTGATCCGGCAGGTGAAATTGGAGGGCCAGTCGGTCGCGGACACCGCAAGCCGCACCGGTCAGTCTGAATCGGCGGTGAAGGTCGGCATCCACCGGGCGCTAAAGGCGCTCGCAGAGAGATTGCGAGGCGCATCGTGACAAAAACGGACGACATTATCGAACGCCTGGCAGGTGACCTGAAGCCGGTGCCGCGCGATATGCTGCGGCGCCGGTTCGCGCTCGGCATAGTGCCGGCGCTCGGGCTCTCCCTGCTGTTGATGCTGGCCATTCTCGGTCCGCGGGTCGACATGCCTGATGTGCTGATGCTGCCGGTCTTCTGGATCAAATCGGCCTATAATGCGCTGATTGCAGTCGTGGCGCTCCTCGCCGTCTATCGGCTTTCCCGCCCCGACGGTACCGAGGGCCGTTTTTTCGATGTGCTTGCCTTAATCTTCGCCGCCATGGCCGCCGTCGCAGCCATCCAGCTGATCATGGCTCCAACCGAGACTTACCCGGTGCTGATCCTCGGCTCCTCGGCACTCCATTGCCCGCTGCTGATCCTCGGCTTTGCCTTACCCGTTTATGCCGGCTCCGTCTGGGCACTGCGCCAGGCGGCACCAACGGATCTGCGGCTGACGGGCTTCGTCGCCGGCGTTGCCGCAGGCGCCGCGGGCGCCTGGGTCTATTCGTGGTTCTGCACCGAGAACGGCATGCCCTTCGTGCTGATCTGGTATTCCCTCGGCATTTTGCTTACCGGCGCGCTCGGCGCCGCCACCGGCCCTCGCCTGCTGCGCTGGTAGATTCCTCTCCGCTGCAGATCAGCTGCGCGTGAACGCGGCATGACCTGCATCCAGTATGAACCCACCCGATTGCTTTTCCGGGCTCCTCCACTGCATGGTCAATCTCAGGCGCGCCTCATCGTTGCGTCACGCGCCTCGGAGCGACCAATCGGATCGACATGTTGCCTTCGAAGGCCCGCCCGTTGGGCTCCGCGCCCGCCGTGCTTTTGTCGCCGTCCAATTGAAATTGATTGACCAGATCCCTCAGGCGGCCTGCCTCGGAGGACAGCGAAGCGGCAGCAGCCGTCGACTGCTCGACCATCGCGGCATTTTGCTGGGTCGCCTGGTCCATTTGGTTGACGGCAGTATTGATCTCGGCAAGTCCAGTCGACTGCTGTCGCGCCGATGTGGCAATCGCGTCCATCAGTTGGTTTATCTGCGCAACGTATTCGCCGATCGACTTGAGCGACGTACCGGTTTCGAGAACCAGTTTCACGCCATTTTTCACGTCGGTTGACGACTTTTGAATAAAGCCTTTGATCTCCTTGGCTGCTTGCGCGGCGCGCTGTGCAAGCTCGCGGACTTCTTGTGCGACCACTGCAAAACCTTTGCCGGCCTCACCCGCACGGGCAGCTTCGACGCCGGCGTTCAGCGCCAGCAGGTTCGTCTGGAAGGCGATTTCATCGATTGCACCGATGATGTTCGAAATCTGCTCCGAACTATCCTCGATGCGTCGCATGGCCTGCTCCGCCTCCGACACGACTGTTGCCGACCGCTGAGCGCTGACATCGGCTTCCAGGGCCACTTTGCGCGCCTCGTCGGTGCGTTGGGTCGCCATCGTCACATTCGAGGTGATCTCGTCCAAAGCCGCAGCGGTTTCCTCGAGAGAGGCAGCTTGCTGTTCGGTACGCTTGGAGAGGTCCTGTGCGGCAGAGGCAATCTCACCGGTGCCATTATCGATGCTGTGGACCGTCTGCAGCACTGCCCCGATCGTCGCCCCCAATTGCCGGAGTGAAGCGTTGAAGTCTTGGCGCAAGGTTTCGTATTCGGCTGCAAATTGCTCCGAAAGCTGAAAGGATATGTCGCCGGCTGCAAGCCTCCGGAGGCCTCCGCCCAATGTCGTGGTTGCAAAGCGCAACTGTTCCGCTTCGCGTTCGGCGCGTTGCTGGGCTGCCGCGCGCACTGCTTCGCTCTCGCTGCGGGAGGCGGCCGCCTCCTTCTCAAGCCTGACGACATTAAGGGCATTCTGGCGGAAGACTTCGACAGCACCGGCCATTTCCCCAACCTCGTCGGCGCGGCCGGCACCGGGTATGTCGCTATCAAGGTCACCGTCCGACAAACGCCTCATGGCCGATGCGATGCTTCGGATCGGGTTGGCGATGCCGAATACTGCAAATGCGATGCCGGCCATCGCGATGAGCACGGCCAGCGCTGCGATTGCGGCCGTCAATATGAAAGCGGACGTCGCGGAACCGTCGCTCGCGGCAACAAAGCCTTCGGCCTGACCGAGAATGAAGGCAACCAGATCGCCGACGCCCTTATCCACCAGCGCGGATTGCGGTTCCATATTTTCCTTGAAGAGGCGAGCCGCGTCGGATGCTTTGTCACTATTTTGTAGCGCAATCATCTGCTCTGCCAACGCGCGATACTTGTCCAGTTCAGGCTTGATCTGATTGATCAGTTCGCGCCCGCGTTCGGTGCGGATACCTTTTTCGTATTCTGCAACAACTTTCTCAACCGCGGCCCGAGCCGTATCGATTTTCTGTTGTCCGGCCTTCCGTTCCTCCGCCGTATCCTCCAGGAGATACTGAGCGTAGACCAGTTTCAGATCGAGGAAGTTATCCTTGATCTCGCGCGCGGTCACAAGCCGGTGCATCCAGAAGGTCCCGATCTGCTCGGTATTGGCACGAAGCGTAGAAATCGTGCTCAGTGAGATATAGGAGAGACAAACCATGAAAAGGCTGATGATCGACAGCTTCACGATCAGGGCTTGCTTGATGCTCGGGCGTTTCATGCGGGTCTCCTCGAAGATAGCTGGGACGACCGGCTTGCCGGTTGATGCAAAATCTCGCACCAGATTCAATAATTTAGTATTAACTAAACAATGGACCCTGTTCGGTTTGCGGAAATCTTTTGCGCAGACATTTACTTCCGCGTTCAATTCACGACGTCACGACCTCAAGTTACTGGAATCCTGCGGAAAAACAGCCATCGCGAGCGAAAATAATCCATGCTGAACCTCTCGATACGATCGGGTGCTTGCGACGCGGTGTTGAGGATAGATAATGGACCTATGCAGCAATCGGACAATCACCCTGCCGGAATTGAAATCGCGCTCTGGCAATATTCCAGCAACAAACGCCGCTGGAATCGCTGGATGGAGTCGCTTTCACAGGAGGAACGGGATCGGGCGGCGACCTACCGGTTTGAAGGCGATCGAGCCTCGTTCATGGCCGGCCGCTACCTCCTGCGGCGGCTTTTGAGCTTGTCTATCGGGACAGCGCCAGACAAGCTGGCCTTGTCTCCGGACAAGGACGGAAAGCTGCGGCTCGAGGGGCGTGATGTGCCGCAATTCAGCCTCGCCAATGCTGACGGGCTGGTGACGGTCGCTGTCGCTTCAGGATGTGATCACGTCGGAATAGACTGCGAACGCATCGACGTCGAGATCGAAGAGGCGGCAGTGGCGAGCTATTGCAGCAGAGACGAACAGCGCTGGCTCGCGGAATTGCCTGCCGGCGAACGCGCGCAAGCGGCTGTCGCGCTCTGGACGCTCAAGGAGAGCCATCTGAAGGCGCTGGGCGTCGGGCTGCGTGAGGATCCTCGCAACATCGCTTTTGCCTGGAAGGATGGCGTCCCCGTTATGGTCGGCGGCGATCGCGATCGGCGATGGCACCACCGTCTCATCGAAAGCGGCGGCCAGCACGTCGTCGCGCTGGCTGCCTGCTGCCAATCCGGGCTCCCCCCCATTTCGACACGGCTATTTCAGGACGACAGCATGCCGTCCGAATAGCTGGCCCGGAGCTGATGCGGCATTGCCGACGCCGTCTCCGTCGCCCAGGCCAGTTGCGCGTTGTCCGGTTCTGCGTCGAAATGCTGCCGGCCGAGAAGCGTATTGACGATCGTCGCGCTGCGCCAGGCCATCAGGCTGAGCTGAGAGTCGGCGATACCATGCGAGTATCGACCGGCATTCTGCGCCAGCAGCCGGTTTGCCCTCGGGCCTGTCCATTGCATGGTGTAATCGTCATTGAGCATCGGATAGCCGTTTCTGTCGAGCACTATCCGTTCACCCAGCGAGGCGAGCGCATCCGGCAATTGGAATCGGTAGCCGGTTGCGAGCACCACCGCATCCGCGTGAAGCACCTCGATCCCGCCATCGAATTGGTTCCGAACGATCAGCCGGTAGGCATGGCCGTTCCGCTCCATCTGGATCACGTCGCGATTTGGCGCCAGAGCTGCATTGAGTATGCCCGGCTCGAGGTAGCGCAACGCATAGAGACGGCGGTAGATCGCGTGAATCGTCGAAATCGACAGGCCGTCGCTGGTCAGGATCGAGTTCTTCAAGGCGGCCTGCTTCTGCTCGCCGCCGAGCTTTAGATAGGCCTGCACATATTCCGGCGAAAAGACCTGGTTTGAAAACGGCGTGTCGTTGATCGGCTCGAAATTGTGCCGCCGGCTGATCCAAGTCAGCTCTTTCATCGAGCCGGGATCGGCAAGCAAGGCTTCGACGACCTCGCCGCCGCTTTGACCGCCGCCGACCACGACGATGCGGCCGGCGCCGAGATCGCGCAGACGCGATTTGGCCTCGCTGTTATGAAAGCAATCGGCGCCCAGAAACGGTTTTGCCCAGTCGGGTACGAAGGGCGAGGAACCCGTGCCGATCACCAGGTTGCGCGCTTCCTCCTGGCCGTTGTCGAAGCGCAGGACGAAGCGGTCGTCGCGGTGCTCGACGTCGCGGATCTCCGTCGCGAAGCGCAAACCTGCCACACCCTCGGCGACCCAGGCGAGGTAACGTGCGAATTCCTGCCGGGGAACGGCGTCGTAATTGGCATTCAGGAAGGCATACAGTCTCTTATGCGCCACCAGATAGGAGACGAAGGACCAGCGGCTGGTCGGCAGGACCGGGGTGACGAGGTCTTTCAGAAAAGACGACTGCAGCTCGACGCCGGGCATCATCATGCCGGGATGCCAGTCGAACGAGTCTCGCCGCTCGAAGAAGCGGCTGCGGACCTCCGGCACCGATTCCAGCAGGCAGGCGAGGCTCAGATTGGAGGGGCCGATGCCGATGCCGGCAACATCCAGCGGCTCGTTGAGGGCGTCCCTGCGGGCAAAAGCGACGGTCATGCGAAATCCTTCTCTGTTTCCTTGAGACGCAGGGCAAGCCTTGAATGGAAGGCGGGAGACCCGATCATGTGCAGATGGTTGGTGCCGGTGATGATTTCGGCCGCATGCGCCCGCGGCGACAGCCGGCGCCAATCGATCAGGTTGAGGCCGCGGTTAAGGCTGTCGTCGGCTGCCCAGGGATAGATCGGCACATCGTGAGGGACGAGCCGGTGCTTGCGGAAGATCAGGGCATTGTCGATCAGCACCCAGAACGTATGCTCGCGGCTGCTGATATCCGGCCCGTCGGTCGGAAGCGGGTCTTTCTCGTCGCCGACGAAGCGCAGGAACTGATCGTAGGTATCGGCATCCATCGTCGACAGCAGCCGATCCCATTCGGGACGCATCTCCGTCTTTTGCAGCCATCCCTCGACGTCCCGGTGAAGCGCATCGCGCTCGCCCGGCCGAAACCGCGGCTTGGCGCCGATCGCAAATTCCGAGCCGAGATCGCAAACGTCGACCATCGCCATCATCCTGACGTCGACCTCGTTGCCGAGCGTGCGGGCCGCTTCATAGGCCAAAAGCCCGCCCCAGGACCAGCCGAGGAAGGTGCAGGGTGCGCCCTTGCTATGGGTCCTGATATGATCGACATAGCTCTCGATGATCTCTTCGATCGGGGCGCCCACTTCCTTCTTCTCGGACAGCGAATGGCAAATGAAGCCGGTCGCCGGCTGGTCGGCGCCGAGATAATCGACGAGCTTCACATATTCGCGGGTGCTGACGAGAAGCCCCGGGAAACAATAGAGCCGCGGCTTAGCGCCGGACGCGCGCAGCACGATCACCTCCGACAGATCCCGTTCGGCGCCCTGCTCCATCACGCCGGCGAAGGCGCGGATAGTCGGGTTGTTGAAGATATCGGCAACAATGAGCGGCGTTTTCGGCCGGCGCTGCCGGAGCTGCGAAAGGATGCGGATCGCGCCCAGCGAATTGCCGCCGATCGCGAAGAAATTATCCTCGACGCTGATCGCTTCCAGTTTGAGAACCTGGCGCCAGACATCCAGCACCTCCTCTTCGAGCGTGGTCGCCGGCTCGACGATTTCGCGCCGGACCGGCTTTGGTGCGGGCAGCGCGAAGCGGTCGAGCTTGCTGTTCGGATTGGTCGGCATCTTTTCCAGTTCGACCACCGCCGCCGGCACCATATAGGAGGGCAGGCTGCGTTCGAGGCCGGCGCGGACGGTCTCGACGTTCAACGTCTCGTCCTTCTTCGGAACGACATAGGCGACCAGCGCCTTCTCGCCGGCATCGTCATCGCGCAACACGACCAGCGCTTCACCGACACCGGGCTGCTGGAGAAGGGCTGCTTCGATCTCGCCGAGCTCGATACGGTATCCGCGCAGCTTCACCTGGTGGTCGACGCGGCCAACGAATTCGACGGTTCCGTCCTCACGCCAACGCGTCAGGTCGCCGGAGCGATAAAGCCGGCCGCCCTCCTTGGAGAACGGGTCGGGAATAAAGCGATCGGCCGTCGTATCCGGCTTGCCGAGATAGCCGCGCGCGATGCCCTCGCCGCCGATGTAGAGTTCGCCGGTGACGCCGATCGGGCAAAGATTGAGATCGGGATCGAGCACATAGACGCGCCGCAGCCCGACGGCACGGCCGAGCGGGGCATAGACGCCCTGGAACTTCGTGCCGGCCCTCACCTTCCAGACCATCGGCGTCATGATGGTTTCCGTCGGTCCGTAACCGTTGATCAGCCATTCCGATTTCAGCGCCCGCGACAGAAGATCGAAGGTCGGTTGTGCAAGCCCTTCGCCGCCGAAGGAGTAAAGCCGCATCGGCGGCGCACCGTCGGTAATGTCAGCCCATTCCGCCAGTTGCTGCAGATAGGTTGTGGGAATGCTGGCATTGTTGGCGCCATGCTTGCGCATCGCCGTCAATGTCTCTTCCGGCGTCCAGAGCGGCTGATCGGGAAGGATGATGCTGCCGCCTTCCATCAGCGGGTTCATCCACCGCTCATGGCCGCCATCCGAGCTGAAGGGCAGGAACGGCAGCTCGCGGGATTCCGAGCTCATGCCATAGACACGCGAGGTGTTTTGCAGATGGTGGGTCAGCGGCCCGTGTTCGACGGCGACGCCCTTCGGCAATCCGGTCGAGCCCGACGTGTACATGACATAGGCGAGCTGATCCTTGTGCGTGGGAATATAGAGCGGCATATCCGGCTCTCCGTCGAGGTCGATCTTGTCGAGTTCGAGGATAATGGCGTCGAGTTCTTCCGGCAGGCGATGACGCAGCCAGCTGTGGGTCAGGACGATTTTGACGCCGCCGTCGCGCAGGATGTGGTGGTTGCGCACCGGCGGATGGTCGGGCTCGACGGGAATATAGGCGCCGCCGGCTTTCAGCGTCGCGAGAATGCCGACGATCGCCTCCGGCGAGCGCTTGATGAAGATGGCGACCGTCACTTCGGCGCGGACGCCAAGCTGCCGCAGCCGATGTCCGAGGCGGTTGGTGCTCGCCTCCAGCCAGCCATGGCTCCATTCCTCGTTACCGTAGACGATCGCGGTCTTCTCAGGCGTGCGGCGCGAATGGGCTGCGATCAGCTCATGCACCGGCCTGTCGTCGTTGACGACATCATCCTCGTAAGGCGCCGACAACCAGTCGAGCTCTTCGCTGCCCACCAGCTCGATATCCTTGATCCGCACATTCGGCTGTGCGGCCATCTGTTCGAGCACGAGGCCGAAATGCCTGGCGATGCGCGCAACCAAGGCGCCGTCATAGAGGTCCTGCGCGTAGTCGATCAGCGCGAATACACCAGCCGAATGCGCCTCGACCACCAGCGAAAGCTCGCTGTCGGCCCGGGCACCCGGCGGCTCCAGATTTGTGGACTGGCTGGGTAGCGCATAGGGTCTGCGGAATTCGAACAGCGCCTTGACCACGGCTTCCTGGGCGGCGGCCTCGTCGACGACCAGTTCCTGGGTGATGCGTTCCAGCGGCAGGAGCCGGCGCTGCCCCTCTTCGCTCGCCGACGAGATCGCCGCGATGACATCGTCGAGGGCATGTTTCGAGGTCAGCGACAAAATAAGCGGGAGCACCTGCTCGGCACGGCCGCGGCTGGCGAAATGCTCCTTATAGGGCCGCGCGACGAGAAGGCCGGTCAGCAAAACGTAGTTGCCGCTGTAGCGTGCCAACAGCGCGCAGAAGGCAGCGTGAAGCACGCGCTCGACCGGTACGCCCTTCCCCCCCGCATGCCGTTCGAGTTTGCTCCAGAGGTCAGGCTCGAGCGAAAATCGATGCTGCGCGCGCGCCACGCCTGCCAGCCCGCCGCTGTTGAACCGGGTGGGAAAGGTCGAGGCCGCATAGTCGAGACCGATGGTGTCGCGCCAATAGGCAAGCGCTTCCCGCGCCTCGTCCGTCTCCAGCCAATCCGCCTCCCGCGTCCCGGCCGAGATTTCCACCGGATGCATGTCGCTAACGGGCTCGCCATCGAGAATTCGCGCCAGCGACCCGGCAAGAACGGATTTTTCGTGCTCGTCGCAGACGATCGGATGCAGCACGATCGTCAGCAGCCACTGCCTCTGGGCAAGCAGGATGATCTGGATGCGCGCGCCAGGCCCCTCCAGCAGATCGAAGCGCTTGTCGCGGAAGGCTTTCCTTGCAGCCAGGGCATCCGGCTCTGAAAGAGCTATGCCGTCTTTGCCGAGGATTTCGATCGGCACGGCGTTCGATGCGCCGCGATATTGCTCGATGCGGCCGCCGGCCAGCCGGCGGAAGCGGTTGGCAAGCGACGGATTTTGCGCCACGAGCGCCCGGCAGGCCGCAGCAAGCGTCTCGACGTCGACCGCAGGGCTCAATCGCAGCCCGATGATCTGGTCGGGGAAGACGGTGTAATTGCCGATCTGTTCCAGCGACCAGATGCGCTTCTGCGCGATCGTCAGCGGAAAGCTCTCGAAGACCGCATCCATTGCAGCATCGGTCGGGGAAGCATCGGCGAAATTGGTGATTTGCTTGTTCATCTTGGGGATCCGGACGTTATTCAGAGACGCGCATCGCCTGACATTGCCGAGCGCAGCGAGAGGGGCCGCGGGTCCGTCCAGACGCCGCGGATATGGGCCAGGCATTCCTGGCGCGAACCGGCAAAGCCGACCGGCTCCCAGCCCGTGGGAATCTGCTTGTCCTGCGGCCAGACCGAGTAGTGACGCTCGGTGTCGATGACGGCGATCCAGAGATCGTCGCGAGGCTCAAGATTGTCCATTCGAAGCTCCTGCAGAGATGGATGTCATGCGCAAATGACGGATCCCGATGGCTGCGGTTTAGAAAATTGCTGAGAATTTTTTTCTTCTCCCAACCCTAAATCGGGCCGGAGATGGATCGTCATTCTACCAAAACAGCACAAGAGCGGGCTTCATGCTCGCCACATCAAAAGCCCTGTCGGTCAAGGAGAACATCATGGATTTCGACGCCGCCAAACAAAGGCGCGTTCTGCAGTCGCGCAGCTACATCAGCCTCGCACCCAATCTCATCCATCTGAAGACCGCCCACGGGCACCACGAGGCCGCATTCGAGGTCGAGGCCGGCACCGCGACGCTGACCTTCTACCACGGCGATCCCGCGCGGTCGGCCGAGCTTCTGATGGCGGCCGCCGAAGCCGTGACGGCGGAAGATCGCTCGATCAGATCGATCGTCTTCGAGGGGCATCAGGCGAGCCTCCCGCCGCATATTTCGGGCGTCGGCGGCAGGCTGGATGCAGAGATCCTCTGGCAATGGCCGTCGCTCTGGCTGCCGCAGCTCACCTATCCGCTGCCGCCCGTGCAGGAGATGACCGCGGGCCGCTATCATCCGCGCCGGCCGGCAAAGCCGAAGGGCACGGTCTATCAGCGCTTCATCCCCTGGCTGGAACGCGATATCAGCTTCCGGGTCGCCGACCCCGAGACCGATCTTGCCATCTTTCACCGCTGGATGAACGACGAACAGGTCAACACGATCTGGGAGGATGCGGGCTCGCTCGACAAGCACCGGGAGATCCTGGAGGAGCGGATCGCCGATCCGCATGTCCTGCCGCTGATCGGCAGTTTCGCCGACATTCCCTTCGGTTATTTCGAAGTCTACTGGGCCAAGGAAAACCGGCTCGGTCCCTTCTACGATGCCGACGACTATGACCGAGGCTGGCATGTGGCGATCGGCGAGCCCGATTATCGCGGCAAGAAATGGATCAGCGCATGGCTTCCCTCGCTGATGCATTTCATTTTCCTCGACGATCCGCGCACGAAGCGCATCGTCGGCGAGCCGCGCGCCAGTCACGAGCAGCAGATCCGCAACCTCGATCGCTCCGGCTTTGCCAAGGTCAAGCATTTCAATTTTCCGCACAAGCGGGCGCTGCTCGTCATGCTGACCCGCGAGCGCTTCTTCGGCGACCATCTCTGGGTACCCGCATCATGAACGACATGAGCGAGATGAGTGGCAGCCTGCGGAAACGGCGGCTTGCGCCTGAGGATCTTGCCAGCCCGCACCTGTTCAGGCTGCTGCTGCGGCTCGGGCTGCCGGCCATGTTCGGCCTGTCGATCAATGCCGCCCATCACACGATCAACATGATCTTCGTCGGCATGATCGGCGAAGACCAGATCGCCGCGATCATGATCGTCCTGCCGATCCTGATGCTGATTGCCGCTTTCGGCGAAGGCATCGGCGTCGGCGTCGCAACCGAGGTCGGGCGGCTGCTCGGAGCCGGCAACCGGCCACAGGCCGGAACTATTGCTTCGATCAGCCTTGCTGCCGGTATCGCCTTCGGCGCGTTAAGCACTATCGCACTCCTTGCATTTCCGGATCTGCTGCTGTTCGGCGCCACGCCTGCCCTTCAGCCGCTCGCACAGCATTATCTCATGATCATCGCGCTCTCGGTGCCGCTGACGATGGCGCAGATCATTCTCGATTTCCTGGCGATCGCGGAGGGTAACGCCCGCTTCAGCATGTGGACGCTGGTCGCCTGCTTTGCCCTGAACATGATCCTCGACCCGATCATGATCTTCGGCTTCGGTCTCGGCCTGCAGGGCGTGGCAATCGCCACCATCCTGTCCCAGCTCGTCGCGCTCTCCATCTATGGCGCTTACCACGCCAGGCGGCTTGGAATCGTCCGGCTGACGCTTGATTGGCGGCTGGCAGATATCCGCTATCTCAGGCCTGTCCTTGCAATTGGCGCGCCGACGACGCTGACCAGCCTTACTACGGCAGGCGCCATTGCGATCCTGGTATCGCTTGCCGGCGCCTATCACGGAGAAGCGGGCATTACCGGCATCGGAATTGCCTTGCGCCTGCTTGCCGTCGGAACACTTCCCGTTATCGGTCTCTCGCTTGGCGCCCAATCCATCTTAAGTTTTGCCTGGGGCGGCGGCGATATGGCGAGAGTGCTGTCGGCAACCCGCATCCTGACAGCGGTCACCAGTGCGGTGAGCGGCGCCTACGGGCTGATCGCGCTGGTCTTCTCCCAAAAGCTTGCCTCGTTCTTCACCGACGATGCGGCCGTGATTGGGATCGCAGGGCAGGCGATCATCGCGACCCATCTTCCCCTCCTGCTGTTCGGCCTGCGGCAGACCGTGCTGATCCTCTTCCAGGCGCAGGGCAGACCGAAAGCAGCGGTTGCCATTGGCCTGGCGCAGAACGGCTATCTGCTGTTTCCGCTGCTTGCGCTCCTGCCGCCCTTCTTCGGTTTTTCGGGCCTGCTGGCCGCGATGTTCCTCGCCTCCACCCTGACCGGCCTGCTGTCGGCCGTCTGCCTGCTGAGGTCGCTCGGTGCACTCCGGCAGCGCACCGCCGGCCATCCGACCTCCATCCGTCCCTATCGCAGCTTTTGTCCATGAGAGGATGACCATGAACCAGTCGATCAACCCGCACGATCTCGGCGCCCACGCGGTCGCCGACGATCTCTTCACCCCTGTCGATCCGGCGGCATTCAACGCCGTGTCGCCGCCGATCTTCCAGACCTCGCTCTTCACCTATGACAGTTTCGAGGCGATGGAGGATGTTTTCGCAGGCCGTACGCGCAACTACATCTATTCGCGCGGCGACAATCCGACCGTCCGCGAATTCGAACTGCTGGTCGCCCGCCTCGAGGGCGCGGAGGATGGACGCGCCTTCTCCAGCGGGACGGCCGCCATCACCTCGACAATTCTGAGCCTCGTAGAGGCCGGCGACCGGGTCGTTGCGGTCCGCCATCTCTACAATGATGTCTACCGTCTTCTGGTCAAGCTGCTCGGCCGGCTCGGCGTCGGCGTGGATTTCGTCGATCCCGCCGATCACGACGAGGTCCGCAAGGCGCTGTCAGGCGCCAAGCTGCTCTATCTCGAAAACCCGACATCCTTCGTCTTCGAGCTGCAGGACATTGCGGCGCTGTCGGCCATGGCGAAGGAGGCGGGCGTTACCACCATCATCGACAATTCCTGGGCAACACCGCTTTTTCAGAAACCGATCCAGCATGGCGTCGATATCGTCATTCACGCCGCCTCGAAATATCTCGGCGGCCACAGCGATACGGTCGCCGGTGTCGTCGTCGGCTCGAAGGAGGCCATCGCCAGGATCAACTCGACCTCATATCCCTATGTCGGCGCCAAGCTTGCTCCGTTCGAGGCCTGGCTGCTACTGCGCGGCATGCGCACTTTGCGTGTGCGGCTCAAGGAGCATGAACGCAGCGGGCTTCTGCTGGCCGATCGGCTGAAACAGCATCAGGCGATCGCGCGCGTGCGCCACCCGGCCTTTCAAGATCATCCCGGGCGGGCGACGCTATCGGGTTATGCCGGGCTGTTCGCCTTCGACCTCAATCCCGACATCGATGTCGCACGTTTTGTGAATAGCCTTCGCGACATCCGCCTCGGCGTCAGCTGGGGGGGACCGGAAACGCTGGTGGTCCCCGCCAAGGTGGCGCTGCAAATCCCAGACCGGATGACCTCTTTCATCCGGTTCGGCGTGAGCGAGCAGACGGTTCGTTTCGCCGTTGGCCTGGAAGAGCCGGAATTGCTGTGGAACGATTTGCAGCAGGCGCTGCACGCGGCGAGACGCTAACAACCTGCCGGTGCGCATGATCGGGGCGCAGGAGGGGTTCGGCCATCGCCAGATGGCAATGCTCCTCCGCCGCCTTGATCATGAAGTTGACGAGGGTCCTTGAGACGCCGAGTTCGGCGGCAATATCCTTCTGCGGCACACCGTTGAGGCGGTGGCGAATGAAGGCATCGTTGGTGCGCTTCGGCAGCGCCTCGAGCGAGGCAAGCACATCGCGCAAGGTCTCGGCAGCGACAAGCTGGTCGAGCACGGTGGGGATGGGAGCCGTGATCTCCTGCACCTGGTCGATCGACCTATAGTTGTTCATCTGCTGCCGGCGGCGGCGGTTTTCGTCGAGTGCGAGATTATAGACCATCCGAAAGGCGTAACCGATCGGGCAACGAATACCATCGGTTTTGACCCCGTAAGCTTTAATAACACCATCCTGAAAGATATCCTCGGAATATGACCTTGATTTGACAACACTTTCAATCGTCTTAAGGAGCTTATCCTTGTTTTCGATCATGGCGTTGACAACGGCATTTCCATTCACATCGCGATGCAATGCTTGCATTGTCCCGTACCCTTTTTACAAATGGAAAATCAGGCTTGTCGTTACTGGTCGACGCAGTCGTGGCGCTCCTTTTTGCAGGAAAAGTACACGATTTGATTGCAGTGTCTAATTTAAGGTGATAACAGGAGTCAAGTTTAAATCGACGGAGTAAAAGCGAGAAAAATGGGAAGGACAGTTGAGATCCTGACGGGCAAGGCGGAGCTCTGCCGATCGATCATGGGGGCTTTGACCGACTGGTTTTCAGAACCAGAAGTCATCGAGGCGAGCGCCCAGGCGATCGAAGAGCTGCCGGTCTTCGGCTATATCGAAGCGGATGTCGTCACCGCGCTGATGGCCTTGAAGCCGCACCTGCCTGATGCCGTCGAAATCGCACTGATCGCGACACGCCCCGAACATCACGGCCGCGGCGCCGGACGTCATCTCATCGACGAAGCCGAGCGCTTCAGCCATGAAGCCGGTGCCCGGTTGCTGACGGTCAAGACGCTCGCCCCGCGCAACCGCGAGGAACCGCAATTCGAGGCGACGCGGCGCTTTTATGACCGCAACGGCTTTATCAGGGCGGAGGTCTTCGCAAAGCTATGGCACGAGGATCACCCGTGCCTGTTCATGGTCAAGCCGCTTGCCGGTGTCCAGGCAGGTGAGACGACGCTTTGAGACGACGAGACTTTCTGCTTGGTGCACTGGCAATGACCGGCGCACCCGCAATCGTGCGTGCCGGAGACGGCGGGATCGTTTCGCTCGACTACGGGCTGGCGTCGACAATGCTTGCGCTCGGCCGGACGCCGCGTGCCGTCGTTTCCTTAAGAAACTGGGGGGAATGGGTGGTCGCGCCGACGATGCCGGCCGGCGTCGTCGATCTCGGCACCACGTCGGAGATCAATCTCGAGGTCCTCACCAGCATCCGGCCGTCGCTCATTCTGAGCACCCCTTTCCTTGCGGCACTGGACGATAAACTGTCGCAGATCGCGCCGGTGGAGCGGTTCACCATTTACGCCGAACACAACGAGGCGCTCGACTGTTCCTACGCCGAAACGCTGCGGCTCGGCGCGATGATCGGACGGGCAGAGCAAGCAAAGGCATTTCTGTCTCATGCCGACGCCACTTTCGATCGGTTACGCGACCGGACGAAAAACCTGTCTGCGCCTCCGGTTGCCGTCATCAACTTCATCGACAACAGACATGCACGCATCTATGGCGGCCCGGGGCTTTTCAGCGGCGCCATGAAGCGCGTCGGCCTTGAGAATGCCTGGAAGGGCGAGGCCAGTTACTGGGGATTTCAAACGGTCGGCCTGGAACAGCTCGCCGAACTCGACCAGGAAGCGCATCTGATCGTCGTTTCGCCGCTGCTTCCACCCGACGTGCTGACGCAGCTTTCCGAGAGTCCGCTCTGGACCAGCCTTCCCTTCGTCAAGCGGAAACGGATCTCGGTCATCCCGGGCGTTCTGATGTTCGGAATGGTGCAGGAGGCGTTGCGGTTTTCGACCCTGGCCGTCGATACGCTGGAGACCTCAGCCCGATGAAGGCCAGATTTTCTCACTTCGGGGCGCCCGCACTTGCGGGCCTGCTGCTCTATTCCGGATTGGCCCTTGCCGTGCTGGAGGTTTGGACGGCGCTGCCCCATCTCAAGGCGGCGACCGGCGGTTATGATGCCGAGCGTCTTTTGCTCCTCTATTCGACACTGCCGCGCATGGCGACAGCCCTGATCGCCGGCGCAGCGCTCGCACTCTCCGGCACGATCCTGCAACAGGTGCTGCGCAATCCGCTGGCCTCGCCGACAACGCTCGGCATTTCCACCGGCGCCAATCTGGCGCTGGTGTCGGTCATGCTCGCTGTTCCCTCACTGGCGGGATGGGGCCGGGACGCGGTCGCGCTTGCCGGAAGTGCCGCGGCTGCCTTCGCCATCTTTTCGATCAGCGCCCGGCACGGCTTTTCGCCTTTTTCTCTCATCCTGTCCGGCATGATCGTCGGCCTCTGGTGCGGGGCGGCGGCGGCCATCTTGGTGCTGATGAACGATCAATATCTCTCGGGGATCTTCATCTGGGGCGCCGGATCGCTGTCGCAGCAAAGCTGGGCGATCCCGATGTCGCTGCTGCCAAAAGTAGCGCTGCTCACCGCTCTTGCCCTTCTCGCCACAAGACCGTTGACGCTGAGCCAGATCGGCGATGCCGGTGCGACAAGCCTTGGCTTGCCGATCAAATGGGCACGGAGTGTGATGCTGGCGATTGCCATCGCGCTCAGCGCGCTCGTCACCAGCGCCGTCGGCGTCATCGGCTTCATCGGGCTGGTCGCTCCGCAGATCGTGCGGCTTGCCGGCGCCAGGCGCATCCTCAGCCAGCTGATCTGGTCGCCCATTACAGGCGCCGGCCTTCTGCTCCTGACGGATCAGGCGATCAAGCTTGTTGCTCCAGGCGACTTCGTGCCGACGGGGGCGGTGACGGCACTGCTCGGCGGCCCGATTCTGATTGCTCTTCTCCCACGCCTCGCCACAGCCTCGCGCGCGCTGCCCGGCGTGGCGTCACCCCAACATGCAATCAACAACAAAACGGCACCCTTCGCTGCTCTGCTCATCCTGGTAATCGCCTTGGCGATCGCCGCAATCTTCTTCGGCCGCGCACCCGACGGCGCCTGGACATGGCTGCCGGCCGCCGCGTGGGACGAGATCCTTCCCCTTCGGCTGCCGCGGGTCGCCGCCGCGTTCGGCGCAGGCACCGTGCTCGGCGTGACGGGCCTCATTCTGCAACGGCTGACCGGAAACGAAATGGCAAGCCCCGAGGTGCTTGGGGTATCGGCAGGCGCAACGCTCGGCGTTGCGGCCGCCATGTTCGCCTTTGCGGCACCCGGCCTGACGATCCAGCTTGCCTTTGCCGGCGGCGGCGCCCTTGTTGTACTGACCCTGATCTTCCTGTTGAGCGCGCGTTCCGGCTTCGGCCCGAACCGTGTGCTGCTGGCGGGAATCGCCCTCGGCGCGATACTCGACGCCGGGATCGGCGTCCTTGCCGCGAGCGGCGATCCGCGCGGCCTGGCGCTCATTCGCTGGATGGCGGGCTCGACCTATTTCGTCGACAATGCGGTGGCGGCAAGCGCCCTGCTGATTGCGCTTGGTTGCCTGGCCGTAGCCTTTCTCGCCAGCCGCTGGCTTGCTCTCCTGCAGCTCGGACCCGAGACGGCAAGCGAACTCGGCCTCAGAATCCTTCCCGCACGCGCGGTGCTGTTCGGTCTCTCGGCGATCATGACGGCGGCGGCAACGCTGGTCGTCGGCCCCTTGAGTTTCGTCGGCTTGATGGCGCCGCACCTCGCCCACGGGCTCGGCCTTCGCCGGCCCGCCGCCCAGCTCCTCGCCTCCGCCCTCATCGGCGCGGCCCTGCTCGTCATCGCCGACTGGATGGGCCGCATGATCGCTTTTCCCTATCAGATCCCCGCCGGATTGATCTCGGCTCTTGTTGGAGCCCCGATGCTGCTGATCGTTCTGCGCCGGCGGGCATGAAAGATGGTCGATAATCGGCGTCGCAAGCGGGCTTACGTTCAGCCGTTTGACTGATGCCGATGGCTGCCCCTCACCCTAACCGACCGGGGTCGAGCCACTCGTCTCGACCCGTCTTTCGGACCCCCGTTCTGACGGGGCGAGGGACGTGCCTTGCGAGACGTTGGCGAGAGACGGAGAGGCCGCGGCATATCCTCTTCGCCCCGTCAGAACGGGGGAGGCGGCGGCAGCCGGATGAGAGGCAGACCAAGGTCGGGAAGTTTAATGGCGCCCGTCCGGCAGGTTATAGCGCAGACAGTAGACTTCCGCCGGCGAATTCGAGGCCGCATTGCTGCCGCGGCGTGATCATGCCGAATATCGGGTTGGGCCGGCCGCACGGCCATGCGGCGGCATCAAGCAGCGTCAGGCCGCTTCGACGAGATCCCGTTGGTGGCTATGGGCGATCTACTTGAGAATCCACGAGAGATAGGCTGCCGACGATGCCCATCTGCGGTGGGGCACCGAGCAGCTTGCCTCGGCAATAGGAGAACGGACCATCACCCACCAGACCGTCAAGGTCGACGACCGGGTGGGCGGCGGGATGATCGGCAATCGAAGTCGGGCGCCGAGACGCCCTATTCGGCTCTGCAGCCTTACCTTACCACCGATACTTCAGCGTCCCCGTCATGTTGCGGCCCTGGCCGAGATAGCAGTAGCCTTCGTTGCAGACGGTGTCGCGCTCGTCGGCGATGTTGCGGATATTGAAGGCCGCCGTCAGGCCTTCGTATTTCTTGTCGACCGCGCCGAAATCATATGAGGTGGATGCGTCGATGTAGAAGCTCGAGGGGTTCTTCGACGTATTGGCTGTATCCGTCCAGTTCTCGCTGACGTAGCGCACACCGGCGCCGATCGACAGACCGTTGAAGGGATTGGTTTCCTGGAACGTATAGTTGGCCCAGAGGCTTGCGACATGTGAGGGTGTCACGGCCGGCGTGTTGCCCTCGTTGTCGCCCCCGGTCACCTCGGAGTGATTGTAGGTGTAGGCCGCAATGATATCGAGACCATCGGCAACTTCCGCACGCGCTTCAAGCTCGATGCCCTTTCCCGTTACCTCACCGAGAGAGTCGTAGGCAAGTGTCAGCGCATTGACCAGCACTGGTTTGTTCTTTTCGACGATGTGATAGGCGACCGCCGACAGCAGGATATCGGTACCGGGCGGCTGGTACTTCACGCCGAGCTCGTATTGCTCACCCTCTGTCGGCTCAAGGATTTTGCCCGATGTCGACCGGTTGGTCACCGGATCGAACGAAGTCGAATAGGAGACGAAGGGCGCAATGCCGTTGTCGAAGAGGTAGAGCGCGCCGGTCTGCCAGGAGAAGGCATTCTTGTTGACATCTTCCGATTGGCTCAACCCGAAAGACGGATAGGTCGTATCACGCGTCTGATTGACCCAGGTCTGGCGGCCGCCGAGATTGAAGCGCCAATTGCCGGCCTCGATCTGGTCCATGGCGTAAACACCGACCTGCCGCATGTCGGCATCGGCAACGATGAAGTTGTAGTCGGGCGTGGCGCCCGAGACGCCATAGGTCGGATTGGCGATATCGAAATCGAATGCCGAGTTGACGGCGCCGATGCCGTAGCCCCAGTTCGACTGCAGATTGGTATAGTCGAGACCGAACAGCATCGTGTGGGCAAGCGGGCCTGTATCGAACTTCGCTTCGAGCTGGTTGTCGACCTGGAAGACATTCATCTCGTCCCGGATCGAGCTTGCGTTGCGATGCGCGACGGTCCCGGTCCAGCTGGAGATTCCAAGGTAGCGGGCGCGAAGATCGAGATGCGAATAACGCAGATTCTGCCGGAACGTCAGGCCGTTGTCGAACTCGTGCTCGAACTGATACCCGATCTGTTGCTGCTTGACCTTCTGGTAGTCGTAGTCGGGATCGCTCTGCCTGATCTTGAGAATTTTTCCGGCTTCGGTTGTGACTGCGCCGACATTGGCATCGGTCTCGTCGGACTGCGCCAGGCCGTAAATCGTCAAGGTCGTGCCTTCGTCAGGCTTCCAGGTGAAGGACGGCGCCAGGAAATAGCGGTCGTCGGCAATGTCGAAATTGGTGTCGCCGCGGCGGGCAAGGCCGACGATGCGATAGAGGAAATCGTCGTTGTCTTCGCTGATCGGCCCGCCGAAATCGAACATCCCCTGCACCCGGTCCTTGGTGCCGTAGGTAATGCCGACTTCGCGGATCGGCTCCTCGGTCGGAAGCTTCGATATCTTGTTGACGAGGCCGCCTGGCGAACCCGAACCATAGAGAACGGAGACCGGCCCCTTGATCACCTCGACGCGCTGCAGCTGATAGGGATCGGTGCGGAACATGCCGTAATTGATGAAGGGCTGGCGCAAGCTGTCGCGATAGTCGCCGACCGTCGTGACGTTGAAGCCGCGAATGAAGATCTGATCGAAACGCGGGTCGAAGCCGTTCGGCCCCGTGGTCACGCCGGACGAATATCGCACTGCCTCGATGATGCTTTGGGCGCCGCGCTGCTCGATTTCCTTCTCGGTGGTGACCGAGATGGAACGCGGCGTTTCGACGAGCGGCGTGCTGATCTTGGTCGCGCCCGAGCTGTTCTTGGCCGTAACAGACGTCCGGTCCGTCTTGCTATCAGAGGCTGCACCTTGAATGACGATCGGCTTCAATGCCGTCGCGGTGTCACCTGTCGACGCGCTCTGGGCGGCAGCCGGCGAGGCTGCAATGCCGATCGCGACCAATGCTGTCGTGGCAAACAGGCTATTTCTGTAAACTTGCGATACAATATTAGAAACGTTCAAAAAAACACGCGCCATTCTTGGTCCCTACCTCACGGATGCGGGCGGAACCTATGGAGCAGAGGGGCCGTTGTCAACATAAGATGATTCTTTTAGTCACCTTTTAATCGATGAAATTCACGGCTTTCGGCATTCCCGAACAGGTTGTGCGCATTAACGGGCGCAGCACCGCGCCCTGGCTTGTGTTTCAACCGCCCAATCCAGACATCGAAGCGGAAATTGCTTTCGCCGGGACGCTGTTTTCAGAAGCCTTGCCGGCTGCAACGCCGGCGCCCGACTCGCGACGATCGGCCTGACCAATTGACAGATATCCTACAAGTATATATGTAGCAGACATCCTTTATCGGCGATGCGAGAAAGCGACCCCGGCATGACATTGAAATCGATGAAGCCGCTGACGCGCGCACCGCTGCTGCATGTCTCCGTGCAGGAAAGCCTGCGCGCCTATATCGACGACAATGGCCTTGCGCCCGGAACCCTGCTTCCGGCGGAAGGAGAGCTTGCCACCCAGCTCGGCGTCAGCCGCAATTCGCTGAGGGAAGGCATCAAGGCGCTGGAATCGCTCGGCGTGCTGGAGACGCGGCGCGGTGTCGGCATCTTCGTCAAGGCCTTTTCCTTCGAGCCGCTTCTCGACAACCTCGCTTACGGTCTCGGCGGCGCCCTGCGGCAGATCGAGGAGGTGCTCGAAATCCGGCGCACGCTGGAAGTGGGATTGATCGGCAAGACGATCGATGTGATCGGCGAGGCGGACATCACCGAATTGCGCGCCACCGTCGATCGAATGCGCGCCCATGCCGAGCGCGGTGAAACCTTCGCGGCAGACGACCAGCTGTTCCACCGGCTGCTGTTTCGCTGCCAGGACAATGAAACGCTTGTACGGCTGATCGATGTCTTCTGGCTCGCCTTCTACAAGGCATCCGACTTCGTCAATCTTGAAAATACCGATCCGATGGCGACGTGGCGCGATCACGCGGCGATCGTCGATGCGATCGAGGCAAAGGATCTGGAGGAGGCGCGCCGGCGCCTGGATCGTCACTACGAGGGAATTGCCCGGGTAATTGCCAACAACAAGACAAGTTCAAACATGGGAGGAACGCATGAAAAGACTGTCTAGATTATCCGCCATCGCGTTTGGCGCTCTGCTGTCGACGGCCGCCGTTCCGGCTCTTGTCGTTTCCGGCGCGGCAATCCAGGCTCAGGCAGCCACGCTGTCCGGCGGCTTCGATGTCGGCCCGGGAGGCTTCCAGGGCAACTTCAATCCGCTGGCGGCGACCGCCGGCTTCACCTGGCTCAGCATCTACTACGAACCGCTGATCACCTATGACGAGAAGCTGCAGAAGGTCGTCGGCGCACTGGCGAATTCCTACGAAGTCAGCCCGGATCAACTGGCCTACACGTTCAAGCTGGCTGACGCCAAATGGCATGACGGCAAGCCCTTCACCGCCAAGGATGCGAAATTCACTATAGGCCTTGCGATGGATGCGAAGACCGGCTCGGTGCTCGCTGCCCGGCTGAAGGGCATAGCGTCCGTCGAGACGCCGGACGATCACACCGTCGTCATCAAGCTCAGCGCACCCAGCAGCAGTTTTCTCGACACGATGACCAAGGTGATGATGCTGCCCGAGCATGCGCTCGCCTCGATACCGGCCGACCAGCTGGCAAAGAACACGTGGTGGTCCACCGCGCCGATCGGCACCGGCCCGTTCAAATTCACCAAATACGTCTCCGATCAATATGTCGAGCTTGCCGCAAACACCGATTATCGCGGTGGCAAACCGGCACTGGAACGCGTCATCAACCGCTATTTCGCCAATCCGGCCGCGGCGATTGCGGCGCTCCGATCCGGCGAAATCCAGTTCACCTATGTCGATTCCAACGACGTGCCGACCTTCAAGGACAACAAGGACTTCAAGGTCATCGAAGGCAACTCTTTCGTCGTCAACTATCTGGGCTTCAACCATGATTCCCCGATCTGGAAGGATGTGCGCGTCCGCCAGGCGGTGATGTATGCGATCAATCGCGATGCCATCATCCAGAGCCTCTATGGTGGCGCGGCCAAGCCGGCCAACTGCGCCTATGTCGCCGAACAGCTGATACCCCAGGGCATCGACACCTACGCCTACGATCCCGAAAAGGCCAAGAAACTGCTCAAGGAAGCCGGCTGGGATCAGATCAACGGCGGCAAGCCGATCACGCTTCTGACCTATTACACCACGCCGCTTGCCACCAACGTCCTTGCCGCAGTCCAGGCGATGCTTGCCCAGGTCGGCATCAACATCGTGCCGCGCGCCGTCGATGCGCCGACCTATAACAGCATCGTGCTCAATGCGACGCCGGATATCGCCCAGTTCCAGATGGTCTACGCCGGGCTGCAGAACGGGCCGGATGCGGGAAGCATCAATGTCGGCCTCAACGAGAAGCAGATCCCTCCGGCCGGACCGAACGTCGCCAGAGTTCGCATGCCCGATCTCACCAAGGCGCTAGATAGCGCGCTTGCCGAGCCCGACAGCGCCAAGCGGGATGCGGCCTACCAGAATGTCTGCAAGGTGATGAACACGAACCTGCCCTGGGCGACGCTCTGGGTGGCAAACCGCTACGGCATCGTCTCGACCAAGGCGAAGGATTTTGTCTGGACGCCGGCGCCGGGCGGCGGCCCCTACCAGGCCGACCCGCAGAAATGGTCGATCGCCGAATAGCATTTTCCGCAAAGGCTCAAGGGTGGCTTCGGCCACCCTGACAGGACGGCCTGACAAGACGGCCCGACAAAACGGATTGACGATGCTCCGATACAGTCTTAGACGCCTGATCATAGGGGTAGGCATGCTCGTCGCCCTGAGCATGCTGATCTTCCTGCTGCTGCGCCTGACACCCGGCGATCCGATCGATGCCTATATCGATCCGAACCTGCCGATGTCGCCGTCGGATCTTGCCGATCTGCGCAGAAGCCTTGGCCTCGACCAGCCCCTGCCCGTTCAGTATCTGGGCTGGCTGCAGCAGGCGCTGACCGGCAATCTTGGCTATTCGATCAAGCGTCTCGACCAGCCGGTTCTCAGCCTGGTGCTGTCGCGGATCGGGCCGACGGTCCTGTTGATGGGCACCGCACTTGCCTTCGCCGTCGTCGCCGGCATCGCCTGCGGGGTGATCGGCGCCGTCCGCCGCAATTCGCTTGCCGACCTCTCCCTGTCGGTGGTTGCGCTTGCCGGCATTTCGAGCCCGGCATTCCTCAGCGCGCTGATCGGCCTTTATATCTTCTCCGTCCGCCTGCACTGGATGCCATCGGGCGGCATGCTGACCCCCGGCGAAGAATTCTCGCTGGGCGATCTCCTTCATCATCTGATCCTGCCGGCCGCCCTTCTGTCCGTCGCTCAAGCCGCATTGATCATGCGTTACATGCGCGCTTCTCTGCTCGAGGTCTTGAACCAGGATTACGTGCGCACGGCCCGTGCCAAGGGCGTCATCGAGTTCTGGGTCATCACCAAACATGCGTTGCGCAATGCGCTTCTTCCGATCGTCACGCTGATCGGCTCCACCATCGGGCTTGCGATCGGCGGCGCGATCTTCATCGAGAGCGTCTTCAACTGGCCGGGCATGGGTCTCTTGCTCGTCGATGCCGTACAGACCCGCGACTATCCGGTCATCATGGGCGCGACGCTCGTCATCGGCACTTGCGTTATGGTCGTCAATCTTCTGACCGACATCACCTATGCGGTCGTCGATCCGCGCATCAAGGTGGGCTGATCATGCTGGCACGCTCCCCCCAAACCCGCAGCCCGGGGCCGCTTGCCCGCGCCTTCAGCCGTTTCCTGCTCAACCGCGCAGCCGTTGCCGGCGTCTGCATCGCCGTGCCGATGCTGCTGCTGATCCTCTCCTATCCGCTGTGGTGGGCTTTCCAGCCGAACGACATCGATCTTCTGGCGATGAACAGCGGTCCGAGCGCAACCCACTGGTTCGGAACCGACGGCGTTGGCCGCGATGTCTTTGCGCGTGTGCTCGAAGGCGGCCGGATTTCGCTGCTGGTCGCCGTCGCATCGACTGCCCTTTCCGCAATCATCGGCTTTCTGTTCGGAGCCATATCGGCGCTTGCGGGACGTTGGACGGACGCCGTCTCGATGCGCTTTGTCGATCTGGTGATGACCCTGCCGCCCGTCATCTTCCTGCTTGTGCTCGCCTCGATTGCCGGTACCGGCATCTGGCCGACGGTGCTGGTCATCTCGCTGCTCTCCTGGCCGCTGCTTGCGCGCATGATCCGCTCCCGGCTGCTGGAATTGCGCGAGCGCGACTTCGTCCTGGCCGCCCGCGGCATGGGTGCCGGCATCGGACATCTGCTCTTCCGCCACGGCCTGCCGAACTCGATCGATATTATCGTGGTCTACGCGACGCTGCAGATCGCCAATGCAATCCTGCTCGAGGCGGGCCTCTCCTTCCTCGGTCTCGGCATCGCGCCGCCGGCGGCAAGCTGGGGCAACATGCTGAATGCGGCCCGCTCCACCGCCGTGCTCGAACAATATCCGTGGCAATGGCTTTTCCCCGGCGGCGCGCTGATCCTTGCCGTGCTTGCCATCAATTTCATCGGCGATGGCCTCAGGGATGCCTTCGACCCGCGTGCCGAACTGAACTGACAATCGAAAGAAGCGAAAATGACCAAATTCAAGGGTGTCATCCCCCCCGTCGTAACACCGCTCAATCCGGATCTCACCGTCGACTACCCCTCCTATACCCGCGTGCTCGATCATCTGATCGATGCCGGCTGCCACGGCGTATTCGTGCTCGGCTCGACGAGCGAAGTCATCTTCCACGACGAAAAGACCCGCCGCGAAATCATCGAGCATTCTGCCAAGGTGGTGAATGGCCGCGTGCCGCTGATCGTCGGCGTCATCGATCCGACCACGGATCGGGTCATCGTCCATTCAAAGGTCGCAAAGGCGGCCGGCGCCGACGCCGTGGTGGTCACGGCACCCTTCTACACGGTCACCAGCCAGTCCGAGATCCTCGATCATTTCCGTTATATCCACGACGCCGTGGACGTTCCGCTGGTCGCCTATGACATTCCTGTCTGCGTTCACGTCAAGCTGCAGCGCCAGACCGTGGTCACACTTGCCAAGGAAGGCAGCATTATCGGCCTCAAGGATTCCAGCGGCGACGACGGCAACTTCCGTTATGCGCTTCTCGACCTTGCCGAACACAAGGACGTCTTCCTGATGACCGGCTCCGAGATCGTCGTCGACAACGCCCTGCTGATGGGCGCTCACGGTGTTGTTCCCGGTATCGCCAATGTCGATCCGCACGGTTATATCAGGCTTTGGGATGCCGCCCAGCGCGGCGACTGGGCCGCAGCTAGGAAGGAGCAGGAGCGCCTCTGCCGCCTCTTCGAAATCGTCTGGGTCGCCCAGGGCCGGGTCAGCGGAGGCGCATCGGGCATCGGCGCGTTCAAGACCGCCATGCAGCGCCTCGGCATTATCGACACCGCCGTCATGCCGCGGCCGCGCGCCTCGCTCAATGACGCGGAAACCGCACGGATCGACGAGATCCTGCGCGCAACCGGCCTGCTGAACTGAGCGAGCCGATGGAACAGGCGGCTGAACCGGTACTCGACATCAGGGGATTGCGAACGATCTTCCGCATCCGCGGCGGCGAGATCGCGGCGGTCAACGATATCGACCTGACCGTTGCCGCCGGCGAGACGCTGGCGCTCGTCGGCGAATCCGGCTCCGGCAAGTCGGTCACCAGCCTGTCGGTCATGCGGCTGCTCACCCGCAACATCGGCGTGATCGCCGCCGGCAGCATCCGCCTGACGACGCGCTCCGGCGCGGTCCGGGATCTTGTTTCCCTTGATGAAGAGAGCATGCGCCGGATCAGGGGCGACGACATCGGCATGGTGTTTCAGGAGCCGATGTCGAGCCTCAATCCCGTTTTCACGATCGGCGACCAGATCGCCGAGCCGATCCGCATCCATCGCGGTGCAAACCGCAAGGCGGCGATGGACGCAGCCGTCACGCTGCTTGAAAGCGTCGGCATACCGGACGCCCGGCGCCGCGCCGGCCAATACCCGTACGAATTGTCGGGCGGCATGCGCCAGCGCGCCACCATCGCCATGGCGCTCGCCTGCGATCCGGCGCTGCTGATCGCCGATGAGCCGACCACGGCGCTCGACGTGACGATCCAGGCGCAGATCCTCGATCTGCTGCTCAAGCTGCAGCGCGAACGCGGCATGGCCATGCTGTTCGTCACCCACAATCTCGGCGTGGTCGCCGAAATCGCCCATCGCGTCGCGGTCATGTATGCAGGAAGGATTGTCGAAGAAGGGCCGGTCGGCGAGGTTTTCCGCAATCCGAAGCATCCCTACACGATGGGTCTTCTTGCCTCCATGCCGCGCCTCGGCGACGCATCGCGGATGAAACAGGCAGGTGAAAAACTCTCCGCCATTCCCGGCATGGTCCCGAGCCTGATGAACATGCCGAGCGGCTGCGCCTTTTCCCCGCGCTGCAAATTCGCGATCGATGCCTGCCGCGCCGCAATCCCCGTGCTCGAACAGGTCAATCCGCAGCATGCCAGCCGCTGCATCAGATGGCAGGAGATCTAGATGAGCGCACCGCTGCTCTCCGTCCGCGACCTATCGAAACATTATACGTCCCACGGCACGCGGCTGAACATTCTTGAGGGTATCTCCTTCGACATCGGCAAGGGGGAAGTTGTCGGGCTTGTCGGCGAATCCGGCAGCGGAAAGACCACGATCGGGCGTTCCGTCCTCCGGCTTGTCGAACCCTCCACAGGCAGTGTCCGTTTCGACGGACAGGAACTCACCGGACTCTCCGGTTCGGCGCTCCGACGGCAACGGCCGCGCATGCAGTATATTTTCCAGGACCCTTTCGCCAGTCTGTCGCCACGCATGACGATCGGCGAAATCCTGACGGAGGGCCTGAAGATCCAAGGGATCGGATCGGCACGCGACAGGCTCGAACGGGCGCAAACCGCCTTGGCCCAGGTCGATCTGCCTGAAGATGCGATCAATCGATATGCGCATGAATTTTCCGGCGGGCAGCGCCAGCGCATCGGCATCGCCCGGGCATTGACCTTGTCGCCGGAATTCATTGTTGCCGACGAGCCGGTCTCGGCACTCGACGTGTCGATCCAGGCGCAGGTGATCAACCTGCTGCGCGAGTTGCAACAGCGGCTTGGCCTTACCATGCTGTTCATTTCGCATGACCTCGCCGTCGTCGAATATATCTGCGACCGGGTGATCGTGCTTTATCTCGGCCGCATCATGGAGATCGCTCCGAGCGCCGATCTCTACGCGCGACCCCAGCATCCCTATACGCGCGCGCTTCTCTCGGCGATTCCATCGCCCGATCCGGATGCCCGCCGTGACCGGCAGATCCTGAAAGGCGATATTCCAAGCCCGGCCAATCCGCCGAGCGGCTGCGTCTTTCGCACACGCTGTCCGAGTGCGCTCGATGCGTGCGCCGGCGCGGTTCCGCCATTGCGGGAAATCGCGCCCGGCCATTTCAAGGCCTGCATCCGCGACGACCTCAACTGATCCGCCATCCACCGGAGAAAACAGATGAACGTCAAGACGCCGCATCCGGCCATCGGCGGAAACTGGGCGAGCCTGCTTCTGCCGATCGCAGCCGATGACAGTATTGAATTCGACAAGCTCGGCGAAGAGATCGACATCCTGATCGATGCCGGCGTCGACGGCATCTATTCGAACGGCACCGCCGGCGAATTCCACAATCAAACCGAGGAGGAATTCGACAGGATCCAGGCGATGCTGGCCGAACGCTGCAAGGCTTCCTCCATGCCCTTCGTGATCGGCGCCTGCCAGCCCGACCCGCTGATCATGCTCAATCGCATCAGCCGCGCCGCCGCGCTTAATCCTCGCGCCATTCAGGTCATCTTGCCGGACTGGTGGCCGCTCACCGATGCCGAAGCGGTCGACTTCCTGAAACGGGCGGCCGAGGCCGCCGAGGGAATTCCGCTCATCCTCTACAATCCGCCGCATGCCAAACGGGTGCTGGCGCCCAAGGAACTGGGCATGGTCTGCGCGGCAGCGCCTGCGGTGATCGGCATCAAGCTCGCCGATGGCGGCGCGTCCTGGTATGCCGAAGCCCGCCGGCATCTATCGGGACTTTCGCTCTTCGTCCCCGGCCATCGTCTCGCAACCGGCATCAAGGAGGGCGTTGCGACAGGCTCCTTTTCCAACGTGGCCTGTCTCAGTCCACGCGGTGCTCAGGCCTGGACGGTGTCGATGCGAGACGAACTTGACGCCGCTCTCGATCTGGAGAGACGCATCTGCACGTTTATGGACGCGCATATCGTCCCATTTCGCCAGGAATTCGGCTATTCGAACGCCGCTCTCGACAAACTTCTAAGCGCCATCGGCAATTGGGGACCCGTGGGCACGCGTTTACGGTTTCCGTATCGGTCGATTGACATGGCGGAAGCGGTCAGGTTGCGGCGCATCGCCCTCTCCGAACTTCCCGATCTTTTCCCCTGAGGTTGCCCTGGGCGAACGGTCCCCTGGAGTAATGAGCGGAGCAATACAGATCATGAGACCGCAGACGCGATCCCGGTCTTGAAGGAAGAGAAGAATTTTCTGTTGTCGCAAATGAAAAATCTGATTTACTGACATTCGCTGCTTTGGCTTTAAGGGGGATATTGCCGATGGTGGGGACCCGCAGGGATATTTTGCTTGGTGGTTTGGCGTTACTTGGCGCCGGCGCAGTCGGCAAATCGGCCTTCGCCGCGGCGTCTTCCTTTTTTGACGGCACCACCGTCGACAATGGCGTGACGTTCCGAAGGACCAACTTCGCCAAGATCGACAGACGGTGGCAACGCCAGGTCGTCAAATATTTCAGCAGCGAGCCGATCGGCACCGTCGTCGTCGATACGAGGCACCATTTCCTCTACGTGATCATGGAGAACAAGACCGCCATCCGCTACGGCGTCGGCGTCGGCCGCGAAGGGTTCAAATGGTTCGGCCGCGCCACGATCGACGCCAAATCGCTTTGGCCGCGCTGGACGCCGCCGCCGGAGATGCGCAAGCGCCATCCCGAATTGCCCGAATTCGTGGCGGGAGGCTCACCGAAAAACCCGCTCGGACCCCGCGCCATGTACCTGCATCGCGACGGCGTCGACACGGGCTATCGCTTCCATGGCACGCTTGAGCCCTGGAGCATCGGCAAGGATGCCTCCAGCGGCTGTATCCGCATGTTCAACGAGGATGCCATCGACCTTTACCAGCGCTGCCCGATCGGTACGGCTGTGCAGGTTCTGCCGCATATCGCCGACCAGGCCGAAAGCACCACGCAGGTCAGCCAAACAACCCCGGTCGAATGAGGAAAATAACTCTGATGTCTGCTACGACCGGATATACGAGGCGCCTTCTCGCTGCGGCCATGCTCCTGGCGCTGGCCGGCTGCTCCACCACCGAGGTCGCCTCCCTGGAAGAACCCACCGCAGCGCCGATGACCGGCCAGACCAACGATCCCGCGCCCGGCTTCGAAAACGTCGCGGCGGGCAGCGAAGAGGATTTTATCCTCAATGTCGGCCGGCGGATCTACTTCAAGCAGGACTCGGCCGCGCTCGATTCCGTCGCCATGGCAACCTTGGACAACCAGGCCAATTGGCTCAACAGGAACCCGACCTGGCTGCTCAAGCTGCAGGGATTTGCCGACGATTCCGGTTCCGCGTCGAAGATGGAGACGCTGTCGCAGAAGCGCGCCGATGCGGCGATGGCCTATCTCGCCTCGAAGGGCGTGGACACCAAGCGCATGTGGGCCAAGGGCTACGGCAACGATCGCGAAGTCCGCGACTGCACCGAGCGCTCCTGCAAAGTGCAGAACCGGCGGGTCGTCACCAATCTCCGCACCCAGCCCGACGCGGTCTGACCGCAGATCGAGCGACGGGCCTCAGCATTCTCCGCTAATGCGAAGGCGACAGCACGTGGGTGAGTGGTGAGGACAGATCAATGACAAACCTGATATCCGCCGCATTCGCCGCCACGACCAGCTGATAGTTGCCGGGTTCGGCGCGGAAGGCGCCGGTCTCGACATCGAAATAAGCGAGATCCCGCGGCAGGATCTTCAGCACCGCCGTGCCGGTCTCGCCGGGCTGCAGCGAAAGCTTTGCGAAGGCGCGCAGTTCCTTGTCGGGCCGCTCCACCTTGGTCTCCGGCGACCGCACATAGAGCTGCACCAGTTCCGAGCCCGCCCGGTCGCCGATATTGGTCAGGTCGACGCTCACGGTGATCCCTTCAGATCCCATTTCGCCGGCCGACAGCCGCGGCTCAGCCCAGCTGAAGCGCGTATAACCAAGACCGAAGCCAAAGGGAAACAGCGGCTCGACGGCGTGAGTATCGTGATGACGGTAGCCGACGAAGACGCCTTCGGCGTAGCGCACATGCCCATCCTTGCCGGGATAGACGGCGGGATCGCCTGTGATGGCGGAATTGTCGGTGAGCGCCTTCGGGAAGGTCTGCGGCAGGCGGCCGCCCGGCTCGACATCACCGAACAGCACGTCGGCGACGGCATTACCCAGCTCCTGCCCCGGATACCAGATCTGCAGCACGGCGCGGACCTTGCCGAGCCAGGGCATTTCCACCGGGCCGCCGGTCTGCAGCACGACGACGGTGTTGGCATTGGCGGCGGCCACCCGCTCGATCAGTTCCTCCTGCCGGCCCGGAAGCCGCATGTCGGGCAGATCAAGACCTTCCGTATCCCATTCGCCGTCACGGCCGACGAAGAGAAGCGCCAGATCGGCATTGCGGGCCGTCTCGACGGCTGCCTCGATATCGGCCTCGCCGAGCGGCTTTTCCACGCCGAAACGGACGGCGATCAGGTTGATGCCCTCCCCGCTCGCGGTGGACGGCTCATATTCGACGGTAATCGCATAGGCCCGGCCGGCCTCGAGCGCCACGGTGCCGCGCTGCTCGTCATTGGCCGTGCCGAAATAGTTTTCGCCGCGCGTCCAGCCATCATGGCCGTCCACCGTCAGCGCACCGTCGACAAAGAGCCGCGCCAGGCCGGCATTGGTCATGCCGAAAACATGATCGCCACTCTCCTCCGGCACGAATTGCATGGTCATCCTGGCCGAAAAATCGGCAGGGTCGAGTTCGCCCGACGGCAGCTCGAACCAGAAGAATTCGCCCTTGTCGACGGTCTCCACATGCAGCGGATTGCCCTTGCAGCCGCGGCCCTTGAAATATTCGACCGTGATCTTTCCCTTGAATACGTCGATCAGACGGTTATGCCGGCAGCCGACCGCATGGCTGATGCTGTTGGCATTGGCAAGGGCGGCGCGAATGCCTTCGAGCGGGCTCACCGTATAATGCGCCGCAATCTGTGCGCTGCCGCCGCCCATGACGCGCGCGCTTGCCGCATTGGGGCCGATGACGGCGATGCGGTCCAGCGAGGTTTTCGCCAGCGGCAGGATGCCGTCATTCTTGAGGAGCACCGCGCCTTCCGCGCCGAGGCGCCGGATCAGCGCCCGGTCTTCCGGCAGGTCGACCGCCCGCTCTGTCAGATCGGGTTTGCTCTCGAAGGCGCCGACCCGCTCGAGCAGAAGCAGCATCCGCCGCGCCGCAGCCCGTACCGTCGCCGCCTCGACCTTGCCCTCGCGCACGGCCGCAACCAGCTTCTCGCCGCGATCGCGCGCCGGACCCGGCATTTCAAGATCTAGACCGGCATTGATCGTCTCTTCAGTCGAATGCGAGCCGAACCAGTCGGACATGACGATACCTTGGAAACCCCATTCCTCGCGCAGCACCTTGGTCAGCAGCCAGTGATGCTCGCTCGTATAGGTGCCGTTTAGGCGATTATAGGAGGACATGACCGCCATCACACCGGCGCGGCGCACGGCCTGTTCGAAGGGCGGCAGGTAGATTTCGCGCAGCGACCGCTCGTCGATATCGGACGACATGGTCTGCCGCTCGATCTCGGACTCGTTGCCGGCAAAGTGCTTGATCGTCGCGGCGATCCCCTCGCCCTGCACGCCGCCGATATAGGCGACGGCCAGCTCGGCAGTCAGCATCGGATCTTCCGAATAACATTCGAAATTGCGGCCGTTGAGCCCGGAACGATGGATATTCACCGTGGGCGCCAGCAGCACCGCGGCACCCTTGCTCTTTGCCTGACGCGCAAGGGCTTTGCCCATCTGCGAGACGAGTTCGGGATTCCATGTGGCGCCGAGCGCGATGCCGACGGGAAAGCAGGTGGCCTTGACGCCGGCGACCAGGGAACCCGCGCCGCGCGCACCATTCGGGCCGTCCGTCACCTTGATCTTCGGCACGCCGAGGCGCTCGACGGGGACGGTCGTCCAGAAATCGGCGCCGGATAACAGCGAGACCTGCTCCTCGGGTGTCATCTGGTCGAGAATGGAATCGATCATGCAAACCTCCCACGGAAATCCTTAAACCTACCGATTACTCGGTATTTTTAAGATGTCAATCGGACAAGCCTGATGTATGGATGGAAAGCATGGGAGAAATCGGCCGAGGACCGGCCGACCGCCGCTCCAAGAGGCAGACAAGAGACGATGGCAGAATTGTCGGAACATCAGGCCGGAGAGGAAAAACGACAGCGCCGATCCCGCAAGGGAGAAACACGCCGCGCGGAAATCCTGACGGCGGCGATGCGGCGCTTTGCCGAGGACGGCTACCAGAATGCCGCGATCGGCGACATCGCCCGGGATGTCGGCCTGTCGCTGCCCGGCTTGCTGCACCACTTTCCTACAAAGGTCGATCTGCTACTGGCGATCCTCGCGCAACGCGACCTCGAAAGTGCTGATTTCATCGAGCACTATTGCTCCGATCTCAGCGGCCTGCTCAAGGGCATGGTTGCCATCTTCCGCCGCAACGCCGAAATGATCGAGGTCGTCAGGGCCTTCGCCATCTTGAATGCGGAGAGCCTGATGAAGGACCACCCCGCCAAAGCATGGTTTCTCGGCCGCGCCACCCAGATGCAGAAGGATGTCGCCGCGACCTTCGAACGGGCGATTGCCGACGGCACGATTGACGCCAAGACCGACAGTAGGGCAATGGCCGCCGAACTGATCGCGGTGATGGACGGGCTGCAGATGCTCTGGCTGCGCGATCCCGACCGCTTCGACATGGTCGGCGGCTTGGAGGCCTATGTCGGCCGGCTGCTGGCAAGCCTCGGCTTGAAGGACTGATCGCGTATACCTCCAGCGAAGCCGGCCAACCAGTTCACGATGCCGCTTACGGCTTCGCGATACCTCTGCCCGACCAGCCAACCCGTATGTCTCGTACCCCAAAGACTTTTACGCGCGCCGATGTGCCGCGCTGTCGCCCGGCCTCGTCCTCACCGCCGCATCGGAGCCACAGTGAGGGGCTCTCTCAAGAATGAACCGTCAGGCCTTCTGCAGCTTCCAGGTTCGAATCTCAAACGGCATGATGTCGGCGGGGCCTTTCCGCTCCATCGGCTCTTCGAGAATATTGAGCGGCTGCGACGCCCTCCATCCGGACGGCAGGGCAAGCGAGAGGCGGCCGCGCCGGCCGGCGGGTTCGTAGAGGCGCAGGATCAGGCCGTCGCCCGCTTCCGCCGGTTTCAGACCGGAAAAGGCGACGGGAGTGCCGGCGACCGCAAGCGGCGCGAACGTGCCGACGGAGAGGCCCTTGGCCTCCGCGACGACGAGCGGCTGGTTGAGATCGAGCGCCTCGTCGAGCACGCCGCCTTCATGCCAGGCGCCGTCATGCGGCAGCAGCGCATAGGTGAAGCTCTGCTCGCCTTCATCGGCCAGCGGATCCGGATAGATCGGCCCGCGCACCAGGCTCATGCCGATCACATTGCCGCGGGCGCTGTGACCATATTTGGCATTGTTGAGCAGTGCGACGCCGAAACCCGGCTCACTGATATCGACGAAGCGATGGGCGACGGCCTCGAACATTGCCTGCTCCCAGGAAGTGTTCGTGTGGGTCGCCCGCTCGACGATGCCGAAGGCGCATTCGAACGTTGCCTTCCGGGCCTTTACATCGACCGGGTTGAGGGTGCGCAGCAAGGTGCGGCGGTCGTGCCAGTCGATCGTCGTTTCGATATCGAGCCGCTTGGAATTGGCGGTCAGCACATAAGTCTGGGTAACGCTCGAATTCCGGTAGCGATGAACGACGCGGATTGCCGCGCGGTGCGGGCCGCTTTCGACGAGCGAGATGCTCTCCGGCGCCTCGAGACGGACGGCCTTTTCGGCATAATCCGCATCGATATCCCAGGCGTCCCAATTGCGCGGCTTGTCATCCGGATAGATCCAGAGCTGGTTGGCCGAACCATCGACCGCTTCCCGGCCACTCGCCTTGTGGATGAGGCTTGAAACCGCCCCGTCCTTGCCGATGACGACGGCGAGATGATCGTTTTCGAGACGATCGGAACTTGCTTTCAGCCTGCCGGCCGGCTGCAGGGACTGCCTGTCGAAGACCGCCACGGACAGAGGAGCGACGATATCGCCGGCCGAGATGACCGTTCCGTCGGCAAGCGTGGCGCTCACCGGCCGCGGCGCAAGCGACGGATTGACGACGACGAGCGCATCGCCAACCCCACCCTTCGGCAGATGGGCCGAGAGCGCCTGCAAGGCCTTTGCCTGCTCGGACTTGGCATTGTCGATGACGCCGCC
This sequence comes from Rhizobium sp. BK619, assembly GCF_014195245.1. Taxonomy (NCBI): domain Bacteria; kingdom Pseudomonadati; phylum Pseudomonadota; class Alphaproteobacteria; order Hyphomicrobiales; family Rhizobiaceae; genus Rhizobium; species Rhizobium sp. BK619. Next base: position 25,184 of record NZ_JACIBH010000017.1, on the reverse strand, counting down.
GAGTTCCTGCTCCGCATCCTGATAGACCTCGCGGATGCTCGATCCCGGCAGGATATCGTGAAACTCGTTCTTCAGCACCACGCGCCAATCCGCTTCGAGGCTTTTCGGCTTGTCGGCACCCAGCATATGGGCAAGTGAAGCGAGCGTTTCAGCGGTGATCAGCGCCCGTTCGGCCTGGCGATGCTTGCGCTTGACGCCGCTTTGGCTCGTCAGCGTTGCGCGGTGCAGTTCGAGATAGATTTCACCGTCCCAGACCGGAAGGTTCTTTTCCCCCGCGGTGCGGTGCGCCTTCTCATAGAAGCTTTTGACGGTGCCCCAGCGCGCCTGCGGGATGGCGGGGAAATCGCGCAGCTGCACTTCGCGTTCCACCATTTCGGGCGTCACGCCGCCGCCGCCGTCGCCATAGCCGACCGCCAGAAGCGAAGTATCGTGCTGGACCTTGCCGCGGAAATTCTTCCATGTCGGCACATAACAATCGGCCTGCACGAAGCCGTTATATCCCTGCATCGGATTGTCGAAAGTGTGGGTCAGCACCTGGCTTCCGTCGAGGCCCTTCCACCAGAAGAGGTCGGAAGGGATATGGTTGGTCTCGCTCCAGTTGACCTTGATGGTGAAGAAGCTGTCGATGCCGCCCTGCCTCAGGATCTGCGGCAGCGCACCGGAAAAACCGAAGCAATCCGGAAGCCAGCACACCGTATGGCGCGTGCCGAAGGTCTTTTCGAAATAACGCTGGCCGTAGAGAACCTGGCGGACAAGGCTTTCGCCTGTGGGCATATTGGTATCGGGCTCGACCCACATGCCGCCGACTGTTTCCCACTTTCCTTCCGCGACCTTCTCCTTGATGCGTTCGAGAAGCTCCGGGTCTTCCTCTTCCATCTGTGCGTAATAATGGGCGGTCGACTGGTTGAAACGGAAATCGTCGGAGCGCTCCATCAGCGACAGCGCCGTATTGAAGGTGCGCCGCATCTTCCGCCGCGTCTCGCGATAGGGCCAAAGCCAGGCGAGATCGATATGCGCATGTCCGGTCAGCAGCAGCTCGCCATTCGGCGGAAAGCGCTTCTGCAGTTCCTTCAACCGCGCCGTCAAAACCTCGAAGGCAGAGGCCGCCGAGGCGCTCTGTTCGTCGCTCAGGCCTGACGGATTTGCCACAAGCTCCGGCAGCTCCCAGATCTTCTGCTGCATCACGGCATCGGCGGTGCGGGAGATGTAAGCCGCCGTATCCGACGGCCAGTCGAGGCTGCGCAGGGCCTGTTCGGCGGCATCCATCAGATGCGGCACGACTTCATGCTCGCCGAGCACATCGATCGCCTCGGAAACCTGCTTCAACAGAAGATGCAGGCGATGAGCCGGGCCGTCGAGCCAGATGAACCGGGCCTTGTTCAGCCGCGGGGCCCGGTTCGGCTCGCCGAACGGAAAGCGCGCGACGCTTTCCGTCGCAATCGAGAAACGGCGGCCCTTCACCAGGAATTCCGGATGATAGGGATCGAGACCGAATGTTTCGCTTTTGCCATCGGGATAGCTCAGAGTGATCAGGCTCTCGCCGCCGAGATCGAGCTGCAGACGGATATCTTCAAGCGGCCAGCCCTCCGGCGCTTCAGCACTTGCGGCAAAATGCACGACACCCTGGCGATGCGGCCAATCCTGCTGATGGCCGATCGGCTTACCCTCGAATGACCAGCCGTCGATAGGGCTACTCTGCCGATCCCGCCAATGCGCCAGCTCGGCGATACGGACTTTCAGGCGGTCGAGGCGTTGGGCAATGGTCAGAGGCATGGCTTATCCTGTTGAAAAATCGGCGGCGAACGATCCGGAATCATGACTTTGGGAGATGAAGATGGTGCGACAGAGATCGCAATCGCCGGCCCCTCCTCCCAGCGGGTCCTGCCGGTCCTTAGATTAAGTAACTTTGATTTGCCGTCAAGTGCGGACGAGGGTCATTGTGAAGCGAGCCCATTGTTTCGGTATCGGACCGGCTGCCGGACTTTCAAGGAATAACGCAATCTTGATCGACGGCAGGAGTTTACCGAGAAGGGTATCGGCCTATTTGCCTGGAAATCACACTATGGATGCTGGCCCTCGGCCAGCGATGGGAGGGTTGGGGGATGCTCCAAATTCGCAAATTACTGACTGCAATGGCAGCCGTCGTCGCGGTCGCCGTCTCGTCTTCCTGCACGACGAGTTCCACCGACTCGGTGCAAACCGGCTCAGTTGGATACAGCAGCGTCGACTATGGACTCAGACCTGCCTGCCGGGACGGCTTCGGCAACGATCGCCCCTGCAGCTACTAAATCGTAGGGCCGGTCGAAGCGACATCAGGGACGAGCCGCCTGAAGCAGATATTCACCCCACTTCAGCTTTGTCGTGAGCGTTCAAAGTAGCGATTCACGATGTCCTTGACTTCGCTTGAACTGAACCCCGGCACCCATCTGTGCGGTATCGCGACGGTCCTTTCAAGAGGCTGCCGCTTGCGCAGCACTTCAAGTATCTCCGGATCAGCGTCTTTCCGAACAGTCAGATGGATGAATTCCGCCCACCAGGCCTGAGGGATATCAACACGTTCGATCATTCGCCAAGGAATGAGCTTCGGTAGCCTTTGACCAGCGATGCCGTCGGGCCCGATCACCATTATGGGCTTCGCGAAGTCTACCTGCCGAGCCTTTACCGCAACATAAACGATGAGGGCGAGGAACACGATCGCAAACAGGCCCTCTCCGACACCGCTCGTGCGTCTGCTCATTTCGATCTGCCCAAGGGCGATAAGTGAGAGGTAGACGAAAAAGAGCGCCATGACACCAAGGATCATGAAGAGGTATCTGACGCTCCCTCGCAAGACGAGAATTGGCTGGGTGGCGTTTGTGTCGCGGTCGGTGGCGGGAGAGTGTTCATCGGTCATCGGTTGAATTCAACTCTCCATGCAAGTAATTCCGAGCACACCTTAACTGTGCAGAGCCGCAGCCCTTCATTACAACCATCTACTTGAAAATCGTTACGAACACCTGCAAGCGTGATACACACCGAGATGTTGCTCTAGGAAAGACGGTCATGCGGTATCTTCGGTCAGGGCCGCGTCGGCTTCACACCCAGGAGATGGGCGTTCCGCGCGCCAAAACGGTGGGTCTGAGGTCGGGCGAAATCGCCGACCGGAATATTCGTGTCATCCTGGAAGCGATCCGCCGGCATGGGCCGCTGACGCGCACCGAGCTTGGCCGGCATAGCGGGCTGACCGGCCCCGGCATTACCAATATTCTGCGGCGGCTGGCGGAAGAAAAACTCGTCACGTCAAACCGCCGCAATGGCCTCGGCGGCGGCGCAACCGCCACCGAATTTGCGCTGCGGCCGGAGGGCGCCTTCTCCGTCGGCGTCAAGCTACGCCAGAGGCGTGGCGAGGTCGTGCTCATCGACTTGAGCGGCCAGGTGCATGATCGGGTCTATTTCGACGTGGATCCTGCCGACAGGGTCGGCGCGGTGCATGCCGTCGCCAGGGATATGGTCGATCGCCACGCTGCCTTGCCGATCATCGGGCTCGGCATTGCCGCCAAAGACTGGACGGAGGATGAGAGCGACGCGATCGCCGCGATGTCGACGGTCGCGAGACCCTATGTCGAGAACGAATGCACGGCAAGCCTGCTCGCCGAACGCACCATCGGCAGCGCCATGCCCGAGGGCTGCCTGGCGATGATCATCATCGACGACGACGTCCAGGCCGGTTTTCTCGTTCGCGGCGTTCCCTATTCCGGCGTTCATGGCCGGGCGGGCAGCATCGGCGAAATGCTGACCGGCCCCGACAATGTCCAGCTCAACACCGTTGTCGGGTTCCATTCCCTGCGCTCACGCATCGGCGACGAGGACTTCGCCCGCCTGCTCGAGGGCGAGGAATTCTCCTGCCCCCTGCTGTTGCAATGGATACGCGAGGCCGCCGGCCACCTGCTCGATCCGATCATCGCCATGGCCGGATTCCTTGCCCCGAGCGTCGTGATGATTGGCGGCGATCTGCCGCAAGGCGTGATCGAAGCGCTGATCCATCAGCTTTCCATCGAGCGGCGCGACACCTCGACGAGGCCGCTGCTGACACCCTGGATCTCGCCGATGAAACCGGCGAGCTTCAGCGGCGGCGGCGTGGCACTCGGGGCTGCCCTCCTACCCTTCCTCAACACGCTGCTGTTGCCGCCGGCTTCGGCCTGATGCTCAGGTCAGCGCTTCATCGGCGTGGCTGAGATCGGAAGCCAGCGCCTTGTCGAGAACCTTCTGGATATTGGCGGCGCGGCGGAAGGACGGTTCCTGCGTCTTGCCGGCCCGCACGGCCTGGACGAAACGCTGGTAATTGGTCTCGACGGGATCGAAGGGCACGTCGCGCCAGGTCGCGGTGTGCACGTCTTCGCCAAGACAGGCGCGCAGCGTCGATTGTCCGGTGTCGTAGATCATCTCGATCGAGCCGGTTTCGCCATAGACCCTGAGGCGCAGCTGATCCATCTGGCCGGCGGCGGTGCGCGTCGCCTGGATGGTGCCGATCGCGCCATTGGCGAAATCGACATTCATCGTGAAGCTGTCATTGGCGTCGAGATCATACTCGCCGATTTTATGATCAGGCGCCTTGTCGAAGGTCTTCAGCCGCGCGAACACATGAGCGACGTCGAGGCCGGAACCATAGGAGGCGAAATCGACGATATGGATGCCGATATCGCCGAGCGCGCCGTTCGATCCATGTTTTTTGCTCAGCCGCCACAGCCATTTGCTTTCGCTCTTCCAATCACCCCAGTGACGGCCGACCAGCCAGCTTTGCAGATGGGACGCCTCGACATGGCGCACAGCGCCGATTTCGCCGGCGAGCACCATCTGCCGGCCTTTCTGCAGGGCGGGCGAATTGCGATAGGTGAAATTGACCATGCCGACCTTGCCCGAGCGTTCGATCGCCTCGGTCATCTCCATCGCCTTCACCGCATCGGTGGCGAGCGGCTTTTCACAGAAGACGTGTTTGCCGGCAGCGATCGCCTGAAGTGTCGTCGGGTGGTGGATGCTGTCGGGCGTGACATTGGCAACCGCGTCGAATTCGCCCCAGGCGAGAGCTTCTTCGAGCGAGGTGAAATGGTTGGCGATGCCATGTTCGCTGCAGAAGGCGGCGAGCCTTTCCGGCACGACATCGACGCCGCCGACGACGCTGACGCCTTCGATCGCCTTGAACCTCGCGGCATGCTGGTTGGCCATGCCGCCGGTACCGAGAATGAGTAAACGCATCTTGTCCTCCATGAGTTCGCTGCCAGCTGCCGCGCAGCCGCGCAAAAACCGCACTTGCCATCGCGGTCGTCCGCGATCGCCTCATGCTTCTTCAGGAAAATTGCGGTGGATGCGCCACGCGTCCAAAGGGCGCTCCGTCACGTCGATGGCGCAGATCCTTTTCGAAAAATCGATCTCGATTTTCCGGAATTCTGCGCTAGCTGCTGTTGATTGTCGCCAGCATCTCAACCTCCCGGCTCTGGCCTCTCAAGCTGTGGCTTGACATCAAATCAAAGTAACTTAATCTAATTAATGCAGCACGGAAATGAGGAGAGGTCAACTGACCGCCAGGCTGTATTCGTTCAAAATGGGGAGGAGACCCATCATGAAGAGCGCCACCGTCAGCGCATTTGCGCTGAGCACAATGTTATTTTCAGCATCCGTTTCATTTGCCCAGGAACTTGCCACCAAGGACAGGATCGGCCTTGCCGATGCGCCAAAATCTCTCGTCGTCCGTCTGACCAACGACAGCCCGAACAATGCCGATCCGGCGATCGCCGAGGGCTATCAAAAGCTCTTCGTCGACTTCATCAAGAAGCATCCCGACTGGAAACTGCAGATGCAGTTCATGTCGTCTGATATCGGCACCGAACAGGCCAAGATGCTGGAGCAGGCCAAGGCCGGCAATGCGCCGGATTGCGCCGCCGTCGACTCCTTCGTCCTCTCGCAGTTCATGGTCAATCATGTGCTGGCGGACTTCACACCCTATTTCTCGAAGGAAGAAGTGGACGATCTCTTCCCCTTCATCCGCAGCGGCATCACCGACAAGGACCAGACGGTGCGCGCCTGGTGGTGGGATACCGACCTTCGTGTGCTCTACCGCAACAAGTCTGTGGTCGCAGATGCGCCTGCGACCTGGGACGATCTGAAAAAGGCCGCCCTTGCCTCCACCAAGGAGGGCATGGAAGGCGTGCTCTTCAACGGCGGGCGCTGGGAAGGCACGACCTTCGACTGGCTGGCGAACTACTGGGCGCTCGGCGGCAAGCTCGTCGACGACTCAGGCAAGCCGGTCTTCGGCGAAGGCGAGAACAAGGAGAAATTTCTGAAGGCGCTGAATTATTTCAAGGATCTCGTCGATTCCGGCGCAGCTCCCAAACGCGTCAGCACGATCGCCAATTACGACGATATGAATGCCGCGGCAGCGGCGGCGACGACTGCCCTCTTCATCGGCGGCAACTGGCAATATGCCCAGCTGAAGTCCACGCTCGACGAAGACGAGTTCAAGAACTGGACCTTCTCGCCGATCCCCGGTCCGACGGCCGATCAGCGCTCGACGGGCACCGGTGGCTGGACGATCGCCTCCTTCAGCAAGGACAAGGACAAGGTCGAGATGTGCGCCAACCTCGCACGCGAGGTCTATATGGGGCCGGCAAACGCACTGCAGCAGCAGTTGCCGACCCGCAAATCGCTGTTCGACAAGTATGAAGTCTTCTCGACCGAAGCCAACAAGACCTTCGCCAAGGCTCTGGTCGACGGGCAGGCGCGCCCCGGCGTGCCGATCTATCCGGAAATATCCAACCAGATCCAGATCATGATGGGTGACGTGCTTTCGGGCACGAAGAAACCGGAAGAAGCGCTGGATGCCGCCTTCAATGCGGCGATGGAGGCTTACAAGCGTCTGTGATGCTGCGGTTAAGCTCAGGAGGTTGGCGAGAGCAGCCCCTCATCCGGCTGCCGCCACCTTCTCCCCGTAAACGGGGCGAAGGGACAAGCCGCAACCTCTCGACCTCCCACTAGCCTCTCGCAGGGCACGTCCCCTCGCCCCGTTTACGGGGAGAGGGTTAGGGTGAGGGGCAGTCATCCGCACGACAACGACGGCGCCGGTCTGACAGGCGCCGCCGACATTGCCAAACCCGGACAGGGAAGCCAATGAGCCCTATTGCCATCGAGGTTGACAGCCCGCCTCAAAGCAGAACGTTCATGCGCCGTTTCGCCGGGGCGCCCCTGCCCTGGATCATGCCGGTGATCGTCGTTATCGGCATATTCTACCTCTACCCCGTCATCGACGTTTTCCGGCTTTCCTTCACCAATGCGACGCTGATCGGCGACACTCAGGACTACACGCTGGGCTCGATCGTCAATGCTTTGAGTTCGCCGCAGCTGCCCGACATTCTATGGGCGACCCTGATCTTCGTCGGCGGCAGCGTCATCGGCCAGCAGATCCTCGGCCTTGCGGTCGCCGTCACCGTCATCCGCGGCGAAAAGCGCGGCCTGTTCGGCACCACCATCCTGAGAACAACGGCGCTCATCGCCTGGGTCGTGCCGGGCATTGCCGGCGGCATCATCTGGCAGATGCTGTTTTCCGAAGCGCCCTACGGCGCGCTGAACAGCATTCTCAGGCTGATGCATATGCCGACCGTCGCCTGGCTTTCCGATCCCGCCATGGCGCCATGGTCGACGCTGATCTCCAACATATGGCGCGGCACGGCCTTTTCGATGGTGGTGATGTATGCGGCGCTAAAGGCGATCGATCCCTCGCTCTATGAAGCCGCCGAAGTCGATGGCGCAACGGCCTCGCAGCAGTTCTTCTTCGTCACCCTGCCGCAGCTGCGCGCCGCCATCCTCGTCAACATGATCCTGATTACCATCCAGACGGTGAATACCTTCGACGCGATCATCACATTGACGGGCGGCGGCCCTGGCCGCGCGACCGAGGTGATCTCGCTCTACGTCTTCAACATCGTCTTCAGAAACTACGATCTCTCCGGCGGCAGCGTGCTCTCCGTGCTGATGCTGATCATCAGCCTCGGTCTTGCCTTCGTCTATGCCTCCTTCCTGCCGAAGGAGGAAGAGCAATGAGCGGACGGACCGGAACGCGGCTCGGCGATGCCTTGAGCTATCTCTTCATGCTGGCGATGTTCGTCTTCTTCGCCGGCCCCCTCACCTATCTCCTGTCGATGGCGATGCGTGATAAGCGCGAGATCTATCGCGGTGCGGCGCGCTATATTCCCCAGAACCCGACCATCGACAATTTCATCACCGTACTGAACAACAGCTATTTTCCGATCTATCTCTGGAACGGCCTCAAGCTTGCGGCCCTGAGCGGGATCGGCGTGCTGATCGTTGCACTGCCCGCGGCTTACGCCTTTTCCCGCTTTCAGTTCCGCGGCAAGGGCCTGTCGATGATGGGACTGCTGCTCTTCCAGATGATCTCGCCGCTTGTCATCATGGTGCCGCTCTACCGCTACATGAACCGGCTCGGCATGCTGGACACCCATTTTGCCGTCGTCATGGTCTATATCGCGCTCGGCGTTCCGCTGGCGACCTGGCTCCTGAAGAGCACCGTCGACGGCATCCCGCGCAGTCTCGACGAAGCCGCGATGATCGACGGCTGCAACCGCTTCTCGGTCTTCTGGCGCATCATCCTTCCCTTGTCGGCGCCGGGCATCGCGTCGGTCTTCATCATCACGGTGATTGCCGGCTGGTCGCAATTCCTGGTGCCTTTTCTGCTGCTCACCAAAAATGACCTGATGCCGATCGGCGTCGGAATCTTTAACTTCCGCGGCATGCAGACCGACTCGTCCATCCAGCTGCTTGCCGCCGCCTGCCTGATCTCGGTCGTTCCGGCGATCGTGGCCTTCCTGTCGCTCCAGAGGTTGATCCTCGGCGCGATGACCAGCGGCGCGGTGAAGGGATGAGGGTCGGTTCAGTCTCGATGATTGATGAAGGATTCGACCCTATGAACCAGACACTCGGCGCCAGGCCGTCCCCTGATCTGACCGGCGCCAATGTCGAGGATGCCGGCGAGCACAACAGGGCGGTCGTCCTGCGCTGCATTCACCGCCAGGCGCCGATTTCACGCGCCGAAATCGCCAGGCGGACGGGTTTTACCAAACCAGCGATCGCCCGCATCGTCGACCGGCTGCTGGACGAGGGTCTGATCATGGAAGCCCGCCGGCGGCATGGGCTGCGGGGTCAGCCGGCGATCGAGCTCGAAATCAATCCGGACGCCTGTTTTGCGATCGGCATCAACATCGACCGCGACCATCTGACGATCCTGGCGGTCGATGCCGTCGGCAATGTCCGCGCCCGCGTGCATCACGAAAAGCGCTTCATCCTGCCGGCGGAATTCCTGCAGCTGACATCGGATGCGATTTCGCATTTCCAGCGCAGCCGGCTGATCGACGATGCGCGGCTCGCCGGCATCGGCCTGGCGATGCCGGATTGGCTTGGGGAGATTTCGCTGCTCGGCAAGCCCGAGGCCTATCAGGAATGGACGGCATTCGATGTGCGCGCAGCACTCGAAAATCTGACGCAGCATCCAGTCTTCATCGAAAACGAAGCCAATGCCGCAGCCCTTGCCGAGCTCGATTACGGCCTCGGCGCCGAGAGCAGCAGCTTCTTCTACATCGCCATCAATGCCTGCCCGGGCGGCGGCCTCGTGCTCGACGGCAACGGTCACCGCGGTGCCATGGGCCTCAGCGGCGAAATCGGCTGGCTTCCCATTGCCGACGGTCGAGACGAGAAAGCCCATAAGGTCCAGCTTCTCGGCGAAATATTCTCCCTGTTTTCGCTTTATGATTTTCTTGCCCGCCACGCGGTCGAGGTGAGCGTTCCGCATGATCTGCTCTCGCTGGATGCGCATGGCAGGCGCCTGGTTTCGCAGTGGCTGAAGGAAATGAGCGCGCATCTGGCCGTCGCGGTCAAGCATATCGGCTTGATCGTCGATCCCGACGCGGTCCTCGTCGGCGGCCGGCTGCCGATCCGCATCGTCGACGAGTTGCTGCGTTATGTGCACGAACATCTCGACGCCGAGGACACGAGCCTGCCCTCGCTCCATCGCGCCTCGCTCGGCGAAGATGCCTCCGCAATGGGCGCGGCAGCCATGCCGATGGCGGCAGCCCTGATGCTCGCATCGGCCGACGCTGCCCAACGCACACGTTCGCCGCTCAAAAACATGGATCGCCTCAACAGCTGAAACGGCCGGCCAGGCCCCACGGATTTTGGTGAAGATGGGAGGATTTGGTGCAGATCGGTTTTTACACCTCGACATTCAATGACCGCCCGCTTGAAGAAGTGGTGGACTTCGCCGCCTCGGCGGGTTTCGACGCCATCGAAATCGATGTCGGCGGCCATATCAAAACGCCCGACCAGGTGGAAGCCGCCGTCGCGCTCGCCCGCAGCCGCGGCCTCTTCGTCTCGTCGATCACCTATTTCGGCAATCAGCTCGATGCCGACCGCGACAAACGCCGGCAGCTCAGGGCAAGAACCGCCGAGTTTGCCAAGGCGATCGGCGAGGCCGGCGTTCCTATCTTCGTGATCTTTCCGGGCCGCGACGATAGCGCCGGCGAAGACGCCAATTATGACGACTTCGCCGACTTCGCGAACGGGCTGATCGCAGAAACGCGATCAACCGGCCTCACCTTCGCGATCGAAAACTGGCCGGGGCCGAGAGATAATTTCATCGGAACGACGCCGCAGGGATGGCAGGAGCTTTTCCGCCGGATCGAGGATCGCCGTTTCGGCCTGGAATTCGATCCCTCGCACCTCATCCGCATCGGCGTCGATCCCTATCTGGCGATGGAGGCGGTTAAGGATCGCATCGCCATCCTGCATGCCAAGGACACGGCAATCGATGCAGAAGCCCTGCAGGCCGTCGGCTACCACGGCAAAGGCTGGTGGCAATACAAGCTGCCGGGGTTCGGCCTTCTCGATTGGTCGAGATTCCTGCGCCAGGCGCGCGCATCCGGCTTTGACGGCACGCTGTCGATCGAGCACGAGGACGCCGCCTATGGCTGGCCTAGCAAGGATCTCGCTGCACGCAAGGAGGGCGAGCGTCTCGGCCTCGATTATCTCAAAACGGTCCTGAGTGGACTTTGACGGCGATTTCGGGAGGACTGTTATGGCTCATGTTTCGGTCAACAATGCGCGCAAGGATTACGGCGCGTTCAAAGCCATCAAAGGCGTATCCGTCGATATTGGCGACGGCGAGTTCGTCGTCCTGGTCGGCCCGTCGGGCTGCGGGAAATCCACCCTGCTCAGGATGATCGCCGGCCTGGAGGGCATCACTTCGGGGAAGATCCAGATCGGCAAGCATGTCGTCAACGAGCTTGCGCCCAAGGATCGCGACATCGCCATGGTGTTCCAGAACTATGCGCTCTACCCGCACATGACCGTCGCCAAAAATATGGGTTTTTCCCTGCGGTTGAAACGCATGCCGAGGACGGAAATCGACCAGCGGGTCGGCAATGCCGCCAAGATCCTCGGTCTCGAGACCCTTCTCGAAAGGTACCCGAAGCAATTGTCGGGCGGCCAGAGGCAGCGCGTCGCCATGGGGCGGGCGATCGTGCGCGATCCGGCCGTCTTCCTGTTCGACGAGCCTCTGTCGAACCTCGACGCCAAGCTCCGGGTGCAGATGCGCTCGGAGATCAAGGAACTGCATCAACGGCTGCAGACGACGACCATCTACGTCACGCACGACCAGATCGAGGCCATGACCATGGCCGACAAGATCGTCGTCATGAAGGACGGGCTGATCGAGCAGTCGGGCTCGCCGCTGGAATTGTACGACCGGCCGAACAATCTGTTCGTAGCCGGTTTCATCGGCTCGCCGGCAATGAATTTCATCCATGGCAGCATGGGAGAAGACGGGTTCAAAACCGCCGACGGCCTGCTGCTGCCGAGCGAGCGCCGCCCGCGCGATGCCGTGACCTATGGCATTCGCCCCGAGCATATCAGGCTCGACCCCGGCGGCATCGAGGTGACCACAGTGGTGGTAGAGCCTACGGGTTCGGAAACGCTCGTCATCGTCCGGCTGGGCACACAGACACTCACCTGCGTCTTCCGGGAGCGGATCAGGGCCGCCCCCGGCGACGTTCTGAAGATCGCGCCGATCCATGATGCCGTTCACCTGTTTGCCGCCGACGAGCAGCGGATCACGTCAGGCGAAGCACCGCTTGAGTAAGCCCGCCGAATGCCCCCTCCCCTTCGGCCGGGTGGTGGTCGGGGGCGCGTTTTCCGCGCCCCCGACCCCGAAGCTTTCGGTCCCGCCCGCCTTTCATGCAGCATCGGCCAAGTGCCTGAACGAGCACCGAAAAGGTTAATATGCGTTAACCTTAAAATTCTTGGCCGGCATCGGAGAATCGCGGATAATAACGGTTAGAAGGGCTTTTGATCCCGAAAATCGTTATCCGAAAGATTGCTGCCGATGAACGCTAATTTGACTGCCTTGAACAAGGCGCCGTTGCATTTCGAGGATATGATCCTCGAACAGGGCGACGTGATTTCAAAGAAGCTCCATCTGCTCAGCGTGCAGCGCTTTCCACCGAATGCGAAGAAGACGCTGCGCAACTTCTCGCTGGCGGAGGTCGCCAATTACGTCGGCGCCTCGCAAAGCACGCTGAAGAAACTGCATCTCGAAGGCAAGGGCCCCTGCCCGCAGACATCGCCCTCCGGGCGGCGCTCCTATACCGCCGAGCAGATGCTGGAGCTGAGACGCTATCTCGATGCCCACGGCCGCTCCGAGAGCCGCATGTATGTCCCGCAGCGCCGTGGCCACGAAAAGCTGCAGGTCATCGCGGTCGTCAATTTCAAGGGCGGCTCCGGCAAGACGACGACGGCGGCCCATCTTGCCCAGCATCTGGCGCTGACCGGCCACCGCGTGCTTGCCGTCGATCTCGATCCGCAGGCATCGCTGTCCTCACTGCACGGCTTCCAGCCGGAATTCGACCAGGCCTCGTCCCTTTATGAAGCGATCCGCTACGACGGCGAGAAGAAGCCGCTCTCTTCCATCATCCATAAGACGAATTTTCCCGGCCTCGATATCGTGCCGGCCAATCTCGACCTGCAGGAATATGAATACGATACGCCGCTTGCCATGGCCGACAAATCGACCAATGACGGCAAGACCTTCTTCACCCGCATTTCGCGGGCGCTCGCCGAGGTCGAAGACCGCTACGATGTCGTCGTCATCGATTGCCCGCCGCAGCTCGGCTACCTCACGCTGACGGCGCTGACGGCAGCGACCAGCGTGCTGATCACCATCCATCCACAGATGCTCGACGTCATGTCGATGGGTCAGTTCCTGCTGATGCTCGGCGGCATCCTGAAGCCGATCCGCGCGGCAGGCGCCGAAGTGAACCTCTCCTGGTATCGCTATCTCATTACCCGCTACGAACCGACGGACGTGCCGCAGGCGCAGATGGTCGGCTTCATGTCGACCATGTTCCATGAGTTCATGCTCAGAAACCAGATGGTCAAATCGACGGCGATCTCGGATGCCGGAATCACCAAGCAGACGCTCTACGAAGTCGAGCGTTCGTCGATGAACCGGGGAACCTATGACCGGGCGCTGGAGGCGATGGACGCCGTCAACGCGGAGATCGCAGAGCTTATTCATCAGGCATGGGGGCGGTGAATTTGTCGGCTGACAAATTCACGGTTTCATCAAGCCGAATCAATTGATTGACCGACATCGGAGGAAGCGATGGCACGAAAGAATCTCCTGGAAGGGCTGGCCGACATGCCCGACGAGAATGCAGGCGCGCCGAACTATCCGATGCGCGGGGCAGGCCGCTCGCTCGTCCGCTCGCTGGATGAGCTTGCCAAGCAGGCCGAGAAATTCCTGGAAGGCGAAGCGGTGGTCGACCTCGATCCCGATGTCGTCGAGGCTTCCTTCGTCAAGGACCGCCTGACGGAAGATGACGAGGAATTCCGCGCGCTGGTCGAGGCAATCCGTGCACGCGGGCAGGACACACCCATTCTGGTGCGCCCCCACACCAAGATCGACGGCCGTTATCAGGTGGTCTTCGGCCATCGGCGGCTGCGTGCAGCCCGCGAGCTCGGCCGCAATGTCAGGGCCGTCGTCAAGTCGATCGACGACCGCACCCATGTCATTGCCCAGGGCCAGGAGAATTCGGCCCGGGCCGATCTCACCTTCATCGAGCGGGCGCTCTTCGCCGGGCGGCTGGAAGAACTCGGCTACGACAGGGAGGTCATCGCGACCGCCCTTGCCGCCAATGCGGCGTCGATCTCGAAGATGATTTCGGTCATGGATCGCATCTCGCCGGAGGTCGTCCAGGCGATCGGCCCCGCACCCGGCATCGGCCGTCAACGCTGGGTGGAGCTTTCGCTGCTTGCCGGCAAGGCCTCCAATGCAGCGGATATCGCCAAGGTCATGGACGAGGACGAGTTTCCTCGCCTGCCGTCCGACAAACGTTTCGAAGCGCTCTACACGGCGCTGAACAAGAGCGCCCGGCCGGTGCGCAAGACGCAGGCAGCGGCAGGGAAGGTCAAATGGCAGCCGCGGGACAAAGCCGTCCAGGCGGAAATGAAGAGTGACGGCAAGGCGTTCTCGCTCTCGATGAAAGCGAAGAATGCCGGCCGCTTCGGGGAATTTCTCTCCAGCAGGCTGGATGCGCTCTATGAGCAATTCCTCGCCGAGGAGAGCAAATAAGGAGCTGAAACCGCAAAAGAAAAAGGCCCCCAAACGACCTGAGTCGTGGAAGCCCTTCTCCTATCCTTAAGCAAGACAGAGAATCGCATTTTCACGAATCCCAGTCAAGAGTCCTGCAGCGCTACTCGTGTCTTTTCAGACGCGTAAAAGACGCTCCAGCGCTCTTATCCTCGCATCGTTTCGGTGAGCGGATTTCTTTTGCCTGATGAGAGGTGAAGGAAATGGAGAGTGAATCTGTAACGACGCCCTTCGGGCGGCGACCGATGTCGCTTGCCATGCTGCTGAAACAGCGGCGCGGCGAAGCGACCGCGGCCGGCACCACACGCAACAAATGGAGGCTGTTCCGATCGGTCTGCGAAGCCCGGGCAGGGCTCGACGTGACCGACCGGGCGTTGACGGTGCTCGATGCGCTGCTGAGTTTTTATCCGGAGGACGAACTCTCCAGCGAACGCGGGCTGGTGGTCTTTCCCTCGAACATGCAGCTTTCGCTGAGAGCCCGCGGCATGGCCGCCGCGACGTTGCGCCGGCACCTCGCCGTGCTCGTAGAGGCCGGCCTCATCTCCCGCAAGGACAGCCCGAACGGCAAGCGCTATATCAGGCGGAACAGGGAAGGCGGCATCGGCGAGGCCTACGGCTTCAGCCTGGCGCCGCTGCTTGCCCGCGCCGCCGAGATCGAAGCGATCGCCGCACGCATTGCCGCCGACCGGCAGGTGCTGCGGGGGATGAAGGAGCGGCTGACCATCTGCCGGCGCGACATCGCCAAGCTCGTTGCCGCGGCCATCGAGGAAGCGATCCCCGGCGACTGGGAGCGCATCTCTTCCACGTTCCAGGTGCTGCTGCAGCGCATCCCGAAAGCGGCGACGCTCGAAAGCATCGCGCCGATCCTCGAAGAACTCGAGACGATCCGCCTCGAAATCATCAACGCATTGGAATTACAAGAGAAAATTCAGATAGAGAGCACCAATGAATCCCAGATTGAGCGCCACATACAGAATTCGAATCCCGAATCCACAGCTGAATCTGAACCGGGCTTGGAAACCGGGCAGGAGTGGAACCGGGATCCCCAGCCGAGGGCAGCGCCGGAAAGGCGCGAACCGGGAATGGCCGGCAAGGACGGGGAGGGATCGCGGGCCATTGTCCGGACGAATGCCGGGAAATTGAAATCCTTCCCGCTAGGCATGATCCTCCAGGCCTGCCCTGATATCGTCGACTACGGGCCGGGCGGCACGATCGCCAGCTGGCGCGATCTGATGATGGCGGCGGTCGTCGTGCGCTCGATGCTGGGCGTCAGCCCTTCCGCCTATGAGGAAGCAGCCTCGGTGATGGGACCGGAGACCGCCGCCACCGTCATGGCCTGCATCCTGCAGAGGGCAGGGCACATCAACTCCGCCGGCGGCTACCTCAGGGACCTCACCCAGCGCGCCGAACGCAGCGAATTCGCGCTCGGCCCGATGCTGATGGCGCTGTTGCGGACAAAGGACCGGTTTTCAGACGGGCCGGCGCATAGGCCGGAGATGGGAACAGATCTCGTTCAGGCCGCGTCGCGATAGTGTCGCGTGCCGGGCTCGGCCCTGCCCAGTTCGAACTGGGTGACCAGTTCGCGCAGGCGCTCGGCCTCGCCGGCGAGCGTGACGCTGGCGGCGGTGGTTTCCTCCACCATTGCGGCGTTCTGCTGGGTCACCTGGTCGAGCTGGTGCATGGCCGAATTGACTTCCGACAGGCTGGTGGCCTGTTCGCGCGCCGAGCCCGCCAGCGCTTCCATGCGCTGGTTGATATCGACGATGAAGCGGCCGATGTCGCCAAGCGCTGCGCCGGTCTGGTTGACCAGCTCCACGCCGCCGGCGACCTTGGCGGATGCCCGCCCGATCAGCTCCTTGATCTCCTTGGCGGCCTGGGCCGAACGCTGCGCCAGTTCACGCACTTCCTGGGCGACGACGGCAAAACCCTTGCCGGCCTCGCCGGCGCGGGCAGCCTCGACGCCGGCATTCAGCGCCAGCAGGTTGGTCTGGAAGGCGATCTGGTCGATGACGGCAATGATATTGTTGATCTGCCTGGAGGATTCCTCGATCTGGCCCATGGCGTCGACCGTCTGGGCCACAACCTTGCCCGATGCCAGGGCGCTCCGATTGGCGTCGTCGGCGACCCCGCGGGCCTCTTCGGCAATCTCGAAGGCTTCGGTGACCTTGGCGGTGACGGCGTTCAGCGCCGCAGCGGTCTGTTCCAGCGTCGCCGCCTGCCGCTCGGTGCGGCCGGAGAGCTCGTTGGAGCCGTTACTGATCTCGCGGGTGCCGGAATTGATGATCGACACGCTTTCGGAGACGGAAAGCAGCGTGCCGCCGAGCTGCTCGACGGAAGCGTTGAAGTCATGCCTCAGCGGTTCGAACTCCGGCGCGAACCGCTCCGAGAGCTTGAAGGCGAGATCGCCCGCCGCGAGCCGCTTCAGCCCGGCCGCCAGCCCCGATGTGGCGACCGTCAGCCGCTCGGCCGCGCTGCGTTCGGCCTGCTCCTGATCGACCAGCCGGTTTGCTTCCGCCAGCCGCCGGTTTTCTTCGGCCTCGCTTTCGAGACGGGTGCGGGCGATGGCATTCTGGCGGAAGACTTCCACGGACCCCGCCATCAGGCCAATCTCGTCGCGGCGTCCGGCATAGGGGATTGCCTTGTCGGTTTCGCCGCTCGCGAGCGCCTGCATGGATTGGGTGATGCGCTGGATCGGGCGCGACACATGCCGGGCGATGGCGATCAGAATGCCGAGGCCGATAATGGCGGCGAGGCCCGCCAGGGCCAATTCGATTTCGATTTTCGTCTCCAGCGCACTGCCGGCTTCGGCGACGCTCTCGGTGGCGATCTTATCGACGATGGCGTTGACGGCGGCAATCCCGGTCAGGATCGCCTGCTGCGAGCGCGCCAGCTTCTCGGTGGTCGGCACTTCGTCCGCCGGCTGCAGGCCGAGGCTGACCTTGACGTCTTTTTCCCAGACATCATGCGCCTGGCGCAGCGAGCGCACGCCCTCGGTCAGCGAAGTCGCAAGATCGATGCCGCCGAGCTCGTCGAGCGATTGCGTCAGCGCGCCGTTGCTCTCGTCGAATTCGGTCTTGACCTCAGCCGCAGAGACGAAATTGGTCATCGACAGCACCCGGTCGACGACCGATGTCGCTTGCCTGAACTGCTGTTCGATATGGGCGGAAGCCAGCTTGGCGTTCACCGCCTCCTGCACCACCGCGGCAACCCGGGTCTGGCCGGTGACCGATTGGTAGCCGATCAGGAATGCGCTGCCGAAGCCGACGACGATGGTCGCCACCATGGGCACGAGAATCTGCATGCGTATGGAGAGTGTCATCGCCTGCACCTCAGTTCGGCAGCGTCGGAAGGGGGATGTCCTGCTTCTCGGCGGTCAAGGTTCCGAGAAAAGCGATCAGATCGCTGCGCTCCTGATCCGTCAGCAGAAAGGCCGACATGTCGGGATCGAGCGACGGGCGGCTGACGCCGCCGCTTTCATAATGGGTGATCACCTCGTCCATGCTCTTCAGGCTGCCGTCATGCATATAGGGACCACGGTAGAGCGTGTTGCGCAGGCCGGGCGTCTTGAAGGCATATTTATTGCCGGGGCTGCTCGGATCGATCTTGTAGCGGCCGATATCGTCGCTCGGCAGGCCGATGTCATGGAACTTGTTGTCGGTGAAATTCCAGCCGGAATGGCAGGCGGAACAGCCGGCCGTGCCGGTAAACAGCTCGAAGCCCCGCTTGGCGCTGTCGGAGACCGCCTTCTCGTCGCCATCAACCCAGCGGTCGAAGGGCGACCAGTTGGAAACCACCGTCCGCTCATAGGTAGCGATCGCCGTCAGCAATGTCTCCTTGCTGATCCCCTTGTCCGGGAAGACCTCGCCGAACCAGTTTTTGTAATCGGGTATATCCTGCATTTCGGTGACGGCGTCGTCGAGCTTGCCGTTCATTTCGGCGGCAGCGGTGATCGGGCCCGCCGCCTGCTGCTCCAGGTTCGGCGCGCGGCCGTCCCAGAAGAAGGGCGAGACCCAGGCAACGTTCAGAACCGTCGGTGCCTGGCGCCCGAGCGCGGTATTGGCCGCGCCGATCGGCGTCTTCACAGGCGTCTCGAAGCCGAAGGACGGGTTATGACAGCTGGCGCAGGTCATATTCTTATTGCCGGAAAGCCTGGGATCGAAGAACAGCATCTTGCCGAGCGTCGCCAGTTGAGGGGAATAAGCCGTCACCCCTTCGAAAGGCACGGTCAGCGGCCGTTTATAGGCGGAAAGATCGGCGGCCGCGCCGGACTGGACTGCGGCCAATGCGAAGAGGGAAGCTGCAATCAGGAGACGCATCGTTCTAGCAAGTCCGGAGGAAGTTTCTGGCTGATGCTAAATTTAGCGCAATTGCATTAATGGTATGTAAAGCAAAATATACTTGAGACAGACGCGAAGGTTTTGCCGACTGGAGTTGTATCGCAGATATTTGTCCCTGCAAAATAATAGCAGGTTACTATTCCTCCATTGCAAATGGAGACGACGCCTCATCCCGCTCTGGCTGACGAACTCTTCCTATTAAGAAGGGCTGCGCGAATCTGTTCGTTCTTGCTCAACAGGGGAGGGGGAACCGGCGCAGGCTGCTCGGGAGCTTCGGCCTTGCCGGTATTCTGCTTGAGGCTGAGGAAGCGTTTTTGCGCGACCAGCCGGTCTTCCGACGACAGCGGCTCGACGGGTTCGCCGTCCACGCCATGACGCATGGAATCGGGCTGGGCGCTGGCGAAATAGTAGCGCCGGCAATGGACATAAGCGGCCGTCGCGCGTCTCAGCGTCGTCACGCCCGCGTCGGGCTTCAGGAGCGGGCGCAATTCGTTGAAGAGGCCGACGGCAAAAGGGAGGATCGGATCTCCGGGCTTGGTCGGAAGCACGCCGGCCGGCCGGATCAACAGCGTGTTGATCGCGTTTGCCTTCTCGAGGTCGAGCTCGGTTGCCGCAATCGGCCCGCGGCTGGTCTTCCAGGGTTCCATGCATTCTCCAATAGCGACCGACTGTGATGGTATCTTGACGGATAGGGCAATAGCGTTGCGGCTCGCATATTGCCAGCCCCGCTGCAAGCTGTCATTTCCGGGCGGATATAGGCCGGCCTTATCGGCTGGCCATTGCATCTAATCGTTTTTATCGCGGAATATGCATTGACCTCCAGCATCGATTACACTTCTTATCCGCGCCCAAGATGAGTGACCGGCCGCGGGGAGGATATATGCGGGTTTTCTCGAGCATTGACGAGCTGCGCCACACGCTCGATGCGCTGAAGCGCCAGGGACGAACCGTCGGCCTGGTGCCGACGATGGGCTATCTCCACGCCGGTCATATGGAGCTCGTCTCGCGCGCCCGGGCCGAGAACGATCTCGTCGTCGTCTCGATCTTCGTCAATCCGCTGCAGTTCGGCCCGGCCGAAGATCTCAGCAAATATCCGCGCGATTTGGAGCGCGATTCGGCCATGCTCAAGCAGGCCGGCGTCAATTTCCTGTTCGCTCCCGGCGTCGCGGACATGTATGCGCGCCCGATGAAAACCGTGGTCGACGTCCCCGATCTCGGCCGCGAACTCGAAGGCGCGGTTAGGCCCGGGCATTTCGCCGGCGTCGCCACCGTCGTCTCCAAGCTCTTCAATATCGTGCAGCCGCAAACCGCCTATTTCGGAGATAAGGATTACCAGCAGGTCGTCATCATCAAACGCATGGTGGATGATCTGGCGGTGCCGGTGCGGGTAATATCGGTGCCGACCGTCAGAGATGCCGACGGCCTCGCATTATCGTCGCGCAATGTCTATCTCAGTCCCGAGGAGCGTCGTGCCGCAGCAATCGTTCCGCAGACCCTCGACGAAGGGGAGCGCCTGATTGCCGACGGCCTCACGGATGCCAAGGTATTGGAAGCAAAGCTCACAGAATTTCTCGGTCGCGAGCCTCTGGCAGAGCCCGAAGTCGTCGCCGTCAGAGATGCCTCGACCCTGGAGCCGGTCGGCTCGATCGAAGAGCCTGTCGTCGTGGCGCTTTTTGTTCGGTTCGGCTCAACGCGGCTCCTCGACAATCGGGTCGTGCGCGACAACCGGGTCGACCGAGTTATCGGCGGGAAGGGCAAGCCGGGAAAGGGAGTGACGAAATGAGCGCCATCGGATCTCAAAAGCGCCTGACACCGACCCGCATCTCAGCCATGAAGGGCGGTAAGCCGATCGTCTGCCTGACCGCCTATACGACGCCGATGGCGCGCCTGCTCGATGAGCATTGCGACCTGCTGCTGGTCGGAGATTCGCTCGGCATGGTGCTCTACGGCATGGAGGCCACCCTCGGCGTTACGCTCGACATGATGATTGCCCATGGCAAGGCGGTGATGCGCGGCGTCGCCAAAGCCTGCGTCGTCGTCGACATGCCGTTCGGCAGTTATCAGGAATCGAAGGAGGTGGCCTTCCGCAATGCGGTGCGCATCCTGCAGGAAACCGGCTGCGATGCCGTCAAGCTTGAAGGCGGCGAGGAGATGGCCGAGACCATCGCTTTTCTGACGAAGCGAGGCATCCCGGTCATGGGGCATATCGGCTTGATGCCGCAGCAGGTCCAAACCGCGGGAGGCTATCGCTCCGTCGGCCATACTGAACACGAGACTTCAAAGATCCGGCGCGACGCGCATGCCATCGGCGGCTCGGGTGCCTTTGCCGTCGTCGTCGAAGGCACGGTGGAGCCGCTCGCCCGGGAGGTGACGTCAGCCATCCACATACCGACCATCGGCATCGGCGCATCCTCCGCTTGTGACGGCCAGGTTCTGGTATCCGACGACATTCTGGGGCTGTTCAATGATTTCACCCCGCGTTTCGTCAAACGCTACGACGAACTCGGCAAGAGGATTGCAGCGGCTGCCGCGGCCTATGCCGACGAGGTGCGATCGCGAAAATTTCCGGCAGCCGAGCATACGTTCAAGCGCCGCTCCTGAGGCAGAATATGATCAGGTCCATCACCGTGCGAGCTGCCGTTCGCGCATGATGTCGGCCGATCGCCGAACGGCCTCGGAAACCTGCAGCAGCTGTTTGGCCATGGGGGTCGAATTGCGCCAGACCATGCCGATCGTTCGCGACGGCTGCGGCGACTGGAAGCGGGAGATCGAAACATGCGCCGAGCGCGTTTCCACTGGAACGGCCATCTCCGGGATCAAGGTGATGCCGATCCCGGCGCTGACCATCTGGACCAGGGTGGAGAGCGAACTGCCTTCCATGACCTCGCGCGGGCGGGCCGAGCCTATCTTGCAGAACGACAAGGCTTGATCGCGGAAGCAATGGCCCTCCTCGAGCAGCAGCAACCGCATTTCGCGCAGCGCCTCGCGTTCGGGCACCGGCTTGCCCTCCTCTTCGGGCCGCCGCACCAGCACGAATTCTTCCTTGAAGAGCTCAAGCTCGGTCAGCGACGGCTCCGACACGGGCAAGGCAACGATTGCCGTATCCAGCTGGCCTTGAGTCAGCTCCTGAACAAGTTTTGCCGTCTGCGTCTCGCGCACCTCGATCTGAATTCCGGCGAAAGTTTTGTTCAGATCGTTTATGATAATCGGCAGCAGATAAGGCGCGATGGTCGGTATGATGCCGATGCGCAGCCGCGTCAGGAAGGAGTGGCGCGCGGTGCGCGCCAGCTCCCCCAGTTCGTCCACGCCGCGGAGAATCTCGCGGACCTTGAGAGCGAAGGTCTGGCCGAAGGCGGTCAGTTTTACTTCACGCGCGCTGCGCTCGAAAAGCTCGCTGCCCAACTCCTGCTCAAGTTCTTTGATCTGCATTGAGAGTGCCGGCTGGGAGATGGCGCAAGCGTCGGCAGCGCGCCGGAAACGACCATCCCTGGCCAAGGCTTCAAAATAACGCAGCTGTTTCAGGGTCAGGTTCTTCATAAGATCAGCTTATCGCAGCAATCAGTAAATCCAACTTAAAATTATCATATGCTTCCGATATGAAGACAGCAAGGAAGAGCGGGGCGCCCACTCGGCTCAACGTTTGAACGGCAGACAGATCAAGCAATGAAGGAGACAATCATGGACAACCCCACTGACAGCACAGGCAAATGTCCTGTTGCACATCACAAGGCTCCAGCCGGCCGGTCGAACCGCGACTGGTGGCCGAACCAGCTGAACGTGCAGATTCTTCACCACAACTCCGGCCGCGCCGACCCGCTCGGCAAGGCCTTCGACTATGCCGAAGAGTTCAAGAAGCTCGATCTCGACGCGCTGAAACAGGATCTTCACGCGCTGATGACCGACTCGCAGGAGTGGTGGCCGGCCGACTTCGGCCATTACGGCGGCCTGTTCATCCGCATGGCCTGGCACAGCGCCGGCACCTACCGCATCACCGACGGCCGCGGCGGCGCCGGGCAGGGACAGCAGCGTTTTGCGCCGCTGAACAGCTGGCCTGACAACGCCAACCTCGACAAGGCCCGCCGCCTGCTGTGGCCGATCAAGCAGAAATACGGCAACCGCATCTCCTGGGCCGACCTGCTGATCCTCACCGGCAACGTCGCCCTGGAATCCATGGGCTTCAAGACCTTTGGCTTTGCCGGCGGCCGCGCCGATGTCTGGGAGCCGGAAGAGCTCTACTGGGGGCCTGAGGGAACCTGGCTCGGCGACGAGCGCTATAGCGGCGAACGCCAGCTGGCAGAACCGCTCGGCGCCGTACAGATGGGCCTCATCTACGTCAATCCGGAGGGCCCGGGCGGCAATTCCGATCCGATCGCTTCGGCGCGCGACATCCGCGAAACCTTTGCCCGCATGGCGATGAACGACGAAGAGACCGTGGCGCTGATCGCCGGCGGCCACACCTTCGGCAAGACCCATGGCGCCGGCGATCCGTCCCTCATCGGCGCTGAGCCGGAAGGCGGCGCGATCGAGGATCAGGGCCTCGGCTGGAAGAGCTCGTTCGGCACCGGCGTCGGCAAGGACGCAATCACGGCCGGCCTCGAAGTCACCTGGTCGCAGACGCCGACCAAGTGGAGCAACTACTTCTTCGAAAACCTCTTCGCTTTCGAATGGGAGCTGACGACGAGCCCGGCCGGCGCGAAACAGTGGCAGGCCAAGAATGCCGAAGCCTCCATTCCGGATGCCTATGATGCCGGCAAGAAGCACCTGCCGACCATGCTGACCAGCGACCTGGCGCTGCGTTTCGATCCGATCTACGAGAAGATCTCGCGCCGCTTCCTCGAAAATCCCGATCAGTTCGCCGACGCTTTCGCCCGCGCCTGGTTCAAGCTGACCCACCGCGACATGGGACCGAAGGTGCGTTACCTCGGCCCCGAAGTGCCGGCAGAAGACCTGATCTGGCAGGATGTGATCCCGGCAGTCGATCATCCGCTCGTCGACGACAAGGACATCGCCGAGTTGAAGGCAAAGGTACTGGCAACCGGCCTTGGCGTGCAGGAACTGGTCTCCACAGCCTGGGCTTCCGCCTCGACCTTCCGCGGCTCGGACAAGCGCGGCGGCGCCAACGGCGCGCGCATCCGCCTCGCCCCGCAGAAGGACTGGGAAGCCAACCAGCCGGCCCAGCTCGCTAAGGTGCTTGGCGTTCTCGAAGGCATCCGGACGGACTTCAACGCCGCTCAGACCGGCGGCAAGAAGATCTCGCTGGCCGATCTGATCGTTCTTGCCGGTGCAGCCGGCGTCGAGAAAGCGGCAGCGGCCGGCGGTCAGTCCGTCAGCGTGCCGTTTACGCCGGGCCGCACGGACGCCTCCGAGGCACAGACCGACGCGCATTCCTTCGCAGCACTGGAGCCGCGCGTCGACGGCTTCCGCAACTATGTGAACGGCAAGCGCCATCAGTTCATGAAGCCGGAAGAAGCGCTCGTCGACCGCGCCCAACTGCTGACGCTGACCGGACCCGAGATGACCGTCCTCGTCGGCGGCCTGCGCGTGATGAAGGCAGGCAGCCCCGAGCACGGCGTCTTCACCTCGCGTCCCGAGACACTGACGAACGATTTCTTCGTCAACCTGCTCGACATGGATACGCAGTGGGCTCCGGCCGCCGGCAAGGAAGGCGTCTATGAAGGCCGCGACCGCAAGACGGGCGCCGCCAAGTGGACCGGCACCCGCGTCGACCTGATCTTCGGCTCGCACTCGCAGCTTCGCGCCTTTGCCGAAGTCTACGGCCAGGCCGACGCCAAGGAGAAGTTCGTCAAGGACTTCGTCGCCGCCTGGAACAAGGTCATGAACGCCGACCGCTTCGACCTCGTCTGATCGGCAAGCATTCGCCCGGGCGCAGTTTCCACTGCGCCCGGGCTTTTTCTTTTTGAATGCTCCTTTACCGCCGTGCGGATTTTCCCTGCAATGAGCGCATCCTCGGCAGTGAGATAGCTGGGGCGGCATCCCCCGACGCCCCTCATCCTTGTACGTTGCCGTTGCTGTATAATGCGGCTGTGCGGCGGGGACGCGTGTCATCCTAGGGTTTTGAACTCGCGCCTCAGCGAGCATCTCCGTCGCCATGTCTTCGCTCGAACGGTTGGTTGGGCCTTGAGCCCGCGTTGCAAGGAGGAGCA
>NZ_JACIBH010000016.1:0-218649 GCF_014195245.1 Rhizobium sp. BK619 | reverse complement strand
GCAAGCGCCGTGCGGATTTCGTCGGTGCCGGCGCTGTCCTTGATCACGTCGCTCGCACTGTCGACGATATAGATGTCGTCGCCGGCGCCGCCGTCAAGCGTATCGTTGCCGGCGCCACCGTCAAGCGTGTCGTTACCGGCGCCGCCGGTGATCGTGTTGGAGAGCGCATTGCCGGTGCCGGTGAAGCTGGCCGATCCCGTATAGAGCAGGCTCTCGACATTGTTGTCGAGCGTATAGCTTGAAAGCGCCGTCTTGATCAGATCGGTGCCTTGATTGGCGGCTTCAGTGACCACGTCGCCAACATTATCGACAATATAGGTGTCGTTGCCGGCTGCGCCGATCAGTATGTCGGCTCCGGCGCCTCCGTCCAGGGTGTCGGCAACTGCCCCGCCCTTGATCGTATTGGCAAGGCTATTGCCGGTCCCGGTAAAGGCTGCCGTGCCGGTATAGGTGAGGTTCTCGACATTGCTGCCAAGCGTATAGTTCGCCAGTGTCGTGCGAACCGTGTCGGTGCCCTCATCGGCGGCTTCGGTGACGAGGTCGCCGACATTGTCGACGATATAGGTGTCGTCGCCCAACCCACCGATCAAGCTGTCCGCACCTGCCCCGCCATTCAGCGTGTCATTGCCGGTGTCGCCGGTGATGATATTGGCGAACGCATTGCCGGTGCCGGTGAAGTTGGCGGACCCGGCGTAGGTCAGGTTCTCGACATTGGCCAATGCGGCGATCGAGTAGGCTGCAAGCGCCGTGCGGATTTCGTCGGTGCCGGCGCTGTCCTTGATCACGTCGCTCGCACTGTCGACGATATAGATGTCGTCGCCGGCGCCGCCGTCCAGCGTGTCGTTGCCGGCGCCACCGTCAAGCGTGTCCTTGCCGACGCCGCCAATGATCGTGTTCGCGAGACCATTTCCAGTTCCAGCGAAATCGCCGGTGCCGATGAAGGTCAGCTTTTCAACATTATTGGTCAAAGCATAGGAAGAAAGCGTGGTCTTGGTTAGATCGGCACCTTCATTCGGTCTTTCAGTGACGACGTCGGCAACGTTATCCACAAAATAGGCGTCGTCGCCCGCTCCGCCGATTAGCGTATCGGCACCGGCCTTTCCGTCCAGGGTATCGGCACCTGCCCCGCCTTTGATGGTGTTGGCGAGGCTACTGCCTGTGCCGGTAAAGGCTGCTGTGCCGGTAAAGGTGAGGTTCTCGACATCGCTACCAAGGATATAGCTTGCCAATGTCGTGCGAACGGTATCGATCCCCCCATTGGCGTTTTCGGTGACGACGTCGGCAGCGCTGTCGACAATGTAAGTGTCGTTGCCCGTCCCGCCGATCAGCCTGTCGGCGCCAGCCCCGCCGTCCAGCGTGTCATCACCGGCACCGCCCGACAGAATATCGATCAGCGCGCCGCCGGTGATCGTGTTGTTGAGGTTGTTGCCAGTGCCGGCAAAGGCAGTCCAGCCGACGCTAGTGAGGTTCTCGACGTTAGCGCTCAGTGTGAAGCTCGCCAGATACGTCTGCACCGTATCGATGCCCTCGTCGGCGTTTTCAATAACGGTGTCGCCGTCACCGTAAACGACATAAATGTCGTTGCCGGTCCCGCCGGCAAGCGAGTCAGCTCCCCAGCCACCAGTCAGGGTATCGTTGCCTGCCGCACCAGAGAGGGTGTCGTCGCCTGACCCGCCAGTGATTATATTGTCGAGGCTATTGCCGCTACCGGTAAAATTGCCGCTACCCGCGAAAATTAGGTTCTCGACGTTGGGATTCTCCGCCAGTGAATAAACTGCAAGATCGGTCCGGATCGTGTCAGTGCCGCTGTCCGCCACCTCGACCACGACATCGCCGAGATCATCGACAATATAGGTATCGTTGCCCACACCGCCGATCAGCGTGTCGGCGCCGGCCTTCCCATCCAGCCAATCATTACCTGTCCCACCAGTGATCACATTCGCCGCCGCATTGCCAGTACCGGAGAACCCAAAGGTGCCAATGTAGATTAGGTTTTCGACGTTGGTGCTGAGTGTATAAGAACCCGTCGTCCGGACCGTGTCCGTCCCCTCATCAATATTCTCAATTACAGCATCGGTGGAATTGTCGACGATGTAGACGTCGTTACCCACCCCGCCTGACATCTTGTCGATTCCGGCACCGCCATCGAGTGTGTCATTGCCAGAGTCGCCAGTTAGGGTATCGTTTCCGGCATTGCCCCAGAGGGTATTGTCCGCCTCGTTGCCGATAATCGTATCGTTGCCGGAGCCGGCCTGAACGTTCTCAATCAACGACGCGATGTTGTCGTGATAAAGAAGGGCGTTGAAAATGTTGCCGCGGGCATAGCCATTATTCGGACCTCCGCCCAGATCGGCCAACTGACCCTGGGAAAAGACCGAGTACCCCCCTGCATGCAAGTCGATCTTGAGGCCGGTCGTATAAGCGCTCAGATCATAGGTGTCGGTACCGCCTCCGTCCCAGATTGTTGCGAAGATCCTGTTGGCAGCGGGCGTGATGGCCGCAACGCCGTTGACATAGGTGATGCCCTGGTTGGGATTCCACTTATAGACGGTATCGCCACTGTTCGTCGTATAGTCCGCACCATACATTTCCTGCAGGGCGGCGATGTCGAGCATCATGAAGGTTTGTGGTGCACCGTCATGCTCATATGTGTAGCCATTCCCATCGTCTCCAACATATGTGCGATAGGTCATGATCGTATATTCGAGCGAATCGTAAGCGCTCGGGACGACTGTCATATTGTGAGCATACCCTTCCTGGGCATGTTTCAGTCCGAGAGCATGACCCAGCTCGTGCGCCACGGTTTGGCCCGCATAGTTGCCGAACCTCGGGAAGCGAAGATCATCTTCGGTGCCAGCGTATTCCGTGCCGAACCAGATATCGCCGCCGAGGCCGCCGATAACTGGCGTATAGGCCCATGCCGTCTCAGGCAAAGACGATTGCGCGAACCGCACTGTTGCGGTGCCTGCGCTTCCGGCCTCAAAGTTGGCGTTCGTGAACCCCTCGACGGAGAAGCCGTCATTTGCCGTGTTTCCATAGGACTGCTCCATAAAGAACAGGGCTAAAGACTGCTGTTGTGAGGAAATCGAAGAGAAATTGTAATCTTTCTCGCCGCTATAGGCATAAGATGATGAGGTCGTGGGAAATGCGTAGGTTATCGTTCCGTCCCAGGCAGCACCGCTGAACAGCCCGTCAACTTTTTGATCCCCAGTCGAGCTGACGTCCTTCGTCAAGGTAATAAGGTTCGTCATAAAATCCCCGTTTGACTATATTCTATTCGGCCGTGCCTAATGACAGTTTCCCTCCGCTCCATGTGAAGGAGGAAACTTCAACTAAAAAAATTTTCCGCTTCAGGAAGTTTTTGATCTTAGTAACTACGCTTATGCAGAGCTTCCCCCGCAACCTCTATCAAAAGCCCAGAAGACATATTCCATGATCCTCCGTCCGAACCTCCGCAATTGCTGGCATGACGGCATTTAAATTGACGTTACAGGCATCTGCTGAAATTTAGTAAAGTCTCAGGTTTGGCGGTATCGGGAAGGCGAGGTTATCATCTTCCGCAACTTTGCTTGCGTGGGCGCTCGCTCCGGATCGAATGGTGGATTGTCGGAATTGAGATCTCACTGCTGCTGCGAGCCGTCCATGTAGCTCACCCAGCGGTACGACGCCATACCGCTGGGTTGCGCCTAAGAAATGTTCTATTTAATGTGGCAAATAAACAGCAAATTCGCCGTCGGAAGCATAGGTTCCGTTCAGGGCAGCGCGTTCGCGGTTTTGGCAAAACACTCCGACCTAGGCGCATGATCGTAAGGATACAGTTAAAGGCTGTACGGGCGATTTCCGGTCGAAACGAGGTTAGCACAAAACGATTTGTCTGACAGGACGTTGCTGTGGGAAGATGGTACGGTTGGGGGGTCTCGAACCTCCGACCTCAGGTGCCACAAACCTGCGCTCTAACCAACTGAGCTACAACCGCATAAATCGCGTCTGGCGCGATGGGGGTCACATACGGGGACTTGGCGATGAATTCAAGCCCCATTCCTCGTCAATATACAAAAAGGCTGGACGCGAGGTCCAGCCTATTGTCTCCGATCAATTAAGATCGATCAGGCAACCTTGAAGGAAGCCATGGCCTTTTCGGCGGCGTCCTTGGAGGGCTTTGCGAGCTTTTCGGCAACCTGCTTGGTGGTTTCCTGGATCGACTTCGCCTGCTCGACGGTCAGCTCAGCCTGCTTGCGGATGAACGAGGTCTGCAGCTCGAAGAATTCGGCGGGGGACTTGACGCCGAGCAGCGCTTCGAAGTGCGAGAGCGAGTTCTCGGAATTGACGCGCAGAATGTCGATCGCCTTCAGGCCGAGTTCGACGCTGCCGGCCTGTGCCGTCTGGACGGTGGCTTCGAGGGTCTTGCCGGCTTCTTCGCCAGCGGTCTTCAGCTTGGCATAGGCGTCTTTGGACTGCTGAGCGCCTTTTTCGGCGAAATCACGGAAGGATTCCGCGAACTTGGACGGGTCGAAAGAAGCGATTGAAAAAACGTCGTCGGTCTTTATGGTAGCCATGGGTCGCATCCTTTGGGCTGAGGCAGTCGCTGCCTGCAATAGTTGGGATGATGCTTATATAAGACATTTCATTGTGCATTGCAACAATTATTGTGCGATGCACAAGACGTTAACCTTGCCGGCCGAAAACCCCCTGCTCTTCTGGACCCGCATGCGCCCCGCAGTTATTAATAAGCCGTTAATTTAAGAAGGCCGACAGCGACAAGGTTCGATCATGCCCGCAGTCCAATATCCGTTCATCGATATCGCCGTGCATGCACGGGTGCGGGAACGTTTTTCACGCGGCGAAGCGATGGTGCTGTTTTCGGCCGACCTTGCCCGCCTGCTCTGGGCAAACGGCGCGGGTGCCGAACTTTTCGGCCATGCAGCCGTCTATGATCTGCTCGATCAGGGTGTCGACCGCACCGACATCACCTTCCGCCAGTTGGAAACGGCGGCGCGCCAGCTTGCCGATATCGGTGACCACAGAAGCCTGATGATCCGCGTCGCCAAGGGCTTTCAGCGTGTGCAGGTGCAGGCGGCGGCCGAACTGATCCGGCTCTCGTCAGGCGAAAAGGCCATGCTGTTTTCGGTGCCGGTCTCGGCAAAGCCGCTGACGTCAGGCGCTTCGGCGGCCCAGATGCTGCAGGGGCTCGATGACCCCGACACCCATATGGCCGTGATCGGCGCCGATGGCGACGTTATCGCCGCCTCGCCGGGCTTTGCCTCGCTCGGGATTTCCGCGCAGACGGCAAAGACCTTGATCAACCTTGCCGGCGCGCATCCCGACCGGCTGGTGAAGCGACCCGTTGCCACCGGCAGAGGCAATCTTCCGGCTGCCGTCGGCAAGCTCAGCGACGAGCCGGCGCTCAACCTGCTCTTTGCCGTGGAGACCGCGATCGGCCATCTCGACCCGATCGACGCAGCCGCGTCAGATCCGATCGATACCCCCGCGCTCGACTTGATTGATACGCCCGTGCAGGAAGACAGCGTGCCGCCGGCCGAAGACTTCCGCGACGAGCCCGTTGACGCCGCAGGATTTACCGAGATCATCGAGGCCGTCTCGGGGATCGAGGAAACGCTCGAGGACATTACCGGCGAAAACGACCAGCCGGCGGAACGCACAGCGGCAACAGCAGACGAGATGGCCGACGAAGCCGGTCTCCCCGAAGATGCCGAGCCGGAAAGCGACGCAGGCGTGATCGACAGCAGCGCGGATGAGGCCCACGAGCCTGCCGCGATCATCGAGGACGACCTTGCCTCCGTCACGCAGACGGTGGAAACGGCGACGACGGCGGAACCGCCTGTCGAAACCGGCGAAACGCCTGTCGACGCGGCGCCGGAAGCCGTTCACGAAGAGCCCGTCGTCGCACCGCCTATGGTCGCCGACGCCTCCCCTGCTCCTGAGCTTGTGGCTGCGCCCGGCTTCGTCTTCAGGCCGAACAGCCGCGCCACGCGCTTCGTCTGGAAGATCGATGCCGAGGGCCGGTTCAACGAGGTCAGCCACGAATTTGCCGAGGCCGTCGGTCCGCATGCCTCCGAGATTATCGGCTCTGCCTTCGGCGATGTCGCCGCCCTCTTCAATCTCGATCCCGACGGCAAGCTTGCCGAAGCGCTCGCCCGCCGCGACACATGGTCTGGTAAAACCATTCTCTGGCCGGTCGAAGGCACAAGCCTCGTCGTTCCCGTCGATCTGGCGGCGCTGCCGACCTATACCCGCAACCGCGACTTCGACGGTTTCCGCGGCTTCGGCGTCGTCCGGCTTTCTGATGCGCAGGAAGATCCGCTGGCGCTCGGCCTGACGCTCGGCCCGGATGGGGTCGGCCATGATGCGGCAAGCCTCGGCCCGGTGACCGAGACCGTTGCCGAGGCGGCACTCGAGGTGCCGGCAGCGCAGGAAGAAGCCCCGAGCGAACCCGCCCTGACGGATGAGGTCGAGGACAAGGCGCTTGCGGCAAGCGAGCCGCAGCCGGAGACGGAACCATCGCCTGAGCAGATTGCCGCCGAGCAGGCGTCGATCGAGTACGAGTCCGGCGAGCAGGCGTTCGACGAACCGCCTTTCCACCCAAGCGCTTCGGAAAAAGCAGACGATAGCGCCGAGGCCGGCGATATCTCCGCCGTCGATCCCGCAGCGGAAATGTCGAACGAGCCGCCGGCGCTTCGCATTTCGGAAACGCCCAACCGGCGTTTCTCCGACAAGATCGTTCAGCTCCATAACAGCGGCGCCGCATTGACGGCCGCCGAACAGGCCAATTTCCGCGAGATCGCCAAGCGTCTCGAGGCTTTCGGCGCCAGCAAGGACGAACCTGCTGGACCGGGACGGAGTGACCCCGCCGCCACGGAAACGGCGAGCTTTGAAGAGGCTTCCGGGGCCGAAGACCTCAAGGCCGAAACACCCATTGCCGACACGGCGGAAGCGCCGTCGCTCGAGGAGATCGCGCCGCAGGAAGCGATTTTCGAGAATGCTGCCGACGCCCAGGGCGACGACGACGCTCGCGAGGACGATGCCAGTGTCGAGGCGCCTGACGACATAGATGAGGACGAAGCGACGGAAGGGCTGGAGGAGACGGTCAGCCAGATCGAGGTTCTGACAAGCTTCATCCCGCCGCGCGTCAAGATGACGGACGGGCTTTCGCTGGGAACGGTCGACCAGTTGCCGGTCGCGGTACTTATCCATGTCGGCGATGCGCTGCTCCATGCCAATCCGGAATTCATGCGGCTGACCGGCTACACCTCGCTCGACGCATTGCGCGAGGTCGGCGGCATTGAAGCCCTGCTGCAGCGCCGCGAACTCGAGGAAAAGGCCGCAGGCTCCGGCACCATGATGCTGGTCAAGGCCGACGACAGCCTGGTGCCGGTGACGGCGCGGCTGCAATCGGTGCGCTGGGAAGACGCCAACGCGCTGATGCTGGCGCTGATGCCAGTGGAAGGCAAGGAAGAGGGCCGCAGCGATGCAGGCCGTTCCGAGGGCCGGACGGAAGCGCGGCCCGAGCGGATGGTCGAGAAGGTCGCCAAGCTGCAGGTCGAAGTGGAGGAATTGCGCTCGATCCTGGAAACGGCGACCGACGGCGTCGTCGTTATCGGCACGGAGGGCGATATCCGCTCGATGAACCGGTCGGCGAGCGCGCTTTTCAATTACGACGAGCAGGAGACGCGCGGCAAACCCTTCGTCATGCTGTTTGCCCATGAGAGCCAGAAGGCTGTGCTCGACTATCTCCACGGCCTGTCCGGCCATGGCGTTGCCAGTGTGTTGAACGACGGGCGCGAAGTGATCGGCCGCGAAGCCGCCGGCGGTTTCGTGCCGCTGTTCATGACGATGGGCCAGCTCACCTCCTCCAACGGCTATTGCGCCGTCATCCGCGATATCACCCAGTGGAAGCGCACCGAAGACGAACTGCGCAACGCCAAGGGTGCTGCCGAAACCGCCAATGCCCACAAGACCGATTTCCTCGCCCGCGTCAGCCACGAGATCCGCACGCCGCTCAACGCCATCATCGGCTTTTCCGACATGATGGCCGGCGAACGCTTCGGGCCGATCGGCCATCCGCGTTATATCGAATATGCCAACGACATCGGCCGCTCCGGCCGGCACGTGCTCGATATCGTCAACGACCTGCTCGATATTTCGAAGATCGAGGCGGGCGAGATGGATCTCGATTTTGCCGCCGTCGGCCTCAACGAGGCGGTCTCCGAAGCAGTCGCCCTGGTGCAGCCGCAGGCGAACGGCCAGCGCGTCATCATCCGCACGGCGCTGTCGCATGCGGTGCCCGAGGTCGTGGCGGATCTGCGCTCGATCAAGCAGATCGCGCTCAACATCCTGTCGAACGCCATCCGTTTCACCCCATCCGGCGGGCAGATCGTCGTTTCCACCTCCTATGAGGCGAATGGCAGCGTCGTGCTGAGGGTCCGCGATACCGGCATCGGCATGACGCGCAGCGAACTCGACCAGGCGATGAAGCCGTTCCGGCAGGTCTCCTCGACCCAATCGCGCCATCGCGGCGACGGTACCGGGCTCGGCCTGCCACTGACCAAGGCGATGGTCGATGCCAATCGCGCGGTGTTCTCGATCAATTCGGCGCCGAACGAGGGCACGCTCGTCGAGATCACCTTTCCATCGCAGCGGGTGTTGGCCGGCTGAGCCATAAAGAAAAGGCAGCCGAGGCTGCCTTGAATTTGGTGCTGTTCAACAAGAGCTCAGTCGATCACCATCATGTATCGAAAGCCCTGCTGCATGATTGCGCGTCTAAGACGCGCGGCGCTTTTGGGCTCCAGGCCGCCTCGTTCATACACGGCCCCCAAGTTGGCTTTTAGATTTGACAAACCTTTCTTAACGAAAGGTTTCCATGACAGTGCATCGATAAGTGATAAAAGCTTGTAGCTTCCGGTCCGCTCTCAATCCTTGAGTTCCTCCAGCCCGGCAAAGAGCCGCAACGCCTCGGGATTGGCGAGCGCTTCCTGGTTTTTCACCGGCCTGTTGTGAACGACCTCGCGCACCGCAAGCTCGACGATCTTGCCGGATTTGGTGCGGGGGATATCGGCGACCGCGATGATCTTGGCCGGCACGTGCCGCGGCGAGGCGCCGGTGCGGATCCGCGTCTTGATCGCCTTGATCAGATCCTCGGTCAGCGTCACGCCGGGGGCAAGGCGAACGAAGAGGATGACGCGCACGTCGTCGTCCCACTCCTGGCCGATGCACAGCGCCTCGGCCACCTCCTCCATTTGCTCCACCTGATTATAAATCTCGGCCGTGCCGATGCGCACGCCGCCGGGATTGAGCGTCGCATCCGAACGGCCGTGGATGATCAGACCGCCATGCTCGGTCCATTCGGCAAAATCGCCATGGCACCAGACATTGTCGAACCGGTCGAAATAGGCGGCGCGATATTTGGCGCCGTCGGGATCGTTCCAGAACATCACCGGCATCGAGGGAAAGGCCTTGGTGCAGACAAGCTCACCCTTTTCGCCGCGCACCGGCTTACCGTCATCGTTCCAGACATCGACCGCAAGGCCGAGGCCGGCCCCCTGAATCTCGCCACGCCAGACCGGCTGCAGCGGATTGCCGAGCACGAAGCAGGAGACGATATCGGTGCCGCCGGAGATCGAGGCAAGCTGCACATCTTGCTTGATGCCCTCGTAGACGAAGGTGAAGCCCTCGGGCGATAGCGGCGAGCCGGTCGAGGTCATCAGCCGCAGGCTGGAAAGATCGTGGCTCTTGCGCGGCGTCAGCCCGCTTTTGCGCACCGCGTCGATATATTTCGCCGAAGTGCCGAAGATGGCGAAATTCTCGGCCGCGGCATAGTCGAACAGCACGTTGCCGTCAGGCGCGAAAGGCGAGCCGTCGAACAGGCAGAGCGTGGCGCCGCTGGCAAGGCCGCTGACCAGCCAGTTCCACATCATCCAGCCACAGGTGGTGAAGTAGAACAGCTTCTCGCCGGCCTCCAGGCCGCAATGCAGCCGCTGCTCCTTGAGATGCTGCAACAGCGTGCCGCCGGCCGAATGGACGATGCATTTCGGCACGCCCGTGGTGCCGGAGGAAAAGAGAATGTAGAGCGGATGGGGAAAGGCAAGCGGTGTGAACTCGACCTCTTTGGCCTGATAGGGCGCGACGAAGGCTTCCAGCGTCGAAGCGCCAGGCGTTTGCCGCGCGACCGCCTCGGCATCGCCGGCATAGTGGACGACGATCGTCGGCACGCCCAAGCTTTTCGCCACCGCGGCAACCTTGGCGCCGACATCCTGCAGCTTGCCGGAATACCAATAGGCATCGCAGGCGATGAACAGCTTCGGGCCGATCTGGCCGAAGCGGTCGAGCACGCCCTGCTCGCCGAAATCGGGGGAGCAGGACGACCAGATGGCGCCGATCGAGGCGGCCGCCAGCATGGCGGCGACGGTCTCCGGCATGTTCGGCATCATCGCGGCAATACGATCACCCTCACCAATGCCCTGCGCCTTGAAAGCCTGCTGCAGCTTCGAGACCAGCGCCCGCAGCCGGTCCCACGACCAGCGATCCTCGACCTTGTCTTCGCCGCGAAAGATGATGGCATCGCCCTCGCCGCGCCCCGACAACAGGTTCTCGGCGAAGTTCAGCGTCGCATTCGGAAAGAAGCGAGCCTCCAGCATGCGGTCGCCATTAATGAGCACCTCTGCGCCGCGCTCTCCCTTCACGCCGCAGAAATCCCAGACGGTCGACCAGAAATTCTCCCGCTCGGCCACCGACCAGGCATGCAGATCTTCAAAGCCCGAAAGCGAAAGCCCGAAATCGGCATTGCAGCGCGCCATGAAGGCGTGGATCGGGCTTCTTGCAACGGCTTCTGCCGAGGGCACCCAAAGTGGTCTGTTATCCTGCATTCAATCCTCCTCCCAATTCCGCCTTTATATCATGCTGCATTGCATTATAAAGTGCGGAACCGACGCGATCCCAGCCTATGCATTCAGAAGGTCGATGCGTCGCTTCGAAGGGCTGCAGCATGCTTCGCCGCGTCTGAAAAGAGGCGCGCTGCTGTAGGGGATTTGCATATGCCCGATATTTCCTATATCCGGCGAAATCAGCGCTTAACGGGATAACCGGCGGAATTGCCGGCGGAGATCATGAGCACGTCAAGACATCGCAGGTGGCGCAGGAAGATCGGACCCGTTTCGCGCTGGCTTCCGGCCTTCGCCCGTCTGTCGACGGTGTTCCTGCTGATCGCGCTGGCGCTGTTCGTGGCGCTGAGGGTTGCCGCACCCTATCTCATCACCACCGGTTTCGTGCGCTCGGGCATCGAGGACGCGCTGTCGAAATGGACGGGCTACCATGCCGAAATCAAGGGTAGTCCGGTTCTCGAATTCTGGCCGACGCCGCGCATCACGCTGAACCAGATCACCATCCGCCAGCCGCGTGAAAGCGGCGACAAGCTGCTCGGCAGCATCGACAGCCTGTCGGCCGATTTCAGCCTCATCGACGCACTGAGAGGCCGCACCAGCTTCCACGAATTCCACCTGGTGCGCCCCAACCTGGCGCTGACGCGCGACGAAAATGGCCTGATCGACTGGAGTTATGCCGGGCTGCTTGCCCGCGCAATCAGCGGCGTGCGCACCGAAAACGGCGCCGAGGTCCTCGATCCCGATCTCGACGCCGAGATCGGCGCGGTGACGGTCGAAGACGGCACGCTTGCGGTGACCGACGTCAAGTCCGCCAAGACCTATCGTTTCGACAGCGTCACCGCGGATATCGCCTGGCCGAGGCTATCCGGCGCGATCTCGGCTGTTGTCATCGCCCGCATCAACGGCGAGGACCTGAAGGTCGATTTCGCCTCGCGCCAGCCGCTGCTTGTCTTTGCCGGCCGGAATGCCGAGACGCGGACGTCGCTGACATCGAACCTGTTGACGGCGCACTTCCAGGGAATTGCCAACATCGCCAGCCTTTTGGCGCTTTCCGGCAATATCACCGCCAGCATTCCCGATATGCCGGCGCTTCTTACATGGTCGGGCAAATCCATCCCCGGCATCGCCACGCTGAAGAGCGCCTCGCTGGAATCCGACATCATGTCGTCGGGCAACGGACTGCGCTTCAACAATCTCAGCCTGTCGCTGAACGAAGCGAGCGCCACCGGGGTGATGGATCTTTTCACCCAACCGGGCAAACGGCCGAAGATCGGCGGCACGCTCGCCTTCGACCAGATGAACCTCAAGCCGTTTCTCGACGCCTTCGCGCTGAGACTCGCCGCCGGCGAGGCGGAGGAAATCTCCGCCGGCATAAACGGGCCGCTGCGGCTGCTCGATGTCGATGTCAGGCTTTCGGCGCGGCGCGCGCAGATGGGTCTCTTCGAGCTCTCCGATGTCGGCGCCAGCATGATCGTTGCCGGCGGCGAAGCGAAATTCGACATCGGCGACAGCCGGTTCGAGGGCGGCGAGATGACCGCGCATCTGGAAGCGACCCAGCGCGACTTCGACGGCGGCGGCAAGCTGCAGCTGTCGATCCGCGATGCCGATTTCGCAGCCCTTGCCGAGCGCCTGCAACTGAAGGGACCGCTGCCGCTGGCGACCGGATCGCTCGATCTCGACCTGCAATCACCGAAGGCGATCTGGACGACCGGTCTTGCCGACGTCACCGGCAAGCTGCACTTCTGGACAAGGGAAGGCATTATCCCCGGCATCGACGCCGCGGCGTTGAGGACTGAGGCAGCCGAAAAGCCGTTCTTTCCGCTGAGTGCTGCGGCAGGCGGCGCTTTCGCTTTCAACCAGTTGAACGTGCAGGCCGATTTCGCCAACGGTTCCGCCGAGATGCATGATGCCCAAATTGCCGGCACGGCGGAGACCCTGACGCTTTCCGGCGTCATCACCTATCAGTCGAACGGGCTGGCGCTGTCCGGATCGCTCGAAGCGACCGATCCGGCCAAGGCGGCGGATCTGCCGCTCTTGCCGTTCTTTATCGGCGGCTCATGGCCGAACCCGGTGATCTCGCCGGTACCGCTCTTCGGCACCACGCCGCACGCGCAGTAGGATCAGGCGCCGGCGGCGGCCGCACGCTCGTCCCGCTGGCGCTGGATTTCGCGGCGCTTGGTGACGATCGAGGCGCAGATCACGCCGACCGCAACGATGCCGATCAGGATGGTGCAGACCGCGTTGATCTCCGGCGTCACGCCGAGGCGCACCTGGCTGTAGATCCGCATCGGCAGCGTGGTGGCGCCCGGCCCCGAGGTGAAGCTCGCGATCACCAGATCGTCGAGCGACAGGGTGAAGGCCAGGATCCAGCCTGAGACCACGGCCGGCGCGATGATCGGTAGGGTGATCTCGAAAAAGGTGCGCACCGGCGGCGCGCCGAGATCCTGCGCCGCTTCCTCGATCGAACGATCGAAGCTTAAGAGGCGCGACTGCACGACGACGGCGACGAAGCACATGGTCAGCGTCGTATGCGCCAGCGTAATCGTCCAGAAACCGCGGTCGAAGCCGATCGCGACGAAGAGCAGCAGCAGCGACAGGCCGGTGATGACGTCGGGCATGACCAGCGGCGCGTAGATCATGCCGGAAAACAGCATGCGTCCGCGAAAGCGGGTGTAGCGCACCAGCGTCAGCGCCGCCATCGTGCCGAGGATGGTGGCGAGCGTTGCCGACAGCAGGCCGACACGGATCGTCACCCAGGCGGCGTCGAGCAGGCCCTGGTTTGAGAGCAGCGAGACATACCATTTGGTTGAGAAGCCGCCCCAGACGGTGACGAGCTTCGATTCGTTGAAGGAGAAGATCACCAGAAGCACGATCGGCAGGTAGAGGAAGGCAAAGCCGAGCGTGACGGAGACGATGTTGAAGCGGGTCCATTTCAGCATGGCTTATTTCCCCCGCTCTTCGGCCTTGGCCTGGGCGTTCTGGAAGAAGACGATCGGGATCACCAGGATCATCAGCAGGATCGTTGCCACCGCCGAGGAGACCGGCCAGTCGCGGTTGGCGTTGAACTCGTTCCAGAGCGTCTTGCCGATCATCAGCGTCTGCGAACCGCCGAGCAGGTCGGGAATGACGAATTCACCGACAGCGGGAATGAAGACCAACATGCAGCCGGCCACCACACCGGGGATCGACAGCGGAAAGGTGACGCGCCAGAAGGCCCTGATCGGGGTGCAACCGAGATCCTGCGCAGCCTCGATCAGCGTACCATCCATCTTTTCCAGCGCCGAATAAAGCGGCAGCACCATGAACGGCAGATAGGAATAGACGATGCCGATATAAACGGCGGTGGTGGTGTTGAGGATGATCAGCGGGCTGTCGATGATGTGCAGCGACTGGAGAAGCTGGTTGAGAAGCCCTTCCGGCTTCAGGATCGCGATCCAGGAATAAACGCGGATCAGGAAGCTCGTCCAGAACGGCAGGATGACCAGCATCACCAGCGTCGGCCGGATGGTGCGCGGCGCCTGCGCCATGCCATAGGCGATCGGATAAGCAATCAGCAATGTGAGGAAAGTGGAGATCCCGGCAATCACCACGCTCGATATATAGGCATTGAAATAGAGCGCGTCGTCGGTGAGGTAGGCATAATTGTCGAAAGACAGCTCCCCGATCTTGCTCCAGAGCCCGGCCCAGCCGTCGGCAAGCGAGAAGACCGGCTCGTAAGGCGGCATCGCGATTGCCGTCGTCGACAGCGAAATGCGGAAGACGATGAAGAACGGCGCCAGGAAGAAGAGCAGCAGCCAGGCATAAGGGATGGTGATGACGAGCCGGTTGTAGAGGCCGGAGGTGAGCTTGCCCATGATCTCAACCCTTCAAGAGAACGCCGGCGTTCTCGTCGAACGAGATCCAGACTTCCTGGTCGTAGGTGAAGGGGTCGTCGACAGAGCGCTGCGCATTGAGGGACGAGGCCTTGACGATCTTGCCGCTCTGCAATTTCACATGGAAGACGGTCATGTCGCCGAGATAGGCGATATCCCAGAGTTCCCCCTTGGCGGCGTTGACCGAAGCATTGGCGGGCGCCTGTCGCAA
Organism: Rhizobium sp. BK619; assembly: GCF_014195245.1. Taxonomy (NCBI): domain Bacteria; kingdom Pseudomonadati; phylum Pseudomonadota; class Alphaproteobacteria; order Hyphomicrobiales; family Rhizobiaceae; genus Rhizobium; species Rhizobium sp. BK619. The sequence goes on along the minus strand of NZ_JACIBH010000016.1, from coordinate 203,671 downwards.
GACCCGCATCTTTTCCGGCCGGATGGCGAAGCCGACGGCGCTGCCGGCCGGCGGTGTCTCGGAGGTGGCGACGCGCACGCTGAAGCCGCTGTCGACCGATATCTCGATCGTGCCGTTGCCCGATGAGGCGACCTTGCCGTCGAAGATATTGACGTCGCCGATGAAATCCGCAACGAAACGGGAATTCGGCGCCTCGTAGATCTCCGCCGGTGTGGCAACCTGCACGACCTTGCCGTGGCTCATGACGGCGATGCGGTCGGCCATGGTCATCGCCTCTTCCTGGTCGTGGGTGACGACGACGAAGGTGAGGCCGAGGCTCTGCTGCAGATCCATCAGCTCGAACTGGGTTTCCTCGCGCAGCTTCTTATCGAGCGCGCCGAGCGGTTCGTCGAGCAGCAGCACCTTCGGGCGCTTGGCGAGCGAGCGGGCGAGCGCCACACGCTGGCGCTGGCCGCCGGAAAGCTGGTTCGGCTTGCGCGAGGCGAACTGCTCGAGCTTGACGAGCTTCAGCATCTGCGAAACGCGGTCGGTCATTTCATCCTTCGCCATACCGTCCTGCTTCAGGCCGAAAGCGATATTCTTCTCAACCGTCATGTGCGGGAAAAGCGCATAGGACTGGAACATCATGTTGACCGGCCGTTTGTAGGGCGGCGTGCCGGCCATATCGGTGCCGTCGAGCACGATTTCGCCGGAAGTCGGCTGCTCGAAGCCGGCGAGCATGCGCAGCAGCGTGGACTTGCCGCAGCCCGAAGCGCCGAGCAGCGCGAAGAACTCGCGGTGATAGATATTCAGCGACAGATCGTCGACGGCGGTAAAATCGCCGAAGCGCTTGGTGACATTCTTGAAAGCAATGAAGGGTTTTGCAGAGGGATCGGTCCAGGGCGCAAAAGCGCGGCGGATATTGCCGAGAGACTTCATATTATTCCCCGAATACAAGGTTTTTTCCGGCCTCCACCCGGGCCGGTAATTGAAAGGCCCGGACGTTTCCGTCCGGGCCCAAGGCTTAAATTACTGGCCGGTGACGACCTTCGTCCAGAGGCGCGTCCCCAGGCGCTGCGTTTTCGGATCCCACGGCTTGACTGTGAAGAGGTTCTTCATCACCGCCTCTGTGGGATAGACGGCCGGGTCTTCCAGAATGTCCTTGCTGACGAACTGCTGCGAGGCCTTGTTGCCGTTGGCATAGAAGGTGTGATCGCTCGCCTTGGCGATGACCTCGGGCTTCATCATGTAGTTGAGAAACTCATGGGCTTCAGCGACGTGGGGCGCATCGGCGGGGATGGCCATCATGTCGAACCACATCTGGGCGCCCTGCGGGGGAACCGAATAATTGACCTCGACGCCGTTCTTGGCTTCGGCCGCACGGTCGCGCGCCTGCAGCATGTCGCCGGAATAGCCGAAGGCGATGCAGATGTCGCCGTTGGCAAGCGCATTGATATATTCGGACGAATGGAACTTGCGGACATAGGGGCGGGCGGCCGTCAGCAGCTCTTCGGCCTTCTTAAAATCCTCGGCCTTGGTGGAGTTCGGGTCGAGGCCGAGATAACGGAACGCCGTGGTGATGACGTCCTTCGGCGTGTCGAGAACATAGATGCCGCAATCCTTGAACTTTGCCGCGACCTTCGGATCGAAGATCACTTCGAGGCCGGGCTTGGCATCGGGACCGAGGATTTCTGCGACCTTCTTGACATTGTAGCCGATGCCGTCGGTGCCCCACATGTAATCGACCGCGTGTTCGTTGCCCGGGTCGTATTCGGCGGTGCGCTGCTGGATCACATCCCACATGTTGGAAAGGTTCGGCAGTTTCGACTTGTCGAGCTTCTGGAAGACGCCGGCCTGGATCTGGCGCTGCAGGAAGTCGGCTGTGGGAACAACGACGTCATAACCGGTGCCGCCGGCCAGCAGCTTGGTTTCCACGGTCTCGTTGGAATCGAAGGTGTCGTAGACGACTTTGATGCCGGTTTCCTTGGTGAAGTCGGCAAGAATGCTGTCGTCGATATAATCCGACCAGTTGTAGACGTTGACCACGCGCTCCTGCGCAAAGGCCGGCGCGGCGGTAAGCAGCGCGGCAACGGCGGCGGCCGTCACACTTGCAATGATTGACCTCATGACTTCTCCTGTTTGTTCAAAGAGCCCGCACCCCCGGACGTCTTTTCCCTCTGGTTTTGCCAGCAGACTAAGAAGGAATTTCACAGCCCACAAGCGCAAAATCCTGCGCCTTCAATGATTTCACAATCACTGGAAATCGAAGGCGCTGAGCCCCGCCACCATCTCGTCGAGCCCGAGCGGCCGCGTCACCGGCGGCTCGGCCCGGGAAAGACAGCCGCGCCGCTCGCAAAGGCGACAGGCGGGGCCGATCGCCACCGGCTCGAGCGCCGTCGCCTGGCCATAGATCAGTGCCTCGCCGAGGGCAGCGTCGCAACCGATCAGGATTGCGGTGCGCCTCAGCCTTTCCCCGAATTCGACGCTCGGCCCCTCGAGCGTGCGGGCAACCGTCAGGAAGGAGGCACCATCGGGCATGACCACGGTCTCGGCCAGGATCTGGCCCGGCTGCAGGAAGGCTGCGTGGAGATTGAGCTTCGGACAGCCGCCGCCGAAGCGGGCCTGTGGAAAACCCTGGGCGCCTGCCCGGCGCAGCCGGTGGCCCGCGGCATCGATCTCGATCAGGAAGAAGGGAATGGCGGCGGCACCCGGGCGCTGCAGCATCGTCAGGCGTGCGGCGGCATGGCCGAAGGAGACGCCGAAGCGGGCGCGCAGAATGTCGATATCGTAGCGTGTCGTCTTCGCCGCGGACAGGAAGGCCTCATAGGGCATGGCAAGCGCCAGGGCGGCGATGCGGGCAAGCTCGAAGCGGGCGATGCGGCGCGCCTCGGCTGAGGAGAGCTGGAGATCGTCGAGTTCGGCGTCGATGGCCGGCAACAAGGCAAGGGTCGCCGCCTCAACGGCGATTTCATGGGCGCGGTCGGCCTGCGACAGGCGCTCCGAGATGAAAAGGCGCATCGAATGGCGATCGAAACGGCGGCGCAGATCCGGCATGACGTGCACCGGCAGGACCCGCACCGCGATGCCGCGCTCTGCGCGCAGCCAATCCTTCAGCCCGGCAGCAAGATCGAGGCCGCCGGGAAGCGTTGCGGCAAGGGCTTCCGCCGCCGTCTCGATCCGCCCGAAATAGGCCGAGCGGCGTTCCAGCGTCTCGCGCACCTCGTCGAGCGGCAAACGGCCGGCGGCGACAGGTGCATGGCCTTCAGCGGCCATCAGCGCCGTCAGATCGGACAGCCTTGCCGCCTGCTCGCGATAGGCGCGGTAAAGCTTGATCATGCCGCTTGCCGCATTGGGTGCGGCTTCTGCCACCTCGACCAGTTCCTGGTCGCCGGGCAGCTCGCCCAATAGCAGTGGATCGGCAAAGACCTCCTTCAGCTGGCCGAGACTGCCGCCGGTCTGCCCGCGCAACTCCTCCAGATCGACCCTGTAGACGGCCGCGAGCTTCAACAGCAGCTGCACCGTCAGCGGCCGCTGGTTGCGCTCGATCAGGTTCAGATAGGAGGGCGATATTTCCAGCGCCTCGGCCATGGCGGTCTGGGTCAGCGCCAGCGCATTGCGGATGCGCCGCAATTTCGGGCCTGCGAATATTTTCCGTTCCGCCATTGTCACACCCTTTGACAGGCCTGCGGCGTCAGCATTTACAAAATTTTACAAATTCACAGCGCCGCTCTGTCAATCCTCGTCATCTTAACCTCTTTCCTAGCCGGAAATCAAAGGTTTTCCTGGCCATGCCGGGCGATATTGTCAATCTTGTCATCAACACCCGCGATATCGATTTTTAGTGAGGAGATCAGCATGACCGATTTTTACAAACTTGTTCCCAATGCACCGACAGGCCGCTTCGACGGCATCGACAGGCCCTATTCGGCCGATGACGTGCGGCGGCTGAGGGGCTCGGTGGCGCTGACCCATACGCTCGCCGAAATGGGGGCGGACCGGTTGTGGCGGCTGCTGCGCCAGGAGGATTTCGTCAATGCGCTCGGCGCGCTTTCCGGCAACCAGGCGATGCAGATGGTGCGCGCCGGACTGAAGGCGATCTATCTCTCCGGCTGGCAGGTGGCGGCCGACGCCAATACGGCATCGGCGATGTATCCCGATCAGTCGCTCTACCCCGCCAATGCCGGGCCGGAGCTTGCCAAGCGCATCAATCGCACGCTGCAGCGCGCCGATCAGATCGAGACCTCGGAGGGTCAGGGGCTTTCCGTCGACAGCTGGTTCGCGCCAATCGTCGCCGATGCGGAAGCCGGCTTCGGCGGGCCGCTCAACGCCTTCGAGATCATGAAGGCCTATATCGAGGCGGGTGCGGCCGGCGTCCACTTCGAGGATCAGCTTGCCTCGGAAAAGAAATGCGGCCATCTCGGCGGCAAGGTATTGATCCCGACGGCCGCCCATATCCGCAATCTCAACGCCGCCCGGCTTGCCGCCGACGTCATGGGCGTTGCGACGCTGGTGATTGCCCGCACCGACGCGGAAGCGGCAAAGCTGCTGACATCCGATATCGACGAACGCGACCAGCCCTTCGTTGATTATGATGCCGGGCGCACCGTCGAAGGCTTCTATCAGGTCAGGAACGGCATCGAACCCTGCATCGCCCGGGCCGTTGCCTATGCACCCTATTGCGATCTGATCTGGTGCGAGACCTCGAAGCCCGACCTCGATCAGGCGCGGCGGTTTGCCGAAGGCGTGCACAGGGTCCATCCCGGCAAGCTGCTCGCCTATAATTGCTCGCCGTCCTTCAACTGGAAGAAAAACCTCGACGAGGCGACGATCGCAAAGTTCCAGCGCGAACTCGGCGCGATGGGCTACAAGTTCCAGTTCATCACGCTCGCCGGCTTCCACCAGCTGAATTACGGCATGTACGAGCTGGCGCGCGGCTACCGGCAGCGGCAGATGTCGGCCTATTCGGAGCTGCAGCAGGCGGAATTCGACGCCGAGGTCAACGGCTATACCGCCACCAAACATCAGCGCGAGGTCGGCACCGGCTATTTCGACGCGGTGTCGCTTGCCATCACCGGCGGCCGGTCGTCGACCACGGCAATGCACGATTCAACCGAACATGCGCAGTTCAAACCGGCTGCGGAATAGAGCGAAAGAGGAGAAGAAAATCATGGCATCCATTTCACGCGTCAGGGAACGGGCCGAGGAGCAGGCGACCAGCATGAGCGAGGATCAGCAGACGACGATCCGCATGCTCGCCAACGACCTGCATCGGCTGAACCAATCGGTCATGAAGGCGGTCGAGGCCGGCGTCTCGGTCGAGCTGGTGCGCTCGGCCCGCCATCACGGCGGCGACGGCAACTGGGGCGATCTGCTGATCCCCGTCGTCGTCACCAACCGGCATTGAGGAGAACGCCCGTGTATCCTAAGAAATGCGCGGGCGCTTCATCTTTATTTCAGCCGCGGCTCGGCCGTTTTCCGGCGAAGAGATCGGCATAACTTCTGATCAGCTTGGTCATGCGGTCGGCGACCGTGCGGATCTCCGGGCGACGGCGGTCCTCGGCGTTCATGACGATCCATTGCGCGTGGCGCAATTCCGGGAGCTCGCCGCCAAGGCGCTGCAAATCGGGATGGAGATCGCCGACAAAACAGGGAAGCACTGCCTTGCCGGCGCCGGCGCGCACCAGATCGGGCAGCGAACGCGGCCGGTTGACGGTGGCGACGATCCCGGCGGCGGCATTGGCATGCGGCCAGCGCAGATAGGCGGAGATCGCCTCCTCCTCGGCCACGGCAATCCAGCGCTCATCGGTCTCGGCAGCGTTACGTCTGATATAGACGGCATAGGCGACCTCGCCGAGCCGACGGGCGGCAAGATTGGCCTCCTCCGGTTCGAAGGCGCGAATGCCGATATCGCTCTCACGATAGGCAAGGCTCGCCCGCGCCTCGCCGATGGTGAGCGAAATGGCAAAGCCGTCGCCCGGCATGCGGATGGCGGTGAAATTCTCGGTCAGCAGCCAGGCGACCCAGGTGCCGGCGGCGATCCTGACGGTCGTGCCGCCCTCGCCCGATTGACGCCACGCCTCCACCTTGCGGGCGGCGGCCTCCATCTCCTGAAGGTGATCGAGCAGCGCCTGGCCGTCCTGGGTCAGGCGGTAGCCGGTCTGGCTGCGTGAAAACAAGGCGCGGCCGACCTCCTGTTCGAGATCGAGCATACGCCGGCCGACGGTCGCAGGGCTGAGCCCGCTTGCCGTGCTTGCCCCCGTCAGGCCGCCGAGGCGGGCGACCTGCAAGAACAGCTGGTAGGAATCCCAATTCGCGTTTTTCATCAATGAAAAACATAGCGGGATTTTCCCTGTTTATGAAGAGATATTCGATGCCTAAATCAGGAGATGTCTTCTACAGAAAGGACATCGCCATGATCGATCTGATCACCATCGCAGCCACCCAGGGATATCGGCACATTTGCAGGCCGGGCAGAGGCAAGACCGACGAGGATCGGTTCTATGCCGAGTTCGGCGACAGCGGTCTCGTCAATTTCGCCGCCTGGCTGACCTCGCTTGATCTCAGTCTCAGACGACGCCGCAAAGCTGCGGCGCAATCCGGCGGCGGCTACAGCTGCGCGCCTCAGGCGACCTTCCTGGTCCCAAGATGAGCGGCGGGCTCGGCAATGATCCGGAAGCGCTCGATCAACGCCATCAGCGTATCGGCCTCGCCGGCAAGCAGGCGGCTTGCCTGCGTCGTCTCGGCCACCATCGAGGCGTTCTTCTGGGTCATCTGGTCCATGGCGTTCACCGAACCGTTGACCTCCTGAAGTGCTGCCGACTGATCGCGGCTTGCGGTGGCGATCGTCTCGACATGGCCGCTGATCGCGATGATCTCATGGCTGATCGCCGCAAGGACGCTGCCGGTCTTCTGAACCAGTTCGGAGCCCACCGTCACCTCGCGGCTGGAGGTCTCGATCAGCGACTTGATCTCGCGCGCCGCATCGGCCGAACGCTGGGCGAGTTCGCGGACCTCCTGGGCGACGACGGCAAAACCCTTGCCCGCTTCGCCGGCGCGGGCCGCCTCGATGCCGGCGTTGAGCGCCAGCAGGTTGGTCTGGAAGGCGATGTCGTCGATCACCTCGATGATCTGCTCGATGCGTTGCGAGGCCTCTTCGATGCGCTCCATGGCGGCGACGGCATCGCCGACGACGGCGCCGGAATTGTCGGCCGTCTTCTTGGTCGCGGCGACGACGCTGTTGGCTTCGCGGGCGCGCTCGGCCGAAGAGCGAACCGTGACGGTAATCTCCTCCACCGCGGCGGCGGTCTCTTCGAGGCTTGCCGCCTGCGCCTCGGTGCGTTTCGAAAGCTCGCTTGCTGAAACCGAGACGGCGCCGCTGTTGCGCTGGATGGTCGAGGCGCTTTCGCGGATACCGGAGAGCGTGTCCTGGAGCCGCAGCAGCGAAGCGTTGAAATCGACGCGCAATTGCTCCAGCCGGCCGACGAAGGGCGTGCCGATCGTTTCGGAGACATCGCCCTGCGACAGGCGTCCGAGGCCGGCGGCAAGCTGGTTGACGGCAAAGTCGATCTGGCTGTCGAGCGAACGCTTGTCGGCATCGTTCCTGGCACGTTCGGCATCGCTCAAGGCGCGCTGTTCGGCTGCCTGGGTTTCCAGATCGCGCCTGGCGCGGGCGCTGTCGCGGAACAGCGCCAAGGCCCGGCCGATATCGCCGAACTCGTTCTTCTTCTCGACACAGGGGATCGCGCCGTCGAGATCGCCTGAGGAAATCGCGTGAACGCTCGCGGTCAGCGCCTGCAAAGGCTTCACCGACAGGCGGATTGCATAGAAGGCAAGAACACCGACGAGGAGCATGACGATGGCGCCGACGCCAAGGACCAGCATCTGCAGCTCATACATGCGCTGATAATAGACCTCCATCGGAATGCCGATGAAGAGAATGCCGACATTGGCACTCGATGCGTTCTTGACCGGGAAATAACCGGTCATGAACTTGCGGCCGAAAAGCTCGGCCTGGCCGTAATAGGCTTCGCCCCTGGCGAGAACCGGCTGAGCGGGATGCTCGGCGACCAGCTTGGTGCCGACGGCGCGGTCGCCGTTTTCCTTCTTGACGTTGGTGGAGATGCGGACGTAGTCGCCGCCCTGCTTCTGGAAGATTGTGGCAACACCGGCGATCGACTGCGCCGTGCGATCGACCAGCGAATGATCTGCAAGGGCGGGGATGGCGTCTTCCGTGACGGTGGAAAGCCCATTGTCTTTCAGCTCGATCTTTGCCGCCTGATCGGCCGCGCCGTAAAGGACGGCCATGGCGCGGGTGGCATCCCTGGCGTCGGAGACGGCCCCGTCCATGACATAACGGCTGAGATTATAATAGGTCACGCCGACGATGGCGGCCGTGCTGATCGCCAGCAGAAACAGCGTGATCGCAACGATCTGGCGGACGATCGACGTAGAAAAAAGGCGCAGCATCAAAACCCCCGGCAGACAAACCGAGGTTAAATTAGACGAAAAGCGTTAAGGAAAATTTTCGGTAAATCAGGGCCGCAGGCAGAGCGATTCTAAAACATAAAACGGCCCCGGAATAAAGCCGGGGCCGTTCGATTGAAGGCAGATCGGTTGGCGATCAGGCGGCGCGGTAAACCGGGCCGGCTGCCGCCTCGCCGTCGATCTTGAACTGCTGGATCAGTCTGCGCAGGGAATCGGCCTCGTCGGCCAGTTCGCGGCTGGCGGCAGTCGTCTCCTCGACCATCGCGGCGTTCTGTTGCGTCATCTGGTCCATCTGGTTGACGGTCGCATTGACGCTCTGCAGCGCGTTGGACTGGTCGTGGCTGGCGCGGGCGATCATCTCGACATGCTGGCTGATCGTGACGATCTGGGCGCTGATCTTGGCAAGCACCGTGCCGGTCTCCTGCACGAATTGCGAGCCGGAACTGACCTCGTTGGTCGACTTGTTGATCAGGCCCTTGATCTCCTGCGCCGCGGCTGCGGAGCGCTGGGCAAGTTCGCGGACTTCCATGGCGACGACCGCAAAGCCCTTGCCGGCTTCACCGGCGCGCGCCGCCTCGATGCCGGCGTTGAGGGCCAGCAGGTTGGTCTGGAAGGCGATCTCATCGATGACGCCGATGATCTGCTCGATCTGGCGCGAGGCATCCTCGATGCGGCCCATCGCATCGATCGCATTGTTGACGACGACGGCGGAATCATCGGCGCTGCGCTTGGCCTGGCGGACGATCTGATCGGCATCCTTGGCGCGTTCTGCCGACGAGCGGACGGTGACGGTGATCTCATCGACGGCGGCCGCGGTCTCTTCGAGCGAGGCAGCCTGCTGTTCGGTGCGCTTGGACAGATCCTCGGCCGACTGGGCCATCTGGTTGCCATTGCCCTGGATCAGTTCGACATTGTCGCGGATCTGGCTCATCGTCGCCTGCAGGCGCATCATCGACCCGTTGAAATCCTGGCGCAGCTGTTCGAGGCGGCCGATGAAGGGCGTTTCGATCGTCGTCGAAATATCGCCCTGCGACATGCGTTCGAGGCCGGCAGCGAGCGCGTTGACGGCGAATTCGATCTGCCGATCCATTTCGCGCTTGTCGGCGTCGTTGCGCTGGCGCTCATGTTCGGCGGCGGCGCGCTCTTCGTCGCTCTGCTCCTCGATGCGGATCTTCGAGATGGCATTTTCCTTGAAGATGCCGAGCGCGCGGGCCATGTCGCCGATTTCATCGTGGCGCTGCTCGCCGGAGATATTGGTCTCCAGCGCGCCTTCGGCGATGCGGCGCATGGCGGCGGTGATCTGGCTGATCGGGCGCTGCAGCGTCAGCACCAGGGCAATGCCGCCGAGGATCGACAGGAGAATGCCGAGACCGGTGGTCATGACGGAGATGCTGTTTGCCTGGGTGCGCTCGGTGCCGGCCGTCTGCTTCTGCAGCTCGGCGAAATCGGTGAGCTTCGTCCAGATCTGGTCGAGTTCCTGGCGGGCTGCGGCATAGGCCGTGACACGCTCGGCGATCGTGTCGACGATCTTCGAGCCGCCGCCGGAGATGGCGTCGAGTGCCGGCTGGATCGCGCCCGATATGCCTTCGGCAAAGCCCATGCCCTTGGCGCTGGTGATCAGCACCTGCATGTCCTTGCCAAGCGTGCCGGCCTGCTGCTGCAGGCGAACGAGATTGTCCTTGCTGGAATTGGCGAGGAAATCAGAAAGCACGATCTGCAGCGCATAGACGGAATTTTCGAGACGCCTTGTATCCTGAAGGACGGAGTTGGTCTGGCCGATGCGGCCCTCGAGGTCGGCGAAACGCTGTGTCGCCTCGCGCATCTTCTGCGTTGCGGTCAGCTGCGTATAGGTCGAGGTCTGGCGGAAGCGCGACACGAGACGGCCGAGTTCGGCGATGTTCTCATCGGTCGGAGCGGGCATCGCCGCGATCGCCTTGATGCTGTCGATGGTCGCCGCCAATGCGTCGATGACGTTCTTCTGGTTGGTCGAAACCGAAATGGCGATCAGGCGCTGGGATTTGATGATCGCAGGCATCTGTTCGTTGATGTAGGCGATTTTCTCCTGCGGCGTCTGCGGCTTGCTGTAGCCGCTGGCAACGGTGCCGAGGAAGTCGCCGCCCTTCAAGAGGCGGTCGGCCGTGCGAAGGGTGATGGTGGCGGCGCCCTCGTCCTGCTGAAGCGCGGTCTGCAATTCCTCGGCCTGATAGGAGACCGTGAAGCGGGTGCTGATCAGGCTCTTTTGCGCTGCGTCGATCTGCTCATGCAGTGCCTGTTCCTGTTCGTGCAGGCCCCAAAGCTTGTCGACGACGCCGGATATATCCTTCGTGCGGCGCGACGCTTCGGCCAGGCTATCGCGGCCGGCAGCCTCGTCACCGACCTGGTTCAGCGTCGCATCGAGCACGCCCTGCTGGGTCTTCAGATCCGCAAGCAGCTTGTCGCGCGCCTGCTGGCTGGTGATGCGCAGGAAATCGTCCATCGAACCATAAAGATCCTTGAACCCGCTTAGCGACTGCAAGACGCTGTTGGATATTTCCATGCGGCCCTGCAGCAGTCCCGAAGCGTAAAGGCCCGTCAGGCCGACCGCCGAAATGGTGACGACGAAAGGCAGAACGAAGATCAGGACCTTCGTCTTGATCCTGAAGCGGGAAAGAATCTTGTCAATCAACATGGCGTTCCGGGCCTTTCATACACCACTCCTCCCGCAGGCGGCCATCTGGCGCCAGCCGGGTACACATCGAGCTGTTCGTAATTTACATTGGGGAACCCGGAAGCCAGGCGGCAGTCATTGCCAGTTCATGTCCAAACAACTTTGGAGATGCCCAAATAATCGCGGGCAATTGTGTCAGATTAGATATTAATTTTCGGATAAGCGGTTGCGGCGGATGAAGCCAAGGCAGTGAAATAGTTGCAATTTTGTAGGCCGTGATGCCGCGGGGCGGCGCAATTGCACCGCGACCTTCATTGCAAGCCTGAAGACAGGATCAGAGGACGTGCGAAAGAAGCAGTGCGAGGCTGGCGGCGGTAGCGCCGGCTGCGAGCATCAGGTAACGCAGGGCGACCATGCGGGCGTTCGGCTTCGCCTCGGCAATTGCGATGGCGCGGGCGCGTCGTGTGTTTCTGGTCATGCTCGAAACCTCACTTCTGTCTGACACAACAATCCAACAAAACGGCTTGCTGGTAAAGCTTATTTAGGAAGAGCTTTGCAGATCGCCAATTGAGACAGGATGGCGCACCTCTCTTAAGAAGTCTTGAATCGGTATTACCTAAAGCGCGTCGCACCAAATTTGATTCATGCGACGCGCTTTAGCCCATTGTTTTATGCATGTCGTTGTCCCGGAACCGCCGCACACTTCCGGGCGACATGCATTCGATTTACGCATATTCGCCGGCGGCAAATCCGGAGGCCCAGGCCCATTGGAAATTATAGCCGCCGAGCCAGCCGGTGACGTCGACGCATTCGCCGATGAAATAAAGCCCAGGCACGGCCTTGGCCTCCATGCTGCGGGAATCGAGCGCTGCCGTATCGATACCGCCGAGCGTCACTTCAGCGGTGCGGTAACCTTCCGAGCCGGACGGCTTGACCGTAAAGTTCTGCGCCGCCGCGGCGAGGCGCAGCAGCGCCTTGTCGGGCAGGTCGGCCATGTTGCCGGCGATCTTTTCGCGCTCGACGAGAAATTGGGCCAGCCGCTTCGGCAGGATGTCGCTAAGTGCTGTCTGCGGCGACTGGCGGCCATTCAGCTGCTTTGCCGTCTTCAGATGTGCTCCAATGTCGATATCCGGTTCGATCGAAACGACGATCTCGTCGCCTTCGCGCCAATAGGAGGAGATCTGCAGAATGGCGGGGCCGCTGAGGCCGCGATGGGTGAACAGCAGCGCTTCGCGAAAGGCGGTCCTGCCATGGCGGATTTCGGCCGGGGCGGCAATGCCGGCAAGCGGCGCGATGGCCTCGAGCAGGCCGGGATCGAGCGTCAGCGGCACGAGGCCGGGGCGGGTTTCGAGCACCGGCAGACCGAACTGCTCGGCCAGGCGATAGGCAAAGCCGGTGGCGCCCATCTTCGGGATCGACTTGCCGCCTGTGGCAACGACGAGCGCCGAGGCTTCGAAAGCATCTTCACCGGTCGAGACGCGAAAACCCGCCTCCACCTTTTCGACGCCTGTTATCTCGGTGCCGAGATGCAACTGCGCGCCGGCCGCGCGCATCTCCGTCAGCAGCATGCGGATGACGTCTTTGGCGCTATCGTCGCAGAAAAGCTGGCCGAGCGTCTTTTCATGCCAGGCGATACCGTGCTGGTCGACCATGGCGATGAAATCGGCCGGCGTGAAACGGGCAAGCGCCGACTTGCAGAAATGCGGATTGGCGGAAAGGAAGTTCTTCGGCCCGGCATGGATATTGGTAAAATTGCAGCGGCCGCCGCCCGAGATGCGGATCTTCTCGCCCGGCGCCCTTGCATGGTCGAGGACCACGACCGAGCGGCCGCGTTTTCCCGCCCGGATGGCCGCCATCATGCCCGCCGCCCCGGCGCCGATGACGATGACGTCGCTTTTGCGCTGCAAACTTGTTTCCCCGATCAAGACAGCGCCTTCTTTTTCCATCAAAGGGCGAAAGTCAACGTTCTCAACCTCTCGCCAATTGGCAAAGTCCGGTTATGATGGCGCCACGATCAACCAAACCGGTGTGTCATGTCCCCAAAAAAGACGACGCTGAAGCCTGCCAGAAACGTACCCGCCTCGAAGAAAACTCCCCCGGACCCCGGGTCTCTGCGCGGCGTTGCGAACTGGAAGGAAGCAGCCCGGTGGCTGAGGGACAGGGGCATCGAAGACATCGAATGCATCACGCCGGACCTTGCCGGCGTTCCGCGCGGCAAGATGATGCCGAGCTCGAAATTCACCTCGAACACCTCGCTGGCGCTGCCTTCGGCGATCTACCGGCACACGATTTCCGGCGAGTATCCGGAGGAGACCGAGAGCTTCCGCTACGAGCCGCGCGACAGCGACCTGAAGCTGATGCCGGATCTTTCGACGCTTTCGGTGGTGCCCTGGGAGACCGACCCGACGGCACAGGTGATCTGCGACATCGTCGATTCCGACGGCGGCGAAGTGCCCTATACGCCGCGCAACGTGCTGAAGCGGATCATGAGCCTCTATCACGACCGCGGCTGGAAGCCGATCGTGGCGCCGGAGATCGAATTCTACCTGGTCGCCAAGAATGACGACCCCGACTATCCGCTGCACCCGCCCAAGGGCCGGTCCGGCCGCTCGATCCTCGGCGGCCAGGGCTATTCGATCGCCGGGATCAACGAATTCGACGAGTTGATCGACGATATCTATCATTTCTCGGAGAAGCAGGGCCTCGAGATCGATACGCTGATCCATGAAGAGGGACCGGCGCAGCTCGAGATCAACCTGCGCCACGGCAATCCGATCGAACTTGCCGACCAGGTGTTCCTGTTCAAACGCACGATCCGCGAGGCGGCGCTGAAGCACGACATTTATGCGACCTTCATGGCCAAGCCGATGCAGGCCCAGCCGGGTTCGGCGATGCATATCCATCAGTCGGTGGTCAATATCGAAACGGGCAAGAACGTCTTCTCCAATCCGGACGGATCGGCCTCGAAGGAGTTCTTCCATTTCATCGGCGGCATGCAGAAATTCGTGCCGAGCGCGATGGCGATGCTGGCGCCCTATGTGAATTCCTATCGGCGCCTGCAGCCCGATATGTCCTGCCCGGTCAACAATGCCTGGGGTTACGACAACCGGACGACCGCCTTCCGCGTGCCAGTATCCGATCCGCAGGCCAGGCGCGTCGAAAACCGGCTGCCGAGCTCGGATGCCAATCCTTATCTGGCGCTTGCCGCCTCGCTCGCCGCCGGCCTGCTCGGCATCATGAAGCAGATTGAGCCGACGGCGCCGACCGAGGATTCGGCCAATGAGGGCTCGATCGACCTGCCGCGCGGCCTCCTGGAAGCCGTGGCGCTGCTCGAGGACGAGCCGGCTTTCGAGGAGATTTTCGGCACGCAGTTCATCGGCCTCTACGCCGGCGTCAAGCGCGGCGAATTCGAGACCTTCATGCAGGTGATCAGCCCCTGGGAGCGGGAATTCCTTCTGCTCAACGTGTGAGGCAGCGTCATGGCATCGCAGGAGACGTGGCAGAGCCCGATCTCGCCGGGCCTATCCTGGTATCAGGCAACCGCCGGGGAGCGGCCGAGCTATGCCGCTCTCGACGGCTCGAGAACATGTGATGTCGCCATCATCGGCGGCGGCTATACCGGGCTGCAGGCCGCCTATAATCTGGCCAAGTCCGGCGTCTCGGTGGTGCTGATCGAGGCCTGCCGCTTCGGTGACGGGGCGTCCGGGCGCAATGGCGGCCAGCTCGGCACCGGCCAGCGATGGTGGCCGGAAGAACTCGAGGAGAAGATCGGCTATCATCGCTCGAAGGCGCTGTTCGACATTGCCGAGGCGGCCAAGCGCCATCTCCTCGATTTCGCCCGCGAGCACCAGATCGAGATCGATTATGTGCCCGGCCAGCTCAACGTTGCGCACAAGGCAAGCTATGAACGCGACTATCGCCAGACTGCCGAAATCGCCGCGCAGCGCTACGGCTATCCGCACATCAGCTTCATGGACGAGAGGGAAACGCAGGAGCGGCTCGGCTCGAAGCGTTTTTATTGCGGCGTGCGCGATGTCGGCACCGGCCATATCCATCCGCTGAAGCTGCTGATCGGCCTGGCGCGGGTCGCAGCCAACGCCGGTGCTGGGATCTTCGAGATGACAAAGGCAAAGACGATTCACCAGGGCGGCGGCAAGGTGACGATCGAAACCGACAGGGGAACGATCACCGCCAGCCGCGCGCTGATCGCCTGCAACGGCCATATCGGCAATCTGGAGCCGGTGACGGCAAGCCATGTCATGCCGATCCGCTCCTTCATCGGCGCCACCGCTCCGCTCGACCGGCATCCCGACGTGCTGCCGGGGGGCGAGGCGGTGGCCGATTCGCGCTTCGTCGTGCGTTACTTCCGCCGGTTCGAAGGCCGGCTGCTGTTTGGCGGGCGCGAGGCCTATACGGCGGACAATCCGCGGGACATTTCGGAGCATATCCGCCGGCAGATCGCCGAGATCTATCCTGATCTGAAAGACATCGAGATCACCCATGCCTGGGGCGGCACTGTCGGCATCACCATGCCGCGCCAGCTTTTCGTGCGCGAGGTGATGCCGGGCGTCACCTCGATCGGCGGTTATTCCGGCCATGGCGTCATGCTGTCAAACTACTGTGGCAAGCTCTATGCGGAAACGGTGCTTGGAAAATCCGGCGATCTCGATCTCTTCGCGTCGCTCGATATTCCCGCCTTTCCCGGCGGGGCGCGGATGCGGGCACCGCTGCTTTTCCTCGCCTTGTCGTGGTTTGCGCTTCGCGACAAGTTTTAGTCTGATTGCGGATTTCCTCTTCCGGAAATTCGCACTAAAACCAGTGCCTGACAGATTCATTGCACTGCACACTGGCTTTTTTAAATCGATTAGATTAAAAGGGCCGCCAACCAGCCTGATTGAGAGACAAGCTCATGAGCAGCCAGATTATTCCCGTTGAGCCTTTTGATTACGTCGTCTTCGGCGGCAGCGGCGACCTTGCCGAACGCAAGCTTCTGCCCGCGCTCTACCATCGCCAGATCGAGGGCCAGTTCTCCGAACCGACCCGGGTGATCGGCGCTTCGCGCAGCCCGCTTTCCCATGAGGAATACCGCAAATTCGCCAAGGATGCGTTGAACGAGCACCTGAAGAAGGGCGAATATGACGAAGCCGAGGTGGAGAAGTTCTGCGCCCGTCTCTACTACGTCTCGGTCGACGCCCGCACCGACACCGGCTGGGACCAGCTGAAGAAGCTGCTCGACGAAGGCAAGGAGCGCGTGCGCGCCTTCTACCTCGCCGTCGCGCCCGGCATCTTCGGCGATATTTCGCAGAAGATCCACGACCACAAGCTGATCACCAAGTCGACCCGCATCGTCGTCGAGAAGCCGATCGGCCGCGACCTTGCCTCGGCCCTGCAGCTCAACGATACGATCGGCCGCGCCTTCAAGGAAGAACAGATCTTCCGCATCGATCACTATCTCGGCAAGGAGACGGTGCAGAACCTGATGGCGCTGCGCTTCGCCAACGCGCTCTATGAGCCGCTGTGGAACGCCAACTACATCGATCACGTGCAGATCACCGTGGCTGAAGCGGTCGGCCTCGAAGGCCGCGCCGGCTATTACGATACGGCGGGCGCGCTTCGCGACATGGTGCAGAACCATATCCTGCAGTTGCTCTGCCTGACGGCGATGGAAGTGCCCTCGTCGATGGATTCGGAAGCCGTCCGCGACGAGAAGCTGAAAGTGCTGCGCGCGCTGAAGCCGCTCAATGCCTCCAATGTCGAGCAGGCGACGGTCCGCGGCCAGTATCGCGCCGGCGCTTCGGGCAGCGGCCCGGTCAAGGGCTATCTCGAAGAGCTCGAAGGCGGCGTCTCCAACACCGAGACCTTCGTCGCCATCAAGGCGGAGATCAACAACTGGCGCTGGGCGGGTGTGCCCTTCTATATCCGCACCGGCAAGCGCCTGACCGGACGCATGTCCGAGATCGTCATCACCTTCAAGCCGATCCCGCATGCGATCTTCGACCAGGCGGCCGGGCGCATCGTCGCCAACCAGCTGATCATCCGGCTGCAGCCGGATGAGGGCGTCAAGCAGTCGCTGATGATCAAGGATCCGGGCCCGGGCGGCATGCGCCTGCGCAACGTCTCGCTCGACATGAGCTTCGCCCAGGCCTTCAACGTCCGCAATCCCGACGCCTACGAGCGCCTGCTGATGGACGTGATCCGATCCAACCAGACCCTGTTCATGCGCCGCGACGAAGTCGAGGCCGCATGGAAATGGGTGGATCCGATCCTGAAGGGTTGGGAAACCACCGGCCAGCAGGTGCAGGGCTATACCGCCGGCACCTGGGGCCCGAGCCAGGCCATCGCGCTGATCGAGCGCGACGGCCGCACCTGGCATGACGATATCTAGGACGAAACCGATGGCATCGACCCTGCATTCCTTCGCCAGCCCCGCAGATCTCGCCGGCAGCCTCGCCGACAAGGTCGCCGATACGCTTTCGGCGGCGATCTCAGCCCGCGGAACGGCGTCCATCGCCGTTTCCGGCGGCTCGACCCCGAAGGCCTTCTTCCAGGTGCTGTCGACGCGCGACATCGCCTGGGACAAGGTGACGATCACGCTCGTCGACGAACGTTTCGTGCCGGCCGACAATGCGCGCTCGAACCATATGCTAGTCGATGCCAATCTCTTGCAGAACAAGGCGAAGTCGGCACGTTTCGTGCCGCTTTACCAGCCTGCCGCCTCCGTCGAGGAAGCCGCGCGGCTCGCGACTGAAAAGAGTGCTGAAATCGGCATTCCCTTCGACGTCGTCATCCTCGGCATGGGCGGCGACGGCCACACCGCCTCGTTCTTTCCCGGCGGCAGCAATCTTGCCACGGCGCTCGATGCATCGACGCCGCGCGGCGTCATCCCCATGGAAGCGGAAGGGGCCGGCGAGCCGCGGCTGACCTTTACATTCTCCAGTCTTCAGGATGCCGCACTCCTGGTTCTCCATATTGAGGGCGAAGGCAAAAAAGACGTTCTCGCCAAGGCGGAAGGCAGCGGTGACGAGGCAGAGATGCCGATCCGCGCCATTCTGCGCCGGGCCACTTCCCCGGTCGAGATCTACTGGGCTCCCTGATCGGCCGTCAATCCGGATCGAATATCAGGCCAGAGCCGCCGAAACAGATTAGACAACGAACAAGGCAGGGATCTTCCATGTCCGCTCACGCACGCATTTCTGCGATCACCGATCGCATTGTCGAACGCTCGAAGCCAACCCGCGAGCGGTATCTGGAGCGCCTGCGCGCCGCCGCTTCCAAGGGCGTCCAGCGCTCGGTGCTCGGCTGCGCTAACCTCGCCCACGGCTTTGCGGTCTGTTCCCCCGCCGATAAGGATGCGCTCGCCGGCGACCACATCCCCAATCTCGGCATCATCACCGCCTATAACGACATGCTCTCGGCCCACCAGCCGTTCGAGACCTATCCGGCGATCATCCGCGAGGCCGCCGCAGAGGCAGGCGGCGTGGCGCAGGTGGCGGGCGGCGTGCCGGCAATGTGCGACGGCGTCACCCAGGGACAGCCGGGCATGGAGCTTTCGCTGTTCTCGCGCGACCTGATCGCCATGTCGGCGGGCGTCGGCCTGTCGCACAACATGTTCGATGCCGCCCTCTTCCTCGGCGTCTGCGACAAGATCGTACCGGGCCTCGTCATTGCCGCGCTCTCCTTCGGGCATCTGCCGTCGATCTTCGTGCCGGCCGGCCCGATGACGACAGGCCTGCCGAACGACGAAAAGTCGCGCGTGCGCCAGCTCTTCGCCGAGGGCAAGGTCGGTCGCGCCGAGCTCCTGGAGGCCGAGTCCAAATCCTATCACGGCCCCGGCACCTGCACTTTCTACGGCACCGCCAATTCCAACCAGATGCTGATGGAGATCATGGGCTTCCACCTGCCCGGCTCCTCCTTCATCAATCCCGGCACGCCGCTGCGCGAAGCGTTGACGCGCGAAGCCGCCAAGCGGGCGCTGGCGATCACGGCGCTCGGCAATGAATTCACCCCGGCCGGCGAGATGATCGACGAGCGCTCGGTGGTCAACGGCGTCGTCGGCCTGCATGCGACCGGCGGCTCGACCAATCATACGCTGCACCTCGTCGCCATGGCGCGCGCGGCAGGCATCCAACTCAGCTGGCAGGATATTGCCGAGCTTTCGGAAGTGGTGCCGCTGCTTGCCCGTGTCTACCCGAATGGGCTTGCCGACGTGAACCATTTCCAGGCGGCCGGCGGCATGGGCTTCCTCATCAAGGAACTCCTGAAGCACGGCCTGGTGCATGACGATGTGCGCACCGTCTTCGGCCAGGGTCTTCAAGCCTATACGGTCGATGCCCGGCTCGGCGAAAACGGCACCGTCCGGCGCGAGCCGTCGCCGGAGAAGAGCGTCGATCCCAAGGTTCTCTCCAGCATCGAAACGCCGTTCCAGGCGAATGGCGGGCTGAAGATGCTGCGCGGCAATCTCGGCAAGGCGGTGATCAAGATCTCCGCCGTCAAGCCGGAGCGTCACATCATCGAGGCGCCGGCGATCATCTTCCACAGCCAGCAGGAGCTGCAAGACGCCTTCAAGGAAGGCAAGCTCAACCGCGATTTCATCGCCGTCGTGCGCTTCCAGGGCCCAAAGGCGAACGGCATGCCGGAACTGCACAAGCTGACGCCGCCACTCGGCGTGCTACAGGACCGCGGTTTCCGTGTGGCGCTTTTGACCGACGGACGCATGTCGGGGGCCTCTGGCAAGGTGCCGGCCGCGATCCACGTGACGCCTGAGGCGATCGACGGTGGCCCGATTGCCCGCATCCGCGAGGGCGACATCATCCGCCTGGACGCAATCAAGGGCACGCTCGAGCTGCTCGTCGATGCGGCCGATATGGCCGAGCGCGAGCCGGTGACCGTCGATCTCTCCGACAATGAATTCGGCATGGGCCGCGAACTCTTTGCACCCTTCCGCCGCGCCGTCGGCGCTTCGGATCAGGGCGCCAGCGTGCTCTTCCACCACTGAGCGTCGCTGCCGGGCACAAACAAAAACCCGCGGGCGCACGAATCACCCGCGGGTTTTCTGTATCAGTCTTGCGCTCGCTCAGGCGCGGATATCGAGAACGTAGTCGCGGTGCGCCGGATGGGTGCTGTAAACGAAGATCTTGTTCAGCTCCTTTTGCGTCAACAGGCGCAGGAAGCGGACTTCGATCGTGTTGTTGGCGTTGACCTTCATCAGAATGCAGCCAACCTTGGTGATGCGGGCATCCGGAATATCCAGATAGAACTGCTTCGGCAGGTTGAACTGAGTGAGGATCGCGAGCGTCGCGCTGCTCATCGAAATACGGACGATATCGCAGCGGCGCGAAGCCGCGTGCATGACGCCCTTTTCGGTATATTCGATGCGCGCGGCATTCATCGTGTCCTCCATCTTGAACCGCTGCTCGCGGTCATACATGAAGGATTCTTCCTTGCTCAGGAAATGAGACTTTGGCTGTGACGGATTTGAAGCGGCCACTTGCTTATCCCCCCTCTTAAATCGATGAGGAAAAGGTAGCAGCCGATCTTTAACAGAAAGTGAGAATTTGGCCCGTCAGGCACAATTCCTCAGATCATCACCCCAAAAATGGCCGCCTCATTTCCGGTAGCTATGGCCGGTTGCATCAAACAGATGCAGCTTCTGCCTGTCGGCCGCAAAACGCATCTTCTGACCCTTCTTCACATCGTAGATGCCGGGCAGTTTGACGACGATCGGTTCGCCCGGGACCAGGCCTTCGATATAGAGCAGTGTCACTTCGCCGAGCGCTTCGACGATCGAGACCTCGCCCTCGAAAAGATAGTCGGCGCCATCAGCGATCCTCAGATCCTCCGGACGAACGCCGAAGCTTGCCTGCTTGCCCTTTTCGGAAGCGTCGGTCGCCACATCGAGGGTCACCGACATGCCGCCAGTCAGCGTCACCGTCGTCTGGTTTCCGGTCGCGGCGACCGTCGCCGGGATGATGTTCATCGCCGGCGAGCCGATGAATTTGGCGACGAAGAGGTTGGCCGGGCGCTCGTAGAGTTCCAGCGGCGCGCCGACCTGCTCGATATTGCCGGCGGAGAGAACGACGATGCGGTCGGCAAGCGTCATCGCCTCGACCTGGTCGTGGGTCACGTAGATCATCGTCGTATCGGCCATCTGTTCGTTCAGGCGGGCGATCTCGATGCGGGTGGCGACGCGTAGCGCGGCATCGAGGTTGGAGAGCGGCTCGTCGAACAGGAAGACCTTCGGATCGCGGCAGATGGCGCGGCCGATCGCCACGCGCTGGCGCTGGCCGCCGGAAAGCGCCTTCGGCAGGCGGTCGAGATATTTCGTCAGTTGCAGGCTCTCGGCCGCCGCCTTGACGCGGCGGTCGATCTCCTGCTTGCTTTCGCCGGCGATCTTCATGCCGAAAGCCATGTTGTCGAAGACGGTCATGTGGGGATAGAGCGCATAGGACTGGAAGACCATGGCGATGCCGCGCTTGGAGGGCGGCACGTCATTGACGAGATGGCCGTCAATATACATCTCGCCGCCGGTGATCGCCTCGAGACCGGCGATCATGCGCAGAAGCGTGGACTTGCCGCAGCCGGACGGGCCGACGAAGACGATGAATTCGCCTTGCTTGATATCGAGGTCGATGCCGTGGAGAACGTCCACGGAACCGTAGGATTTGCGGATATCCTTCAGCGTCAGTCCAGTCATGTCTCTCTCCCCTGCTGATCCTTAAGCGAGACGGGCGAAATACGCCCCCCAGGCCGGAATATCGATCTTGTCGCCATAGTTGTTGCTGATAAAGCCATGCCCCGTCAACGCCTGCCATTCGCCGCCGGGCAAAGTGACCCCGGTTTCGGCCGGGCTCATGTTGAAGATGCAGAGCAGCTTCTCGTTGCCGTATTCACGGGTGAAGACCAGGGCGTCGCCCTGCGGCTCCTCGAATTCGATCTCGCCCTTGGCAAAGGCCGGGTGCAGTTTGCGGAAAGCGATGAAGCGGCGATAGTGCTCCAGCACCGAAGCCTCGTCGCCCTGCTGGACGCTGACGGCGCGCAGGATATGCTCGACCGGCACCGGCAGCCAGGGCTTGACTGTTGAAAAGCCGCCCTGGGCGACCTGGCTGTCCCAGACCATCGGCGTGCGGCAGCCGTCGCGGCCCTTGAACTCCGGCCAGAACTGGATGCCGTAGGGATCCTGCAGATCCTGATAGGCGAGATCGGCCTCGGTCAGCGCCAGCTCCTCACCCTGATAGAGGCATACCGAGCCGCGCAGCGTCAGCAGCAGCGAGGCATAGAGCTTGGCGAAAGCGTCATGATCGGCGACCAGCCCGCCCCAGCGGCTGACATGGCGCATGACGTCATGATTGGAGAACGCCCAGCAGGCCCAGCCATCCGGTGCTGCGGCTTCGAAATCCTGCATCACCTCTTCGACGCGCTCGGCGGTCAGCGGATCGGGGGCGAGGAATTCGAAGGCGTAACACATATGCATCTTGTCGTTGCCGGAGGTATATTCGCCGACGATTTCGAGGCCGCGCTGGCTGTCGCCGACTTCGCCGACGGCGGCAATCGCCGGGAATTCTTCCAGAACGGCGCGGAAGCGCTGCAGGAAGGCAAGATTTTCAGGCCGGTTCTTGTCGTAGACATGCTCCTGGAAATTATAGGGATTGACCGCCGGCGCCGTCGAGGCGTTGCGGCGCTCAGGCGCAAGTGCCGGATTGTCGCGCAACAGCGGGTCGTGGAAATAGAAATTGATGGTGTCGAGGCGGAAGCCGTCGACGCCACGGTTGAGCCAGAAGCGCACGACGTCGAGCAGACGGTCCTGCACCTCAGGATTATGCAGGTTCATATCCGGCTGCGAGGTCAGGAAGTTGTGCAGGTAATATTGCATGCGCGTCGGATCCCACGCCCATGCCGAGCCGCCGAAGATCGACAGCCAGTTGTTCGGCGGCGTACCATCCGGCTTGGCATCGGCCCAGACATACCAATCGGCCTTGGCGTTGGTCTTGCTGGAGCGGCTCTGCACGAACCAGGGGTGCTGATCCGAGCTGTGGGAGATGACGAGGTCGATCATCACGCGGATGCCGAGGCGATGGGCCTCAGCGATCATCGTGTCGAAATCCACCAGCGTGCCGAAGATCGAATCGACATTTTCGTAGTCGGAAACGTCGTAACCGAAATCGCGCATCGGCGAGGTGAAGAAGGGCGAGATCCAGATCGCATCCACGCCGAGGCTTGCCACATGCGGCAGGCGGGCGGTGATGCCCTTCAGGTCGCCGATGCCGTCACCGTTCGAATCCTGGTAGGAGCGCGGGTAGATCTGATAGATCACCGCGCCGCGCCACCAGTCCTTATCGGGGGTCGAGATCGATTGGGGAGCCACGTTCATGGAATATCCTGTCTGAAGTCACGTTTGGAAATGGTCAGCCTCCCTTGACCGAACCCGCCAGCAGGCCACGCACCAGATAACGCTGCAGCCCGAAGAAGACGAGCAGCGGCACGATGATGGTGACGAAGGCCGACGCCGTCAAAATCTCCCAATTGCCGCCACGCGAACCGAGCAGCGCGTTCAGGCTGCCTGTGAGAACGAGGTGGTCCTTGTCGGTGCCGAGGAAGACCATGGCGACGAGCAGGTCGTTCCACACCCACAGGAACTGGAAGATGGCGAAGGAGGCGAGTGCCGGGAAGGACAAAGGCAATACGATGCGAGTGAAGATCTCGAAGTCGGTGGCGCCGTCGACGCGGGCGGATTCGATGATCTCCTTCGGCAGGCCGGCGATATAGGCCCGCAGGAGATAGATGGCGAGCGGCATGCCGAAGGCGGTGTGGGCGAGCCAGATGCCGGGATAGGTCTTGGACGGCTGGCCGAGCAGGTTGCCGATTTCGTTATAGAGGCGCAGCAGCGGGATCAGCGACATCTGCAGCGGCACGACGATCAGGCCGACGACGAGCGCAATCAGCAGCGCGCGGCCGGGAAACTCCATCCAGCTCAGCGCATAGGCGGCAAAGGCGGCGATCAGGATCGGGATGATCGTCGCCGGGATCGTCACGGTCAGCGAGTTGATGAAGGACTGGCCGATGCCTTCACCCCTTAGAACCGTGTTGTAGTTCTGCAGCGTGAACTCCGGCGGCGCGGAAACAGACGCGTAGATGCGCCGCGGCCTTTCGTCGGGCGAAAAGGCGGCGTTCTTCATATAGCGATAGCTGCCGTCGCTGTTGATCTGCAGGCTTTCGCCGTCGCCGAGATCGGCGGTCTGACCGGCTTCGAAGGCCGCCGGCTGCTGCACGCGGTTGCCGAAGGCTTTTACCGAACGGCCGGTCTGGCCTTCCAGCACGTTGCCTGTGATGACATAGGTTGCGCCTTCCTGCTGCTGCTGGTCCGGCGTGCCCAGGCGGACGGCGACGGTCTGCGTCGAGCCGACGAAGGCCGTCCACCAGCCGGAGACGACGATCTGGTCCTTGTCGCGCAGCGCGCTGACGAAGATGCCGAGCGTCGGGATCAGCCAGACGATGACGATCAACAGAACGGCGGCGTGAACGAAGAGACGGGCGGGGCCGATCTTGAAGTAGCTTCCGACAGCGGTCATCTCAGTGGCCCTTCAGTTCGCGGTTGGCGCGGCGCACGTTCCAGACCATGATCGGTGTGACGGCGAGCATGATGATGATGGCGATAACAGCACTTCGGCCGGAATCGCCGCCGCCGCGAAACAGCCAGTTGAACATCAGGTTCGCCAGCACCATCGACTGCCACTGGCCGTTGGTCATGGTCAGCACGATATCGAAGACCTTGAGGACGAGGATGGTGATCGTCGTCCAGACGACCGCGATCGAGCCCCAGACTTGCGGCACCATGATGCGCCAGAAGATCTGCCAGCCATTGGCGCCGTCGATGACGGCGGCCTCGATCGTCTCCTCGGGAATGCCGCGAAGGGCAGCCGACAGGATGACCATGGCAAAACCGGTCTGGATCCAGATCAGGATGACCATCAGGAAGAAATTGTTCCAGAAGGGAACGGAGATCCACACCTCGGGCGTGCCGCCGAACGTCTGGACGATGGCGTTCAAGAGGCCGATCTGGACGTCGTTGCCGCCGCGATATTCATAGATGAATTTCCAGATGACCGAGGCGCCGACGAAGGAAATCGCCATCGGCATGAAGACGATGCTTTTGGCGATATTGCCCCACCAGATGCGATCGGTCATCACGGCGATGACGAGGCCGAAAAAGGTGCAGGCGGCCGGCACGACGGCGAGCCAGAGGATGTTGTTGAAGATCGACTGGCGGAATTCGCGGTCGCCAAGTGCCCATTGATAGTTGGCGACGCCGACGAATTGCTCGCCGGCGCGGTCGTAGAAGGAGAGGATGAAAGTCGCAACGACCGGATAGACGAGATAGACGACGAGCAGGAAGAGCGCCGGACCGACGAACAACCACGGCCGCACCAGCGCACGGCGGTTGAGATTGCGCGAGGCGGCGCGGATGTCGCCATCCTTGACCGGCAAAGCGAGATCCAGGATCTTGTTCGAAAAAAAGAAATAGGCCGAGCACGCCAAAACGGCGACGACCACGACGCCCAAAGCGGACACTATCTGCAACAGCATTTCGTCCCTCCCCTGCTTCCCCTGATCTTATTGCGACCGGTTGTTATTCTGACGGGTCAGTGCCGGTCATCGTCAATCTGTTTGTATTGCCCAATCACAATATATCCTGCGATGGCCGGGCTCTTTGCGAACCCGGCCAGTCATGCAGGCCATGCCGCCGGCAAGCCGGCGGCATAATTTTGGAAGTTACTTGATGCCGTCCCAGGCGCTCTGGATTTCGCCAGCAGCCTCTTCAGCCGACTTGCCGCCGACGAAATCGACCATGCCGGTCCAGAAGGCGCCGGCGCCGATCTTGCCCGGCATCAGGTCGGACCCGTCGAAGCGGAAGGTGGTGGCCGAGGTCAGGATCTCGCCTTCCTTCTTCATCTGCGGGTTGGCATAGGCCTCGGTGCTGACACCCTTATACGGCGTCAGGAAGCTCGACTGCGCCATCCACACCTCATGCGCGATCGGGGTCTTCAGGAAGTCGATGAAGGCACGGGCCGCCTTCGAGTCCTTGGTGATCGAAACGAGCGTGCCGGCGCCGAGAACCGGCTTTCCGAGTTCGGGATGCGACGCAAAGGTCGGCATGTAGAAGAAGTCGGCATCCTGGCCGAGCTTCGTGCCCTCAGGGAAGAAGGACGGGATGAACGAGGCCTGATGGTGCATGTAGCACTTCGGCGGAACCGCAAAGAGGCCCTTCGGGCTGTCGCGGAAATCGGTCGAGGCCACAGCCGCGACGCCGCCGTCGACATATTTCTCGTTCTTGGCGAACTTGCCGAACTCGTCGATTGCGGCAACAACGGCCGGATCGGTGAACTTCAGCTCGTTGGTCGTCCACTTGTCATAGGCCTCAGGCGGCTGGGTGCGCAGCATGATGTCTTCGACCCAGTCGGTCGCCGGCCAGCCGGTGGCGCCGCCGGAACCGAGACCGATGCACCAGGGAACGCCGCCATCCTTGACGATCTGGTCGGTCAGGGCATGCAGCTCTTCCATGGTCGTCGGGATCTTGTAGCCGGCTTCCTCGAAGTTCTCCGGAACATACCAGACCAGCGACTTCACGTCGGCCTTGTATGGGAAGGCATAGAAGGCTTCCTTGCCGTCCTTGCCCTTATAGGTGCCGTAACCGACCCAGCTGTCGCCGGCGCCGTAATTGTCCTTGATCCACTTGGAGTTTTCGTCGCCGAGCGGCGTCAGGAAGCCCTTGCTGGCGAGGTCGGCGAAGAGACCCGGCTGCGGCAGAACGGCGATGTTCGGCGGCGAGCCCGCCTGCGTGTCGATGACGATCTGCTGTTCGTAATTTTCGGACGAGGAGTATTTGGCATCGATGCCGGTCGCTTCGGTGAAATAGGCAAGAACGCTCATGAAGAACGCCTCGTCCTCGCCGCGCCACGGCCCGAAGATCGTCAGCGGCTGACCCTTCAGATCGGCATGAGCGGCCTTGAATTCGTCATAGCTCTTCCAGTTGAACTTGGAATCCTGTCCCGGGGCAAATTTCAGATCGGCCGCGGATGCAGCACCGGCAAAAAGCGCTGCCACGGCAACGCCCATCAAAAATGACTTTTTCATGTGATCAACCTCCCATCACAATCCCAACCGCGCCGAATTCCCTTTAAAAGAAATTTCAAAGCGCTTTGACACCCAACTCATTCCACTTTCGGTGGAATGGAGTCAAGTCATTTCACGAAAACCCGCTGTGAACCTGGACATTATCGCGCTGCAGCAGCGGCTATCGGGAAATATGGAGCGATTTTTCTTGAGTCAAGCGCGCCAGATGCTACATAATTGAAAGCGCTTTGGATGCCACTGGGAGGCGGCAGGCCTATTAGAAACGGCCGACGGGCGGGCCGGGAGGAAGCATAGCAGGTGAATCTCAAACAGCTATCGGAATTGCTGGGGCTGTCGCAGACGACGGTGAGCCGAGCGCTCAATGGTTATCCCGAGGTCAACGAGGCGACCCGGGAGCGCGTGCTTCAAGCTGTCAAGGAAACCGGGTATCGCCCGAACAAGGCGGCGCAGCGGCTTGCGACCGGCAAGGCCGGCTCGATCGGCCTTGTCATGCCGACCGCGCCCGGCCATCAGTCCGACGTGCATTTCGGCGAATTCCTGGCCGGGCTCGGCGAAGAGGCCGTACGCCACGACTTCCACTTCGTCATCATGCCGGCCGACCCGGATGACGAGGTTGCAGCACTCAGGCGCCTGGCGATCAGCGGCAATGTCGATGCGCTGTTCGTCGCCTATATGCGCGGCCACGACCCGCGGCTCCCCATGCTGAAATCGCTCTCGATGCCCTATGTCGTGCACGGGCGATCCTTCGGTTCGGAGCCGGACTATCCCTATCTCGATATCGACAATGAAGGCGCCTTCTACGATGCAACCCGGCTGCTGCTGCAGCTTGGCCATACGCGCTTTGCGCTGATGAACGGGCCGATGCATCTCGATTTCGCCATCCGCAGGAAGAACGGCGTGATAGCGGCCCTGGCCGAGCGCGGGCTGGCGCTCGACGAGGATTGCATCAGCCATGCGCTGATGACGGACGAGCAAGGGCTGCTGGCGATGGAACACTTCCTGCAGCTGCCGGAGCGGCCGACGGCCATCCTCTGCGCCAGCACGGTGCTGGCGCTCGGCGCGATCCGCGCGGTCAACCAGGCCGGATTGCGGCTCGGCGAGGATATCTCTCTGATCGCCCATGACGACGTGCTGCCGCTGTTGAAGCCGGAAAATTTCTCCGTGCCGCTGACGACGACGCGCTCTTCTCTGAGAGCCGCCGGCGTTCGCATCGCCCAGCGGCTGATCGGCACGGTGAAGCAGGCAGGCCCCTTCCCCGAACAGGAACTCTGGAAAACCGAGTTGATCGTCAGAGCCTCGACCGGCCCTGCCCCGCAGCAGCTCTAAAGCGCGTCGCGATCTTTCAGATTCGCTCCTCGCGCTTTAGCTCTTTGTTTTTACGCAGGTGGCCGCAAAAGCGCTTCGCGCTTTGCCTGGGAAAACCGCGGCACACTTTTGCCCGACATGCTTTAATCAGAACTGCGGCGGGGTCTGCCCTGCGGCGCGATGGGCGGCGATGACCGTATTGGCCATCAGCATGGCGATGGTCATCGGCCCGACACCACCGGGAACCGGGGTGATGGTGCTGGCGACCGCAAAGACCTCGTCGAAGGCGACGTCGCCGACGAGCCGGGTCTTGCCCTCGCCTCTTTCGGGGGCTGGCACGCGGTTGATGCCGACGTCGATGACCGTCGCACCCGGCTTGACCCAATCGGCCTTGACCATCTCCGGCCGGCCGACGGCGGCGACCAGAATATCGGCATTGCGGCAGACCTCGGCGAGGTTCTTGGTTCTCGAATGCGCGATCGTCACCGTCGCATTGGCATTGAGCAGCAATTGCGCCATCGGCTTACCGAACAGGTTGGAACGGCCGATGACGACGGCGTTGAGGCCGGAGAGATCCTCGCCATGGGTGCGGCGGACGAAGACCATGGCGCCGGCCGGCGTGCAGGAGACCAGTCCGGTCTTCAGGTCGCCGATGGCAAGCTTGCCGGCATTGGCAATGCTCAAGCCGTCGACATCCTTTTCCGGCAGGATCGACTGGATGATCGGCTCGCTGTCGAGCGGCTTCGGCAGCGGTAGTTGCACCAGGATACCGTGGATCGACGGATCGGCGTTGAGGGTGGCGACGAGGGCTGCCAACTCCTCCTGGCTGGTCTCGGCCGGCAGCGTGTGCTGGACCGATTTGAAGCCGCATTCCTTGGCCATGCGGCCTTTGGAGCCGACATAGGCGTGACTTGCCGGATCGTCACCGACGATGACGACCGCAAGGCCGGTGGTGACGCCGCTGCTCTTTTCCAGCGCTGCCGTCGCACTCTTGACCGTCTGAATGACCGATGCAGCTACGTTCTTGCCGTCGATTACTGTCGTCACGCGTCTCTCCGCCCTGTTTCGCGCCAATCTATGGATAGTCGGCGAGCGTCAAATGCCCGCTAACGCCCTATCCTGTCGGAAAGCAGCAAGGCAATATCAAAAATGCAAGGAAATGACCGTTCAGCGCAGCGGCTGCCGCGCCTCGAGGCCATGAACAAGAAGCCGGTCGCGCAGGCCGGAGATTTCGGAGCGCAGCGCCTCCATCTCGTCGACCTCGGCTGCGACCGGTTGCGGTGCCGGCGGCGCCGAAGATATCGGTTGGGACAGCGCTTGGGACAACAGCATTTCCTCTTCGGCTGCGGCCACGGGTTTACGCAGGCGCAGCAGGAAAGCCGCAGCAAGACCGGCGGCGAGACCCGCGGCAGCACCGGCCAGCGAGCGGCCGGTCAGGCCGTCGGGCGCCGATACCGCCGTTGCCAGCGCCGGCTTCATCAGAGTGATATGGCCGTCGCCGGCCGTTCCCGCCGAGGCGGAGGCCGTATCGTCGAGGCGCGAACGCGCGGCGGCCGCCTTCTCGCTGAGTTCGGTCAGCCGGGCAAGATCGACGCCGGTATCCCGGCTTTGCGCAATCAGCGTGTTGCGCCGGTCGTTCAGGCCCTTGCGCGCATCGACGGCGGTCTTGGCGGCGGCGCTGGCGGCCTGGACAACACGGGCAAGCTCCTTGCCCATATTCTCCTTGATACCATCGGTTTCGGCCTGCTGCTGCAACAGCCGCGGATGGCGCGGGCCGAGTTCGGCCGAAAGCTGCGCAAGCGCTGTCCTGGCAACCGCATATTTGTCGCGCCAGTCCTGCAGCGCCGGCGAGAGCATATCGGAGGGGAGAGAACCGTCGAGCACGCCGACGAGTTTTGCGGCTTTCAACCGGTCGGCCTGCGCTTTGGCCTCCAGGATCGCTTGGTCGGCCTGTTTCAGATCGGCATCGAGCCGGTCGATCTGGCGGCGAAGATCGACGGCCACCTTGACGTTGCCCTCGCCGCTCTTTGCCGTGAAGGCTGCAAGTTCTGCTTTCGCCTCGTCATAGGCCCTGCGCAAGGCGGCGTCGCTTTCGGTGTTGCCGCCGGTTCCGTTCGCCGGGGAAACCGCTTCGGCAAGCCTTGCGGCGATGCGCATGGATTTGCCGCTGTCGCCGGTCGTCACCCGCACGAGGATCGTGCCGGCGGCGGCATCGGGCAGGATCTCGACCGAATGTTTCAAGGTCGCCTCGGCGCGCGAGGCCGGGTCGGCGGCAGCACCGGTCGCCGAGAGCAGATCGAGCGCAACGCCGAGCGCATTGGCCCTCTGGCCGGCAAATTCTGGATCGTGGTCGAGTTTCAGGGCGGCGACCGTCGAAGCAACCACCCGTGCCGACATCAGCCCTTTTGCCGCAGCCTCGGTGAAGGCGGCCCGGCTTGCGGCATCGGTCTTTACCGCAAGCGTTGCTTCGGCACGGTAGAGGGCCGGCGAAGCCGGCATCAGCACCGGCAGACCGGCTCCGATCATCGTCGCAGCGGCGACAGTCATCACAAGTGCGCTGCCGCCGACACGCCGCCGCGGCGCTGCCGGGCGAGGCTCGGCCGGTTCCTTAACGAGCGCGGCCAGCGGTTCGGATGAGATCAGCGGCGCGTCGGTCGGAGCAACCGGTTCTTCACCGCGCGGCAGTTCCTGAGGAAGCGGATAGCCAATGTCGTTGGCCGCCCGCAGGTGATTGCCGAGGATGGTTTCGATGCGATCGACCAGCGGCGCCGTGCGCGCCGCTTTGGCGCGCTGCTCTTCCAGCGCGCGGCCGATGGCGCGCAGCAGTTCGGCTTCGGGCGGCGCGATATCGGGCCGGTTCGACCGGGGCATGCCCCCAGGCAGTCCATAGCGGTCGTCGTGGGCGCGCGCCGGTGCGGCCGCCGCCGGCGGGGCGGCCGGGCGATCGTGAAAGCTGCTTCTGGCCCTGATATCGTACATTTGCGCCACATCTCATGCACATGATGGCCGAACTCACTCATCCGCGCGGATGCAGATGATTAAGCCAGTCTAAATATTCATGGCAAAGAAATGGTTAACCGCAGCGTGTAAGAACTATGCATAGCGTCCCCGGAAAGACGCGCGGCATCAGCTTGCCTTCTTGTGCTCCGACCGCGGCTGCAGCGCGGTGCTGTGTTCTTCCGGATGGCTGAGGATTCGTTCGCGCCGGCGGAAGCGGTAGCGCAGGACATGGAAAAGGAAGACCGGGATGCCGATGACATAGCGGCGCCAGAGGCGCGTCGGTTCCTGCAGCAGGCGATAGGCCCATTCCAGCCGCATCATCCGCACCGTCCTCGGCGCGCGCGGGACGGCGCCGGAGACGAAGTCGAAGAGAGCACCCACCGTCAGCACCAGGCGCGCATGATCGGCACGGATATGATCGTGGACCCATTTTTCCTGCAGCGGCGTTCCCATGCCGACGATCAGGATATCGAGCTTCTGGCGCTCGATCTCCTCAGTAACCTCTGTGGAATCGACCTTGTCGAAATAACCGTCGGAAACGACGACGAATTCATGCCAGGGCGTATGCCTGCGGAAATTCTCCGCCGCCGCCTCGACGACCGAACGCGTGCCGCCGATCAGACCGATGCGGCGCGGGGCTTCCATGAAGGTGAGGAAGGCCGGCACAAAATCGGTACCGTTCAGATTGGCGGGAAAGGGCGAACCATGGGCGATCTGCGATGCGATGTTGAGACCGATGCCATCGGGCAGCACCAGATTGTGCGACATGATCCGGTAATATTCGTCATCGTGAAGCGCGGTCAGCATGTTGTGGGCGTTGACGAAGCAAACCACGGTCTGGCCGACGGGGATGGAGGCCAGCTCGTTGATGAAAACGAGGGCGTCGTCCCAGCCGAGATCGCAGACCGGCAGATCGAAGATCGTCCGCCGCGATGCGAGCACCGCGAAGTTTGCAATCAGATTCATTCCTACCTCCTGCCGAGGATGCTTCATGCGCCCGACATCCCGGAAAACAAGCCCACACCTCCGCACCGGGCCTCGAAAGCACCGGTCGCGTCCCGCCGTGACGGCGTCGCCCCGATTTTGGAAGCGGCACATGTCAAGCTGTGACAGCTGGTATAACAGGACGGTTTCAAACAACCCTTAGGAAAATTCCTTGAATTTCCATGCTCGCATAAGTGGTTTATTAACCACGAGCGCCAACGAAAAACGGCGCCCTGCGGCGCCGTTGTTCGTCGATACAGTTGTCGTGCTTAGTGGGCGGCCGGCGCCGGCGCTTCGCCGGCCGGTGCGGTCTCGACGATCTTGACGGGTGTGCCCACCTTCTTCGGCGCCCCGGCCGAGCTTTCCTTGACATCTTCCTTGGAGAGATAGTCGAGCTGCTCCAGCATCACGTCGGCGACATATTCGCCGCCGAGGCGCTCGTTCATGCCCTTCTTGATCTCTTCGCGGAAGGCCTTCGGATCGAAGGATTTGATGTGGGCGATATCGACCATCTTGTTGCCGACGAGCAGGCTGAAAAGCTCGTCGGTGGTCATCTCGGCCAGCGGCAGCGTCACGCCCTTCAGCATCTCTTTGTTCATCATGAAGGAAACACGGCCGAGGAAGTAGCCGGTGATCGCGCCGTTGCCGATGATGGGGACCGTGATGGTTTCACCCTTCACCAGTTCAAGCGCGCTCTGTTTGGAATCCGTTGCCGCGGGCGCCGGCGCGGTCGCCAGGTACACCGAGAAATAGACCGATGCCAAGGTGATGGCGCAAACCCAGACACCGGTGAGGACGAGCTTGATCATCAGTTTCCACGCGCGGCGAATTGTTCCTGGGAATAGGTCCCGTCGGCATCGGCGTCCTGAACGGCGTTCTTCAGCAGATCGGCGACAGCGCGAACCGCTTCGAGATGCGCCTCGACTCGACGGGCGTTGAGAACCAGCTTCTTCTTCAGGCCGTGCAGCTGATCGAGATGGGCCGCGGCAAGCTCGGCCGGATCAGTGTCGCGGAAAAGCATCGACAGCTCATAGAGGCAGCGGCTTTTATGCGCATTGGAGACCTTGAGATCGAACTGCGGATCGCTGCCGATCCGGGTGTTCTCATTGTCGATGATCATTTCGAGGCGTCCGAGAACGGATTTGATTCTGTATTCGTTCGAAACTATTTCCATTTTACCCTCGGTTATGCGTCGCTTAGAGCACCATGCCGAAAAGTCTGCGCGGATTTCGCGCGACATCACGCTCTAACTATTTCATTGAGAA
Source organism: Rhizobium sp. BK619 (assembly GCF_014195245.1). Classification (NCBI taxonomy): domain Bacteria; kingdom Pseudomonadati; phylum Pseudomonadota; class Alphaproteobacteria; order Hyphomicrobiales; family Rhizobiaceae; genus Rhizobium; species Rhizobium sp. BK619. The sequence continues at coordinate 169,879 of NZ_JACIBH010000016.1, read as the reverse complement.
CAGGATTCAGGTTTCAGGCCAACCGGCCTAAAATCATCCTGTTCTGTCGGTCTTGGCTTCGGCGGTCGGTGTGCCGAATGTCTTGCGCTGGAAGTCGTCGATCATGCTGAGCGCAGTGTTGCGGTCATCGTTATCGGTCGAGGCATTGACGATCTTGCCTTCCTGCCGGCGCAACTGCTCGGCGTACATCTGTTTGGCGATGCCGATGCCGTCACCCTTGGCCATGGTGTTGCCGAGCTGTTCGGCCATCATGCCTTTCCAGATATCGCCGGTCGCGCCCTTGCCGTAGACGTCTTCGCTTTCGTTCGGCAGCATGGACTTAACGAAATTCTGCAGGACCATGGCCTCGAATTTCCGGTAGCTTTCCGGCACTTCCTCAGCCTTGGTGCGGTTCTGGATGTTGTTGAGGCCGCTCTTCTGGCTGATATGGTCGAGAACGTCGACCGTATTGGAGAAGCCCTTGCCGTTTTCGGCGAGGCTCGTTGCGGCAAAGGCCGCACGATTTGCCTTCAATTTTTCCTGGGCCGCCTGAACCTCCATGGGGTCGGCAGCTTTGACAACGTCCAGGACCAGATCACTGGGGGGCGAAATAGCCACGTTACAATCCTCTAATTTAAGATCGTAACGACTATGGGTTTCGAAGCTTGCTGGAGGCTGGCGTTGCGAATTGCTGATCGATGACATCGTAGACGGCATTGTCGTCGGCCTCGCGGCGCTCGGCCTCAAGGGCTTCTTTCATGCCTTCTTCGAACCGGTCGCCCTTGGCGCGCTCACGCGCCAGCCGCATTTCGTGGACCTCCTGCATGCCGGTCAGCTGCAGATCCTTGATCGAAAGCCTGCCGAATCGGTCGGCGTAATTCTGCGAAAAGGCGTGGTGGACCGGGTCCATCGAGCCGAGTGCGAGGATGACGTCATCCATCGCCGCATTGACCTCGACGCGCTGGCGGCTGGTTTCGGCCAGATCGTTCTCGGCCATCCTTTCGATATGCCGTTGCACCGAGAGCAGTCGCTTGAGCTTCTGGGAGCGGTTCTTGTCGATCATCGCCTCATCGCCCGATATAGATCGAGCCGAAGGACTGGCCGAACTGGCTGACCAGGGCCGCAATCGAGAAGTAGACGAGGAAGAGCCCGCCCATCAGCAGATAGGGCGTCGAGATGAAGTAGACCGGGATCTGCGGCGCCAGCTTGTTGATGAAGCCGATCGAGACGTTGAAGATCAGGCCGTAGATCAAAAACGGGCTCGACAGACGCAGCATGATGTAGGTGGTCTGTTCCAGCGTGTCGCTAAAGGAGATCAGCGTCGCGCGCATCTGCATCAGGCCGCCGAAGGGCATGGTCGTGTAGGAATCGATCAGCGCCCGAAAGACGATATGATGGAAGTCCATGATGAAGAGGATCATGATGCCGGCAAAGGTGATGAAGCCGGAAAGGCTGCTCTCCGGCGTGTCTTCGATGATATCGGCCGAGCCCGGCTGGGTATAACCGACCATGGTGGCGATGATCGTCGCGGCGAACTGCATGCCGAGCGTGTAGATGCGCGCCAGCATGCCGTACATCACGCCGATCAGCGATTCGCTGACGATCAGGCCGATATAGGTTCCGGAACCGGTGTGGACGGCCGGATAGACCGTGTCCCAGAGCAGCGGCATGACGGCGATCGACAGCGCTAGGGCGATGAAGACACGCAGCTGTTCGGGCACGCGCGCCGAGGAAAAACCCGGAAGAGCCAGCACACAGCCACCGATCCGGCAGAAAACCAGAAACAGCGCGAGAACGGTCCCTTGCGGGTCTGTTATCATGAAATAGAGCCCAAAATCTTTATCTCGATGCCCTTGGCCAGTTCGACATGCGACAGGACCGGCAGCGTGGCGAACAGCCGTTCGATGATCATGCGCACATAGGAGCGTGTTTCCGGCGAGGTGACAAGTGCGAATGGCATGCCGCGATCCATGAACTCACGGATAACTTTGGTGGCCTGTTCGCTGAATTCTTCCAGGTTGCGCGGATCGATGTCGAATTCGATCACCTCGCCCTTGGCGTCGCGCTTCAGCGCCTGGTGGAAAGCGAGATCCCATTTGCTGCCCAGCCTGAGGACGCGCAGCACGCCGTTGTCGGCAAGGTCGCCGCAGAGCTGCTGGGCCATGCGGATGCGGACATGCTCGACGATCTGCTCGGTCTTCCTGACATGCGGGGCGAGCTCGGCCACCGCTTCGAGAATGAGGTGCAGGTTGCGGATCGAGACGCGTTCGGCAAGCAACAGCTTGAGCACCGCCTGCAAGCCCGAATAGGACATGTGCGACGAGCAGATCTCGTCGGCGAGCTTCTTGTATTCGGGATCGAGGCGATCGATCAGCACCTTGACGTCCTTGTAGGACAGAAGCTGCGGCAGGTTGTTGCGGATGACCTCGCTCATATGGGTCAGCACCACGGAGACGTTGTCGATCGGCTGGAAGCCCTCGCGTTTCAGATCGTCGGCGAAGTTTTCGAGGATCGAGACGGCCGGCATGCCGAAAGCTGGTTCGCGGATTTCGTCGCCGGGGATGCTCGGCCGGCGGCCGGCGCCGGTGACGACGAGAACTTCGCCGACGCGTAGCAAGTTGGAGGCGACCGTCGTGCCGTGGATGCGGATCTGGTAGGACTTCTCGGCGATGGCGATATCGTCGGTGACCTTGATCTCGGGCACGACGAAACCGTATTGGGTGGCGAACTTCTTGCGCATCTTGCCGACGCGGAAGGCGAGCTCCTGGTGGGCGCCGAGCAGTCGCGTCGAGACCATCTTGCCGAGCGCAAGCTCGATCTCGGAGGTCCGCAGCACCGCCTTGACCGAATCCTTTTCCAGCTCCTTGCTCTGGACGACCTTCTTTTCCTCCTGCTCGCGGCGAAGCTTGTTTTCGGCCTCGACCTGACGCGGGATGAACCAGGCGCCGAAGGCAAGAAGACTGCCGAGGATCACGAAGGGGACGAAGGGCAGGCCCGGCATCAGCGCCAGAACGAACATCAGCACGGCCGAGACCGAGAGCGCGCGGGGGTAACCGCTCAACTGGTTGACAACCGCCTGGTCGGTGGAGCCGGTGGTGCCGCCGCGCGAGACGAGCAGGCCGGCGGCGAGCGAGACGATGAGGGCCGGCATCTGGGAGACGAGGCCGTCGCCGACGGAGAGCTTGACGAAGACGTCGGCTGCTTCACCGATCGGCATGCCGTGGCGGAAATAGCCGATGATGATGCCGCCGAAGACATTGATGGCGGTAATGATCAGGCCGGCGACGGCATCGCCGCGCACGAATTTCGACGCACCGTCCATCGCACCGAAGAAGGAGCTTTCCTCTTCGAGCTCCCTGCGCCGGCGCTGGGCTTCCCTTTCATCGATGATGCCGGCCGAAAGATCGGCGTCGATCGACATCTGCTTGCCGGGGATGGCATCGAGGGTGAAACGCGCGCCGACTTCGGCGATACGCGTGGCGCCCTTGGTGATGACGATGAAGTTGATGGTGATGAGGATCAGGAAGACGATCAGACCGATGACGAAGTCGCCGGACATCACCAGGCTTGCGAAACCGGCGATGACGCCGCCGGCCGCGTCGTGGCCTTCATTGCCGTGGGACAGGATGACGCGCGTCGTCGCGATGTTCAGCGCCAGCCGGGTCATCGTCGCGATCAGCAGAATGGTCGGAAACGACGAAAAATCGAGCGGTTTCTGGATCCACAGCGCAACCATCAGGATCAGCACCGAGAAGGCGATCGAGAAGGCCAGTCCCATATCGATCAGGAATGGCGGGATCGGCAGGAAGAGAATGCAGATGATGCCGATGATGCCGAGGGCAAAACCGACATCGCGCAGGCTCGGGGCGACTTTCGGAAGAGGTAATGCAGGTGGTTGCGCCATAACAGTTCCGTCTCTTCATGAGAGGAGGCGGACTCGGTCCGCCCAATTCGGATCGAGAATTAAATGGCGAAGCTTGCGCGAAGGTGGCTCAGAAACCGGACTGGATGCGCGAGAAGACGAGATTGGTGAAAATCGAGACCTGCGAGCCGACGAAGGGCGCGGTGACGCCGACGGTGATCAGCACCGCGACGATCTTCGGCACGAAGGTCAATGTCGCTTCCTGTACCTGGGTCAGCGCCTGGATCAAGGCAATGATGAGACCCACGACCATCGCGGCGATGACGGCGGGACCGGCGGAAATCAGGACGGTCCAGATCGCGGCCTGGAACAGATCCAATGCATCAGCTTCATTCATCTGAAGGCAACCTCATATCGCCTCGAAGCAGCCCCGCCGTGGCCGGGCCGCTGTTGATCGGTATCACCCGGCGCCTCGGCGCCACGGCATCAGGTATCGCTGTCGGTGGTCGTGGTGGTCGGCGCCTTGTCGGCAACAGTGATTCCCGCCTGCACGAGTATATTACCGCCATCCGTGGTCGTCGCAATGATGCCGTCGGAATAAACCTTGACGGATTCGATGGTGCCTTTGACGGTGCCGTCAGCGCTTTCCATGTATTTGCCGACATAGCTGCTGGCCTGGGTAAGGCTCGAGCTTGCCAGCAGCGTATCCAGCTTGGTGTTGGTCTGGATCGTCTGTTCGACCTGCGAGAAGCTTGCCAGCTGCGACATCTGCTCGCTGGCATCGACCGGATCGGTCGGATCCTGGTTCTTCATCTGCGCAATGAGCAGCTGAAGGAAATTGTCGTAGTTCAGCGTCGCCTTGCTCTGGGCCGAACTGGTCGAGGTCGTCGTACTCGTCGTGCTGACGCTTGATGTTGCATCTACCGCCATGGTGCAATCTCCCTGCGAATCTGCTCGACCATCGTCGGCGGCATTTCGTGGTTGTTGAGGATATTGTCTTCGATCGCGTAGAGGCCGCGGATCGCCTTCAGCGCATCGAAAGCGCGGCCGGTCGAGACGAGTGCATCGATGCGCTTCAGTTCGGCGAGGATCTCCTCGTTTTTGAAGCAGCTGAGCAGCATGGTGATCGACTTGCGGAACATCGCCGTCGAGTGGTCCTTGCCCTCGGGATTGATGAGGATCATCTGCGCGATGAAATAGAGCTGACGCAGGGGCGTGGTGGCGCCTTCAGGCTGGAGGACGTGGTTTTCGAGAAGGAACGTCACATCATTCAGGAATTCCAGCGCGACCTTGCGGTCCACGCGCAGGACGGCGCCGTTGATGAAGATTCTTTCTCCGGCTTTCAGAGAAATGCGAAGTGTACTTTTCATTTAAGTCCATCCCTGATGATGGTGGTAACGTCGATGATGCCCTGGTAGTTATTCGACAGACGTTTTCGGATCCTGTCGCATTCCTTCAATATCCAGATCGCGATCGAGATGAGGTTGGCCCTGAGTTCGATCTCCAGCTGGTTGTCGGGATGTTTCAGATCCTCGATGAAGCTGATCCAAACCCGGCGCGTATAAAACAGAGCTTCGATGGCTTCCCGGCCGTATTTTTCCTTTTCGCGCGCCAACGACAGCAGATCTATGGACCGGTCAAGAACCTGCCATTCCCGCTGTTTCGCGTCGGCCACCGAGTCCTCCATGACTTCGGCATATGAGAACTGATACATTCATGCATCCTTCTTTGCGCGCCTTTGATCATCAAAGGTAGTTTACGAGACTCAACTGCTGGATCTTCGAGACGATCGTGTAAGCCGTTTCAAGCTGTGTTTCCAAAGTCTTGACGAGGGTCGAGGCCTCGTAAGGATCGACGCCCTGGAGATCGACGAGCTTGTTCTTGATGATGTTTGACTGGGCGTCGAGGGCGTCGTTGGACTTCTTGACGCGCTCCTGGGAAAGGCCGAGCTGGCTTGCCTGAGTCACGATGCCGCTGGTCGCCTTCGTCGTATAGCTGATCGCCTGCTTCGAGACCGTGCTCATCGCATCGCTGCTAAGGTCCTGGCCGAGCAGCGCCGAGGTCATCACCGAGGCGAGCGCCATGTAGCGCATGCCTTCGGAATTGGCGTTGGTCGAGGATTCGATGACTTCCGAATTGCTGATGCGGCTCGTCATGTTCTGGCTCGATGCCTGCGACCAGCCGGTCGTCGCATTGGTCCAGTTTGCCTCGCTGAACATCGGCTCGACCGTCGTCGTAATGAAGGTCTCCATTTCGTCGCCGGTGAGATCGCTGACGCCCTTGCCGAGGCCCGTCGCATAGGTATTCAGCGCGGTGACGATATCTGCGCTCGTCGCCGTCGTCTGGTCAGTCAGCGGCTGCACATCGGTATTGATGCCGGAGAACAGGTATTCGCCGTTCACCATGGTATTGGCCGTGTCCATCATGGTGGAGAGCGCGCTGGTCGCCGACTGGATGGCGACGGTAATGCTGCCGGGATCGTGGCTGCCCTGGAGCGCCGTCAGCTTTGAAACAAGGCCGTCGCCGACGTCCTTCATCTTGGACAGGCCGAGTTGCGAGGATTCCATGCGTGCGGTAACGAGCGAATTGCTCGATTTGATTGTGTCGATCCTGTCGACCTCGCGGCTGAAGTCGACGCTTCTGGCGGCGTTGCCGCCGAGCGAGACACCGATGTCGGCATAGACACCCGTCGTTGCCTCCATCGTCGCCTTCGTCATCTGGTTCTGCCCCTGACGAATGGTCAAGCGCATCGCATTCTGAATGGCCGAACTTGAAATAAATGAGCTCTTCATGGCTTAACTCGCAATATCCAGCAATGACTTCAACATTTCGTCGACAGCGTTCAGGATTTTGGTCGCCGCCTTGTAGGACTGTTCGATATCAAGAAGCAGCGTCAGTTCCTCGTCGAGGTTGACGCCGGTCTCGTTGGAATAGGCCTCGTCCGAGCGCGACAGCGCTGCCGAGGTGTTCTCCGCCGCGGTCGTGGCGTTGCTGCGGTACTGCTCGAGCCAGCCGAGAGAATTCGTGGCGTATTCCATGATGCTGACGTTCGAATCGATGCCCGTCGTGGCGTCGAATCCGGCCGTCGTTCCGGTTGCCGGATCGAAATCGATATCGGAGCCCAAGGCATTATAAAGACTATCGAGGTCCGTCGTGTAGCCGCTGAGGTGGGTAGGATTGTTGACGACGCCGTCGGCATTGACGCCGCCATCGCGCAGGCGCATCGGGTCGCCGCCCTGCGAGGTGATGACGGTGCTGCTGACGGTGATGGTCGACGCCATGCCGGCAACCGCGGTGCTGCCGGCCTCGACCGTGTCGCCGCTCCAGGTGAAGAGACCGGTCACATAGGCCGGAGTGCCCGACGTGCTCTGCTCCTTAAAGAGCGAGACCAGGCCGCGGGCGATTTCATCGAGCTGTTTCTGGAAGTTGGGAGCGATCTCGTCACGGACCTGCAGGAGCGACTGAAGGCTCCCCTGCCCCGTCGCCGTCGATCCGCTGCCACGCGGAAGCGCGACACCGTCGATATAGACCGAATTGCCGGTTATGGTGGCGTTGTAGGCATCCTTCGCCTGGAACGTCACCGTGCGCGGGATCGTCTCGAAGAGAATCGTCCCGTCAGAGGTGCTTAGCACCATGTCGTTGTTGTCGCGCGTCGTCGCGCTGACACCGACGATCTGCGAAATCTGCTTGAGGGCCTTCTCGCGCTCGTCGAGAGCGCTGGAGGCATCCGCGCCCGTGGCCGTGGCGGTCTTCACCGCATTGTTGGCCGTCTCGAACTGGCTGAGCAGCGTATTCAGCGTATCGACCGCGGTAGAGATCTGCTTGTCGGCACTGGCGCGGACATCCTGCACGGAAGTCGACGCGTTGTTCAGCGAGTTGGCGACGTCCTGGGCGGCGGTGATGGCGCCCTGGGCGGCGACGGTGCTGCCCGGCGTCGTGCGGAAGGCCTGCAGCTTCTGCTGGAAAACACCGAGATAAGTGGATGGCGACGTTTCGTAGTCGTTGCCACCCATGATCGACTTCAGATCCTCGAGACCGCTGAGCAGGGTCTGCTGGGCGCTGTCCTGAGAGGATGATTTCAGATATTGGCGCAGCAGGGCATCTTCTTGCGCCCGGTCGATCTTGACGACCTGCGCGCCGTTCAGGGACGTGGTGAGCATCGCCTGCCGGCGCACGTAATCCTTGTTGCCGGCATTCGAAATATTGTTCGATACGACACTGCTCTGCGTGCCGGTATTGTTGAATATTCCCTGCGCGGTATTAAGTGCGGACGTGAGCGACATGGCTTACCCGTTACCCTGATTATCTCTTGAGGTTGACGAGGACGTCCATGATGTCGGACCCCGTCTGGAACACCTTGGAATTGGCGGTATAGCTGCGTTGGGATTCGATCATCTCGGTGAGCTCGCCGGCGAGGTCGACGTTCGAACCTTCGAGAGCGCCCGACTTGATCGTGCCGAGGCCGTTGGTCTGCGGGAAGCCGGTGACGGTCACGCCCGACTGGCCGTTGGCGCTGTAGACGTTGCCGCTCATCAGCGTCAGCTTGTCCGGACTTGCGACATTGGCGAGCGGAATGCGGTAGAGCGGCTTGGTGCTGCCGTCCTCGTATTTGGCGTAGACGATGCCGTCGCCGTCGATCGTGACATCCTTGACCGGGCTTGCGGCCTGACCGTTCGGCGTACCGGTGCCGGCAAAGGCCGCGCCGAGCTGGGTGAAGCCCGAGAGATCCATGTCGATCGACAAGCCGGTCACCGGATCGACGATAGTCGCGGAACCGGTAGAGTTGGTGATCTTGCCGGTGGAGTCGAAGTCCAGCGTGGTCGTGGCGACGGCGCCGCCGGCCGTGGTGTAGGGGAAGGAGGTCGTGCCGCCGGTCGCCGCATCGGCGTTGCGGAAGATAGCAACCTCCCAGGTGCTGGCGGTACCGGTTGCCGGCGGCGGTGTCGTAACCGAGGTCTTGGTGAAGTAGAAGTCGTACATCACCTTGTTGCCGAGCGTGTCGTAGGCGACCATCGAGAACTTCTTGGTATCGGTTGTCGGGGTGCCGGTAGCGCCGTTGTCGCTCGGAAGCGTCGCAGGAGCGACCGGAGCAACCTTAGCGTTGGAATCGAGGTTGCCCTTGAAGACGCCTGAGGTCGAGGCGATGGCGGTCAGGCCTTCCTGGTTGACGTTGACGGGAACGAGGCCGTCGAAGCCGTTGACGACAACAGCGGGAGAACCGGAGTTGTAGGAATAGCCCATCAGGCCGAAGCCGGCGGCGTTAACGAGATTGCCCTCGTCGTCCTTGGTGAAGTCGCCGGCGCGGGTCAGAACCGGTGTGCCGTCGGCGCCCTGGACGATAAAGAAGCCGTCGCCCGAGATCGCAAGGTCGGTGCTCGAGGTGGTGTAGGAAATATCGCCCTGATCGGAGACGGCCTGGCGGACCGAGGTCTGAACGCCGCCGGAATTGTAGTTGCCGCCCGAAGAAGGCAGGACCAGCGAGGAGAAGCTCGTCGACACAGCCTTGTAACCGGTCGTGTTAACGTTGGCGATGTTGTCGGAGACCGTGCTGAGGCGGTTCGCCTGCGCATTCATGCCCGATACCGCCGTCTTCATGCTGCCGAAAATGCTCATCTGAAAACCTCGTTTTACCTGTTAAGCTCGAGAGTATTTGTCGGGCCTTGCGTGAAGCTGTCTGTGATGGCGCGCTGCGAGGCCAATATCGAGGTTCAGCCGGGCGCCGCCGCCCGGCCGGAAAATCAGGCCCAATCGATGCAGTAGCCAAGGAAGCGCTTGGAATCGACCGGATCGACGCCGAGTTTCTTGCGCAGCTTCTTGCGCAACTTCGAGATATGGCTTTCGACGACGTTCTCCTCGACCTCTTCATCGAAGATGCCGTAGATGGCGTTGAAGATCTGGGTCTTGGTGACCCGGCGACCGCGATTGGCGATCAGATATTCGAGGATGCGGCGCTCGCGCCGGGGAAGCGCGAAGACTTCGCCGTTGATCTCGGGGTCACGACCATCCGAGAAGACGCGGATCCCGCCGATTTCGGTGTAGTTGGCAATCGCCTTCAGCCGGCGCCGGATCGCAGCCGCCCTTGCGAGGATTTCGCGCGGATGCACCGGTTTGCGCACCACATCGTCGACGCCGCAATCGAACAGCGCAAGAGTGTTTTCGAGCGAGGGTTGATCGCTGACCGCAATCACCGGCGCCATCGACCGGTCCCGGATCGCCCGGGGGAGTTCGAGGCTGCGCTGGCCCTGACCAATCAAGAATGCCTCGACTGCCGCAATATCGGAATCAGCAGCGGTCTGTACCCACTCGCCGAATTCCGCGGGATCAAAGCCGGTGGAGGGAATGCCCTCACGGCCAAACAGAGATGTGTATCCATCTTTCACGAGCTCACGCTCATCAACCACGACGATCATTCGTCCGCCTCCGAATCAGTGTGGCACTTCGATGATCTATGGGTACGAATCGCACGAATCGGCGACAACTCGTTAAAGTTAATGGCAGAAACTAATAATTGATTAAGATCTGGGTAGCGATTTGATCTATATCTAGTGGGTCCGGTTGTTTATGCACACCAAAATTTCGTGGAAAAGTTAACAGACCCTTAATTATGACTTGCGCAGGGGATTCATGCCGGATTCCTGCCATATTGTGACACAGTTTCGTCACAATAGGCCTCTTCCATTTTGGGTTGAATCAATTTCGGCAAAAGTTACTCGCATTGGGAGTCCACTTGCCGTAGCCGGTGGCGACCAGATTAGCGATGACGCGGCAAACATATTGCTTCTGCGCGGGGTCGTTGTTGGGGCCTGCGTGGTATCTGGCTACCGCCATCGTCCATGTCTCGTGACGGTCATGCAGGTTGCGGAGGAATTTTGCCGCATACTCGACGTTGCGATGCGGGTCGAACATATCCTCGGCCGAGCCGAAATTTTCGCCATGGTAGTAGTGGTTGATCTGCATGCAGCCGATGTCGATGAGCTTGGCGCCGCTGCTGCGGGCGACGTCGAACTGCCGCATCGCGTCCTGTTCGGAGGGCGGAAAGATCGCCTTGCCTTCGACGTTCATCGCATAGGGATAGAGCGAGCCCTTGCGGCCGGTCTCCGTCAGGCCGACCGAATAGAGGATGCCTTCCGGGATGCCGTATTTGGCAGCTGCCGACTGGATCTCACGCTCACAGGCGCCGGTGGAGGCTTTCGCCTCAGAGGTAAACGCCGCCAGTGCCGCCGCTGCGGCCAGCAGAAACGTCTTCAATACCGGTCTCGCCTGCACCATTGAAGCCTCCGCCCGCCCGCTGTGCCGTCTGATTGTGACGCTCGCGCGCCTCGCCGCCCTGCCCCTGCTGGGCGAGCGACTGCTGTTGGGAGGCTTGGCCTTGGCTGCCTGCCTGGCTGCCGGCGTCGCTACGCTCGACCGGCGCCATGCTGATGGTGACGTTGTCGACGGCGTAGCCCTGGCTGCGCAGAGCTTCGAGAATCTTGCCGTGATCTTCCTTCATCTGACGATAGGCCGCGCCGGTTTCGACCTTGAGGTCGACATTCAGGGCGTCGCCGGACAGGCGCATGGTCGCCGTCACCATGCCGAGATCGAGCGGGTTCATCTGGATCTTCAGCGTATTGACCACCTTGCCGGTGCTTGTCCATTCCGCCGCGTTGGAGAGCGCCGAGCTCGGTTCCATGGCGCGCGCCCATTCGGAATCGCCGGAGAGAGCGGCCGTGACGGCGGCGGAATTCGAGTTCTGCATCAGGCCGATATAGCGGCGCGATTCGAGAACCGAAACGTTTTCGACATCGGCTTTCTTCGAGCCATCCTGAGAACCGGCCTGATCCGTGCCGAGATGGATGTCCATCGACACGCCACGGCCATCGGCGCGGCTGATCCTGAACGTCCTGCCGTCGGCGGCTTCGGCATTCTCCGATCCGGGTACCTTGACCTCATCAGCCTTGCCGCTGTCGACGTTGCCGCTGACGGCCGCCAGGGCGTCGGACGCATGGCCGCCTGCCTTGGCGTCGATACCCTCGATCTTCTTGTCGGCCGGCTTGACGTCGTCGGCTCGGGCAGACGCGTGATGGACGCCTGCTGCCGCCGACAAAGCGACCGCGCCGTCGGCAGGATCCTGCTTCAGCAGACCGAGCACATCGGAAATACCGCCGTCGTCATCCTCGCTGTCCGTGTCCGTATCGGTTTCCAACGCGTCGGCTTTGGCATGTTTGCCGCCTTTGGCCGCCTGAACGACCTCCTCGGCCGAGCTGTCCTTCGCGTCGAGCTTGCCGAAGGCAAGATCCGCGGGCATCTTGACTGCAGCCTTTACAGGCTTTGCCGCGACGACATTGGCGATGGTTTCCGGCTGCACTTCAGCCTGTGCCTTCAAAGCGGCGTCGCCGAGATCGATCAACGGCTTTGCGCCGCTGCGGCTGCGGATCGTCCGCGCCACTTTCTCGGTACCGGTATCGGTAACCGCACCCTGCTCCGGCTGCGCATCGTCGGCGTCGTTGCTTGCCTTGGCAAGCGCGTCGGAGAAGCCGTTCTTCTGGCCGGCGGCATCGTCTTTGCCCATCGGTCGTGCAGATTTCGCAGCGGCGGCGGGATCCGCACCGGCGGCTCCGCCCAAAACGCTCATATCCATCATTGTTCGTTGCCTTCCTGCGCCAGAAGACCGTCGATCTCGTCGAGCTTGGACCGATTGGTCGTCACAAATGCGTTAAATGAGGGGTCGGCACCCTGGCTCTGGCCAGTCGATGCCACACCTCCCGGAACAGGCTCGGGAAGCGCGCCTGGCGCTCCCGGTTGCGGAGCTATAGCCGCAGCCTTTTCAGAAGTGATTTCTTGATCAGAAGTGTTAGGGTCCGAGGCTTGCGTCAGGCTTGCCGGGTCGGGAGCGCGCAGGATTTGCTCGGCAACCGATCGCGCCGCCTCCTGCAACGCCTGATCCCGCGGCGAAAGCGTGTTGCCGGCGATGCCGCTGACATTCTTCGCCGCCTGGTCGATATCCTCTGTGGGAAGGCCGGCCATGCCGCCATAAAAATCCGCCAGCGGACCGAAAGCATTGTCGGTGCCGGCGCCAAGCGACTGCACACGCTCGACCGCCATATGGGCCAGCTGCGGCTTGCCCGCGATCGCCGCAGCGCGGGCGATGCGCAGATAGACCTCGCGCTGACGCGGCGCGTCCATGAAGGACAGGATGTCGATGACATCCTGCGGCTTCACGTCGTGATCATGGCCGACGACGAGCGTAACGAAAAGATCGGCGAACTGGCTGGCATAAGGCGAATGCAGGAAGCGCCTGATATAGCGCTGCGAATAGGCCATGCCCCTGTCGAGCATCCCCTTGTCGACGCAGATGGCGACGGAGCGGCGCAACGCCGCTTCCTCGACGATCGTGCCGGGTGCTGCAAGGCGCGCCTGGTCGTAGAGATCCAGCGCGTCTGTCGGCTTCGTCGCGATCAGCACGTTGCCGCCGATCAATGCGAGGTAAGGGCCGATCTTCTTGTCGCGGTATTCCCTGGCCGTCTCCTCCAGTGTCTTGGCGACGAGCAGCCCCTTGCCGCTCAGATATTTTCTGAGCACATCGGTGACACGGTTGTCGAAATAGCCGTTGACGTCGTGGGCGATCAGATATTCGAGCGTCTGCGGATTGCCGCCGCTCATCGCGTAGATCAGCGCTGCATCGACGTTGCGGTCGTCATCGAAGACCGACGTGTCGACGCTGCGCAGCCGCTCGTCGATCGTGCCCAGCATGAAGCGCTGCATCTCACCGGCCGAATGATCGCCGGAGACGACGGAATCCTGCACGAACTGCAGCGACCGCAGCATCTTGTAGGGTGCAAGATCGTCCGGATCCTGCGCCTTGGCTGCGGTCGGCGAAAGCATCGCCAGGCCGAGGGCCACAAATCCGACATAGCGATGCTGCCGACGCGCCATCCTGTTATCCTCGATCCGCCTGCACCAGGATCTCGATCCGGCGATTGGTCGCGTTGAACGGGTCGGACGGCAGTTTCAGCCGGCGGTCAGCAAAGCCCGAAACCTGAGAGATGCGTTTTTCGTCGAGCCCGCCGCGTACCAACATGTAATAAGCGCTCTGGGCGCGGTCCATCGAAAGCCGCCAGTTCTCATTCTGCGCACCCTTATACTGGCGCCCGTCCGTATGGCCACGGATGGCGACCGCGCCGCCCCTTTCCTTCAGGATCGCGCCGATCTTTTCCATGGCGAGCACCATCTCCTGGCGAGGAACCGCGGAACCGATATTGAACATCGAGTCGTCGCTCTGGTCGGAGATGCTGACCAGCAATCCGCCTTCGGATGCCGTTACGGTCAGGCCTTCGGCAAGCTTGCCGGCAATGCCGCCGATCTGCTGGGCGATCTGCGCATGCAGTTGCTCTGCTTCTTTCTGCTGCTGCTGTTCGGTCTCGGCCGCGCTCTTGTCCGCATCCTTCTGATGATCGGCGTCCTTCTGCGCTGCATCCTTTTGCGCTGCGGCCTTCTTGTCCTCAGCCTTCTTATCGCCAGACTTCTTGTCATCCGGCGCCTTGCCGTCCTTGGCCTCGGCCGCGCCCTTGGCTTCCTCTGCGGCCTTCTGATCGGTGGTCAGCGGTATCGGCTTCATATCCTCGACCTTGGCGATCTCGGTTGTCGCGCTTTCGGCCGCCTGCTCGTCGCTCTTGCCGGGAGGCGCGGACTTGCCGGCTGTCGTCACCTCGACCTGCTTCGTCCAGAAATCCGGATCGAAGGGATCACGATAGGCTTCGCCGCCATCGGCGCCGGTGGCCGGGCCGGAATCGGCGGCACCGCCATCGCCCTTGGCGCTGACATTGGCCTGCTGGCCGACTTCCTGCGCGATCTCAGCCAGAACCGAATAGGGATTTTCGAAGAAATCGGCCTCGGAATAATTGGTCTGGTCGCCTGATGTCGAGGTCTGGTCGTCACCATCCGCCGAAGCCTTGCCGTCGTTCGGATTTTCTTCCTTCTGTTTCGACTTTTCCTGCTTCTCCTCACCCTCGGCGTTGTCGACAGGCTTCTTCAGTCCCTTCTCGGTCGGCTTCTCGTCGGAGAGCTTGATCGGATTGAAATAGGTCGCGACCGAGGCCTTAGTCTCCTCGTTGGCGGCATTGACCAGCCACATGACCAGGAAGAACGCCATCATCGCCGTCATGAAGTCGGCATAGGCAATTTTCCACGCACCGCCATGGGAGCCATCGTGATCACCGCCGCCATGTCTTTTGACGATGATGATCTCGTTCTTGCCGTGGTGGTGGTTTTCGCCTTCGCTCATTCGAGAACTTTCTTCAAGCTGGCTGCCCAGGCGGACATACGGGTGACGATGACGGATTCGCCGATTTCGACGGCAAGATCGATATCGTCAGTCTCAATGTGTCGAACCGCCTCGGCATGTTCACCGAGCTCGGCGGCTAAGAGTTCGAAAAGCCGGATTGGCCCGCGGACGACGATCGGTCCGGCAGCGCCCTCGAGGATCGAGTCGCGCAGCAGCACGGCGAGGCTTTCGGCTGCCCTGGCGGCAAGCGCTTCGGTCATCACGGGCGCGATGGCGATAGCGGCACCGGCACTGACCAGCTGCGCGACCTCTTCGGCGATATCGCGGACGCGGGATGCAATGACCGCTGCCGCCTCGACTTCGTAGCGAAGCCTCAGCTCGGCGAGCTCACGCGCGTGAGCCTCGGCCAGCGTCCGCGTCTCGCGTTCGTATTTTTCGGTCAAATCAGCGGTCGCTGCGGCATGACCTTGCGCATAGGCATCGCGGCGCTCCGCCTCGACGTCGATTACCGGTTCGCTCGGCATTTCGGGAAAACCGTCGCCGCCGAAATCGTCCATCTCGATGATCGGCGCCGACGGTTCCGGTTCACCGAAATCCTTCAAATACCGGGAAAGCGTAATGCTCATAAAAAACCATCCAGCATTCGGGAGGCATGCAGCATATCCACCCCCGCTCAAAACGACCTTGCGCGCCGGCACGTCGCTTCGAACGGGCAAGGGCTTCACCTTGCACCGGCACGGATTCGGACGATGCCTTCATGCCGGAAACTAGGAAGTCAAACTTGCGCGAGGATGAATGGCGCCGCCATCCGCGATCGCGCCCACCTTTATTCCAGCAGGATCAGAATCTTGCTCGAAGCCGTGTTGAGGATCGAGATCGCTTCGACGGCCATCTGCTTCTGGGTTTCGATGGCCTTTTGCCGGATCGAAGCCTCGTCCATGTCGGTATCGACGAGCGCACCGACGCTCTTGTCGATCGAATCGGAGAGATCGGCCGTGTAGTCCATCTGATCGTCGATGCGCGTCTTCATCACGCCGATGGAAGCGGCCGTCGTCGTCAGCGAGGAAAGCAGCGAGTCGGTCACATCGAGCATATCGGTGAGTTGCGCATCGGTGGTATTCTTGTCGATCGCAATTTCCGTGCCCGTCGCCGGCGTGGTCGAACTGGCGTCCAAAAGGTAATAGTTGCGCGACGTCGTACCGCTGTTGTTGATCGCATTGGCATCGACCGCCTTGGTAAACAGTCCGCCGCTCGCATCGTTCTTATCGATGAGGATGGTTTGCGACGAGGGGAAATCGATGGTCTGAGCCTGATATTCGCCGGTCGGCGCGCGCGCGAAACTCGAGATCACCGACCATGTCGGCGGCGCGGCGGTATCGCCGTTCAGCAGCCAGTTTTCGCCGGCAAACGACGTCGATTCAACGACGCTCTTCAGCTGCTCCTTATATTCGCTGATCTCGGCATTGATCTTGTCCTTGTCGGTGCCGGGCTCTTTTGCTGCAACCAGCTTGGCGCGAATCTGGCCCATAAGATCGATCGCCGAGGTCATCGCCGTGTAGGTCGCATCCACCTTGGCAGCGCCGAGACCAAGCGCATCTCCGATCGTGCCCAGATTGGTGCTATCCGAGCGCATGACGGTTGCGATCGACCAGTAGGACGCATCGTCGGAGGCCGTCTCGATACGGTATCCCGAGGACACTTGCTGCTGGGTCTGGCTGGCTTCTTTGTTGATGCTGCGTAGCACCGCAAGCGCATTCACCGCGGCCGCGCTGGTAATCTTAACGGTCATCGACAGGGTCTCGGAATAAGGTCAAGGGGCAGGCCGGAATGCCGGCGGCGACTGAAGTGGCGTCATGCCTCCGGTAGAGTTTCTACCGGCGTGTCGCAAAAGCAAATCAACTGAAAGCGAAGGTAACTCGATATCAACCCGTTGGGCAAGAGCGCAGCACTGAACGCGCCGCGTCGATCGCGATGCAAGTCAAGCTGTTGATATAAAAGAAAGAACCGCGCCGTTTCGGACGCGGTTTGTAGGCTTTTTGCTTGTTGCCGGACGAAGGCGCAAGATTCGGTCCAGCTTCAGCGCCCGATTTAGCTGCGGAACAGCGTGAGGATGTTCTGAGCGCTGGAGTTGGCGATCGACAGCGACTGGATCGCCAGCTGTTGCTGCGTTTGCAACGCCGTCAGCTTGCTCGATTCCTCTTCCATATTTGCGTCGACGAGGCGGCCGACGCCCGAGTCGATCGAGTCGCTGAGCGCGCCGACGAAATTTTCCTGCAGTTCGATTCGCGTGGAAATCGAGCCGAGCTGCGATGCAGCCTTGGTCATCGCCTCCAGGCCGGCCTCGATCGAGGTCAGGGCCATGGAGATCTCAACCGAGCCGAAGCTGCTGATGTCCATCGAGTAGATCGAGCCGATCGTACCGTATGATGTGCCGATAATGCCGGAGCTCGTCTCGATCGAGCCGACCGAGTCCATGCCGAAGAGGACGTTGCCCGTGGAGCTGGAGTCCAGGATGTAGTCCGTCGTCTTGACCGAGACATTGCCGCTGCCATCGCGCACGAAGGTGGAAACGACGCTCTTGGTGCCGTCGGCGCCGGCAACCCAGTTTTCACCGGAGAAGGAAGCCGATTGCGCGATGCTGAGCAACTGCTGCTGCAGCTGGCCGATTTCTTCCTGGACCTTGGTCTTGTCGACGCCCTTTTCGGTCGCGGCGACGATCTTCGCCTTGATTTCGCTGATGATGTCGATGGCGCTGTCCATGGCAGAGTAGGCGGTGTCGACCTTGGCGGCGCCGAGGCCGAGAGCGTCGGAGACGGCGGAGAGTGCCTTGTTGTCCGAACGCATGGTTGTTGCGATCGACCAGTAGGCGGCGTTGTCCGACGCTTTTTCGACGCGATAACCCGACGATACGCGGTTCTGCGTAGCCTCGAGGCCGTCATTGATTCCGCGGAGTGTCTGAAGAGCGGCCATCGCCGCAACGTTCGTCAAAATGCTGGTCATGAAATGATTGCCCCTTGTCGGCAGTTGATAGAAAGGGACATTCCGGAAAGCTACCGGGAACGGGGACCAGCCTCATGCCTGTTAACCGGTTCTTAAATTTGGTTAACCCGCCGTCTCGTTGATCGCAGAAAACAGCATTATGGTTAATCAACCGTTAACAGACATTAAAAAAGCCGCGCTCCATTGAAGCGCGGCTCGTTTGCGAGGTGCCTGCCGCAGACCGGCGGGCCGATATTTCTGCGGTTTATTAGCCGCGGAACAGCGTGAGGATGGTCTGCGAAGAGGAGTTCGCGATCGACAGCGACTGGACGGCGAGCTGCTGCTGGGTCTGCAGAGCGCTGAGCTTGGAGGATTCCTCTTCCATGTCAGCGTCAACGAGACGGCCGACACCGGAGTCGATCGAGTCGCTGAGAGCGGATACGAAGTTTTCCTGCAGTTCGATGCGCTTGGAGATCGAGCCGAGAGCAGCGCCGGCGCTGGTCATGGACTTCAGAGCCGCTTCGACGTTGGTCAGAGCCGACTGGATCTCGCCGAGGGTGAAGTTGGTGATGTCCATCGCGTAGACAGAACCGGTTGCGCCATTCGACGTGCCGAGGATACCCGTGGAGGTTTCCACCGCGCCGCCGCTCATGCCGAACAGAACGTTGCCTGCCGAGCCGTCGTCGAGAACGTAGTCGGTCATCACGACAGAAACAGCGTTGGAGCCGTCACGGACGAAGGAGGCAACGACGTTCTTGGTGCCGTCAGCGCCGGCAACCCAGTTTTCACCGGAGAAGGAAGCCGACTGAGCGACGCTCAGGAGCTGCTGCTGCAGCTGGCTGATTTCTTCCTGGACCTTGGCCTTGTCGACGCCGTTTTCAGTCGCGGCAACCAGCTTGGCCTTGATGTCGCCGACGACATCGATGGCGCTGTCCATGGCAGAGTAAGCAGTGTCGACCTTGGCGGCGCCGAGGCCGAGAGCGTCGGAGACGGCGGAAAGCGCCTTGTTGTCCGAACGCATGGTCGTTGCGATCGACCAGTAAGCAGCATTGTCGGAAGCCTGGCCGACGCGATAGCCGGACGAAACGTGGGCCTGGGTTGTCTGGAGACCCTGGTTGATGCCACGGAGAGTCTGGAGGGCTGCCATTGCAGCGTTATTGGTGTTGATGCTCGTCATAGTTTGTTTGCCCCTTGTTGGCAGATTTTAAAAAGGGACATTCCGGATTTTCGGCCGGCCCACAGCGATCAGCATCATGCCTGTTAACCATTCTTGTTAGGGTTAACTCGCCGTTTCGATGGGCCTAGAAAACAGCAAGATGGTTAAGGAAAGCTAAATTCAAAATGGAAATAGCGTAAAAATATCTGACACTTAGAAGGATTTTCATTAACCTAATGTTAAAACATTTCGCGGCCGGGAATGACCCGGCCGCGAAACTTGAAAGCCTTTGCCGACCGCTCTTAGCGGAAGAGCGACAGGATGTTCTGCGAAGAGGAATTCGCGATCGACAGCGACTGGATCGCCAGCTGCTGCTGGGTCTGCAGGGCGCTGAGCTTGGAAGATTCTTCTTCCATGTTGGCGTCGACGAGACGGCCGACACCGGAGTCGATCGAGTCGCTGAGAGCGGATACGAAGGTGTCCTGGCTGTCGATACGGCTGGAGAGCGAGCCGAGAGCAGCGCCGGCGCTGGTCATGGACTTCAGAGCCGCTTCGACGTTGGTCAGAGCCGTCTGGATCTGGCCGGCGGTGAAGTTGGTGATGTCCATCGAGTAGACAGAACCGGTTGCACCATTCGACGTGCCAAGGATACCCGAGGAGGTTTCGACAGTGCCGTTGCTCATGCCGAACAGAACGTTGCCTGCCGAGCCGTCGTCGAGAACGTAATCGGTCGTCGTGACCGACACGGCGTTGGAGCCGTCGCGGACGAAGGACGAAACGACGCTCTTGGTGCCGTCAGCGCCGGCAACCCAGTTTTCGCCGTTGAAGGAAGCCGACTGAGCGATGCTCATCAGCTGCTGCTGCAGCTGACCGATTTCTTCCTGGACCTTGGCCTTGTCGACGCCGTTTTCAGTCGCGGCAACGAGCTTGGCCTTGATGTCGCCGACGACATCAATGGCGCTGTCCATTGCCGTGTAAGCGGTGTCGACCTTCGCAGCGCCTACGCCGAGAGCGTCGGAAACTGCGCCGAGAGCTTTGTTGTCCGAACGCATGGTCGTTGCGATCGACCAGTAGGCAGCGTTGTCAGAAGCCTTTTCAACGCGGTAACCCGACGAAACGTGGTTCTGCGTGCTGTTGAGGTTCTGGTTGACGCTGCGCAGCGTCTGGAGAGCGGCCTGCGCGGAAGAATTGGTGTTAATGCTTGTCATAAATCTGTCCCCTGGAAACTAGATACAAAAAGGAGGACATACCGGACTATAGTACCGGCGATGACGGACCAGCTTCATGCTACTCGGCGCCTTTTTTGTTTGGCCCAAACCCGTCATGTCCAGGGCAATCTCGCAGCCAATGCTTGCCAACTTCTTAAAAATGGAGGCCTCGTGCCGGCTCCTTACATCGCATAGTTAATGCCGGCTGAATCTATTCCTTCGCATGCTAACATACCGGGAAAGAAACCATTTTCTCTTGAAGGGAAGCACCTTCATAAGGCGCACCGGTTTCAAGCAAGCTTCGCATGGCAGTGTGGCAGGTGCCGGGATAGCATCATCGGATCGATCCACCCTTTCTCGGGGAGGATGGCTCGTGCGTGCGTCGGCGATCGACAGCCATGCCAGAACATTTCCTTTACGGAGTTGGGTTTTGAACAGCAAAGTTTCGTTCTCTGCGGCATCCAAAGATTACCAGGCGGGCCGCTACACACAGTCCTTGGCGACGCTCAACCAGCTCATGGATATCCAGCAGGACGCCAAGACCTACGCGCTGCTGGCCAAGAACCTCGTGCAGCTCGGCTTCAAGGCCGATGCCGCGAAAGCCTATGGCCTGGCCGGTAACTGCGACGGACCGAATGCCTACGAATACCAGAAACAGGCTGCCAAGCTGCATTATGAGATCGGCAATGAGGATGATGCCCTGCTGATCGCCATGCGAAACCTCGCCAAGGCACAGGACGACGCGGAACTCGCCTTCATCATCACTGCGATCTATCTGAAGCGCCAGCAGCGGGATATCATTCGCCCGTTCAAGACGGTGCTGTCACAGAGTTCCAATCCTGATCATATGCGGCTGGCAGCTCTGCAGCTGAGCGACGATCTGAACGACGCAACCAACCAGAGCCTCTCGCGCAACCTCTTCAAGCGTTTTCCAGGCAATCTTGCATTCCGCTTCCTGCACCTGGTTTTCGCCCGGGAATTCAACGAATTCGAAGAGGCAAGCAAACATCAGGGGGTGATCGACGCTGCACTCGCAAAGGGCGACGTCGAGATCCTGCGCAAGGACAACCCGTTCTATCATCTGCACTGGTGCGGCAACGAGGATTTTAACCGCTATGCCACGATCGGCACCACCCCTCTCAATCCGGAACGGGTGGCCTTCCGCCGCAACCAGCCGCACACATGGTCGGACAAGATCCGGATCGGTTACATGTCGTCGGACTTCTGGGATCGCCATGCGACGATGAAGCTCCTGCAGCGGATCCTGGAGCTGCACGACAAGGACCGGTTCGAGGTGACGCTCTTCTGCCATACGGGTCCGGAATACCTGAAGCACAACGTGACCGACCGCAGCCGCTGGGGCCGGATCGTCGACGTTCACGGCTTCTCGGACCAGGCGGTGCTGGCAGTCGTGCGCGAGCATAATATCGACATCATGGTCGACCTGAAGGGCCATACTTCAGGCAGTCGCGCGACAGCCTTCAACCTGCCGCTGGCGCCCGTACACGTCGGCTGGCTCGGGTTCCCCGGCAGCACGGTCAATATCGATCTCGACTACGTCATCGGCGACCATTCGGTATTGCCCGAGGTGGCCAAGCCCTTCTTTCACGAGAAATTCTGCCGGCTGCCGGAGAGCTATCAGCCGAACGACCCGATGCATCGCCCGAAGCCACGCCCCGTCACCCGCGAGCAGCTCGGCCTGCCGGAAGAGGCCTTCATCTTCGCCTCCTTCAACGGCAACCGGAAGATCACGCCTGAAGTCGTCAACAGCTGGTGCCGGATTCTCAAGCGGGCGCCGAACAGCGTGCTCTGGCTGATGGCGAATTCGCCGCGCAACCAGGCGAACCTGTTGAAGCACTTCCAGACGGCAGGCATTTCGCCGAAGCGGATCATCTTCTGCCCGCGCGCACCTTATGAAGAACATATCGACCGCCAGCAGGCGGCCGATCTCGGCATCGATACCTTCCCCGTCAACGGCCATACGACCACCTCGGAGCAGCTCTGGGGCGGCCTGCCGGTTCTGACCTTCAAAGGCACCAACTTCGCCTCACGCGTCAGCGAGAGCCTGCTGCGGGCCATCGACCTGCCCGACCTCGTCGCAAGCGACCTGCAAGCCTATGAAGATATGGCCGTCGAACTGGCGCAGAATCCCGGACGGATCGCCGAATACAAGGCGCATCTGAAAGAGAAGCGCTATATCGCGCCGCTCTTCGACGCCGAACGTTTCTGCAATCATCTGGAGCAGGCCTACGAAATCATGGCCGAGCGCGGCAAGCAGCGTCTCGCACCCGAGCACATGGACATTGCGGCGCTGCCGCCGCGAACGGCGCCGTTCGGCGCCGAGTAAGCTTTTCATTCGTCACGAAAAACCCGCCGGAGCGATCCGGCGGGTTTTTCTCATTGGCGAAGACCTGGGTGAAGATAAGACAGGAGCGGCGGCCGGTCAGTTGAACGAGCGCACCAGACTGCCGACCAGCAGGTTCCAGCCGTCGATCAGCACGAAGAAGAGAATCTTGAACGGCAGCGAGATCGAGGTCGGCGGCAGCATCATCATGCCCATCGCCATGGTGATGGTGGCGACGATAAGGTCGATGACGAGGAACGGCAGGACGACGAGGAAGCCGATCTCGAAACCGCGGCGAATCTCCGAAATCATGAAGGCCGGGATCAGCACGCGATAGTCGATCGGATCGGTCGTCTGGATAGTCTGTCCGCGTTCACGCGCCAGATCGACGAAAAGCGCCAGATCCTTGTCGCGGGTGTTGGCCGCCATGAAAGTGCGGAAGGGTTCGGCAATCCGCTGGACGGCCTCGGTCTCGTTGATCTGATTGGCAAGGAGCGGCTGCACGCCGTTCTGCCAGGCCTGATCGAAGGTCGGCGACATGACGTAGAAGGTCATGAACAGCGACAGCGACAGGAGGATCATGTTGGAGGGGGTCGAGGAGAGGCCCATCCCCGAGCGCAGGATCGAGAAAGCAATGATGAAGCGCGGGAAGCTCGTCACCATGATCAGGATGCCCGGCGCGACCGAGAGAATGGTCAGCAGGCCGAATGTGCGGATGATCCAGGCGGCGACGGAGCCATCGACCGGCACGTTCAACAAGTCAGTCGGCAGCTGCTGTGCCACCGCCAGTTCCGGTACCGCCATCATGGCGGCAAGGAAAACTATGAGACGAATCATTCGATGACAAATGTCCTGAACATGACCTTCGATACCCGCCCTTGCGAGCGAAGGTCAACACGTTCCTGTATGTCATCCTTGAGATATTGAAAGCCCCGCGGCCCCTCGATCTGCTGCAGGGAAACGGTCCTGATATAGGCGAGGATATCCTGGTGAATATCCTCGGAAACCTTGACATCCGGTGGACCGTTGAACAACAGCGCGACCTCGAGTCGGACCCAGTTTTCCGAGGGGTAAGCGAGGTTCGACGTGATCGGCTCGAGCTGGACGACGTTGTTGGCTTCCGTCGAGATGTGGGCCAGGCCTTCCTGGGCCTTTTTCTTGGCCTCGGCGTCCTTGGCCTGCTCGGCCTCCTTGGCGCCCTTGATGTTGGGCGCGACGATCGTGCCGACCGCCCAGCCGCCGCCGGCGCCGAGCAGCGTCAGGACAGCGATGCCGATGATCATCATCAGGGTGCCGGACTTCTTCTTCGGTTGACCTGCGCTTGCGTCTGGCTCTGCCATCGTCGTTCAGCCTCAAAGCGGCGAGAAAAGATCGACGGCCTGCTGGCCGCGCGGAGGCTGCTGCACTTCCATCAGGCGGCCGCGGCCACCATAGGAGATGCGAGCTTCGGCGATCTTGTCGTAGGAGATCTGGTTTTCGGCATTGACGTCCTGCGGGCGAACGATACCGGCAACGTTCAGGATACGCAGTTCCTGGTTCAATCGGACTTCCTGCGAGCCCGATATGACGAGGTTGCCGTTTTCGAGAATGCCGGTGACGACGGCGGCAACCAGAAGGGTCAGTTTGTCGGTGCGCTCGATCTTGCCCTTGCCGTCGGTGCTGGTGTCGGAACCATAGGTGAGGTCAGTCTTGGACTCGGGCGTCCAGCCGAAGATCTGGGCGTTGACGTCCCAGTTCATGCCACTTGAATTCTTGCGGCTGCGGTTGGTCTCGTTATCGAACGAGCCCTTGTCGTTGATCTGGATGTCGACGGTCAGGATGTCGCCGACATTGAGCGCGCGCGCATCCTTGAAGAGCGCCGCCTGTGAATCGCTCCACAGCGAATAACCCTGCGCCACGGCGCGCGGCTGCTTCGGATAAAGCGCCATCTGCGGCGTCTGGCCGTAGGCAAGACCGCTGCCGATCGGGCTCATGGAGGGCGCGCGGCCGATCTCGCTGACTGCCGTCGGTGACTGGCAACCTGCAAGGAGTGCGAGGGCGGCGATCGCGGCCGGGAAACGCATGTTCATGAAGGATCCTTCGACGTATTGGGATCGGACGCACTGGCGATGACGCTGGCGATGGCCGCGGCCTTCTTCGGGTCCATCTCGTTGAGGATGAGGCTCGACTGACGCGGTCCGAGCCGCATGATCACGGCGGAGGCCACCTCGATCTTCATATCCTGCAGCTGCAGTGCGGCCGAATCCGGCTTCATCTTCTTGTAGATCTCGGTGAGGCCGGCTTCCGCCTGCTTCAGGAAATCGTCGCGCCGCTTCAGCCAGTCCTGGTACTCGGCCTTGCGCTTATCCATCTCCGCCATGCGGGCGTCGATGTCGGCGCGAAGCTTTTCCAGCTCCTGCTTTTGCAGGAGGTAACGCTGGTCGCGGGCGGGGTCGGCGATGTTGGTGCAGAACTGCTTGACTTCGTCCTGGGAGGTGATGTCGCCCGCCGGCGCATGCTCCTGCGCGAAGGCCCCCGGGATCGACAGAAGGACGAGGCCTGCTGCCGGCAGCGCCAGCCGGCGCAGCAATTGCAGGACCGTCATGTCTTTGATGATCTTTATCATTGCAGCACAAGCTCCGCCTGCAGGGCGCCCGCCGACTTGATGCCCTGGAGAATGGCGATGATGCCATCCGGTTTCACGCCGATATTGTTGAGGCCGGCAACGAGGGTTCTGAGGTCGGGACCATCGATGATGGCGACGCGCCCGCCGGTCTGCTCAGCCGCGATATCGGTCTGCGGCTGGACCGCGGTGCGGCCCTGCGAGAAGGGTTCGGGCTGGATGATCTGCGGCGTCTCGGTGACCTGAACCGTCAAGGTACCGTAGCTGACGGCGACCGGCGAGACGCGGACGTCGGAGCCGATGACGATCGTTCCGGTGCGTTCGTTGATGACAACCTTGGCCGGCGTATCGGTTTCGACGATGAGATTTTCGATGTCGGCCATCAGCCGGGTGAGATCGGCCGTGCGCGGCTTCTGGATCACCACTTCCTGCGAATCTTTGGCTTCCGCGACCGGGCCGCCGAAGCGTGCCGAGGCATAACCATTGACGATGTCGGCGATGCGGATCGCCGTCGAAAAGTCGGGGTTGCGCAACTGCAGGACGAGATTGACCGAGTCCTTGAAGCGGGACGGCAGTTCACGTTCGATGATGGCGCCGCCAGGCACGCGGCCGGCGGTGGTCACACCTTCGGTCACGGTCGCCGCCTGGCCCTGGGCCTGGAAGCCGGTGACGATGGCAGCGCCCTGGGCGACGGCGTAGATCTGGCCGTCGGCGCCGGAAAGCGAAGTCATGACCAGTGTGCCGCCGCGCAGCGATGTTGCGTCGCCGAGCGAGCTTACCGTCACGTCGATGCGGCTGCCGGGGCTTGCGAAGGGCGGCAGGTTGGCGGTGACCATGACGGCCGCCGTGTTCTTGGCGTTGGATTGGCCGCCCTGCGTCGAGATGCCGAGATTCTGCAGCATTGCCCGCATCGATTGCTCGGTGAAGGGCGAGGCACGGAAGCCGTCGCCGGTTCCCTGCAGGCCGACGATCAGGCCATAACCGATCAGCTGGTTGTCGCGGCCGGCCTGAAGCGAGGCGATATCCTTGATGCGGGAGGTCAGCGCCCAGGCGGGCGCAACGTCGGCGAGGCTCATGGCGAGCACCGCGACAAGGGTCAAGAACCGGAAGAACAATTTCATTTTGCCCTCACATGGACCGTGCCGTCCGCAAGCACCGTGCCGCTGACGATGACGCCGGAATCCATATTGCGCGCGCGGATCAGCTGCCCTGTGGCACCGTCTTCGAGCGGCGAGCCGGCGGCTGAGATGGTCATCGCACCGAGCGAGAAGACCAGGCGGATCGAAGAACCGCGGGTGACCGTATAGGGTTCACGCAGACCTGAAACCGAAATCGTGCGGCCCGGCAAAAGCGTGCGCTTGGAGACCAGGCCTTCGACCTGGGAAATGGTTTTGGCGAAATCGCCGGAAAGGTTGGGGTTGGTGACCTCGACCTCCTGAAGCTGGCTGGCCGACAATGTGTCGCCGGGGTAGATGATCGTCGTCGGGACGACGGCATAACCCATGCCGGCATCCACGTCCGCGGGCAAGAAAATGCCCGCGACTGCGATCGTGGCTGCCGCCACCCATCCTGAGATGTGTCCTGCCCGGCAAAACATCATGTTTCGGCCCTTCCCTTTACTTCAGGTTCTTGCTGACGATGGAGGCCATTTCATCAGCGGTGGTGATCACCTTGGAATTCATTTCGTAAGCGCGCTGGGCCGAGATCAGCTCGGTGATTTCCTTCACCGGGTCGACATTCGAGGATTCCAGATAACCCTGCTTCATGTAGGCGAAACCTTCCTCGTCAGGATTGCCGACGACGGCTTCGCCGGAGGCTGCCGTTTCCTGGAAGAGATTGTCGCCGAGCGGCTGGAGACCAGCCTCGTTGACGAAGTCGGCAAGCGTCAACTGGCCGAGCACCGTCGCATCCGCCGCACCCGGCAATTTGGCCGAAACCTGGCCGGAGCGGCTGATCGTCAGCTCGGTCGAACCCGTCGGAATGGTGATGCCGGGAAGGACCTCGTAGCCGTCGATGGTGACGAGCTGGCCCTGGTCGTTCTTGTTGAAGGCGCCGGCGCGAGTGTAAAGCGTCGTCCCGTCGGTCGACTGGATCTGAAAGAAGCCCTTGCCGATCAGCGCCACGTCGAGGTCGTTGCCGGTCTGGGTCAGTTCGCCCTGGAGATGCAGGTTGCGGACCGCCGAGGTCTGGACGCCGAGGCCGATATTGGCACCTTCCGGAACGACTGCCTGGTTGGCGCGGTTGGCGACACCCTTGGCGCGTTCGGTCTGGTAGAGAAGATCGGAGAATTCGGCGCGGGCGCGCTTGAAACCCGTCGTATTGATGTTGGCGATATTGTTCGCGATGACTTCCAGATTGGTCTGCTGGGCATCCATGCCCGTTGCTGCAATGGCGAGCGCTCTCATGTGTTCGTCCTCAAATCAGTTACATCTGCATCTTGGTGACTTCGAGAAAGGCCGAGACGACCTTGTCGCGGATAGCGATCGCCGTCTGCAGCGTCTGCTCGGCCTGGAGCATGGAATCGACGACTTCACGCGTCGTCGCCGTGCCCTTGATCCCGGCAAAGGACATGCTTTCCGCGCCCTTCAGGCTGCTGACCGCGTCGCTCGCCATGTTGCCCATGACCGAGGCGAAGCTCATATTATTGGCCGCACCTGCGGTGCCCGGCATGGTGGCGGCAGACGACGAGGCCGAATTTTCGGTGTCGACGGCGCCAAGCGCACGAGTCATCGAAAGGTTGCTGACATTCTGGACGCTGCTGATCATAATTATTGGCTCTTCAGGAGATCGATCGTGGAGGAGATGAGATCGCGAGTCTGCTTGATGGTCTGCAGATTGGCGTCATACGAGCGGTTGGCTTCGCGCATGTCGGCCATCTCGACCAGAATGTTGACGTTCGGCAGCTTGACGACGCCCTTCTGGTCCGCAGCCGGATTGCTGGGGTCGAATTCGGTGCTGAAGTCGCCTTCGTCGACGCCGACCTTCTTGACGTCGACCGTCTCGACGCCGCTCACGCGATCCATCTGCTGGCCGAAGGTGATCGTCTTGCGGCGATAGGGATCGGCACCGGGTGTGTCGCCGGTCGAGCGGGCGTTGGCGATGTTTTCCGAAACGATGCGCAGGCGCGTCGACTGCGCCTCGAGCCCGGAACCGGCGATTTTCATTGCTGCTGAAAGCGGATCCATGACTTTTACTTCCTGACGGTCATCAGCATCATGCGGTTGAAGGAACTGACCAGCGAGGTGTTCAGATCGTACTGGCGCTTGATATCGCCGGACTTGGAAAGCTCCTCGGCCAGACCGACCGTGTTGCCGGATTCCTGGACGCCGATTTCCTGGTCGAGTGAGGCGTCCTTGACGTCGATATCGCCGCTGGCGCTGAAATCATTGCCGCTGAGATGGGCCGGATTGGTGCGCGCCATGGTGATGTCTGATTTGTCGAGCACGGCATCGAAGGGCGTGACGTCCTTGGCGCGGAACTTCGGGGTATTGGCATTCGCGATGTTGCCGGCAACAACCTGCTGACGGATCGTCAGCCATTCCGCCTGTCGCGAAGCCAAGTCGAAAAGTTGGATCGGTTGCATGAGACTCTCCGTTTTTACTGTCCCGAACCTATTGCGGTAATCTTGCGTGGGACTTACGGGAATTCAGGTTTCAAGGCGCTTTTCGGCGAGCGGCGGGGCCAAAAAAAAAACCGAGGCCCCGGCCGGTTCGCGGCGGAGCCTCTATTGCCTCAGGCGTTGACCGACAGGTTCAGTTGTTCTGGTAGGTCTCACCCTTGGAGGTGACGATCATCCACTTGCCCTCGCGCTGTTCGATTGTCGCAAGGCGGCTCTGATCCGGCAGAATCGAGCCGACGCGCACCACATACATGCCGGAGGTATCCTCGATCAGCGCCCGACCATTGGAGACGTGCAGCAGGCGGAAGGACGACTTGCCGGGAAAGGGCTGATCCTCCAGGATGGGGCGGCCCTCGCGCTCCTTACCGAGGTCGGAGACCGTCGCCGTCGTCAGCGGATCGATCGGCGGCGCCTTCTTGTCCGGCTCGTTCTTGTTGACCATGGCAAGCGGCGAGACGCTGAAGACGTTACGAGCCGGCCAATCCGGCAGCTCGCGGGAATTGTCGCTGGCGGCGATATTGATGCCGAATTTGTCTTCGTTGAAGAAAACATACCAGGGAAAGAACGCGGAGGCGCCGGCAAGCGCCAGGCCGGCAAAGGTCAGAAACCGATCCAGGCGGGCGGCCTTCCCGCGCTGCTTCGGGGAGGCGATGCGTTCGTCGTCGAATTCAGCCACATCTATCTCCTCTGGATGGCTCCGCCCTGATTGCCGACACCGGCTGCAGCCTTGAGGGCGCCGGCGAGATCGGCAAAGGCATCGGGCGAGTTGCGATCGCCCGGCGACTGTTTCAGGACGTCGTAAATGATCGGCACCTGCTTGACCGCCATGTCGAGATCGGGATCGGCGCCCTGGCGGTAACCGCCGATCAGGCGCAGGTCGCGCGTTTCCTCGAAGCGGTGGATCAGCACCTTCAGCCGCGACACCAGCTTTTCCTGGTCCGGCGTCCAGGCCTTGCGGGCAAGACGCGAGATCGAGGCGAGCGGATCGATCGGCGGATAACGCCCTTCCTCGGCAAGGCTGCGCTGCAGCACAATATGACCATCGAGAATGCCGCGCGTCGAATCGGCGATCGGGTCGTTGTGGTTGTCGCCGTCGACGAGGATCGAGATGATCGCCGTGATGGTGCCGGCGCCCTCGGGGCCGGGACCGGCGCGCTCCAACAGGCGCGGCAGCTCGGTGAAGACGGAAGCCGGGTAGCCGCGGGCGATCGGCGGTTCGCCGGAGGCGGTCGCCACCTCGCGGATCGCATGGGCGAAACGCGTGACGCTGTCGACGATGAACAGGACGTTCTCACCCTTGTCGCGGAAATGCTCGGCGATGGTGACCGCCGTCAGCGGCGCCATCTTGCGCAGCATCGGGCTCTCGTCGCTGGTGGCGACGACGGCTATCGCCTTCTTCATGTTGCTGCCGAGCGTATCCTCGATGAATTCGCGCACCTCGCGGCCCCGTTCGCCGACAAGCGCAATGACGACCTTGTCGAAGGCATCGGCGCGGGCGAGCATGGACAGCAGCGTCGACTTGCCGACGCCGGAGCCGGCGAAGATGCCGAGACGCTGCCCGAGGCAGAGCGGCGAGAAGATGTCGATGGCGCGTACGCCGGTCTTGAAGCCGGCCTCGACACGCTTGCGGGTCATCGAGGGCGGCGCGGTATTGGAGATCGAGCGGCGGTCGAGGCCCTCGGCGATCGGGCCGAGGCCGTCGATCGGCTCGCAGAGCGAGTTGACGGTGCGCCCGCACCAGCTGTCCGACGGTGAGATGCGAAAGGCGCCCTTGCGGATGACGGTATCGTGGATGCCGATCGGCTCGCCTGGTTCGATCGGGCAGACATAGATCAGATCCGGCTCGACGCGAACGACCTCGCCCAAATGGATGCCGGTTGCCGATTTATGGGCGACGAACTCGCCGAGGCGAACATGGCGGGAGAGACCGCGAACCGTGTAGTGACCGGCAGCGATGGTCTGCACGCGACCGCCATGGGCAACCGAAAACTCCGGCGATGCGTATCGGTCGACGAGGCCAGCCAGATGCGCCAGCTTCGGGGAAAGACCGTCCTCGGACAGCAGCGTGGTGCTCATTCTTCAATCCCACCCGCAAATGCGACGCATTTTCGGTCTCTGTTCTTATGCATGTCGTCCTCCCAAAACCGCTGCACACTTTTGGGCGACATGCATTAGCGGCTACCTCCAAGCGTCTGGACGGCTTCCTTGAAGGAATCCTCGCTGTCGCGCATCAGCGACGAGACGCTTTCGAAGGCGCGGTTGACTTCGATCAGCTGGGTGATCTCGCGCATGGCGTTGACATTGGAGTTTTCGAGATAACCCTGCTCGACACCGACATTGAAGCGGTCGACGACGGCGCGCGGCTGGTCGGTGGTCATGATGCCGCTGTTTTCGTAGCGCAGGTAACCCTTGCTGATATCCGCCTCGAACAGCCCGAGTGAACCGACCTGGCGGTCACCCTGATAGATGATGCCGTCGGTGCCGACGGCCGGCTCGCCGCCTTTGGAGTTGAGCTGGATCGGTGCGCCGCCGGCGTCGAGAACGGGATATCCGCGGATCGAGACCAGTTCGCCGGTATCCTTGAGGGTGAAGCGGCCGTCCCTCGTCAGCACCCGGCCGGCGGGCGTATCGAGCGAGAACCACGCATCGCCCTTGATGGCGAAATCAAGCATGTTGCCGGTGTGCTGCAGCTCGCCGTTCGACTCGTTCAGATAGTCATTGCCCTGGGAAACGAAGGCGACCTTGGTGTTCAGCTTGTTCTTGGTCGCCGCCACCATCTCGTCGAACTTCACCTCGGTGGCGCGAAAACCGGTCGTGTTCACGTTCGCCATGTTGTCTGCGATGGTGTTCAGGCGCTTTTCGAGAGCCATCTGCGACGACAGAGAAACATAAAGACCGGATTGCATGTCGGTAGGCTCCAAGCATTGGCGATGAACGGAACGAAAAGCCGGGCGTCGTCTTATGAGGTTCGGCCGGGATTTCGCTGAGGCGGCATCTCAGAAACAGGTGCGGGCACCCATTCGTCTCCTTAAGACTGACGGCAGATGCTTGCGCGAAGCTGGCACGCGGAAATGCTTGGCGCGCGGGCCCGTTCATCAGCCTCACGCAAGGCAGAAACCCTAACCGTCTTAGAGAAAAGTAACGTTCAGATTGGGCTGACGATGAATATCATTATCGGATTTATAGTGACTTGCGGCTGTGTCATCGGCAGCTTCATGGCAATGGGCGGCCACGTGGACGCGCTGTTCCAGCCCTTCGAATTCGTGATCATCGGCGGCGCCGGCCTCGGCAGCTTCATCATGGCGAACCCGATGAAGGTGGTGAAGGATTCCGGCAAGGCGCTCGGCGAAGCCTTCAAACACGCCGTGCCGAAGGAACGCAATTATCTCGATACGCTCGGCGTGCTCTATTCCTTGATGCGCGACCTGCGCACCAAGTCGCGTAACGAAATCGAAGCCCATATCGACAATCCGGCAGAATCGACGATCTTCCAGTCGGCCCCCACCGTTCTGAAGAACAAGGAACTGACGGCCTTCATCTGTGACTATGTGCGCCTGATCATCATCGGCAACGCCCGCAGCCACGAAATCGAAGCGTTGATGGATGAAGAGCTCAACACCATCATGCACGACAAGATGAAGCCCTACCACGCGATCCAGATCATGGGCGATTCCTTCCCGGCGATCGGTATCGTCGCGGCGGTTCTCGGCGTCATCAAGGCGATGGCCCACATCAACGATTCGCCCGAAGTGCTCGGCCACCTGATCGGCTCGGCGCTGGTCGGCACCTTCCTAGGCATCCTCTTGTCCTACTGCGTCTGCTCGCCGCTGGTCTCCCAGATCAAGATCGTGCGCAACAAGCAGCACCGCCTTTACGTCATCGTCAAGCAGACGCTGCTTGCCTACATGAACGGCTCGGTGCCGCAAGTCGCTCTCGAATACGGCCGCAAGACGATCTCGGCTTACGAGCGCCCGTCCATCGATGCGGTCGAACAGGAAATGATGAACCCAGGCGGCGAAAACAAGGCGGCTTAAATGACCATGAGCAATGCTTCGCACGACAAACCGGCAATGGATCCTGCCCTTCTCGCCAAGCTGACCGGCGGGCTCGGCGACAAAGGCAGGGTCGCCAAGATCTGCAGCTCCTTCGGGGAAATCTACAGCGAATTCTTTCCCGACGTCATCAAGAGCGAGACTGGCCTCGACGTGACGGTCAACTATCTCGGCTGCGAAATCGGCTACAAGAACCATCTGATCGACGACCTGAGCTCGAACGTCACGCTCGTCGATGCGACCTTGCGCAACTGGTCGCAGAACATCACGATTGCCTGCGGCAACGGTTTCGTCATCACGCTGATGGAGCACCTTCTCGGCGCCACCGCCGATACGATCGAGGAGCCTGCCGACCGGCTGCTGTCGATCATCGAGACGGACCTGGCGGTGATGGTTTTCGACAAGATCGCTAAGGTGCTGCGCTCGGCCGTCAACGCACCCGGCGGCTTCGAACCGAGCCTCTCGGTCCCGCACGCCCTTGAGATGCGCGCCCGGCCGCCGGAGGACCGCCCGGACGAATTCGCAGCCGCCATCAATATGTCGATCACGCTTGCCGGCATCGTGTCGGAATTTTCGTTGATGGTTCCGCAGACGGCGCTGTTGAAGACCAAGGTGACGCCGCCGAAGCCGAAGCGCCAGTCCGGTGGCAGCTCAGCGGAATGGACCGAACAGCTCGGCGACCAGGTTCGCCGCTCGCATGTCACGCTCGAGGCCAAGATCAGGCTGCAGGACCTGACATTGCGCACGATCTCGAAGCTGATGGTCGGCGACGTCATTCCGTTCCGTGACCATGGCGACGTGCGAGTCGAGGTCAGCGCCAACAGCAAGGAATTGTATGTGTGCGAGTTCGGGCGTTCAGGCGAAAACTACATGGTCCGCGTCAAGGATACGATGAACTCGGATGACGAACTCATCCGTCATTTAATGAATTAATCGGTTCTCTGGCTTTCGGGCTGCAAAGGCAGTTTGAGGCAAGTTTCAACTGGAATAGTGATTTCATGGCTACGAAGAAAACACAGCAGAACAGCGACCTCTCCCTGGATATGCCGGGCAGCGAAGCGGATCTCGATCAGGCGATCGACGATCTGCGCGGCGTGCTGAAGCAGGATGCCGATGGCGACCTGCCGCAGTTTGGCGACGACCTGCAGAACGACGCCTTCGCAGCAGGAACCGATCTGGCGGCTTTCGGCGGCGAGATTTCGGACAGCCCGTTCGGCGGCGACGATTTCGGCGGCGATTTCGGTGCCGGCAATGCCGGCGCGGCTGCCGGCATGGATTTCGGCAGCACCCCTTCCTTCGATGCGTCGCCGGCTCCGCTCGGCAGCGCTTTGAATTCCAATTTCGAACTGATCATGGACATTCCGATCGATGTCCAGATCATGCTCGGCACCAGCCGCATGCAGGTCTCCGGCCTGATGAACCTCAATGAAGGGGCGACGATCGCCCTCGACAAGAAAATCGGCGAGCCGGTTGAGATCATGGTGAACGGCCGCAGGATTGCCCGCGGCGAAATTACGGTGCTTGATAACGACGACACCCGATTCGGTGTGAAACTGATAGAAGTTTTGAGTACGAAAAAAGCCTGATCCCTGTGTGGGACGGAGAGGTTAGACCATGATGGACTTTGACGATTTCGGCGGCGCGCTAGCCGGGAAACCGTTGACCCAGGCTGAAAAGGCGGCGGCTGTTCTTCTCGCTATGGGAAAGGGCGTCGCCGGCCGGCTGTTGAAATATTTCACCCAGGCCGAATTGCAGACCATTATCTCATCCGCCCAGTCGCTGCGCGCCATTCCGCCGGACGAGCTGTTGATGCTCGTCTCCGAGTTCGAAGACCTCTTCACCGAGGGCGCCGGACTGATGGACAACGCCAAGGCGATCGAAGCCATTCTGGAAGAAGGCCTGACGCCCGACGAGGTCGACAGCCTGCTCGGCCGCCGCACGGCGTTCCAGGCCTACGAAACCTCGATCTGGGATCGCCTCAGCGAGGCGGAGCCGACATTCATCGCCCAGTTCCTGCTGCGCGAACACCCGCAGACCGTTGCCTATATTCTGTCGATGATGCCTTCCAACTTCGGCGCCAAGGTGCTGCTGCAGCTGCCCGACAACCGCCGCGCCGACATCATGAACCGAACCGTCAACATGAAGACCGTCAGCCCGAAGGCTGCGCAGATCATCGAGAACCAGGTCATGACGCTGCTTGCCGAGGTCGAGGCAGAGCGCAATGCCGCCGGCTCGACGAAGGTCGCCGATCTCATGAACGAGCTCGACAAGCCGCAGGTCGACACGCTGCTTACCTCGCTCGAATCGATCAGCCGCGAATCCGTCAACAAGGTCCGCCCGAAAATCTTCCTATTCGAGGACCTCATGTACATGCCGCAGCGCAGCCGTGTCCTGCTGCTCAACGACATCTCGACGGATGTGCTCACCGTCTCCCTGCGCGGTTCGCCGCCCGAGATCCGCGAATCGGTTCTCTCCGCCATCAGCCCGCGCCAGCGCCGCATGATCGAATCGGATCTGCAGAGCGGCATGGGCGGCGTCAATCCGCGCGAGATCGCCATTGCCCGGCGCGCCGTGGCGCAGGAAGCGATTCGCCTGGCCAATTCTGGCCAGATCGAACTCAAGGAAAAAGAAGGCGACGCTTCGGCAGCCGCCTGATCCTGCGAGACTGTTGACAAATCCAGCCGCCAGCAAGGCGGCTGTTGATCGCCATGCCACAGGCGACTACCCTTCCAACAATAGGCCGCGCTCTAAAGCGCGTCGCAGGGAACCCGGTTTCCGCGACGCGCTTTAGCTCTTTGTTTTGATGCATGTCGTCATCCAAAACCGCTGCACGTGTTTGGGCGACATGCATTAGCTGCGCTCTATATCTTTGACGGAGGGCCGCGACTTGGCAGATGATGACAAGGACAGCAAAACAGAAGCCCCGACCGCGAAAAAGCAAACCGACGCCGCCGAGAAAGGCAACGTGCCGTTTTCGCGCGAACTGTCGATCTTCGCGACCATCCTTGCCACCTATATCTACCTGGTGTTCTTCCTCCCCGACAGCGTCGGGCACATGGCTGAAACGCTGCGCGACATCTTCGATCAGCCCGACCAATGGAAGATCGAGACGGGGCCTGACGTTCTTTCGCTGTTCGTCAAGCTCGGTTGGGCCATTGCGGCGCTGCTGGCGCCGGCTTTCATCCTGTTCATGGTGTTCGGCATCGCCTCCTCGATCTTCCAGAACCTGCCGACACCGGTGCTGGAACGCATCCGGCCGCAGGCCTCGCGCATCTCTCCCGTCAAAGGCTGGGAACGGCTCTTCAGCCTGCCGGGCCTCATCGAGTTCGGAAAATCGCTGTTCAAGGTCGTCGTCGTCGGGGTCATCCTGTTTTTCGTGCTGAGGAGCGAATATTTCAGCTCGATCGACGCAATGTTCTCCGATCCGCAGACGATCCTGGTGCGGATCTCGACGGCGATGCGCAAGATCATCATCGTCGTGCTGATCGCCACCGCGATCGTGGCGATCGTCGATGTCTTCTGGACGCGCCACCACTGGTTCACCGAGCTGAAGATGACGCGGCACGAGATCAAGGAAGAAAACAAGCAGGCGCAGGGCGACCCCTTCGTCAAGGGCCGGCAGCGCTCGCTGATGCGCGACCGCGCGCGCCGGCGCATGATCTCCAATGTACACCGGGCGACGCTCGTCATCGCCAACCCGACGCACTATGCGGTGGCGCTGCGCTACGCGCGCGAAGAAAACGACGCGCCGGTGGTGCTGGCCAAGGGCCAGGACCTCATTGCGCTCAAAATCAGGGAGATTGCCGAGAAAAACGGCATCCCGGTGTTCGAGGATCCGCCGCTTGCGCGCTCCATGTTTGCGCAAGTCTCGGTCGATACTGTCATCCCGTCAGTCTTCTATAAGGCCGTTGCGGAGCTGATCCACCGGGTTTACGCCGCAGACGCCAAGAACAAACGGGTAAGATAAGCCGAATGAAAAAATGCCCTCACTCTACCCAGCGTGAAAAAATCCTCGCAGTTGCGATCAGCCCGGTCGCCACGGAACTGCGCCTTCTGGATGCTTCTGACCTTATTTCGCTGCTGCGCTTCGAGTATTATGGCAATCTTTCCGATCTCGTCGCTTCAGCGGCAGAGCTTTTCTTTCATCCGGGCACTGTGAATTTCGGCCTGGGCGGCAACTATACGCTGGAGTGGGGCGGCAAGCCCGAAGTCGTTCTCGATCTGGAAATCAAGCCGCGCGGCGTCACCGTCTATGCACAGCTGACGCTTGCCGAAGATCACGCCGGCATCGAGATCAACCATATCGCGTTCCAGGATCCCTCGGCCGATCCCGATGAGAACACCCGCTTCCTCGAAAAGAGCCTTCGAGAATCGCGCTACAGCGTCAGCCAGGCGCCGCGGGCGCTGGCCAGCTGACCTCTTATCAAGACATGAGAGCTTTCATCCGCTCAGCTCAGCTGAGCGGGGCTCAGCTGATATAGCCGAGCCGGATCGCCTTGGCGATCGCCTGGATGCGATTGACGGAATCGAGCTTGATCGTCGCCGAGCCGAGATAGGCGTTGACGGTGTGCACCGACAGGCCGAGCTTGTCGGCAATCTCTTCGCTGATGCGGCCGTCGCCGGCAAGCTGGAGACAGGCGATCTCACGTTCGCTGAGGGCTTCGGCGGCCGCCGTGCGGCGTTCGTCGAGCGAGAGCAGATCCATCATGATATGGCAGCAGCGACCGTGCAGCTCGACGATTGTATCGCTCGAGGGATCGATCTCATCGCCGGTGAAAACGATGAAACCGTTGCCTACGGCACCGAGCCGCACCGGAAAGGCAAGGCCGGAAAAAGGCACGATCCCATCCTGCAGCCGCGTCATGAACGGCGCGAAGTCGGCAGGACCGGGGGCGGCACGGTCGCAACCGCCGGCCCATGAGAGCGGCAACAACGACTTTTCAATATGCTCGAGAAGGACATCGCCGTAGGCATCCGTGAAGGCCTTGCCGAAACCGGCGTTGGAAGACCCCCAGTTTTCGAGTTCGCAGACAAGGCGCTGCTTTGCCGGAATACCCGAGCCGCTGACGCGGAAGATCGCGAAGCCGTGAGCATCGGCGAGTTTCTGCATGGCAATCAGCCGCGGAAAGAGATCGGACCGGCTGGAAATCCTGTTCACACGCACCATGCGCGACTGCTCGGCACTGCTCATCGTCCTGGCTGATGGATGTGCCATGGATCCCCCTATACGAGATTATTGCGGACGGCGAAGGCTATGGCCTCGGAGCGGGTCTTGGTGGCCGTCTTGCGCATCACGCTGGTAATGTAGTTGTTGATGGTATTGCGGGAGATGCCGAGGATCATCGCGATCTCGTCGCTGGTCTTGCCCTCGGCGATCCAGAACAGGCATTCGAGCTCGCGGTCGGTCAATTCGAAATCGCGATCGACCCTGGTACCGCCGCAGCGCAGGAAACTCGCCACGTAACCTGCAAGCAGGCCGACATCCCGCAGGCGCTCCGGCGACAGGATGAACCCCTCGCCGAACAGGAACATCAGGGCGAGCCGCGAGCGGCCGACATTGAAGGTTACCGAACAATATTGGCGGCTGGCGCCGTCCGGCACGTCGGCACTATCAGGCATAAGAGCAAAATTCGGCTGGAAGACCTGCATGCATTTTTCCAGCTCCGTCGAACGGGCGTAGCCGCGAACCAGATCGTTGGCGATATCCCTGACCAGGTCAAAGGGCCAATCCGACGAGACGATGAAATCGAGGCCGCTTTCCTGGAGGAGATCGCAGCGCGCCAGAAGATAGTGCGAAGCACCGACATACTCCGTCAGCGCGCGCAGACCGGACTGCAACCTGCCAGTGTTGGCGACACCGTGCAGGCGCTGGAGCAGTTGATCGCGCGGCAACAAATCCGGCACCACAGCGCTCGCAAAATTCGACATTTGCCTCTCGCCTTTGCTCGCCTGAATTACATCCATATCCATTGGCAATGTCCTGCGGCT
This sequence comes from Rhizobium sp. BK619, assembly GCF_014195245.1. Classification (NCBI taxonomy): domain Bacteria; kingdom Pseudomonadati; phylum Pseudomonadota; class Alphaproteobacteria; order Hyphomicrobiales; family Rhizobiaceae; genus Rhizobium; species Rhizobium sp. BK619. The sequence continues at coordinate 130,827 of NZ_JACIBH010000016.1, read as the reverse complement.
GAGAAACGATCAAACTCGGTGCAACAGCAATTTTTCTATAAGGGATTCAATTCGAGTCCCGCTCGAATCCCATTTCGAATCACCCAAGAGTAAGCCAGCCGATGCAAATCACCATCTCCGACTTCTAGGGATTTACTTCCACTGCCGCCCATGCACTGATTCGATGACCAATTCCAGCCCTCAAGATAAGGAGAGGCTAAGGTGATTCTGGCTGTATCGCAACTTCATTCGCGTTTTACGCGAGTCGAGGATCTGACAACTATCCCGTTACAGAAATGACACTGTGTACCGACATGAAAAAAGGCCAGTTGCCCGGCCTTTTTCTTACGCTGCTTCGTCGATCGCCCATTTCCGGAGGATTTTCGCGGCGCGTTCCTCGTTGATCTCGACCATGCGGGACAGCTTGCGTTCCGGGCCTTCCTTGACGCGGCGGTTGAAGTTGCCGTCGTCGTCGCCGAGGCTGAGCAGATCCTCGGTGCTGTCGAAGCCGAAGTCGGATCCGAAGCCGTCCATGAGGGCTCCTCCGGAAGCGCCGGCTGCCGGCGCGAAGTCCGGAAGCTCGAGGCCGGCCGCCTCCGGCGTGGCGTCGCCGAGAACCGAAGAGCTGCCGTTGCCGCTGACGCTGCGCACCAGAGGCCGCAGGCCCATCCAGACCACCACGAAGGCGACCGCGACAAAGGCCAGCGAGTTGATGATGCCGGCCAGGTTGCGGCTCAGCATGTCCATGACGCGGACACCGCCGGTGGCGTCTTCGAGCAGCTGGTTCTCGAGGAAGTCCATGGCCGTGACGGTGACGACGTCGCCGCGCTTGGCGTCGATGCCGGACGCCGAAGCGACGATCTTCTGCATTTCGGCAAGATAGGCGTCGATCTTGGCCTGATCGGCAGGCTCGCCGACCATCTTGGCGATGCGGCCCTTATTGACCACCACAGCGATCGACAGCTTCTCGACCTTGTAGCTGTTGCGGGTGGTCGCCGTCGTCCGGCTGTTGATCTCGTAGTTGGTCTGCTCTTCGCGCTTGTCGGACTTGTCCTGCGATTCAGGCCCGGCCGAACCACCGGCCTCGGGAGCCGCCTGCGGAATGTTCTGCTCGACCGTCGTCGCGCTGTCGGACTGCTTCTGTTGCGACTGCTGGGCTTCCTTGGTCGAGCGGACCGAACGTTCGACCTTGGATTCGGGATCGTAGGTGGTTTCCTGGATCTGCTGGGCGTCGGTGTTGAGATCGGCGGTGACGCTGGAGCGGAAGTTGTCCATGCCGAGGAAGGGTGCGAGCGCCTTGTCGATGTTGGATTCGACTTCCTGCTGGACGTTCTGGACGATGTTGAGCGAGCGGTTCAGCGAGCTGTTGCTGGCTTCGTCGCCGGACGCGAGCAGCTGACCGGCGGAATCGAGGATGGTCACGTCATCGACGTCAAGCCCCGGCACGGCCGAGGCGACGAGGTGTCTGATCGAGGTCGCAGCACTGCGCCCGGTGGTGGCGCTGGCGCGAATCATGACGGAGGCGGTCGGCTTCTGCTCCGCCTTCCGGAAGTTCCCGACCTCCGGCATGACGATATGAACGCGCGCCGCTGTTATGCCCGAGATCGACTGGATGGTGCGGGCGATTTCGCCTTCCAGCGCTCGAACCCGCGTCACCTCCTGCATGAAGGAGGTCAGGCCCAGCGAGCCGACATTGTCGAAGAGTTCGTAACCGGCATTGGCACTGTTCGGCAGGCCGCGCTCGGCAAGCAACAGGCGGGCCTTGCCCGTCATCCCCGCGGGGACGCTGATGCTGGTACCATCAGTGCCGACCTGGAAATCGACGTTGGCTTCGGCAAGCGCCATGCTGATCTGGTTGAGATCGGGCGAATCCAGACCGACATAGAGCGTTTCCTGTGCCGGCTTGTTGACGAAAAGGGCGGCCGCAAGGACGATTGCGATGGAGACGGCACCGACGCCTCCGAGAATCATCAGGCGTGTTCGGCCAAGGGAACCGAAGTTCTTAAAGATCTGAACTAATTGATTTAACAGATTCATTCTGTTCTCGCACGATTCGTCAAAGACAAAGCAGGCTTATTGCCTCATCTGACGAATAGTCGGCGAAACTTGCGCGAGCGTTTCGTTAAGGGGGCGCGGCCCCTGAAGGACTAGAAGAAATCGAAGTCGCCGGCTGCCTTGCTCAGAGGCTGGGAATGGCCGTGGCGTGTGGCGCCGCCCAATGCCTTCTGCATCTCCGCCAGCTTGACGAGGCTGAGCGCGGTCGCAACGTCGACGGCCCAGCCGTGCGGAATTTCGCCGGTGATGGTGTCGATGAACTCGGCAAGGCCGCGGGATTTCTGCACGGCGAGATCGATGCCCTGCATGACTTTCATGGCATCCGGCGAATTCAGGATTTCGGCGCCGCCGAGATCGAGAAGCTGCGGCTCGATGCGCTCGATGAGATAGGCAACGTCGTGCAGTTCGGAAACGATGCGCATCAGGATGTCGCTCAACGCTTCAACTGGCGCAGGCGGCTCCATCACCGAATTAAATGTCATATAAAAATCCTCGCCATCAAAAAAATTCGATACTGGTTTCGACGGGCTTCGGCGGAGCGGCGGGGCGCTGCTCGAGAGCGACGGTTCTCTGCGTTTCGGCGCCGGTCAGGGGGTATTGCCGGGCACGGCCGGAGACGGGCCAAAATTCAAGCTTGCGTCCATGATCTCCGCCTGTGGAGGAGCCGACCACCGGAATGCCTTCATCCCGCAGGAACTGCATGGCGAAGGCCGCGTTCTGCTCACCGACATTGGAGAATGTCGAGATCGTCTTCGCGCCGCCGAAGATCTTGGCCTCCAGCCGGTCGCGCCGGGCGCCCTGCTTCAGGAGACCGTTGATCAGCAGCTCCATCAGATGCACGCCGTAGCGCGTCGCATCGCCGCCTGACGTCGGCGAGGTCGCCGAGCCCGGCAGCAAGAAGTGGTTCATGCCGCCGATACCGGCGACAGGGTCTCTGAGGCACGCAGCCACGCACGAGCCGAGAATGGTCGAGAGGACCGCATTCGGATCGCTCAGAACCTTGTACTCGCCCTGAATGATGTGCACGCGGCGGGCTGCCCCCTCAGTCATCATTTCAAGGCTCCAAACACGGCTTCGATGGCCGCTTTCATCTTCTCGATCGTGAACGGCTTGGCGAGCACGTTGTTGGCGCCGAGCTGGGCTGCCTTCTGCACCAATGCGCGGTCGCCCTGGGCGGTGAGGATGATGAAGGCCGCCTTTTTGGTGTTCGGGTTGGTGCGCACGGCCTGAAGGAAGCCGATGCCATCCATCTTCGGCATGTTGAAGTCCGAGATCACCAGGTGGTGCGGCTGCTCGGCCATGATCTTCATGCCCTGCTCGCCGTCGCCTGCAGACGTGATCTGCTTGAAACCGAGCTGGGTCAGCGCGTCGCTGAGCAGCAACCGGCTCGTTACCTGATCGTCGACGATCAGAACTTTGATTTTCTCCGCGATCGACATTTTATTCGGTCCCTTCCTTTCGGGCGGCTGTCATTTTCAATATTTCTTCACCGATGGCAGACAGGGGCAACTGCTGCTCCACGGCGCCAAGTTCATGAGCAACCCTTGGCATTCCGTAAACGACACAGGTTTTTTCGTTCTGGCCGAGTGTTCTGGCGCCGGCGTGGCGCATTTTCAACAATCCGGCGGCGCCATCGCGGCCCATTCCGGTCAAGATCACGCCGACGGCGTTGCGGCCAGCCAGTTCGGCGACCGAATCGAAGAGGACGTCCACCGATGGGCGGTGACCGTTGACCGGCGCCCGGTCGACGAGACGGCAGCACGGCGCCGAGGCGTTGCTGACCTGGAGATGACGCTCGCCGCCCGGCGCCAGATAGATCTTGCCGATTTCGAGGCGGGCACCGTCGGTCGCTTCCTGCACCACCGGCGCACAGAGGCGGTTCAGGCGTTCGGCGAAGCTCTTGGTGAAGGTCGGCGGCATATGCTGGGTGATGACGGTCGGCGGGCAATTGGCCGGAAACTTCTGCAGCACGGCGATCAGCGCCTCGACGCCACCTGTGGACGAGCCGATCGCGACGATCTTGCGGCCGACGCGGAAATCAGCGACGGAGGGCGGAGGTGCCGGGGCGGCAACCGGCTGGGAGAACTGGCGCTGTGTGCGCGCGGCGGCCTTGACCTTCTCGGCGAGGTCGCCGAAGGGCCTGAGTTCGCCCGGCGCCGGCTTGCCGACGCAGTCGAACGCGCCGATCTCGAGCGCTGCAAGCGACGCCTCGGCGCCGCGATGGGTCATTGTCGATACCATGATGACCGGCATCGGACGCAGCGTCATGATCTTTTCGAGGAAATCGAGACCGTTCATGTTCGGCATCTCGATGTCGAGCGTCACGACGTCGGGGTTCAGCCGCTTGATGGCCTCGCGCGCTTCCAGCGCATCGCCGGCCTGGCCGATGACGTTGACCTCGGGGTCGGAACTGAGGACGGCGGTGATCAGCCCCCGCATCGTCGGGGAGTCGTCAACGACGAGAACCCTTGCCGGAGCGCTCATGCCTTCCTCCCGAGACCCTTGGCCGTGTAGCGATAGGTTGTGATGCCGATATTGTCGAAGACGTGTTTCGCCTCGCCGGACACACGCTCTGAATGGCCGATATAGAGATGGCCGCCCTCCGGCAGCAGGCCGGCGAAACGCTGCCAGATCTTCATCTGCGTCGGCTCATCGAAATAGATGACGACGTTGCGGCAGAAGATGACGTCGAACTTGCCCTTGAACGGCCATTGCGCCATCAGGTTCAGCTCGTTGTAGGTGATCAGCCGCTTGACGCGGTCGTCGACCTGGAACTTCCTGCGGCCCTGGATCTCGACTTCGCTGAACCATTGCTTGCGCATGGCGGGCGAAACGGTTTCGAGCGCGTTTTCGTCATAGGCGCCGGCTCGGGCGATCGCCAGGATCTTCGGGTCGATGTCGGTCGCCAGGATCTTGAAATCGTAATCGGCGACATTCGGCATCAGCGACAGAACGGTCAGCGCGATCGAATAGGGTTCCTGCCCGTCGGAGGAAGCGGCCGACCAGATGCGCACCCTGCCGCCCGATTTCGCCCGCTGCAGAAGCTCGGGCAGGACATGGTCGCGCAGGTGGTCGAAATGATGGTTTTCGCGGAAGAAGCGGGTAAAATTGGTCGTCAGATGCGACAGCATCTCGCGGCGCGGCGCCGCACCCGCCGGAGAAGCGACGAGCTCGCAATATTCCCGGAAGCCGGACAGGCCGAGATTGCGGATATGCTTCGACAGGCGCGAATAGACCAGAGACGCCTTCGTCTCGTTGAGGAAGATGCCGGCATCCGAATAGATCATCGCGGCGATCTCCGTGAGGTCGCGGCGCGTCAGCGGATATTCTCCGCTCGCCAGGACCTCGTCGGATCCCTGTCTCTGATCTTTTGCGCCCATTGCGTTCATGCGGCTTCGCTTTCGGTCTCGGGAAAGAGGGATTCGAGTTCGATCAGGCAGATCATACGCTTGTCGATGGCAAGAATGCCGCGGGCAAATTGACGTTCGAGCTCGGAGGAAATCTCGGGCGTCGGCTGGATGGTTTCGTCGGTCACCGTCAGGATATCGGACACGGCGTCGACCAGGAGGCCGACGACCTTGCGCCGCACCTGGGCGACGATGATGACATGACGGGCCGTCGGATCGGCCGGCTTCATGCCGAGCCGGGCGGCAAGGTCGATGATCGGCAGCACCGCACCGCGCAGGTTGATGACACCGAGCATATAGCCAGGCGAGTGCGGCATCGTGGTCGCCGGGGTCCAGCCCCGGATCTCACGAACCGACATGATGTTCACGCAAAATTCCTGATCCCCGATGCGGAACGCGATCAGCTCGCGATCCCCCTCGTTCAGATTTTTTACGGCGTACGACATTCCCTTACCCTACCGCTGCTAACGACATTTCTGCTTTGAGCGACTGGCCGCGCGAGGCGCCGACAACCGCGTCGACATCGAGAATGAGAGCGACGCGCCCGTCGCCGAGAATGGTGGCGGCGGCGATGCCCGGCACATGGGTGTAGTTGGCTTCCAGGCTCTTGATGACCACCTGGCGCTGACCCTGGATGGCATCGACCATCAGGGCGCGCTGGCCGCCGCCTTCGGATTCCACCAGAAGCGCCACGCCCTCGACCGGGTTGGCCTGGGTCGCGCGGAAGTTCAGGATGCGGCCGACATCGACCAGCGGGCAGAAGCTGTTGCGGATCGAGATCAGCCGGTGGTTCGCACCGAAGGAATGGATCGCCGAGGCTTCCGGCTGCAGGGTTTCGACGATCGCAGTCAGCGGCACGACCAGCGTCTGGCCGGCGACGGTGACCACCATGCCGTCGAGGACGGCGAGCGTCAGCGGCAGGCTCATGGTGAAGACCGAGCCGTGGCCGGGCTTCGAGGTGATGTTGATGCGGCCGCCGAGCGCCTGGATCGAACGCTTGACGACGTCCATGCCGACGCCGCGGCCGGAGATGTCGGAGATCTTGTCGGCCGTCGAGAAGCCCGGCAGGAAGATCAGGTTGTCGATTTCCTCGTCCGACAGGTTGGAATCGGCCGGGATGAGGTCGTTGTCGATCGCCTTCTGGCGGACCTTCTCGCGGTTGATGCCGGCGCCGTCATCGGCAAGCTCGATCAGGATGCGTCCCGAACGATGCTTGGCGGTGAGGCGGACCGTGCCTTCGGTGTTCTTGCCGGCGGCGGCGCGCTTTTCCGGCGTTTCAATGCCGTGGTCGACGGCATTGCGGATCATGTGAGTCAGCGGCTCGGCCAGCTTGTCGATAACCGTCTTGTCGACTTCGGTGTTTTCACCTTCGGTGATCAGACGGATCGACTTGCCGGTCATGTCGGCGATTTCGCGAACGATACGCGACATGCGCTGGAAGACCGGCTTCACCGGCTGCGCGCGGATCGCCATGACCGAGTCCTGGATCTCGCGGGTGAGCTGCTGCAGCTCTTCCAGGCCCATGTTGATCGAGGAGGTGCCGGTCGTGTCGTTTTCGATGACGCTCTGCGACAGCATTGCCTGGTTGATGACCAGCTCGCCGACGAGGTTGATCAGGCGGTCGACACGGTCGAGATCGACGCGGATCGTCTGGCCGGCGCCGGCGGCATTGTTCTGGGCGGCTGCGGCACTTGCAGCAGCCGCTGCGGCGGCTGCCGATTCCTTCTTTTCGACGCGGGCGGCAGCGGCTGCCATCTGCGTGACGTTGGAGGCGGTCTCGGCGGCGGCAACGGCGGCGGCGGCCTCGGCGGCGGCAGTGCCGGAAACGTCTTCGGCAGCACCTGCTTCGTCCAGGATCGACAGATCGAAGGGAACCGGCACCATCGGCAGTTCGTCGTTGCTTGTCGCCTCAGCCCTTGCTTCCTCGACCGGCTTCACCGTCAATTCGCAATCCCATTCGGCGAATTCGAAGACGGTGCGAATGGCGTCCTCGCCCTTGTCCGTCTTGATCGTGATGTTCCAGAAGAAATAGGCGCCTTCCGGATCGAGCTCATCGAGGCCCGGCAGCTCATCGCTATTGCAAAAGATGGTCATCTCGCCGAGGCGCGAAAGGTCGCGCAGCAGCAGCGTGGCGTCATTGCCCTTGGAATAGAGTTCGTAGCGCGGCTTGAAGATGATTTCATAGGCCGGCATGCCGGAGCCCGCATCGCCCTCGCCGCCAAAATCGTCGAAGGAAAAGGGGACCGGCTGAAAGCCGCTGTCGTCGGTCGGCTTGGGAGCCGGCGCCGGAGCGGCGGCTACGGGCTTTGCGGCGGCCTTGGGCGCCGGAGCCTCGGCGGCGGCCGAGGGAGACGGCAATTCGCCATTGGCCAGCGCCTCGAGCTCCTTGACGAGACCGCGGCTGCGGCTTTCATCGACGCTGCCGCCGTCGCGCGCAGCATTCGTCAGGTCGGCGAGCACGTCGGCCGACTTCAGCATCACCTTCAGGACGTCCTGGGTCGGCTCGAGCTTATTGGATCGAACGCAATCGAGAGTGGTCTCGAAAACATGGGCGAAGGCGACCAGATCATCAAGGCCGAAGGCGCCGGCGCCACCCTTGATCGAATGCACGGCACGGAACACCGCATTGACGGTTTCCGGATCGCGATCGCCATCATTCATTTTCAGAAGACCGGATTCCAGCTCGGCGAGCTGTTCCTCGCACTCCTGGAAAAAGATCTCTTTGATTTCGTTCATATCCATAGGAGCAAATCCTGGGTTTAAGCGGTTACACGCTCAATGGCATCGATCAGCTTGGCCGGGTCGAAAGGCTTGACGATCCAGCCGGTGGCGCCAGCCTGGCGGGCGCGGTTCTTCTTTTCCGCGTCGCTTTCGGTGGTTAGGACCAGGATCGGGATCGCCCGATATTTCTCGTTGCGGCGGACACCTTCGATGAAGCCGAAGCCGTCGAGGCGCGGCATGTTGATGTCCGTCACGATAACGTCAGGATTGGACTCTTCGAGAACCTCGAGACCCTCGACGCCGTCTTCCGCCTGAATCGTCTCGAAGCCGGCATTGTTGAGCGTCACGAGAAGCATGTTTCGGATGGTGCGGGAATCATCCACGGTAAGAACTTTTTTCTTCATTGCCGAATCTCCTTGGCAAGCAGGTGATCAATATTGACGCCCACCAGCTGCATGGTTTTCTGAAATGCGTCGGACACCTTGGAAAAGGTGAATGGCTGCTTGTCCTGCTCCCAGGTCTTCTCGGCGGACATCAGAACCTGGGCGCACAGGGCACCGATCCGTTCGACGCCGGACGCGTCTATCGACAGACCACTGCCCCTGAGGGAGAGGAGTTTATCGCGCAAGGCGGAAGCCTCGTTGAGGTCGAGCACCGCTGTCAGATCCAGCGTCTTGCCACTCTTCTTTGCTACCATCAGCTTTTCCTTGTCCCCTTGTCCCCGGCTCGAGAAGACGAGCTGCGGCAATCATCCGATAGGTTAGTAAACATTCCGCCCACCTCCGACGCTTGCGAAGGGCTGCGGAAGGCTAAAATCATCATTTTCGTATTCGTCCTCGGCCACAGCCGGACGGGCGGCGGCTTCGATGGCGCGCGGCGGCGTCCCGCGAACCGGCGCCAGGCGCCCGGCATTGGCGTTTTCCCGGGCGATGCGGAATTCGCGAATCGTCTGGCCGAGCTCGACAATGACCGTATGGAGGTGGTCGGCGCCTTCGGCCGAGCGCTCCGCAAGGCCGGCGCTGCCTGCCACTTCGCCGCCCAGGCCCTTGACGTCGGACGTCACGCTATCGAGGCTTGATGCATGTTCGCCGGTGCGGGTGGCGATGCCTGATATGGCGGCATTGATGTCGGTGACCTGGCGCACGATGCTGCCGATCGAATCCTGTGTGCGGCCGACCATCTGCACCCCGGCATCGACCTGCGCCTTGGTCGTCGTCACCAGCGTCTTGATCTCGCGGGCGGCCTCGGCCGAACGCTGGGCAAGCGCACGGACCTCCTGGGCGACGACGGCAAAACCGCGGCCGGAATCGCCGGCGCGAGCGGCCTCGATGCCGGCATTCAGCGCCAGCAGATTGGTCTGGAAGGCGATCTCGTCGATCGTGCCGATGATCTGGCCGATCTTTTCGGCCGACTGCTCGATATCGGCCATGGCGCTGATCGCACGGCCGACGACCTCACCGCTTTCCTCGACGGCGGCGCGCGTCGAGGCGGCGGCCTGCTCGGCGGCGCGGCTGTCGGCAGCGCCATCGCGAACGCTGGCGGCGATGCCGGCAAGCGCGGCGGCGGAAAGCTGCAGCCGGTCGGCCTGGCCCGACGCCGTGCCGGCGAACTGCCTGGACAGGCCGGCAAGCGAACCGGTCGCCGCTTCGGCCTTCAGCGTGCGTTCGGTGATGGCAGCAAACTCTGCATGGAGGCCATCCAAGGCGCCGTTCAGCGCGGCGGCAGTCGCCGCATGGGCGCCGTCGACGGGGGCGCGCCGCGTCAGGTCGCGGGCGGAAAGGCCTTCGATGACATCGCCGAAGATCCTGACGATCTCGGCCTCGTTGTCGGTGCGCTGATCGGCGAGCGCACGGCTCTGGGCGGCGCGCTGAGCATTGAAGCGCAGCGAGACGGCGATTTCCACATCGACCATGACGAGGCGGATGATCGCCGTCATCAGATCGGAGATTTCGCGGGTGCGGCGCTTGGCCGACGGCAGCAGCGGACGGCCGGCAATTTCCTCGGCGAGACCGGAAACGACATGCTCCAGCATGACGCCATGGCCGGCGACGTGCCAGCGCGGGTCGAGGCCGATCTTACTTTCGGTATCGGAGAGAACCTTGACGCGTTCGGCATAGAGGCTGTCGAACCGGGCATCCGTCAGCACGTCCCAATGTGAGGACTGCAGATCATGCAGGCGCTCGACCTGGCGCTCGCTGTCGAAATTGCGGGCGGCGTCGGGGAATGACTGGAATCTGTGGAAGAGATCGCGCAGGCCTGCCTTCAGATGCGCTTCGAGGGCCGGCCGGTTGCGGCGCACCAGTTCGCACTGGTCGGCATCGAGGCCGGCAAAGCGCAGGCGGTCGCGCAAGCTGCCTGCCTGCGCTCCACGAGCCTGATCTGATGGCATGTCCTGCCTCAACGCCTGTCCCCGACCCACTGTCCAGGCGATTGCCTGGTTAAAAACTTTCGCAGCATCCAGAGAAACGCAAAGCCTCGAGACGGTTCTCACCACCGGTTAAAACCGGCGGGTCGAAGCCCCCTGATCAGCTATGTTTCGGAGCTGTCTGAAGAGATGGATACCGGATCAACCCGGTACGGCGGGACGGCGTCATGCCTGGTGGGAACGAGTGCATCTTCCCATTCCGACGTGTAAACCAATGTTTATGGTTAATTCCTTGCTTGAAGGTTAATAAGCCCTTCGCATTGCCGGCTTTTGAAGCAATTCAAGGCCGTTGGCGGCAAATACTGCGGCGGAGTTGCACGGCTGCTACAAGGCACACGCAAGCTCCGTGTTATAGGCCGGTCGATAACCAAGACATGACGTCGACAAGGACAGAGCAATGATTGTTCTCGGATTGGGTGCCTGCTTGATTGCAATGACGCTGCTTGCCGCCGTCGCCCGCCTCGATTCTCTCGCCGCAAACCGCGATATCAGCGCGCTTCGGGTTTTCTAAAGCGCGTCCCTGCCCGTTGGCAGTCCGGCACCTTTGGTGTATCGCACTGGCGCCTTTCATGTCAGCGGAACACGTGGTTCATGTCCCCCAGATCTGGTCTTCTCATCGTTCTCGGCTTCACGCTCTGGCGCGTCGTCACGCTAGCTTTCGATCGGACGGACCTTTTCGTCGATGAGGCGCAGTACTGGTTCTGGGCGCAGAATCTCGATCTCGGCTATTATTCCAAGCCGCCGATGATCGCCTGGGTGATCCGTGGAATGACCGAGCTTTCCGGCTCCAATGCCATCTACTGGATCAGGCTCTCCGGGCCGCTCATCCACATGGCCGCGGCACTGGTTTTGATGAAGGTTGCCAAGCGTTTCGTCGGCCCGGAGATCGAGGGCTGGACGGCCGCCGCCTATATTACCCTCCCGGGTGTGGCACTTTCCTCGGTGTTCTTCTCGACCGACGTCATCCTGCTGTTCTTCATCGCGATCACCCTGCTTGCCTATTTCGGGCTGACACAGCGGCGCTCGGTCGGGCTGGCGCTGGTCATGGGCCTCGGCGTCGGCCTCGCCTTCCTGACGAAATATGCCGTGCTGTTCGTCGTTCCGGGCGGCGCGCTTGCCCTCCTCCTCATTCCGGCGGCGCGCATCGCCATCCGGGATTTCATCATCGCGGTTGCGGTCGCGGCGGTCGTCGCCCTGCCGAACCTCTGGTGGAACCTGCAGCACAACAATACGACGGTGCGGCATACGCAGGACATCGCCCATTGGAGCGATCTCGGCATCAATCTCCGTCGCGGGCTTGAATTCTTCTCCGCCCAGTTCGGCGTCGTCGGGCCGATCGTCTTCTTTGCGATGCTCTGGGCGGTCTATCGCATGATCAGGGGCAGGAGCGACGACCGGGAAAAGATGCTGGTCTGGCTGTCGATGCCGGTGGTGGTGCTGATCACGCTGCAGGCAACGGTCGCCAAGGCCTATGCCAACTGGGCCGTGACCGCCTATGTCGCCGGCACCATCCTTGCCGTCTGGCTGCTTTACCGGATGTGGCCGAAGGGCCTGCGACTGTCGCTCGGCATCAACGGCGTCGCCAGCCTGCTCTTTCCGCTGGCGACGATCTTTCCGCAGCAGTTGCTGCTGCCGAACGGCGACGAAGTGATGAAGCGCTATCTCGGCCGCGCCGAGGTCAGCCGCGAGACCGCCGCCCTCGCGGCTCAGGCCGGCACCGACATCATCGTCACCAACGATCGCGACATGGTCGCCGATCTTTTCTATACGCTGCGCGATGCCTCCTACAGGATCTATGCGCGGGCCCCCGCCGGCCTTCCGGAGAGCTACTATGAACAGGAATTCGCGTTGCCGGCCGACATCACCGGCAAGGTGCTTTACCTGACAATCGGGCCCGTCAGCTGCGCCTCCGAGACGCCCGAGGTGCTGAAGAACTGGCAGCCGACCGAGGGCTATTACAAGGGCAAGTCGCTCTCCGTCTACAAGGTCTCCGCCGCCTGCCTGGCGCCCTGAGCCAATCGATTCCGGTCTAGGGAATTATGCCGTGGGCAGGCAGAGGCCGGTGCCCGCCCCTTCGATCTCGACGAATCTGACGCCGCCTTCCTCGAAGGCGAGGCGCAGCTGCGCCTCCGTCGCGCGGTGGATGTCGTGATGGCGCCCCTCATAATCGCGGATGGTGCTGCGCGAGACGGCCGCCCTTTCGGCAAGATCGATCTGGGTCCAGTCAAGCAAGCCGCGCGCCGCCCGGCAGAGAGCCGGGGTCAGAATTGTTTCCCTTGCGCCTTGACCCATGATTACAACTTGCCCATATTGGTCGATATAAACCATATATGTCACATTATAAACGGGATTTCCAGATCGGGAGACAGCAATGCCGCACGATACGCCCTTGATTTCGACAATCGTCGGCGGCCTCGTGCTGGCTTTCATCTTCGGCGCGTTTGCCCATCGGCTGCGCATGCCGCCGCTGGTGGGCTATCTGATTGCCGGCGTTCTGGTCGGCCCGCATACGCCGGGTTATGTGGCGGACCAGAGCCTGGCGCCGGAGCTTGCCGAAATCGGCGTCATCCTGCTGATGTTCGGCGTCGGGCTGCATTTCTCGCTCAAGGACCTGCTGTCGGTGCGCGGCATCGCCGTGCCGGGCGCAATCGCCCAGATCGCCTTTGCGACACTGCTCGGCTGGGGGCTCGGCGCCTTCCTGGGCTGGCCGACCGGCGGCAGCCTGGTCTTCGGCCTGGCGCTTTCGGTCGCCTCCACAGTGGTGCTGTTGAAAGCGCTGCAGGAGAGGCGCCTGGTCGAGACGGAGCGCGGCAGGATCGCCGTCGGCTGGCTGATCGTCGAGGATCTCGCCATGGTGCTGGCGCTGGTGCTGATCCCGGCCGCAGCCAGCATCGGCGGTGAGGGTCACGCGCCGGTCGAGCCGCTCTCGGCCGGGCTGAACCGCCTGTTCGGGCTCGATCTCGGCATCGGCGGCATGATCGCCATGACGCTGGTGAAAGTGGCGCTGTTCGTGGCGCTGATGCTGGTCTTCGGCCGCAAGCTCATTCCCTGGACGATGCACCGCATCGCCCATACCGGGTCGCGTGAGCTCTTCCGGCTCGGCGTGCTGGCGATCGCGCTCGGCGTCGCTTTCGGCGCGGCCAAGCTCTTCGGCGTGTCGCTGGCGCTCGGCGCCTTCTTTGCCGGCATGGTGCTTGCCGAAAGCGAACTCAGCCATCGCGCCGCCCAGGAGAGCCTGCCGCTGCGCGATGCTTTCGCCGTACTCTTCTTCGTCTCGGTCGGCATGTTGTTCGATCCGAACATCCTGATCGACCGGCCGCTGCCGATCCTCGCCACCATCTTCATCATCGTCATCGGCAAATCCGTCGCCGCCCTGCTGATTGTGCTCGCCTTCAAGAAGCCGCTCGGCACGGCGCTGACGATTTCGGCGAGCCTCGGCCAGATCGGCGAATTCTCCTTCATCCTCGCCGCCCTCGGCGTCGAACTCGGGCTGCTGCCGGAGGAAGGCCGCGACCTGATCCTGGCCGGCGCCATCATCTCGATCATCCTCAATCCGCTGCTGTTCTTCCTCTGCGACCGCATGCGGCCGATGCTAGAAGGCGCAAAACGAGAGGAAGCCGTGGTGGAATCCGCCCCCTCCCCGGATGCGGCGGCCGCTCATGAAGAGGCGCCGCCCGAAGACGACGAGGTACACCCGACGGCTCTCCGCGGCCACGCCATTCTCGTCGGCTACGGGCGGGTCGGCAGCATCGTCGGACAGAATCTCAAATCGTCAGCCACACCTTTTCTCGTCATCGAGGATTCCGACAAGCGCATCGGCGAACTGAGGGCGCAAGGCGTCGAAACCCTGATGGGCAATGCGGTGATGCGGGAAACGCTCGACCTCGCCAATCTTTCCGGCGCCCGCAGCATCGCCATCGCCATCCCGAATGCCTTCGAGGCCTGCCGCATCGCCGAGCAGGCGCGCAGCGTCAATCCGTCGATCCTCATCGTCGCGCGCGCCCATTCCGATGCCGAGGTCGATGAATTGAAGCACTATGGCGCCGACACCGTCATCATGGGCGAGCGTGAAATCGCGCTTGGCATGGTTGACCGGCTCGCCCAAGTGCATCATGACAGTGTGCGCTATGAAGACGGGCATGGGCCTGCTACAATTATGACGGCGGATGAGCCTCCGCCGCCAAAAGAATGAGAGATTGGCAAGCTTTTGAGCCGATACGGGAGTGACATCGCCGGGACGGAGAAGGTGGAGCTGGACCAGCACCATCTGACCAGCCGTGTCGCCGCTTCCCTGCTTGTCGCCATCCTTGCCTATATCGGCCTGCTCGTCGGCGGCAATCTGGTCATTTCGCCGGCCGCCGCCGTCAATACGCTTTCCTCTTCCGGCCGGGATCCGCAGCCGCCGCAGCTGACCGCGCGCGATGCCGTGCGCGGCGTGCTTGCCACCGAGCGCAGGCTTGCGCCGAAGCAGGCGGCCCATGACGGCGGATCGCCCGCCCTTGCCGCGGCTCCGGTTGTCGATCTCGCCGGCTGGACCATTGCAGCCGCTTTTCCGGCATTTGATGCTCCGCGTCATGCCGCGGTCTCCAGGACCCATCAGCCGCGCGGACCGCCGGCTGCAGCCTGACGTTTGCGCCGAGGCGCTTCCGACATCTGACGACATGCCGCCAGCGCCCGAGCGCCGGCCCTCGATTATCTAAGGAATACAACATGCGTACTTCACCATGGCTGGTGTTCACCTATACGGTGATCATCCTTCTCGGCCTATTGATCGCTTTGCCGAACGTCCTGCCGCAATCCGTCCTTCAGCGCGTGCCGGCATGGCTGCCGCATGAGCAGGTGTCGCTCGGCCTCGATCTTCGCGGCGGCTCGCATCTCGTTCTGGAAGTCGACGAGGCGGATCTGACCAAGGAGCGGCTGCAATCGCTGCTTCAGGACGCGCGCCGCGTGCTGCGCGAGAAGGGCATCCAGCCGAAGGCCGTCGTGCGCAGCCAGAACCAGATCGTCGTGACGCTCGCCGATGCCACGCAGAGCGATGCCGCCGTCACCGACCTCAAGACGCTCGCCAACCCGATCAGCACCGGCCTCAGCGCCGGCCAGTCGGATCTTGATGTCATAGCGAACGGAGCGACCATTACCATCGGCTTCTCCAAGGCCGGCATCTCCGCCAATGTCGACAACGCCGTCCAGCAGAGCCTTGAAGTCATCCGCCAGCGCGTCGACCAGGTCGGCGTTTCCGAGCCGACCATTCAGCGCATCGGCGCCAATCGCGTGCTCGTGCAGCTGCCCGGCGCACAGGATCCGACGCGGCTGCGCCAGCTTCTCGGCTCCACGGCGAAGATGTCGTTCCATATGCTGTCGCCGAACAACCAGCCCGGCCCTGGCGTGACCATGCTGAAGGACGATGAAGGCCGAACCTATCCGGTGCTTGACCGCGTCGAACTCTCCGGCGACCGGCTTTCCGACGCCCGCGTCAGCTTCGACCCGAACACGCATGAGCCGATCGTCAGCTTCCGCTTCGACAGCGCCGGCGCCAGCCGCTTTGCCGATATCACCCGTCAGAATGTCGGCAATCCCTTCGCCATCGTCCTCGACGACAAAGTGCTGAGCGCGCCCGTCATCCGCGAGCCGATCACCGGCGGTTCCGGCCAGATCTCCGGCAACTTCTCGGCCGACAGCGCCACGACGCTTGCCGCCATGCTGCGCGCCGGCGCCCTGCCCGCCAAGCTGACGGTCATCGAGGAACGCACCGTCGGCGCCGACCTCGGCGCCGATGCCATCAAGATGGGTATCTATTCCGGCATCGTCGGCTTTATCCTCGTTGCAGTCTTCATCTTCGTTCTCTATGGCACCTGGGGCGTGCTGGCGAATATCGCGCTCTTGATCCACACGATCCTGACCTTCTCGGCCCTGACGCTGGTCGGTGCGACGCTGACGCTGCCGGGCATTGCCGGTGTCGTTCTCGGCATCGGCCTTGCGGTCGATGCGAACGTCCTCATCAACGAGCGTATTCGTGAAGAGACCCGCAAGGGCAAGGGCGCCTTTGCCGCCATCGATACCGGCTTCAATCGCGCCTATTCGACCATCATCGACGGCAATATGACCGCCCTGATCGCTGCGGCCATCCTGTTCTTTTTCGGTTCCGGCCCGGTTCGCGGCTTTGCCGTGACCATGGCGCTCGGCCTGATCATCTCGATGTTCACCTCGGTCGCCTTCGTTCGCGTTGCGATGATCGAGATCACCCGCCGCCGCAAGTTCAAGGTGCTGAACATCCGGCCGTTGATCCCATTCAGCCCCTATGACAAGCACATCGAATTCATGAAGGCGCGCTTCTTCGGCGTCACCGTTTCGGCGCTGCTTTCGATCGCCTCCGTCGTGCTCTTCATTCACCCCGGCCTCAACTACGGCGTCGATTTCCGCGGCGGCATCCAGATGTCCGTCAAGACCCAAGGGGTGGCCGATCTGGCGAAGTTCCGCGAAGGCCTTGATAGTCTCGGCCTCGGCGAAATCACACTGCAGTCCTTCGGCGACAAAAGCAGCATTCTCGTTCGCGCCCAGCGGCAGGAAGGCGGCGAAGAGGCGCAGACGGCAGCGGTGACCAAGCTCAAGGCCGAAGTCGCCAAGATCGATCCGACCGCCACCGTCGAAGGCACGGATGTCATCGGCCCGAAGGTCAGCGGCGAGCTTGCCTGGGCCGGCATCCTGTCGGTGGTGATCGCAAGCCTCGCGATGCTCATCTATATCTGGGTGCGGTTCGAATGGCCGTTTGCCGTCGGCGCCATCGTCACGCTGGTGCTCGACGTCACCAAGGCGATCGGCTTCTTTGCGATCACCGGCCTCGACTTCAACCTGACGGCCATTGCCGCCATCCTGACGCTCGTCGGTTACTCGGTGAACGACAAAGTCGTCGTCTATGACCGCATGCGTGAAAACATGCGGCTCTACAAGTCGATGCCGCTGCGCGAGATCATCGACAAGTCGATCAACGAGACCCTGGCACGAAGCCTCTACACCAATGCGACGGCCTTCCTCGCCCTGGTACCGATGGCGATCTGGGGCGGCAGCGCCGTCTCGAGCTTCGCCATCCCGATGGTCTTCGGCATTCTCGTAGCCGGCGCCTCGTCGATCTTCATCGCGGCACCGATCCTGCTCTTCCTCGGCGACTGGCGCCGCCGCCATGCCAAGGCGGCAGCGGCAACCGATGGCGCCGTCGAAATCATCCCGCCGGAACAGGGTCGCCCGCGCAAATCGGCGAGCTAAAATCCGCCTGATGACGCATCCTTGAAGAGGGCGCCGGTTGCAGAGCCGGCGCCCTCTTTCTATTGTCGATGACTGCAAGGATAAAATCCTGCAGCGATTCAAAGGATTACCGCGTCCTTGGCGCGTCTGATAGGATGTAGGGCGCTACAGCAAAGATCGGGGAACCCGCCAGATGTCATCAAACCCGACGAGACGACCGGAAGAGGACGATAGCAGCGAGGAGCGCATCAAGCGTTTTCTCGCAACCGCCTCGCACGATCTGCAATCGCCGCTGCGCCATATCGCCATGTATGCCGAACTGCTGCTCGACGATCTCGAGGGAACGCTCGACGGCGAACAGCTTCAGAGCCTCCGGATGATCATGGAAAAGGCGCAAGCCGCGCAGCGCCTGACCAAGGCATTGATGAGCCTTGCCGGCGGAGCGCCTCAGGTGACGCCCGAAGAGGTCGATCTGCAGGCGCTGGCCGAAAATGTCTGGGGCGAACTGACCGACGAAATCGCGGTTTCCGATGCGACG
This sequence comes from Rhizobium sp. BK619, assembly GCF_014195245.1. NCBI lineage: Bacteria > Pseudomonadati > Pseudomonadota > Alphaproteobacteria > Hyphomicrobiales > Rhizobiaceae > Rhizobium > Rhizobium sp. BK619. Next base: position 112,463 of record NZ_JACIBH010000016.1, on the reverse strand, counting down.
CTGGAAAGCCAGGGCCTGCCTTCCCTCCGGACCGACCCTGCCCTGCTCGGCCTGGTGCTGAGGCATCTGCTGACCAATGCGCTGACCTATCGCAGCGAAGCGCCGCTTCATGTGGTCATCAGCGCGGAGCGGGAGATGGCGGATTGGTTCATCCGGATTTCCGACAATGGGGCGGGCATCGATCCGGCCTATCGGGAGCGGATCTTCGAGCCGTTCTGGAAATTGCCGAAGGTGGGAACGGTGCCCGGCGCCGGCCTCGGACTGACGACGGCGCGGGAGTTTCTGGCGGCGCTTGGCGGCGATCTCAGCCTTGAACATTCGGATCAAAACGGCAGCCGCTTCCTCATCCGCCTTTCGGTCGCCTGAGCTTCACGAGCGCATCTTTTCAGATGCTGTAATCGTCCTTCCAAAAATCCGGGACGTCATAGTTCACATATTCGCGGATGATGTGCTGCAGCGTCTGGGCGTCGATTTCGTCCTTGCCGATGCGGAAATCGACGCCGTAATCCGGGAATTCTTGGAAATAGCCGCCCGATATGTCGGTCGAGACGACGCCGATCGGGCCGGTGTAGCCGATGCCGCGCAGTTCCGGCACCGTTTCGCGGAAATCGGCGTTCGGCAGCAGGCGGTTGTCAAGCAGGATGAGATCGAAACGCGCCAAGCGGATCTTTTCCAGCGCGTCACCGATCGATGGCGAATATTCAACCTCGACGGCCGGCTCGGAGAGATCGGCGATCTTCTTCTTGAGCGCACGGAATTCGATGAATTCGTCGTCGACGAAGAGAACCTTCACGGCATTCTTTCGCACAGTTTCGGTGGTCATCGACTTAATTTCCCCAATCCCGAAACCGGCTTCACGTGACCAAGCCGTTCCGCAAGGCGATCGCCACCATGTGAACGCGGTTGACGGCGTCAAGTTTGCGCGCAGCCGCGGTGATGTGCGAATTGACCGTATGTTCGGAAAGACCGAGAATGATGGCAATCTCAGCCGACGTCTTGCCTTCGCTCGTCCATTTGACGATTTCCTGCTCGCGCTGGGTGAGCCGCCCGGACATTTCCTGCGTCAGGATTTCCTCATAAAGCTTGTCGAAAATCCGCATGGCGTCGAGAAGCATATCGGCAATCTCGCTCTGATCCGGCTCCTGACGCTCGCCGCTGAGGACGAGGCAATAGCGCCGCCCCTCGGGGGTGAACAGCGGGATGAACAGAAAGACGCCGCTCAGGAACTCGTTGAACACGAGATCGGAGCGATAATCTTCCGGCCGTACGCTCCTGCCATGAACCGGCGTTGCCAGAAACTGGGCGGACTTTGCCCGAACGGTCCCGAGCGCTTCCTTCAACGTCGTGATGAAAAGACCGACACGCCGTTCGGCGACATTGGTGATGACGATATCGCGTTCCCCGAAAGGAGCCGAAGTCTCGGAAATGCGGGCAAGCGCGAAATTATCGAAGTTGTAGTGCTGTGCCGCCGACTTCAGCAGCCGGAAAAAATCGGTGCGGTTGATCGCCCGGCTCAGCTCCGGTCCGGCATGAAAGGGAATTGCCGGGGCGTTGTTCATTCCCACTCTTCCTCTCCTCGATGCCTCCGATCCCGAAATCTTGGGATATACGTCTTAAACGCGAAGAGCTACAAAAATTGCGAGACAGTTGATGACGAATATCGAAACGGGGACTTTCGGCATTCAAAGGCGGAAATCATCAATTATCTCAGCTACAGGTGATGCACGGGCAGATTTTACTGAGGGCAGTAGTTCTTACCTGGGTATCGTTTTCTTCCTGCATTCAACATCCAAGAATGCAGGAAGGCAGTGCCAGACGTAAGCGCGAGAGAGCCGACAGACCCATTTGGCTAAGGGGTTGGCTGATGTTCGTGGCGGCGAACGCGGGTCGATCGGTTCTCTCAGCGCTTATTTTGCCTATCATTTGCTTCGCTTCGGTTGCATCTTGTGGTGCGACCTCGACCTTGTCAATTGCGGTTTGTCAAATGGTTGGGACATGGGACGGGGAACAGGTTACCGGGCCTTCGCCGCTTCCTACAGCTCAAGATTGAGAATAATTCCGGCAAGATCAAGCGGCTTTTCCAGATAGGCGTCGGCGCCGGCCTCAAGCGAGCGCGCGCGGTCCTCGGCAGCATCCGAGCCGCTGCAGATGGCAAGCCGCATCGCCTTGAAACGGTCGTCCAGGCGCAGCCTGGTCACCAGGGCGATGCCGCTGTCGAGCGGCATGTAGAGATCGGCGACCAGCAGTTCCGGCAGCGCCCAGCCTTCCGCCGCCCGCTGCTCCAGCGCCGCCAGCGCCGTCTCGGCGGTCGAAAAACAGAATAGATCGACATCTATCTGCTGCTTCCTGCGGATATAGTCGAGATAGAAGAGATCATCCCTGCTGTCGTCGACGTAAATTATGGTTGGCATTCAGCACCATGATTTGGATATTGTTCGATGAACCTTGCTGTCCTTCGACGTCACGATATCGCGATTTCGCGAAAATTCGATCCTTCTTGTCGAAAAATCATTTCGGAAAAAGCGCAGCGCCGTTCTCCCCTGCCTATTGAGTATTCCTCGATTTCGGAAAAAATGGCCGCGCGAACCGAGGAGGACATGACGGGTGCAGGATAGTGGCAATGTGGACCTGCAGGACCAGCGCCAGCGGCAGCGCTACCGTGGCTTTGCGATTGCGGTCGGCTGCCTGATGTTCCTTCTCGGAATGAGCGCCCTTGCCGGCTGGCTATTGCAGATCCAGGTGATCATTTCGCTGGTTCCCGGCTTTCCGTCGATGGCCTTCAACACCGCGCTCTGCTTCGTGCTGTCCGGCCTGGGGCTTGCCGCCTCGACGCTGGCTGCCCGTCGTTTTCTGATTGCCGCAACGGTCATGACAGGGATTGCGGCGGCGATCGCCGCGGCCCGGCTCCTGGAAATCGTAACCATCGGCCGGACGTTCCACAATATCGACCTGCTGATCACCCGCTTCGTCATTCCGCCCGATTTCATCGCGCAGATCGGCGGCGGCATGGGCCCGAACACGGCGCTGGTCTTCCTGATCGCCAATCTTTCGCTGCTGTTCTCTCTCTACGTCGAGAGGAGAAGCCAGGTGGTGCAGGAGCTGACGAGCTACATCGTCATCACCCTCGGCATGATCGCGCTCGCCAGCTATGTCACCGATGCCGAACAGGGTTACCGCTGGGGGCCCTATGCGGCGATGGCGCTGCATACGGCGGTCGGCATGGTGATCTTCGGCTCAGGCCTGCTCGCGCGCTCCTGGTGGATGCAGCCGGCAAACCGGGCGCAGATTCCGCTCTGGATCCCGGCGGCGGTCTGCTTCACCGGCCTCCTCGTCGATCTCTATACGCCGCTCGGCGTTGCCAACGGCATTCTCTATGTGCCGCTGGTGCTGACGGCGCTCTGGTTCGGCAACAGGAATGCGCCGCTTTTTTTCGCGTTTGCCTGCACCGTGCTGTTGATGCTCGGCTTCTTCGCCGTCAGGCACGACGAGGCGGCATTCTGGCAGGAGATCGCCAACCGCACGATTACGGCTGCGACGCTCTGGCTGATCGCCATCCTCGTCTTTTATTTCATGCGCAACAATCATAACCTCGAAACCGAGCGCGTCCGTTTCGGCGCGCTGGTGCGCGGGACGCCCGATGCCGTCATCGTCATCGACGAGAGTGGAACGATCAGGAGCTTCAACCCGGCGGCTGAAAGCATGTTCGGTTATACCCCGCAGGAGACGATCGGCCGGAATATCAAGATGCTGATGCCCGAACCCTATCATTCCGAGCACGACGGCTATCTCGCCCATTACCGGAAGACCGGTGAGGAGCGCATTATCGGCACGACGCGGATGGTCTCCGGACGCCGCAGGAACGGCATCGTCTTTCCGATCGACGTTTCCATCAGCGCGGTTTCCACCGGCGATGCGAAGATCTTCGTCGGCATCGTGCGCGATATCAGCGAGCGGGCCCGGCAGGAAGAGCGGATGAAAACGACGCTTGCCCAGCTCGAGGCCTATACGGCCGAACTCGAGCGCAGCAATCACGACCTCGACGAATTCGCCTATATCGCCTCGCATGATCTCAAGGAACCGCTGCGCGGCCTGCACAACCACTCCCGATTCCTGCTGGAGGACTACGAAGACAAGCTCGACGACGACGGCGTGCGCCGGCTGAACCGGCTGGTGCGCCTCAGCCAGCGCATGGAAAAACTCGTCAACGACCTGCTGTATTTCTCCCGGCTCGGGCGGCAGCAGCTGGCGGTCAAACGCAGCGATATCAGCCTGATCGTCAAGGATGTCGTCGCAACCATGGAACTGCTGCTCGAGGAACGCCATGCCAAGGTCATCATCGACGGCCAGTTGCCGGATGTGGTCTGCGACGCGCCGCGGCTGACCGAGGTGTTCCGCAATCTCATCACCAATGCGATCAAATATAACGATAAACCGGCGCCGCTGGTGTCGATCGGCTATCTCGATCGGTTCGTCGGCCAGGACGGCACGATTGCCCGCAACGTGTTTTTCGTCCGGGATAACGGCAAGGGCATACCCCAGGAATTCCATGAGGATATTTTCCGCATTTTCAAACGGCTGGAAAAATCGCAGGATTCCGACGACGGCACCGGAGCAGGCCTCACCTTCGTCCGCAAGATTATCGCCCGGCACAATGGCGATATCTGGCTGGAATCCGAGGTCGGCACCGGCACCACATTCTACTTCACTCTGGGAAAAAAGCGCGAGGGGCAGAATGCAGCAGCGTGACACGCAACCGATCCTGATCGTCGAGGACAGCGAAGACGATTTCGAAGCGACGATGCGCGCCTTCAAACGCACCAATCTGCGCAACTCGATCCGCTGGGCCGCCTCGGGGCAGGAAGCGCTCGACATGCTGGCCGTGATGGTGCCGAAACCGGGGCTGATCCTGCTCGATCTCAATATGCCGGGCCTTGACGGCCGCAAGACGCTGGAGGCGATCAAATCGAACGCCGGCTGGCGCAAGATCCCGGTGGTGATCCTCACCACCTCCGACGACGAGCGAGATATCGAAGGCTGCTATGCGCTCGGCGCCAATACCTATGTCCAGAAGCCGGTCGATCTCGACGGGCTGTTTGCGGCGATCCAGCGGCTGAAGGAATACTGGTTCGAAATCGCCATCCTGCCGCTCGAGGACTGACACTTTGGCGGAAGAGTGCGTCATTCTCATCATCGACGACAATATTGACGATCGCGAGGTCTATCGCCGCATATTGGGCCGCGTCTCCAGCACCGCCTATAGCGTCCTGGAGGCGGAGACAGGCGAAGAGGGTCTTGCGCTGAACGGCCGCAAACGGCCGAACTGTATCCTGCTCGACTATTCGCTGCCGGGTCGCAACGGGCTCGGCGTTCTGGCCGATATTCTGGAGAACGATCCCGCCGCCAACGTCATCATGCTGACCGGCCAGGGCAGTGAAACCGTCGCCGTCGAGGTGATGAAGAGCGGCGCGCGCGACTATCTGACGAAGGATTCGCTGTCGCCCGAAACACTGCATCGCTGCATCCAGAACGCCATCATGCACGGCATGCTGGAAGCGCAGTTGGAGCAGAAGCGGCAATCGCTCGAGATCTTCACACGCGCCATGGCCCATGATCTGAAGGAGCCGCTCAGGACGATCAAATCTTTCAGCCGCATCCTGCACGGTTCTGCAGCGCTTCCCGCCGACGACCGGGAACTGCTCGATTACGTGCTGAGTGCCGCCGACCATATGGAAGACCTGATCGTCAAGGTCTCGGGCTTCACCAGGCTCGAAGCCTCCGGCGGGCCGGAGCTCACGCCGGTTTCGCTTTCTGCCGTACTCGACCAGGTGGAGGACAATCTGCGCCAGCAGACCGAAAGCCGCGGCGCGATGATCATCCGGGGCACGCTGCCGGAGGTCATGGGCGATGCGACGCTGCTGACTCAGCTCCTGCAGAACCTCGTGTCGAATGCCATCCGCTATTGCGAGCAGAAGGTTCCGGAGGTCACGATCTCAGGCGAAGCCCATGGCGATTTCTGCCGCCTTACCGTCCGCGACAACGGGCCCGGCATCGATCCTCAGCATCGCGAACTGATCTTTCAGCCGTTCAAGCGACTCGTCGGTCGCGGCATTGAGGGCACCGGGCTCGGCCTTGCCATCTGCCGCCGCATCGCGCAGCTGCATGGCGGCTCGATCTGGTGCGAGGCGGAGGATGGCCCCGGCGCCACTTTCGTTCTCGACGTGCCGCTCGCCGGGACGAGGCCCGAGCCGCCCGCTGCAGCGGCCATCCCGCACAGCGGCAGACCGGCGGAGCAGCCGGGCGAAGGCGAAGGCAGGCTTGCCGAAGTGCTGTTGGTGGAGGACAGCCCGGCCGATATCCAGCTTCTGAAGATCAAGCTGATGCGGCGGGAGAAGGTGAATTTCAATCTGCATGTCGCCACCAACGGCCGCGAGGCGATGCGGCTGCTCGATGAACGCGCCGGTATTGCCGATCTGCCGCAGATCGACCTGATGCTGCTCGATATCAACATGCCGATCATGGACGGCTTCGAGGTGCTGCGTGCGCTTTCCAACGATGTCCGCCTCAACCAGATTCCCGTCTGCATTCTCAGCACCTCAAGCGATGAGACCGACCGGCAACGGGCCAGAAATCTCGGTGCGCGCGCCTATATGGTCAAGCCGCCGACCCTGCAGCAACTCGAAGAGGCGCTCGAATATGTCGATCATCTGGAATTGCTGCAGCGCGGCGATTCGCTTGCGCTTTGTGCGGAACAAAACTAAGCGATGGTCATTGGCAACGGTATGACCTTCGCAGCTTTCATACTCGCGCTCCTGACGACACCGCTTCAATCAGGACTGCTTCCGATGGTATCAGGCATACATCACGTCACGGCCGTCACCCGAAAGGTGCAGGCGAACGTGGACTTTTACGCAGGTTTTCTCGGCCTGCGGCTGGTCAAGCAGACGGCCGGCTACGAGGACGCGACGCAACTCCATCTGTTCTACGGCGATGCTGTGGGGACACCGGGTTCGCTGCTTACCTTCCTCGCCTGGGAAGACGGTGCGCCCGGCCGGGCCGGCTACGGCCAGATCAGCGAAATATCACTGTCGATCGACCCGGCCAGCATCGGCTACTGGCTGACGCGCGCCATGAGCTTCGGCCTGCGCTCGGAAGGACCGGCCGATGAATTCGGCGAGCCCGTGCTCCGGCTGAAGGATCCCGACAACATCATCCTCAAGCTCGCCGGCGCAAAGAGCCTCACCTCGCCGGCGGCTTGGCACGGCGCCTCGATCCCCGCCGAGCACGTTATCCAGCGCGTGCGCGGCGCGACCATGCTGACGGAGAAGCCGGCTGAGAGCCGCAGCTTTATCGAGAGCCATTTTGGTTACCGCTTCCAGGCCAATCGCGGCACGATCGACAGGCTGGTTTCGCAGTCCGGTGACGTCATCGACGTGCGCGATGCCCGCGGCTTCTGGGCTGGCGCGCCGGGCACCGGGACCATCGATCACGTCGCCTTCCGCGCTGCCGACGAGGAGGCACTGCATTCCGTCCGCAAGGCCCTGGAAGCCACCGACGCATCGCCGACCAACCTGCATGACCGCAAATATTTCCGCTCGCTCTATGCCCGCGAGCCCGGCGGCACGCTGATAGAGCTTGCGACCGACAAGCCGGGCATGATCGTGGATGAAGAGCAGGCCGCTCTTGGGACGAAACTGTTTGCGCCGCCCGAAGCGATCACCAATCTCCATGACCTGAAGGTCGTGCTGCCGCAGTTTGCAATGCCCGGCCAGCCGCGCATCAATTACCGAGAACTGCCGTTCGTCCACCGTTTCTATACGCCGCCGGATCCCGACGGCAGCGTCTTCGTGCTGCTGCACGGCTCCGGCGGCAACGAGACGACACTGATGCCGCTGCTGAACAAGGCGGCACCGCGGGCGACGCTGCTCGGCGTGCGCGGCCGGGCGACGGAGGAAGGGTTTCCGCGCTGGTACAAGCGCATCACCCCATTCTCCTTCGACCAGAATGACATCAAGACCGAGGCGGAGGCTTTCGCCGCCTTCATCGAGGGCGCGGTCAAATCCTACGGGCTCGATCCCCAGAAGGTCGTCTATGTCGGCTACTCCAACGGTGCCAACCTGTTGAACTCGCTGCTCTACCTGCACCCGAACCTGGTTCACAAGGCGGTACTGCTGCGCTCCATGCCGGTGCTCAGCGACTATCCGCATGCCGATCTCAAAGGCACCGACCTGCTCGTCATCAGCGGCAAGACGGATGCCTACGGCAAATATGCAAGCGAGCTGGAAGACCGGCTGAAGAGTTCGGGCGCCACGGTCGATTCCGACGTCATTCCCGGCGGCCATGATCTCGGCGATGCCGATGTGCCGATCATCCAGAAATGGCTGCTGCAGGAAAACCGCTGACGATCAGCCTCGGCGGGCGACCATGATTCCGGCAAGCACGACGGCGCCGCCAAGCGCCTGCATGGTTCCAATCGCCTCGTTCAGCAGGGCCCAGGCAAGGATTGCCGCGACGACCGGCTGCAGCAGCAGCGTCAGCGAGGAGAAAGCCGGCGGCAGATAGGCCAGCGCATAGGTGATCGCCACCTGCCCGCCGGCATGGCTGATAAAGGCAAGACCGAAGAGGATCGACCAGCCATAGAGGCTTGCCGGCAGCATATGGCCCTCATGAATGAGAGCGATCGGGAAGATGAAGACGGCAGCCGATGCCGTGCTCCACAGCATGATGCGGATGGTATCGAACCGGCTGCGCAGCCTGCCGATCGCCAGGATATAGCAGGCATAGAAGAAGGCGGCGATCATCGCGATACCGTCACCGCCGAGGTCGCCATTGCCGATGGCTGCCGGTCCGCCCTTCAGAATGACGACGCCCGCCAGCGCCAGGACCAGTCCTAGCAGGAAGACGCCGCTCGTCCTTGCCCGGAAAAAGACGAAGGCGATCACCGTGACGAAGACCGGTGCGAGGTTGGCCAGCAGCGTCGCATTGGCAACCGAGGTCATGGTGAGCGAAAGGTGCCAGGCGGCGAGATCGAGCGACAGCATGACGCCCGGCAGGATCAGCATGCCGTAATCGGAAAGGCTTTGCGGCTTCGGGCCTGCATGCTTCTTCATGAGCGAGACGATGAAGATCGGGATCAGTGCCAGCGCCACGCGCCAGAAGGCCGTCGCCATCGGCCCGACCTCGGAGAGCCGTACGAAGATCGGCGAGCCGCCGATCGCCGCCCCGCCGAGAATGAGGGCTGCAAGGGCGAGCCGATTGGAAGGCGAGGCTTCGGAAAGGGTGGAGGCAGCCTGCGACATGATCTCGATATTTCTGGTCGCCCGAAAGCGGGGCGATGGGATGTTGGCCGCCGTGAGTATCAGAAGTCGATCATGAACGACAGCCGCCAAGCGACATAGGAATGTAAAATCAGGGGAATGTAAAATTAGGCCGGATGCGTGTTTGTCGCGTTCACCCGCAGCTTCGCAGCGATCTCGTTCGCGACGAAGAAGGCGTGCTCGGTCACCTGCGGCAGGCCCATCAGCTCGCCGAAGGTGCCGCGCGCCAGCGGGCCGGAGATCAGCAGCGATGGATCCGCCTCTCCTGACAGGCCGATTGCCTCCGAATGTCCGGTGCAGGCAAGGCCGAGGCCGGTGGGATCGAGCGACAGGTGGCCGTTTGCCGCAAGGTCTGCGAGCCAGGGCTGAGTTTCGAGAATGCCGCCATGGGCCGGGCCGGTGGTGACGATGACGGCGTCATAACTCCGCTCCAGCGGCTGGCGCTGCTGCCGTGGCTTCAGGGTGCACAGGATGAACTCGCCCTCGATGCGCGCATCGGCAACGGAGCCGGCAAGGATCTCGAGCCGGCCGGCAGCAATCGCCGCGTCGAGCACGGCCTCGACCTGCGGAGCGATGCGGAACCGGTGCACGTCCCAATAGGGACGCAGATGGCGGACGAGACGGCGCCGTTCGGCGCCCGGCAGCGCCTGCCAGAGATCATATCCCTGCGCCCGCACCTGATCGATCACGCCGTGCCAGCTGATCCCCTCCGCTTTTGCCGCATCGATGGCGATGCGGATCCTTGCCAGCAGCGAGCCGGCGGAATGGCCCGCATCGGCCAGGAAATCGCCGAAGAGCGGCTGCGGCACCGGCGCATGCCCGCGCGAACGCAGGCCACGGCGCGAGATCGCGGTCACCGGACCCTCATGTCCGCGCTCGGCAAGCGAGGCGATGACATCGGCCGCCGTCAGGCCGTTGCCGATGACCAGCACCCGGTCATGCGGGCGGATGACCTCGAGCGCGCCTGGTTTGGTGGTATCGGCGATGAAACGCGGATGGCCCGCGAGCCGGCTCGCCAGCCGGCCGGGGGCTGCGGGCGCCGGATGGCTGGTGGCGATCGCGACGATATCGGCCTCGGTCACGCCGCCCTTATCGTCGCGGATCGTCCAGCGGCCGGCACGGCGCTCGACGCCGGTGACCGCGACACGGCAATGACGCACGCGTCCGTCTTCCAGCATTGGTTTCAGCAGCGAGGCGACATATTCGCCGAACAGCTGGCGCCGCGGGAAAAGCGAGCCATCGGGCTGTTTGGCCTTGCTGTCGCCGGCAACGGCATCGCGGGCTTCGATCCAGGCCTGGAATTCGCCCAGATCGTCCGGCTGCAGGCTCATCTTGGCGGCCGGGACATTGATACGGTGCGCCGGATCATCCGTGTCATAGGCAAGGCCGCGGCCGAGTTCGGCGCGCGGCTCGAAGACCAGGATGACGGGAGCTTCGCCGCAATCCGCCCGGGCGAGATGATAGGCGACGCCGGCGCCGGAGACGCCGCCGCCGATGATGGCGACGACAGGCCGTTCGGATTTCGGGAAAGGCTTGGACTGCATGGTGGCCGTATCATCGCTTTCGATGCCCAAGCATAGAAGCCGGGCATGGGCCGCGCAATCCTCTGCCGGCAATTGTCTATAAATATTATATAGATCGAGCCTAGAACAGGATGATTTTAGGCCCGGTCGGCCTAAAATCTGAATCCTGTTCTACCTTAAAGAGTTAGAGCATGATGTCGTCCGAAAACCGCTCACACTTTTCGGCATCATGCTCTATGCCGATATCGTCGTCGAAAAATCGGGGTTGCCGCGGATCGTATTGCTCACCGTGCAGATCTCGTCTTCGGCCGCATGGACGATTTTCTGCCGGGTCTCCTCATCGATATCGCCTTTGATCGAGAAGGCGATATTGAACCTCGCAACACGCGAAAGGCCTTCCGTCGCCTTCTCGCCGGTGACCTCGGCGGTGATGTCGCTGATCTTGTCGAGAACGCCCATTTGGCTGGCAGCCATGCGGGCGCTGAGCACGAGGCAGGCCGAGAGCGAGGCATAGAGCAGGTCGAGGGGATTGAAGCCCGGCTGCGACGGCGAAGTGACGATATCGATCTCGCCCTTGGTGGCGGAGGTGACATGCGGAAAACCGGTGCGGCCGAGAGCGGCGGTGGCGCCGGTCGGGCGGGGACGGGCCTTGAGATCGACCATGATGAATTCCTTTGACGAACATTCTGTAGATGGCAATCGCCGCCCGGCGCCGCAAGAGGCAAGTGCCACGCATCGGTTTCGGAACCTTTCCATCCGTCATCAGTTGATTACACCTGAACGAAATCAGTGACAAAGGTGGTTTGCGATGCCTGATGTCCGCAGCATGGATCGCCAGGGCCGGCAAATGGACGCCCGCGATCGGCTGATCGTGGCGCTTTATGGGCAGCTGAAGGCCGAGCGCGAAACACGCGAGACGCTGGAATGGGCGATCCGCAACGGCGCCGTCTCGCGAGAGGTGCTGGAGGCGATCGCGGCCGATCCGGTGCCTGTCGTCACCAGCGAGGATATCGCCTCCGTGGAGAAGATCATCGCCCTCGACGAGCGGCGCAAACCAAATCGGAACTAAAGAGGAGATCCGAAATGGCCGATATTACCTATCAGGTCGTGCCGCATGACAATGGCTGGGCCTACAAGCTCGGCGACACGCTTTCTGAAACCTATGCCACGGCCGATGAAGCGATCGTTCACGCCAGGGATGCCGCCTCGCGCCAGAAGATCGGCGATGGCGATGCGCTGCTCGCCTATCCCGCGCCCGACGGCCGCGGCTGGGCCTTTCAGGAACTCGAAACCGACAAGAGCAACAGTCGGCTCTGATTTGCGACGGAGGATGGAATGGCCGCGCGGGCAAGCTGGAAAGGTCATCTGAAGGTGGGCGACCTTGCCTGCGCCGTCGGGCTTTACACTGCCATTTCCTCCTCCGACCGCGTCTCCTTCAACATCATCAATCGCAGGACCGGTCACCGGGTGGAGCGGCAATTCATCGACAGCGAGACCGGCAAACCGGTCGAGCGGGACGACCAGGTCAAGGGCTACCAGCTGGAGAATGGCGATTACATCGTCATCGAGGGCGACGAGATCGCCGCACTCATGCCGGAAAGCGACAAGGTGCTGAATATCAAGGCCTTCATCGCCTATGACGGCATCGACAAGCTCTATTTCGACCGTCCCTACTATCTCGCGCCCGTGGACGAACATGATGAAGAGGCGCTGGCGCTGATTGCCAGGGGGATGCTCGACGGCAAGGTCGCAGCACTTGCCGAAGCCGTGCTTTTCCGACGCAACCGGACGCTGCTGATCCGCCCGCAAGGTGACCACATCGTCGCGACCATGCTGAACTTCGACTACGAGGTGCGCTCGGCCGAAAGCGTCTTCGACGACATTCCCGACATTAAATTCGACAAGGAGATGCTCGAACTCGCAGGCCATATCCTCAAGACCAAGCAAGGCAGCTTCGAGCCGAGCGAATATGAGGATCGTTACGAGGCTGCCCTCGTCGAGCTGGTGAAGGCAAAAATCGAGGGCCGGGCACCGCCAAAGAAGAAGCAGCCGCCAGAACGCAAGGTCGTCGACCTGATGGAGGCGCTGCGACAGAGCGCTGGGGTGAGCGGCAAGGCCACTGCAAAGAAGGCGCCGGCGAAAAAGGCGCCGGCGCGCAGCGACAGCCGCGGAACCAAGAAGGCGAGCTGAGCTGGCTTTTGAAATCTGTCGTTTTCGCTAATGCGGTTTGCGCCCGTCATCCGTCGCAAGGCTCTTCTTCAGCGCATCCATGATGTTGATGACGTTGCCGGTCGATTTCACCGGTGCGGGCTTTTTCGCGGGCGCGGCCTTCTTCAGGCTCTTCTGCTTGCCGCGGATCATCGACTTCAGGCGCTTCTGGATCGGATCCTGCACCATGGCCGGGCTCCAATCCTTGGTCTCTTCCTTCACCAGCTGTTTCATCAATGTCAAAAGCTTGCTGTCGATCTCGGCCTTGCTGTCGAGTTCGGCCACAGGTTCACGCACCTCGTCGCCATAACGCAGGGTCCAGAGAATGATGCCCTTGCCCTGCGGTTCCAGGAGCACGGCGCGCTCGCGACGATAAAGCACCAGGCGGGCGATGCCGACCACGTCGTTTGCCTTCATCGCCTCACGGATGACGCAGAAGGCTTCCACCCCGACCTTATCCTCGGGCGCCAGAAAATGCGGCTTGTCGTACCAGATCCAGTCGATCGAGCCGCGCGGCACGAAGCTGTCGATATCGATGGTGCGGGTGCTTTCGAGCCCGACCTCCTCGATCTCCTCGTCTTCGAGCAGCACATAGTCGTCCTCGCCGCGCGGATACCCTTTCACCTGATCCCGGTCGGCGACCGGCTTGTGGGTGACGCTGTCGACATAACGGCTTTCGACGCGATTCCTGGTCTGGCGATTGAGAACGTGGAAGCGCACCTTATTGCTTTCGGTCGTCGCCGGCGTCAGCGAGACGGCGGCGGTCACCAGCGAAAGCTTGAGGTAGCCCTTCCAGAATGTCTGACGTGCCATGCCTGTCTCCCGGACACGGTTGGACATCGCATTCAACGGCGGAGCCGATGTTTGGTTCCGAAAATTGGGTTCGCCGTAAAATCGCCTGGGTAGTGCCAATAGTCCAGAGTCGATCGGACGGTTAACGGCGCGACATGATGACATGATTATATCGGCTGGATTCGCGGAATGAGTTCGCTTAAAGTCGCGCCGCATGGCGAAGTGAGACGTGCCGCCTCAAGAAGCTTGGGGCCACTGGTCAAATTGCCCTGGCCAAATCGCCCACCGAAACGGGCAGTTTGGGAAACTAGGACGACGTTATCGAAACCGCCAAAAACGAATTCGTTCTTCGCGAGCGGAAGCCGAGGATGCGCAGATCAGTTCCCGCCTCCGTTCAATCGAATACCGGCATCGCCTTGATCGTGGCGAACAGCCGGGGTTCTGCAGATTGATTTATATGAGCCTTTGATGACGATAGAAAATGCAGCTTTGGCAAGACACCACTATCCGGCGGGCTACCACCGGCAGTCTGTGCCTCGGTGGCGCGTCCGGCGCGATGTGCTGGCAAAGCTGGTCCTTACGATAGCATTTTACGCGTCTCTATGGCGGGCAACAGGCATGTGGTACGGCCTGCCCGCAAACTTCGACGACGGCGCCGCGGTCGACCCGCTGCCGATGAAAATATTGCTCTACGGCCTTATCCCTTTGTCAGGATTATATTTTCTGTTGGAACAGAAACAGTTCCTACGGGTCTTTTCAAGGTTTTCGCCGTTCATCGTGGTTGTCGGCATTTCGTGCCTGACATCGATCGTCTTCTCTATCGACAAGACCGCATCCTTAAAAGGATTGGCTGCGGTCATCGTTCTCGCCATCCCGCCTCTTCTGTACCGCGCGCGCTACGGCAATGTCGAAGCCTTCCGAGTCCTCGGGCGTTTTGCGATTGCCGCCGCATTCATCAACGTTCTCTACACGGCAGCTTTCCCACAATTCGCCATCATGCGCGGCAGCTATGCGGGCATGGTCAAAGGCGCATTTTATCATAAGAACACGTTGGGGCAGTTTTCCTCGATCAGTTTTGTCTGCCTGCTCTCGACGGAGAAACTCGGCCGGCTTCGTTACAGTACCCTGGTACGCTGGGCTGCAATGCTTTGTCTCCTCGCCTTGATTGTGGCAACGAAGTCCTCGACGGCTGTCGTCTTGACGATGTTCGGCAGCATGATGCTGTATGGCATTCGCGTTATTCACATTTACCCGAACCGTCTTTTTCGTTCCTTCGTCGTTTTCCTGTTGTTCGTGATCATCGGGTTCGGCGCCAGCTTCGTTTACCTCGGCGTGGCTTCAGCGGTTGCAGAAGCATTCGGCAAAGATATTACTTTCTCCGGTCGCACCAATATCTGGGAACAGCTATTGCCATTGATCTGGGATAGGCCCCTAACAGGTTATGGGTTTGCGATGTTTCGTCAGCCCGATGTCATGGAAGAGTACGTCAAGGTTACCTTCGATGCACGATCGACCCATAACACCTATCTTGAGCTAGCGCTCAATATCGGCATTCCAGGCGTTACCGCATGGACGTTGTTTGCGCTGACCCGCGTGTTCCGGAAGATGACAATCGTCGACCCCGATCCGGCAGAATCCGGCGCCAGGCGAAAGGAGATTGTTATCATCATCCTCATCATGCTTGGAGCCATGACCGAGGCAGGCATGATGCTGGCACCTTTCATTTGCTGGCCACATATGGTCATCGCACTCTCGGAACTGCGTCCCAGGTTGCGAACAAACCGGAATCAACGCCAGCCTTGAGGGAAGGTGTGTTCGACGGCTGGCGGTAGAGCGCTCATTCCGTCGTTCTTGTCGCATCGGTCAATATCGTCGGCCGCCGGATGGGCATGCGAGCAGCCGTTCAAATCGAGAAATATCGCTTCTGCCAGGGCAGCATGTTTTCCTGCCACGCGCGCGGCGTGAAATCATCATAAGCAGTCTCAGCGATCGCCAACATCCAATTCTGCTCCTTGCGGGCCAGCAAGACGCATGACAATTCCATGCCGGCTTCGACCGTTATCGATGGCCGGTTGGCGCCCGGTATATCGATCCCCTTGTTACGCCACTGGATGCGGATTTCGTCGGGCTCGGATGTCCATTCACCTGAAGAAACGGAAGCCTTTCCGTCGGGCTTGACGCGAAGCGGCGGCGGAGTGACGTTCAGAAAGCTGCCGTCATTGACATAGTTGCCGTCAACGTCCCCCGCAGTCGCCTCCCCGTTTCCCTTCAGCAGAATGCCCTGCTTGCAGCGCAGGAATATGTTGCGCCGAAAGCTTCCGGACCATGGTCGATTGGCGAAAAAAGCGATGTCACATTCGCTGATGACGTTATCGTGGATATTCATATCTTTGCGGAATGCCAGATTCTGATCGGAATAACCGCTCAAACTCACGCCGCGATTGCTGTTCTCGATCCTGTTGTCATAAACATGGTGGCCGCCATGGCTGACTTGATCGCCAACTCCATAACCGAAGGAATAATCGTTCATCCTGCCGTCGCGCATGATGTTACTGCGCACGACCGCATCGTCGCCGATCGATGAAAAAGAAAAATTCTTCCCGCCGATGAAATTATATTCAACGAGGTAGTTCCGGGTCCTGCCGCAAACCAGCGCCCCCTTGTTCGAGGTGCTGGACGGCCTTTGTAGAAAAAGGTTGCCCCGGACCACCACATTGGAACTTATATAGCTATCTTTGTTTTCGTAGGCGAATTGGCAACAATCCGCTCCCTGGCCGGGCGCTGCGCCGACGCGGTTGTTTTCCAGCAAAACATTCGACGTCATCGTAAGGTAGATGCCGTCGCCATTCACATTTTCTGTTTCGCAGCGCCTTACGACAAGATTCTTGCCGTTGTGAAATTTGAAGCCGCGCGGAGAATTCTTGACCACCACGTCTTCGACCACAGTGTCGGAAAAGACCTGATAAGCGACGCCGATATCCTCAGCACCGTCGATGACCTGCCCCCGTGTGGATGCTCCATGAATTTTCTTTCGCAAGATGGCGGGCATCAGATCTTCCTTCGATATGCTTGTCGCTCTCAATAGTGAGCGGCGGTGTGGCGGATGTTTGAATATCTGAAAATTATCTTAACCTGAACGGCCGCTGAGAAATCTATGCAAATAGACCAATAGAAACAGTCCGCCCCGATCGTCGTGTTCGACCAGACGCCCTTGCAGCGCGTTGAAGCCGCATCGCATCTCGGGCCCAGGATCGGTCGGCACCGGGCTCGTCACATGTTCGCCCGATTTTTCCTGCATGGCGTTCTGGCAACGCCGCCGCTGCGTTTCAGCAGCCCATTTTAATCGCCCGTCAGTCTTCTTCTGTGGCCTGAGTTGGGGACCGTTGAAAAGCAGCTGTTTAGTCAATCACTGTTGCGCTGATGGACGTTACTCTTCTCCTCGTCGGCGCCATCGGACCAGTGGTAAAAATAAACACTATCTCGAAACCTAGATGACCTTGCGCTCGCTCGCTGGGCCTCTATCTCTGGGCCGAAAGCGCCTATAGGGCGAGTTGTTTCATTTTACCATGACTCTGGTTGCATATTGAACGGTCTCACGTTACGAAATCCCGGGAGGCCAAACACCGAGGCCGACAATGATTACGCATCGTCAAGATATCGACGGCCTGCGAGCCGTAGCCGTCATTTTTGTGATTCTTTATCACTGCGGATTTGATCGCATTCTCCCCGGCGGATTTATCGGGGTGGACATTTTTTTCGTGATATCGGGCTTCCTGATTACAAAAATAATCCTCGCCGAAGCGAACGATGGCCGATTTTCGATCGGCAACTTCTATAGCCGTCGAGCCAAACGAATTCTTCCTGCCGTCATAGCCATGTACGCTGCCGTGATGGCGGTTTCGTATTTTACGATGCTGCCTGACGAAAGCCTGCGGGTCTTCAAGTCCGTGACGTCCTCCGCGCTCTTTGCGTCCAATGCCTACTTCTATTTGACGACTGGATATTTCGATGATTCCGCGGAATTCAATCCGGTCCTGCACACATGGTCGTTGTCGGTCGAAGAGCAGTTCTACGTCATTTTTCCGCTGATCGTCATGGCAGCGAGCCGGTATGGGCGCAAGGTGACCGGGATAGCCATAGCGGGACTTTTCGCAGTCAGCATCATTGCTTCCATCATCGCTGTTCCGATCAACCGCTCTGCAGCTTTCTATCTTGTGCAATATCGCGCGTGGGAGCTGCTGGTAGGCTCCCTCATCGCAGCACCGGCATTGACGAAATTTGCCGATATGCGGATCAACAATGCGCTTTCGGCAATCGGCGCCTTGGCGATCGGCCTCAGCGCACTGCTATTGTCGAAAACCTCTGAGTTTCCCGGGTTGATGGCCTTGCCCGCGACGGCAGGCACGGCTCTGATCATCTGGGCGGGTCCAGGCACGCTGGTCAGCAGGCTTCTATCATTGCGGGTCGCCACCTCGATAGGTTTGATCTCGTATTCCCTTTATTTGTGGCATTGGCCGATCTGGGTGTTTTCGAACCAGTACGGGGCGTGGGAGCATGGCTGGCAATTGGTGCCCGTCGCTTTGAGTTTTGTCGTCGCATATTTCTCGTGGCGATTTATCGAAACGCCCTTCCGAACGATGCGATACCGGCCTCTGGTGTCCGTAGCCGCCGGGGCTGCCTCCATTGCCTCAGTAGCAATGCTGGCATTCGTCGGGCAGCTCGCCGCCGATCAAATGAAAGACGACAACAAGCTCGTTGAGCGAGTGGCGGAATTTGCCGATTACGACCCCTCGAAAGCCTTCCGCAGTGGAAAATGCTTCCTCACGTCAAACGACGGTATCGAAAAATACGATCGCGATGCCTGCCTGGCTCTCTCAAACAATCAGCAAAACATCGCGCTCGTCGGTGATAGTCACGCTGCGCACCTATATCCCGGCTTGAAGACGCTGCCGGGGACCAACGTCCTTCAAGCCAACGCATCAGGATGCCGTCCTACTCTTGAAGCCGAAGGCGAAGAGCGCTGCCTGGACCTCATGAACTACGTCTTCAAAGAGTTTTTGCCGAGCCACAAGGTCGATGTTCTCGTGTTGGCTGGACGCTGGACGGAAGATGACGTCAAACTCATCAGAAAGACGGTGGACTACCTGTCACCCTTTGCCAAAAAGATCGTCGTCTTCGGACCAGTGGCAGAATATAAATCTTCCTTGCCGCGGCTGCTCGCTCACAGTCTCTATGAGAAGCAGCCATTTCATGCCGCCGACCATTTGGCGCCTCGGCAGCGCATCGGTGTGGAGATTCACGACGCATTGGCCGGAAGCGGAGCAATGTACATCTCCACCTATAAGACCATGTGCAACCCCGACTGTATCGTGTGGACAAAAAGCGGGGACCCGGTGCAATTCGACTACGGGCACTTCACCGCTGACGGCTCCCGCCTGTTGATTTCAAAGGTTAAGCAGGACCTCACCGTTCAACGGTGAGGTCCGCCCACGCTGCGCGTTTTGAAACTGTCGATGAGCAGCTGTCGGTGTTCAGCTTACGAACCGTCCATCCTGCAGAAACGCCAGGGCTTGCCTCCACATGATCTTGTTGACCGGCAAGAAAGTGTGGTTGGCGGGAATGACGATATGCGCCGCGGCGCCGTCGAGGCGGGTGCTCTCCACCGACACCTTTCCATCATTCGGAACCCTGAGGCCGATGATCAGGGAAGAGACCGGGTCGATGGTCCGGTTCCCAGCGATGATGCCAAGTTCGTAATCGACAGTGCCGAACAGCGTGGTCATTGCGGTTTGATCGGTAATCAATTGCTGCCCTGCCGGTCCATAGAATTTCCTGTAGAGCGGCCAGGTCTTGAGGAAATCGGCAATCTCACTGCCATTGTTCGGCGTTCCGACCATGACCACTCTTCCCAGGTTCGACGGGCGATGGTTCCTGAGAAAAGCACGGATGAGCAGCCCACCCATCGAATAACCGATGAAATGCACATGGCCGTCGCCTGCCTCCTTCGCAGCCGCGTCGATCTGCGGCCGAACGATATCGACGAGGTCGCCGATCGAAAACCTGGTGGAGGGGTAACCGACATTCACAACCCGATATCCCTTGCCGGACAGGAAGGCCGCGAGCTTCTCCATACTTTTCTTCGTCCGGGCAATGCCGTGAAAAAGGATGACCGTGTCGCTCATCAGGTGTCCATGAAATGGCTTGGTTGTGGCGTAGGAATTGCTTAGACCGGAATCGATTTAGGGATAAGTTGTGCAGCATTCAAACTGCTATGGCGTCCTTTATGCACGTGAAGACGCTCGGTGCTGCAAAAGAGAGAAATGCCGGCCTGTGACGACCAGCATCAGACATATCGCCAAGCTCGCAGGAACGTCGGTCTCTTCGGTCTCGCGTGTGCTCAACAACAGCGGCTACGCCTCGCCTGAGCTCCGGCACCGCGTCGAGGCGGCGATCCGGACACTGAACTACACACCCAGCAAGGGTGCCCGTATGCTGCGCGGTGCACCAAGCCGGATGATCGGGCTGATGCTGCCGTCGATTGACGTGCCGTTCTTCGGTATCCTTGCCCATGCCATCGAGCAGGAACTGTTTCAGCACGGCTATCAGACGCTGATCTGCAGCACGGCGGAAAATATGGATCACGAGGCGCGCTATATTTCCATGCTGCTTTCCCAGCGCGTCGATGGCGTCATCGTCGCAAGCGCCTTCGGCAGCATCGAGCATTTCGGGGTGCTGCGGGATGCCGGTATTCCGATCATCGCCATCGACCGCGAGCTGGGCGGCATCGCCGACGACGCTGTGATGGCCGATCACGAAGAAGGCGGACGGCTGATGGCCCGCCATCTGATCGGCCTCGGCCACCGGGCGATCGCCATCGTCGGGGCGCCGGCACACAGCCAGCCGATCCAGCTCCGGCTCCAGGGCATCACAGCGGAAATGGCGAAAGACGGCATCACGCCTGCCGTCGTGGCGATGGCGGAGGAGCACAGCTTTGCCGAGACCTACCGGCTGGCGCGCGAATTGCTGGCGTCTCGGCCTGAAATCACCGCGACCATCGGCACCACCGACGTTTCGGCGATAGCGGCAATCCATGCCGTCCAGGATCGCGGATTTTCCGTTCCGAACGATTATTCGGTCGTGGGCTTCGACGACCTGCCGGAGGCAGCCTACGTCTTCCCACGGCTGACAACGGTCGCACAGCCGATCCGCAATGTCGGGCAGCAGGCAGCGCGGCTGCTGGAAGCGCTGATCGACGACCAACAAACAGGAGCCGGACCTCGACCGGCTGCGGTCGTCAAAGTGCCGGTCACGCTGATTACGCGCGATTCCACCGGCCCCGTCCGCAGCACCATGCTCTAAGGCCGGACGATGACCTTGATCTCGCCTGGCAATGGCGCGTTGCCCACCACGTCGGCGACCTCTTCGAGACCGATGGTTCTGGTGACCAATGCGTCCAGTTCCAATGCTCCGCTTGCGACCATTGCCGCAGCGCGCGAATGGGTGAAGGGGTTGAGGTAGGCAGGCCTGATATCGACTTCGTTGATCAGCAGATCGAAAGGCAGAACCGGCACCTCGACACCCGCAGGCGTGACCCCGAAAAGCACGAAGGCGCCACCGCGCCGCGCCATCTTCAGACCGCTTTGAAGCGTGTCACTGACGCCGGCGCACTCGATGACCACATCGGCGCCGCCCTTGGTGACCTCTCGAACGGACGCGACCGTGTCCGAAGAATTCGGGTCGAAGGCGTGCGTCACCCCCAGGCGCAGAGCGGCCTGACGTCTCGATTGCTGCCGCGTGATCAAAATGATCTCGCCTGCCCCCGCCAGACGAGCCAGCTGCACCATCAGCAGGCCGATCACGCCCCCGCCGAGGATGGCGACGTTGTCGCCAGGGCGGATTCCTGCCTTGTCGATGGCGTGGATGCAACAGGCCAGCGGTTCGGAGAAGGCGCCGTGAACGGGATCGAGGCCGACCGGCAGGATGAAGGCCTGCGCATGCGGCACCGCCACATATTCGGCAAAGCCACCATCCCGCGTCACGCCGATGGCGGTCAGTCTCTCGCATAGGTTCGGCCGCGCCCGTGTGCAAGCCGGACAGGTGCCGCAGGCGATATTCGGGTCGACCGTCACCAACTCGCCGCCGGCAAAGCGGGTGACGCCATCGCCGATCTCTTCGACGATGCCGCAGAATTCGTGGCCCAGCGTGACGGGGATCGCTGTCGGATATTCGCCCTTGTACATGTGGCGATCGGAACCGCAGATGCCGGCGGCGGCGACCCGGACAAGCAGCTCGCCCCGCCCGGCAACCGGTTTCTCAACGCTGCGCATGGTCAAAGACCCGATCGACTCCAAGCGTACAGCTCTCATTCCACTCCTCCAGACCTCAAGCTCGATTGCCTATTCCTGCCGATGAAGCGAAGCGCTCAGCTCATGACATTGCCGCCATCGACATTGTAGCACTGCGCCACGATGTATGCTGCATCGGGCCCGGCCAGGAAGGCCGCCATGGCGGCTTGTTCCTCAGCGGCGCCAAATCGCCCGGCCGGGACGGCGGCGGCCACGCGCGACTTCACCTCGCCGGGTTGCAACCCTTCCCGGCTGCCGAGTTTTGCATCGACGACGTCCCACATCGGCGTATCGACGACGCCGGGAGCGATGGCGTTGACGTTGATCCCGTAGCGGATCAGCTCGAGGGCGCAGCTTTGCGTGATGCTGATGACCGCCGCCTTGGAAGCACAGTAAGCCACAGCCGGTCCTTCGCCCCGACGCCCGGCCTGGGAGGAGAAATTGATGATGCGTCCACCTTCCCCTCTCTCCACCATATGCCGGGCAACGGCCTGTGTCATGAAGATCAGGCCTTCGATATTGACCTGAAACACCTTCGCGGTCCGCTCCCGGGATATTTCCAGAATGGACTCAACCTCGTAAATGCCGGCGGCGTTGACCAGGATGTCGATCTTGCCGGCGACGGCGATGGAAAAGCGCACAGCGTCTTCGATGCTGTCCTGGCGAGTCACATCGAGCGCGACACCCCAGGCATTAGCGCCGATCGCTTCCGCCACGGCCACGCATTTGCCAGCGTCGAGGTCAGCGACGACAACCTTGGCGCCTTCGGCGGCGAAGCGCTCGCATACCGCTTTGCCGATGCCGCTTGCTCCTCCCGTGACCAATGCCACCTTGCCGGAGAGCCGCCACCCCGTTTCCGTATCTGTCATCGCGCTGCCTCCCTGGCTGCCATCGTGAATAGCTTCATGTGCTCCTCCCTTTCGACTGAATGGCATCGGCTAGGCGGGGTTCGTCTCCTTCTCCTCCCGGAGGAGGATCGACATGTCGGGGATGCCGTCGGTGGCCGTCGCGCCCGTCAGGCAATATGCAGCCGCGGCATGGGCCACAGTGCAGATCTGCTCGACAGGCCAGTTCTCATGCAGGCCGTAGAGCACGGCGGCACAGAAGGCGTCGCCGGCGCCGACAGTGCTGACGATGTCATTGGGATCGACAGCGCGCGAACGCGTCATGATCGGGGCAGCGCCTGATGCAAACCAGAAGCAGATCTCCGGCGCGTGGATGATCGCCCCCTTGGCGACGCCTGCGGCCAGCAGCCGCTCGCCGGCCTTGAAAAGCTCCGCCTCGATCAGATCACCCTTCGCATCGCGAACGGTAACGCCGGTTGCCCGGCCCGCCTCCATCTCGTTGATGATCAGGAAGTCGCAGAAGGGCAGAGCGACGCCGACTTTGGCCGCAAATTCCGGGTCTTCGCTGGAAACGAAATCCACGCAGGTCGTCAGCCCGGCGCGGCGCGCGGCTTCGAGCAGGCGCGAGGCTCCCGACGAACCGTCGGGCCCTATTCGGTCGAGGCCCGGCAACAGCATGAGATAGCCGAGATAGAACAGCCGATATCCGGCCTCGGCGAAGGTCGCGGGTGAGATGAGCTTGTCCGTGACGGCATCGCTGGCGCCGCCATGATAGAAGAAGGTGCGGTTCTGGCCCGGCACATTCATGACATGCGTATGCGCCGTCATCCGGTCGGCGAGCGCGGTCAGACCACCGATATCGACGCCCGCCGCGGCAAGCCGGGCCTTGACGATCTCTCCGTCCTGATCGGCGCCGATGCATCCCGCCGACGCCAGCCTTCCGGGAAATCCGAGCGAGGCGAGATCGGTGACGACATTGGCAGCCCCGCCCCCGACGCCCAGATCCTGGTGCAGGATAAGGGCGAGATTGCCCTGTTCGGGCCAATAGGACAGGGTGTGGACACGGTCGACAATGAAATTTCCGGCGCAAACGATGCCGCCCTGTTTCAGAGCGTCGTGCTGGTGAACCTCCTCCCCGGTTCGCATCAGCGGCCTCCTTCGTTCCGCAAGGGGCGGAACGGCGGCTCGTCTTCCTCGATTGCAGCAAAGCGGCCGATCAGCTCCATCAGACGGACGCCCCATCATAGTCGACCGGGACCACGACATCCTCGCGACCGGATTTGAGGGCCGCCATCAGCACCGCATGATGCGCCTCTGCCTCCGCCGGCGTCGCGCAGCCGAACCCGTTCGCATCGCCTCCGGCCAATTCATCGACGAAAGCCGCCCACATCTGCTGGATGGCGTCGGCAAAACCGAATTCGAAGATCTTGCCGGTGATGGCGGGAAACAGCGAGGTGTAGCCGAGATCCTCGGTGCTCCAAGCCTGCGCGCCGCCGTTGTAATCCATCCACTGCCACTGACGCGGCGACTTGGTGCTGAAGAATGCGCTTTTCTTCATGCCCAGGACTCTGATGTACCAGGTGTTGGATTCGCCGGGCGCGATGCGCCAGGTTTTCAGCACCATCGGGAAATCCTGATCCCCGGTGCGCACGCGGCTGCTGATCGTCGCATTGTCCCAGGTGGTGCAGGGCAGCATGCCGCCCTTGCCGTCAGGACGTTCGGTGACCTTTTTGACCAATTGCGCATGCAGGGTCATTGGGCGCCAGCCAAGACGCAGCGGCACGTGCAGCACATGCATGCCGAGATCACCCATGCAGCCATAGTCGCCGTTAATGTCGGCCATGCGCTTCCAGTTGATAGGCTTTTGCCGGTCGATATCCGACGAGTGCAGGAAGCCCGCCTCGACTTCGAGGATCTCGCCCATTTCGCCGCTTTTTGCCAGCGCGATAACCTTCTGGGCACCGGGGAAGAACGGCATTTCCGACGAGCAGCGGACCATGAGTTCGGGGTGCTCGGCGAGAACCGCCGTGATCGCCCGGTTCTGGGCGGCATCCATACCGAATGGCTTTTCGCCGAGAAGATGCTTTCCGGCCTTCAGCACGTCGATATAGAATTGCTGGTGCAGCACATGCGGCACAGCGCAATAGACCGCATCGACTTCGGGATTGGCGAGAAGCTCCTTATAGTCGGCGGTGAACTGGCGAACCGTCGGCACATGATCCCTGAACCAGTCGAGCAGCGTCGCATTGGTATCGCAGACGGCAACGATTTCCGGCCGCGCCTTCACATCGGCCAGATGCAGCCAGCGCGCTGCGGCGCTGGCGAATTCGCGCCCCATCAGACCGCAGCCGATGACGCCGAAGCGGAATATTTTCGTCATGACATGTCCTCCCAGACGCGTCAGCCAATATGCAGCGAAGCTTGCTCAACGGAAGCCTTGTCATGGACGATCGCCATCAAGGCCTTCGTCATGCCGCCGGGATTGTGATGCTGAATGACGTTGCGGCCATAGACGATGCCACGGGCGCCCTGCTCCATCAACTGCTTGGTGCGGATCAGGATTTCCTGGTCCGAAACGCGGCCGCCGCCGCGCACCAGCACCGGCAGGCCCTGGGCGATTTCGACCACGCGGTGATATTCCTCCACATTGTCGCACGGGTCTGCCTTGATGATATCGGCGCCGAGTTCGGCGGCCTGACGCACGAGCGGCAGGATCTTGTCGATAGCGCCATCGACCATATAGGCGCCCTTGGAATTGTCCTGCATCACGAGCGGCTCGACCATCAGCGGCATGCCGTAGATCTCGCATTGGCGCTTCAGGCTGTTCACGTTGCGCACGCAGGCGCGGTAGACTTCCGGCTGGTCCGGCAGCATCAGAAGATTGACGACGACACAGGCGGCATCCAGCGCAACGCCCTGTTCCACCGCCCTGTCGATCATTTCGGAAAACAATTGCGACGGCAGCGGATTGCCGTAGATGTTGGCGATGTCGGTGCGCAGCACCAGTGCCGGGCGATGTTTTCCGGGAATGGCCTGCAGAAGGGGTGCGGTGCCCGGCGGCAGCTGAATGGCATCCGGGCCGGCCTCAGCGATCACCTCGATGGCGGTCTTCATGTTCTCGATGCCGGCGAGGAAGGTCCGTTCATTGAACATGCCGTGATCGATAGCGACGTCAAAACAATTTCCGGACACGCCGAAAAGTCGGTTCAACCGTGCGGATTTCATTAAGCTTCTCCCCGATATGGCAACGTTTCCACATTCGAATAAATGCGCTGGGAATGCGAGTCAAGACGATGTGGTAACGTTTCCATATCGCTGACTTTGCGCAGCAGGCAGTCTTGTTATGCGGACGAGGCGCCGCTCGCGCCTCGTCCCGAAATGGCTACCAGCAGGTGAATCCGGCATCGACGTTGACGATTGCTCCGGTCATCAGGCTGGCTGCGCCCGTTGCCAGAAAGAGGACCGCGCTTGCGACCTCCTCCGGCGTTCCCATCCGGCCCATCGGTGTGTCGGCCAGCCAGAGCGGAATGCGCTCGCGATTGGCTTCGACGGCCACCACCATCGGTGTCTCGATATACGTGGGCGCGACGGCGTTTACCCGGATACCATGCTGCGCCCATTCGGCGGCCAGCGACCGCGTGAGGTGATGGACTGCCGCCTTGGAGACATTGTAGGCCGTCTGAGGCTGCGGCCGGTTGCAGATGTGCCCCGACATCGAGCCGAGGTTCACGATGGCGCCCCGCTTCATCGAGACCATGTGTCGGCCGAAGGCGCGCGAGCACCAGAAGACGCCGTTGAGATTGACGTCCATCATGCGCAGCCAGTCCGCGTCGGTGAGATCTTCTGCCGGGATGCCGCTCTGGCCAATCCCGGCATTGTTCACCAGGATCGTCGCCGGCCGGCCTCCGTCGGCAAGCTCATTGGCGATTGCGTCCATCCGGCCGGCGTCGGTAACGTCGCCCACCCGGACTTCGATGTCGTAGCCCTTGTCGCGCAGTGCAAGCGCTTGCCGGGCGTCGGCCTCGCTGCGTTCGATGACGACGACAGCCGCACCCGCCTCCGCCAGCGCCTCGGTGCAGCAGAGCCCGATCGCGCGCCCTCCGCCGGTGACCACAGCACGTTCGCCGTCGAGGCGAAATTTCTTCTGGTAGCTCATATCAGGCTCCTTCAGATGTCGAATGCGCTTGGAAGGACGACGATATCGCGGATAGTGACGTTGCGCGGCCGGGTCAGCATGAAGATGATCGCGTCGGCGACTTCCTTGGGCTCGATCAACGCGCCGGCCTCCTTGGCCTTGCGAAGGTTTTCCTCCGGCCAATCCGCAAGCAGAGCGCTGATCACCGGTCCTGGCGACACCGACCCCACGCGAATGCCGTTTTTCAGAAGCTGGCGCCGCATCGTCTGGACGAAGCAGGTCATCGCCCATTTCGACGAGGAATACACCGGCTCCCACGGGATAGCCGAATGTCCAGCGACCGAGCTTGTGACGACAATGTCGCCGGTGCCGCGTTCGATCATGTGCGGAATGACATTGTGAACGTTCTTGATGACGACATTCACATTGAGATTGAGCATCCGATCGATCGTATCGAGGTCGGTTTCCACAAGGTCGCCGCCGATATAGGTGCCTGCATTGGCATGCAGGATGTCGAGCTTGCCCGTCTTCGCCAGGACGCCCTCAAGCAGTCCCGCGCATTCGTTCGGATTGAGCAGGTTGATCACGAGCGGGATCGCGCGCTCGCCAAGCCGGCTGCAAACCGCCTCAAGGGCCTTCTCATCCCGGTCCACCAGCACGACCGTCGCGCCCGCGGCGAGCATTGCTTCCGTCGAGGCCAATCCTATGCCGGATGCCGCACCCGTGACCGCCGCGATCTTCCCATTCAATTCCGTCATCGATGTCTCCTCCTATCCTGATTTTGATTGCTCATTCTTCCCGACGCTGCAGGCGGCGTGATAGTCCGCCAGGCTCTTCGTCACTCTCCAGATCAGAACCTCATCCGGATCGAGCGGCACGTCTGCGAAATGCTGGGCGGCCGGCATATGCTGCCAAAACAATGGCAGCGGTACCGACTGCCCGCGAAGGGCATCGCAGAGGCGCCGGACGGCCTCTTGCGCTTCACCCGACGCCCAATAATAGCGGATGCGGTCAGACAGCGAATAATGCCGCAGCCAACGCATCTCGGCCTCCGTCCCGTGATAGTGACGGCGCCAATTGTCGGGCTGAGCGAGCATCAGCGCTTCCAGCGCCGCATAGAGCGGGCGCTGGCCGTAATCGGCCAGGAGGTCGGACGCGATCGCATCCAGCGCGTAGAGCGCCTCGCGCAGGACGAAGGTCAGCTCGGGACCGACCTTCAGAATGGGAAAACCGTCCTTTACCAGCGCGCTTAGCGGCCCGGTGCCCTGATAATCCGTCGAGTGAGCCTCGAACACGAATTGCGGCTCCCCGGTCAGCACCGATTGCAGCGCCGCTATCTTGCTGCTGTCATAGAAGATGACGTTGTGATTGCCGAACTCGACACCCGGCTGAACGACCAGCCCGATCGCCCGCCCGAACGCCTGCCCGAGGCCGGCCGCTGCAAAGATCCGGCGGTGGACTTCGATCGTCTTCAACGCCGCCGCAGCAGCCGTCGGCTCGATCGTCGTCAGGGCATGGTCGGCCCCGCCCGGCGGCGGCACTTCGGTGCCGATGACGTAAACCGGCATCGCGCCGCCGGTCTTCCTGGCCGAAGCCTCGGCGACCGCGGCGAGCCGGGCAGCGCGACGGGCGGTGGTTTCGTCGTCGAGCGCCGACGGCTCGCCCTTGCAGCCCATCGAAGCATCGAGGTGAATCTTGCGGAACCCGGCCTCGACATAGGCGGCAACCATCGTCTCCGCCTCGGCCATGGCCTCTTCCGCCGGCCGGTCGCGCCAGGGATTGGGGCCGAGGTGGTCGCCGCCGAGAACGATCAATTTTTCGGGGCACCCCTCCTCCGCAGCGATCTTCATGACGAGAGAGGCGAAATCGCTCGGCGTCATCCCGGTATAGCCGCCGAGGTGATTGACCTGGTTGCAGGTCGCTTCGATCAGCACGGTGCTTTTCTGTTGCCGCCCGTGCCGGAGGGCGGCGCGCAGCACGATCGGATGGGCGGAGCATACGGAGGTGACGCCCTTCGGCTGGCCTTCGATCCTGAGCCTCGCCAGTTCGTTCAGATGCACCTCCATCACGGCCGCCTTTCCGTTGACGCGATAAATGCATCGAGTTCCCGGCGGGTGCCCGCACCTTCCATCGGACCCAGCACCGTGACGTTGCGGGCGCCGGCGGCCGAGGCATAGGTCAGAGCCTGTTGCGGAGACATTCCGAGCCGCCGGCAAGTGAGATAGGCACCACCGAAGCAGTCGCCGGCGCCCGTAGGATCGACTTCCTGAACGACGAAAGCGGGAGCGTCGATGCGGTCTCCGCCGCCGGCGAAGTAGGTTGCGCCGCCGGCGCCGCGCTTCAGCACGATCTCCTTGACGCCCATCTCGAACAGGCGGCGGATCGCTTCCGCCTCGCCTTCGACACCTGCGGCGCGCTCAAGCTCCTCTCCGGAGGGCAGAAGCAGATCGGCGGCGGCGACAAGCTTGGCAAACCGGCGCTCGGTGTCCTCATCGAGCTTCAACTCCTTGCGAAGGTTCGGATCGACCGACAGCGTTCCGCCGTGTCCCTTGACGATGTCGACCGCCTTGTCGATCACCGCACGGGCACTCGGAACCGACAGCGCCGAGCCCATCACGTGCAGGTGCCCGGTCCGATCGATGAGATCGGCGACCCCTCGGGACCAGCCGAAGCGGGCGGCTGCGGAGGTGGCGATGTTGTAGACGAAATCTCTGGAGCCATCCGTCCGGTAGCGAACGAAAGCGCTTCCCGTCGGGTAATCCGGATCGATCGAAATGGCCGAGATATCGACGCCGTCGCGTTTGAGGCGATCGGTATTGACCCGGCCGAAATCGTCATCGCCGACGGCGCCGACCATTGCCGCCTGACCGCCGAGGCGACCGCATTGCGAGATGAAGATCGCCGGCGCACCGCTCGCAAACGGACCGACGAGCGGCTGGGCTTCGAGGAAGCCGTTTCCAACCGTCGTTGCGACGATCTCCACGAGGATCTCCCCTACGCAAACCGTGGGACCAAGTGCGTCCGGAGCCAGTATTGAAACCATATGCAGTCCTGCTTTCGATCCCTGTGGTCTCTTAACTCAGCGCCGATTGGACCGGCGCACCGTCCTCGCTGCCGAACTCCTCATTCTCCAGCGACAGGAAGCGCCGGTGCAGCATGCATGCCGCCCCGAAGGCGGAATCGAACTCCGCATCATCGTCCACGACGATCTCCGGCGTGGGAAAAGCGATGTTCTGGCCTTCCGACATGTGGACCGCCACGCGGGCAGCCACCATCGGATAGAGGGGTGCGACGGAGCCGCCCAGCACGATCCTGTCTGGGTCGAGCAGACGACAGGCCTGCAGCAATGCATATGCAAGATGGCGCGACCAGGTTTCGGCGATGTTGACCGCGGCCGGGACGCGATCGCGAACGCCACCAAGGAAATCCTGCAGATCGGCGTCCTCGCGTCCGACAGCCTCGCGATACTGGCCGATCAGCACCTCGCGACCGATCAGTTGTTCGAGCTTCTGGCCGCCGCTTCCCGGCACCAGCGTGTGGCCGATTTCCCCCGCCAGACCATGGCCGCCGCGAAACAGCTTGCCATCGATCATGATGCCGCCGCCGACGCCCGTTTCCATCAGCAGGAACAGGGTCACCCCTGCGACGCCGTGACGATAGCTGTCGCCGATCGCAAACGCATTGGCATCGTTTTCAACCGCGATCGGCACGGCGGCCGGGAAGGCTGACCGGGCAATGTCCTTCAACGGTACGTCCCGCCAGCCGATGATCGGCGCCAGCGTGACAAATCCATCTGGGCGCACGTGGGACGGCGTCGATAGGCCCAAGCCTTTGCACCTGTCGATCATTCGCTTCGCCATCGCGCCGACAATCAGTTCGATACCCTGCGCCACGGCCTCCTCCACCGTCGAAGACGGTGTGTCGAAGGCGACTTTCCGACATGCGCGCACTTCGGCGGAGAGATCGACAACGACAGCCGATATATGTTCGACGCCGATCTCGATCCCGACGAAGAAGGCAGCATCCGGAACCAGTTCGAGCATGATGCCGGGACGGCCGGCACGGGAATGCTCCAGGCGCTGCTTGCCGCTCTCCTCCGACTCCTGAACGAATCCGCCCTCGGTCAGTTCGGCGACGATCTCTCCCGAGGAGGAGCGGTTCATGCCGAGCTTGCGGGCGAGATCGGCCCGGCTGAGGCTTTGGTGGACATAGATCGTCTGCAAGGCGGCGACGATATTGTTCTGCCGGATCCTGCGCGGCGAACTTCCGATGGAGACGGTGTCGTTCATGTGTCTATTCCCTTCAAGCCGCCCACCCTTACACGACTGGAACAGGCTGTCAGAAGGATAATCAGGGCCGCGCGTTTGTGGCGCGGCGACGCTTGGCCTCGTCATATTTCAGCTCGATGTAGCGCTTGGCGTGCGCCGCAAGCAAATCATTATCCTCCCAGGTATCGCGCCAGATCGCACAGGCGAGCGACAGGCCTTCGTCCACGACCGTCGTCGAGAAGCTCTCGAACACGATGTCTCTTTCGTAGCCGATGTCGAGCAGGGCGTCGAAGATCCGATCGAAGTCGATGACGCCGTCACCGAGATAGCCGCGATTGCTTTCGCCGATGTGGAAATAACCGATCTTGTCGCCGGCAAGACGGATCGCAGCGGCCGGATTGGCTTCCTCGATATTCATGTGGAACGTGTCGAGATGGAGACGAACATGCTGCGATCCGGTCTCGGAGATGAACTTGAGGCCCTGCGCCGTGGTATTCAGCAGGTTCGTCTCGAACCGGTTGACCACCTCCAGCACCAGGTCGACGTTCGCCTGCCTGGCGACCTCGCCGGTTGCAGCGATCGCGGCGACGCTGTTGTCCCAGCCCTTCTTCGTCGGCTGACGATTGTACTTGGTGTGGGCGGAATAGAGAATCCCGCCGAGCTTGTTGCCGCCGATATCGCGAACCGCACGAACGGCGTCGGCCAGCGTCTGCCTGCCGGCGGACACCGCAGCAGCGTCCTCGCTCGACACGTCCTTGTCGAGCGGCAGGCCCATGGTCACGCCGATCTCCACATCGAGGGACTGGGCGAGCTTTGCCAGCCGGTCGAGATTGAATTTCTCGGGGCGCAGATAGGCAAATTCGATGGTGCGATATCCGTGTTCGGCGGTCTTGTTGAGGGCCATTTCCAGGCCTTCCTGCGTTTGGCCGCCTGTCCATACAAATGAATGGATACCCAATCGACGCATAGGTTTTTCCTCCACGAAATGCCGGTGATTGCGCTCAGTGCTATGCCATTTAGTTTGGCAAGACAACAAATAAATTTGGACACTCCTATTTTGTTGCTTCGCAAAAATACCTTGCATTGCAGCATTTTATGCCTAACGCCATTGCTTCATGGCACTGCGGAAAATTTGTTCCTGCGAAAATCAATAACATAGGCCATCTATTTGCATGTTTAGACAACAAATATTGCACTGTCCGTTTTTTTGGCCTACACAAGCACCGGCGAATATTCTCGCTGCACTCTGGGAGGATTGGAAATGCACTATGCTTTGAAGGCTAGCGCGCTTGCGCTGACGCTCGGCCTCGCGACGACCGCTTCGCCGGCCTGGGCTGACTTCTGGTCCGACGCCGGCGCTAAATACAAGGGTGTGACACTGCACGGCGTCACCGAAAGTACCCCGCCATCGAACTACATCAAGAACGTGCTCGCTCCGGAATTCGAAAAGAAGACCGGTATCAAGGTCGAAATCGAGACGACCTCCTGGGATCAGATGTACGACAAGGCGATCAAGGACATGGAAGCCAAGACCGGCATCTATGACATGGTCTACATCGAGCAGGACATCATCTACTCCTATCTGGCCAGGAATTTCCTCGTCGACATCACCAAGACGCTGAAGGATCAGCCGGATCTGAAGGCCCCGACCTACGACGATGCGAATTTCACCAGCTTCGCCGACTACTTCAAGGATGCCAACGGCGACCTCTTCGGCACGCCGATGGAAGCGTTCCTGAAGACATATCTCTATCGCAAGGACCTCTTCGACGATCCGAAGATCAAGGAGGCCTTCAAGAAGGAAACCGGCAAGGACCTGAAGCCGGCGACCACCCACGAGGAATACACTCAGATCGCCGAATTCTTCACGAAGTACGGCAAGGACAACGGCATGGAGCTCTGGGGCACGACCGCTCAGGCCCATACGGGCCATCCGGCCTCCTGGTATGAATTCTTCGAGTCTATCGTGCCGACGTTCGGGGTCTATAATTGGGGCATCGACGCCAAGAACAATTATGCGGCCACCGTCGAACACGGCGGCACGATGAATGGCGACAAGGCGAAGGCCGCGTTGAAATATTGGCTGCACCTGCGCGACATCGCTCCACCGGAATCGACCCAGTCGACCTGGACGGAAACGGCAACGACATTTGCCGCCGGCCGTGTCGCCCAGGGGTTGATCTACGGTGAAAATGCCGCGTGGATTGCAAGCGATGAAGCGCAATCGAAGGTCGTCGGAAAGGTCGGGTTCGCTCTGCCGCCGCTCGAGCCGGGCGTGCTGGACGATGCGAAAGCCGGAAAGGGCTATATCGGTTACTACGACGGCGGCGCCTTCGGCGTGCCGATTACGTCGAAGAACAAGGAAGCGTCGCTGCTGTTCCTCGAATTCATCGGTCAGAACGAAGTGCAGCCCGACTGGGCCATCGCCGCGCCGCGCATCACCAACAAGGCGACCTTCGACGATCCGAAGGTAAAGGAGATGGATACCAAGCTCGGCGGCTTCTACACGATGCTGAAGGATGAGGGCAAACTCTTCGCCGGCGCTCCTCCCTACCCCTTCCATGCGCAGGTGCGGGAAGCGACCGCTCCGATCTTCTACGACATCCTGACCGGCAAAATCGCTCCCGATGAAGGCCTCGACCAGATGGCGGCCAAGGCCGAAGAGGAACTGACATCGCTCGGCTATCGCAAATAAACATCCTCCCCAATTGACGGGTCGTGTCCTACGACCCGTCATCTTTCGCTCCAGGATGGGCGGACGTCACATAACGTTCAATGGGGGATAGGCGATGCATTCGCAGAAGCTCGGGTGGCTGTTACTGTCACCGACCATCGTGATCCTTGGACTGTTCGGAATCTTTCCGTTCATCTACGTCCTCTGGGTCTCGTTCCATGCATGGAACCCGTTCGCGGCCAATCCGGGCATGGTCTTCAACTGGGCCGACAACTATCGGCGGCTCGTCTTCGACGCCCAATTCCTGGCATCGCTCGGCATAACCCTCACATTCGTCTTCTTCGCAGTCGTCTCGGAACTGGTCCTCGGCTATGTCCTCGCCCAGGCGCTGCTGAAGGATTTTCCTGGAAAAGCGGTGTTTCGCACGATCCACACCCTGCCGCTGATCATGGCGCCGATCATCGTCGGCTCCGTCTGGAAGCTGATGACCACACCGTCGATCGGCATCATCCCCTATCTTCTCAGGAGTTGGTTCGGCTACGATCTGAACATCGGCCAGAGTGCCGTCGCGGCCTTCACCGTCACGGTGATCATGGACATCTGGCACTGGACGCCGCTCGTCACCCTTTCGCTGATCGCCGCACTGGTCTCGCTGCCGCCCGATCCGTTCGAGCAGGCGCAGATCGACGGCGCGGGCAAGAGCCAGATCTTCTGGCACATCACGCTCCCGCTGATCCGCCCGGCCCTGCTCGCCACGGTGTTCATCAGGCTGATGGATGCGCTGCGCACCGTCGACGAAGTGCTGATGCTGACCGGCGGCGGCCCGGGTTCGTCGACACGCTATATCGGCGTCCACATCTTCAAGGAGGTCTTCCCGAAGACCAATTACGGCTATGGTTCGGCCATCTCCGTCATCGTCCTTTACCTCACCATCGTCGTCTGCTGGCTGCTGTATGTCGGCCTGATTGCGCCCCGCGTGAAGAGAGGTTGACGCGATGAAGACCCAGACCCCCTGGCTGCCCGTCGTGCTGTGGATCTTGATCAGCCTCGCGACGCTTTTCCCGATCTACTGGCTGTTCGTCATATCGGTGAAACAGCCCTTCGACCTGTTCTCGACGCCCGATGTCGTGCTCCGCAGCTTCTTCTGGAAGAACTACCAGGATGTGCTGACCAATCCGACCCTGCGCGGATACATGCTCAACTCGATGATCATCTCGTCGGGCAACGCGCTGCTGGTCACGACGCTCGGCTTCTTTGCCTGCTACGCGCTGACCCGCTTCGACCTCGCGGGGAAGGAAAGCATCTTCTTCTGGACGATCACCAACCGCATGGCGCCTCCGGCGGTCTTCCTGCTGCCGCTTTTCCTGCTGCTGACGCAGGTTTACAAGATCGGCGACTTCTCGCTCGCCGATTCCCGGCTGGGCATGATACTGGTTTACTGCTCCTTCAACCTTCCCTTCGCCATCTGGACGCTGCGCCCGACCGTCGAAGGAATTCCGAAGGAGTTGGACGAGGCAGCCTATATGGACGGCGCCAGCCCATGGACCGTCCTCTACGACATCGTCTTTCCCCTGGCGCGGCCCGGGCTCGCGGTAACGCTGATCCTGACCTGGGTGTTTGCGTGGAACGAGTACCTGCTCGCAGCGACCCTCACCAACTTCAATGCGCGAACTCTGACCACCGGCCTGTCCGAATATGTGACGACCACGGGCACGGCCTGGGGCATCATGGCCGCAATCTCGATGCTGACACTGGTTCCGGCGCTCATCGTCTTTTCGGTGGTGCAACGCCACATCGTGGCCGGCCTGACCTTCGGTGCGGTGAAAGGGTGAAGCCATGAGCTCTCAATCAGAAAACAACCAACGCAAGCCGGGATTTCTGCCGATCGAGACGAACTGGTTCGACCGGCTCTTCATCTCGGTGGTGATCTGGGTCGCGCTCTCGCTGTTCTGGATGCGGTTCATCGAGCCGTTCGGGCCCTCGGTATGGGTCGCCGCGGCAATCTCGGCGGTGCTCGGCGCCTATATCGTCTGGAAGGGATGAGCCGATGACTTCCGTCAACACACCAGCCGTGCTGCTTTAGGGAGGAACGACATTGGCAAACGTACAGGTTAGCGACGTCACCAAGAGGTATGGCGCGCTTCAGGTCATGCACGGCGTCAGCGTCGACATCGAAGACGGCGAATTCGTCGTGCTGGTCGGCCCCTCCGGATGCGGCAAGTCCACCCTGCTGCGGATGATCGCCGGTCTCGAGACCGTCAGCGGCGGCAACATCCGGATCGGCGGCCGTGTCGTCACCAACGCTCCACCGAAGGAGCGCGACATCGCGATGGTGTTCCAAAGCTACGCGCTCTATCCCCACAAGACGGTGGCGGAGAACATGGGCTTTCCGCTGAAGATGGCCAAGCGCCCCAAGGCGGAGATCGACGAGAAGGTCGGCAGGGCCGCCGAGATCCTCGACCTGACGCGTTATCTCGACCGCTACCCGAAGCAACTGTCGGGCGGTCAGCGTCAACGCGTGGCGATGGGCCGCGCCATCGTCCGCGATCCGCAGGTCTTCCTGTTCGACGAGCCGTTGTCCAATCTCGACGCCAAACTTCGCGTCACCATGCGCGTCGAAATCAAGGAACTTCACCAGCGGCTGAAAACCACCACCGTCTACGTCACGCATGATCAGATCGAGGCCATGACGATGGCCAACAAGATCGTGGTGATGCGCGACGGCAGGGTCGAGCAGATCGGCAAGCCTCTCGATCTTTACGACTTCCCGGTCAACCTCTTTGTCGCCGGCTTCATCGGCAGCCCATCGATGAACTTCCTTCAGGGCCGTGTCGCGACCCGCGACGGCCGGAAGGTCGTCGTCACCGACCAGGGCGTCGCCCTGCCCCTGGACAATACCAATGCGGATGACGGACGGACTGTCACCTATGGCATAAGACCGGAGCATATCACGATCGGCGACGATGGCGTTCCCGTCGAGGTATCGGTGTTCGAGCCCACGGGTTCGGAGACATTGATTTTCGGCCGTACGCAAGGTGTGCCGATCGACGCCTTGATCCGCGAGCGTATCGAGGTCGATCCCGGACGGACGGTGTATTTCCACATCGATCCCCGGCGTGCACATATCTTCGATCGGGAAACGGGCCAGAGACTGTAAGGAGACGACCATGGACTTCAATGGAAAGACGGTCATCGTTACCGGAGCGGGAAAAGGCATCGGCCGCGAAATTGCCCGGATACTCGTCGAGCGGGGTGCTGATGTCGTTGCCCTCACCCGCAGTGCCGCCGACGTCGACGCGCTGCGAGAGGAACCCGGCTGCCGCGCCATAGAGGTCGATCTCGCCGACGCCGATGCGACCAGGGAGGCGGCGATTGCGGCCCTGCCGGCGGATTTCCTGATCAACTGCGCCGGCACGACCGAACTCCAGCCGTTCCTGGAGACGTCAGTCGAAGCATTCGACCGTCTCGTCGCGGTCAACACACGGGCGCCGATGATCGTGGCGCAGGAATATGCCCGATCGCTGATCAAGGAGGGCCGCAAAGGCGCCATCGTCAACGTCTCGTCGGTCGCCTCGTTTGTCGGCATCCCCGACCATGCCGCCTATTGTGCGTCGAAGGGGGGGCTCGATGGCTTGACGCGGGTCATGGCGAAGGAACTTGCGCCGCACGGCATCCGCGCAAACGGCGTGCACCCAACGGTGACGCTGACGCCGATGGCGGTGAAGGCCTGGAGCGATCCCGAGAAGGCGGCCGGGATGATGCAGCGCATCCCCGTCGGTCGCTTCGCCGAACCGAGCGACGTCGCCGAAGTCGTGCTCTTCCTGCTGTCGGATGAGGCGGCGATGGTGAACGGGATATCCATGCCGGTGGACGGCGGCTACATGATTGCCTGAGATCGACAGCTGCGCGAAGATCTACTGCACCAATCGCCGCAACTGTTCCTGATCGACAAAGTGATCCGTCACCCCGGCCTCTTTATCCGGGTGACTGAAAACGAGACCCTCGGCATCCTCAAGCTCGAGCGCTTGCTCCGTATTCATGATCCCGAGCGGCTGGCGCTCATATTCGGACTCGAGCGCCGCCTCGACGATTGCCTTTTTCTTGCGCATGTCCATGTCCTCCGTTCGCTAAAGTAACGGCCGGCTGGACTCGCTGTTCCCATGAGGGATTCACGATATAAAACCAGCTGAAACGAACATCCGAGCTGCGCGGCCGACAGAGCAACCGTTTGATCCGGATTGTCCCCGTTCTGTCCAAATTGCGCAGGCAAAATCGGCGGCGCTTCAGCAAAGCATTCTTTGTTAACTTGTAGACTGCACTGAATGGCTCCAGTCCAGCGAGCAAAGTCTCGATGCGCTGAATGAGTTTCGCCGCCGCTGCCGAACTCTTAAAGTCATGAATGACTCATGGCGCTTTCCCACGATGCCCTTAAATGCACGACGTTTTGATGCTGCTCTCGAGGGGCAGCCGGACAGGCTTGCTTCCAACGACTGAGGTAAATGCATGATCTCGAACAGCCTGCTGGTTATTGGCATGCGATCGGTCGACGCAATCGGGTTGTCGATCATGCAGGCCGGATCGTCGAAATGAGCGGCACCGGCATGAGCGCGTTGCTGAGGATCGCCTTCAGACCAACGGTGAAGCGGAAAACACGCCATACTCTGGCGGCGCGGGCGTTGAGGCTTGCGGCACTGCGCATCGCGCTGGTCTGCGCCTGTGCGGGCGGTGTGTCCTATTTCATCAACCATTCCGCGCTTGAGCAGTCGGTGCGCTCGCAGCTCTCGTTGTCGACGGAACAGGCTTTGCAGCGCGAATCTCTGCCATTTCGCGAAGTGAAGGACCTCGAAAAGAATTTCCTTGCCGAATTCGACAGGATCTACGCGATACCGGAAGCCCGGCAGTCATTGGCGCGGAATTTCGACGATATTTTCTATCGCCATGAGGATGGATCCTACACCCAGCGCCCGGGATTATTTGAAGGCGAGCCTTTGCCCGATGGACGCAGATTTCCCGGCATGTCGGCGACCTATGCGCCTGACGTGACGCCGGATGCGGACGTGAAGACACGGTTTGCGCTGTCGTACCTGCTCTCTTACCAATTCGGTTCCGCCGCCAAGGGCCGCCTCTTCAATTTCTACGGCGTGGTTCCGGAAAAAGGCTTCCCGATCTATCAGGCTGCCGACATCGCCAAGGTTTTCAAATATGAAGGCCCGGATGCGCTGAAGCTCGAGACTTTCGAATTTTTTTCCCGCGGCTTCGGCGGGCCTCAAAACGAGACCTTCTTCACCCGCATCTATTGGGATCCCTCCAACAATGCGTGGATGACGACGATTGCGACGGCCGATGCGCCTGATGCTTCGGGCAAACATCGCATCATGGCTTGCGTCGACGTGCTGCTCGACGATCTGATGAAACGAACCGCAAATCCGACGCTGCCGGGCGCACGCGCGACGATCTTTGCAGCCGATAATCAGGGAACTCTGATCTTCGACGGTAAATACACCGATGCGATCACGGCCAGCGCCGGCGAAGCCTCGATTTCCTCCCTTGAAATCGCCGACTACCAGCCATTGCTGAAGGCGAGCCAGGCGATCGGAGCGGGTTCAGTATCGCTCATCGAGAGCACCAGCGAAATTACCGCCGTCGGCCGGATCCCGGATACGCCCTGGGTGCTTGCCGTCCACTATCCGAAATCCCTGATGCGACCCGCCATCCTCACCAATCTCGGGATCGTCGTCGCGGTCGGGCTGCTCACCTTGTTCGTCGAACTCTTCATCCTCCGCTCGATCCTGCAAAAGCAGGTCGCCGAACCGCTGGTGAGATTGATCCACGCCACGCAGCTGGTCGGTCGTTCCGGCGTTACTGTTGCCAATGACGCCCTGCCCACGCATTCCGACGACGAGATCGGCGAGCTTGCCCGCGATTTTGCGTCGATGGCCGCGCGCGTTCACACAGCCCATGAAGCGCTTGAGGGAAAGATACGGGATCGAACGTCCGAGCTGGAGCGGCTCAATCAGAAGCTCCTGACGATCAGCCAGACGGACGAGATGACGGGCGTCGCCAACCGGCGCCGCTTCGACGAGGTTCTCGCAAGCGAGCTCGCCGGGCTTGGACAAGGGCAGGACCTGTTGATGCTTGCCATGGTGGATGCCGATTGGTTCAAAGGCTATAACGACCGATACGGCCATCCGGCGGGAGACGCCTGTCTCAAGGAAATCGCCAGGGTGCTGGAACGCAATACACGCAGCAAACAGGACGTTGTTGCCCGCTATGGCGGAGAGGAATTCGCCATCATTGCGCGGATCGCCTCAGCCAGCAACGCGCCCGTCATCGGACAGGCCCTATGTTCGGCAATGGCGACCGTCAAGCTGGCGCATGAGGGATCGCCTTTCGGGCACGTGACGCTCAGCGTCGGCATCGCTCTGGCGGCCCCGGATCAGAATATCTCTCCGGAAGCGCTCTTGCTCGAAGCCGATCGCGCGCTCTATCGCGCCAAGCAGGCAGGGCGAAATCAAGCCGTCGTTGCCGAGCCTTCTGCTGACATGCAGATCCAGCAGATAGGCGCTTAAAAATTCTAAAGCCCGGGCTCGGCAATGCCCGTTTTGCAGAGGCACGGCTGTGTCCGACGCCCCGAACAGTTCGAGTAAGGGAGCATTCTTCGGCGCCCATGGCGGGGTCAAGCCGCACTCGGAAATCCAGCTAAAACGTTGAGACAGTTCCCGGCACCGGCGACACCGCCTAACTCGGCGAGGCGTCAGGCCCGCTGGCGGCTCTTTGGATCAAGCGGGCAACCACTTCAGTCCGGTTCTGCGCCTGCAGCTTTCGCATGATGTGTTGCAGATGCATCTTCACCGTATGCCCCGACAAATTGAGTTTTCCTGCAATGACCTTATTTGAGCAGCCGGATTGCAACTCTGCGAGGACATCCGCTTCGCGGGGCGTGAACTCGGCGAGCGCCAAGTATTGCGTCCGCTCATCCAAGCTTTTTTCGGCCTCGTTTCTGGCCGGACTATGCTCGTTTGAGCCGTTTGAGCCGTTTGTAGCTGCCCCCAAAAGCTGTGGGAAAAATGTTCCTCCTGCCAGGACAAGGCGAAGGCCGGCAAGAGCAATGTCGATGGGAAGGGACGTCGAGAAAAAGCCGCGTATGCCGATCTTGAGCGCCTGACGGGCAATGATGGCGTCATCCGTACTTGAGAGCAACGTGATAGGAACTTCGGGAAAACGTGCGGTAATCGCGGCGAGATCATCCCGCAGGCTGGCGCTCTCGACACCTCGGCCGGCCAGATCCAATGCGATCAAACGCACCTCGGCTCCAAGCGCCCGATCGAGACTCTCGGTCGAACTCAAATCGATCAAGTTCCACCCGGCGAGTTCCCGCTCAAGTAGCTTCACCACGGTCGTGCGCGCCAGTGTAGAATGCTCAATAATGATCACAGTTGGTGCATTGCGCCGGCGCTTTGTTCCAGCACTGTCGGACACCTGCGTGCTCCCCAGATTGTGTGCAACCCAACAGTCATTCATACTATTCCTGTTCTTGCGACATGTCATGAGAAAAAGCGAGTGTATTGCCGATATTAATAGTCTGATCTCTCAGGATAATTATTATAGCCTATAAGATTTCTACGAGAGATAACTAGCTTATGCGAGCAAATTTACGCGCTTGTTCATCATGAGCTGACGACTCGACTTTCCACCAAAGACTTTCCGGAATTCGCCGAATTTACGTACGGCAAGCGGGTCAACAAAGCTTCCAAAGGAATTGAAAAGGCAATCGATCTGCTTCAGACCTTTTCTGTAAAACTCTATCTTACATAACAAGCCACCGATCGGATCGGCTTTATTTCCCTGTCTCAATTCAAAACAGTTGCAGATCCCAGTAGCAAAAGGACAAACGCCAAAAGCAACAAAAGCCTGAG
Organism: Rhizobium sp. BK619; assembly: GCF_014195245.1. Classification (NCBI taxonomy): domain Bacteria; kingdom Pseudomonadati; phylum Pseudomonadota; class Alphaproteobacteria; order Hyphomicrobiales; family Rhizobiaceae; genus Rhizobium; species Rhizobium sp. BK619. The sequence goes on along the minus strand of NZ_JACIBH010000016.1, from coordinate 70,443 downwards.
ATCGGCGACTACCCTTTTTGATTACTGGAAACCGCGCTCAAATGACGCATTAATACCAGCCGCAGCGTTTTTCACTCAGGCAGCATCACGCAGGCGCCGACTGATGCGGATAAGCTCATTGGGGAATGGTCGGTATCTCCGTCGAAACCGGGCGGGGAACGATTCAACATATGGCTTGAAAACAGCACCGAGAACAATCTCGTGCAGTTGTGCAGGCGCAATACGAGCGGGCTATCTCTCTGTTTTCACGCAATTCCCGGCAAAAGCGCTTCGCGCCTTTACTGGGAAAACCGCTGAGCACTTTTGCTGGAATTGCTCTAGCTATGCATGAAAGTCAGAATATCGTCGACGAGCGCCGAATGGGCGTCCGTGAGGTTACCCTCTCCGCCGTGGCCCGCGATGCCGGCCAGCTGAAGCGCATGCTGATCATAGAGAACATGGTCGATCTGTTGGGCGTCCGCCGTCCCACCGGCGGGAACGGCAATATTGATGGGATGGAAATAGCCGAAATTGACGTCGACCATGGCGCCGGTCGACGATCCGTCGCCGCCACCGCCACCGGCATGGTTGCCGGTAAAGATCGTGTCCGACGACAGGTTGAAGCCACCGCCGTTGCCGCCCATGCCTGCGATCTGCACAGTGCCCTGATCGAAAATCACATTGTTTGTCTGATGAGCCTCCGCCGAGCCGCCTGCGGCGCCGATGGCGATGTTGATCGGCGAGAAGATGGCGATACTCACGTCGACCATGCTGCCGACGAAATATCCATCACCGCCGTGGCCGGCATAATAGTCGCCGGTCAATGTCAGCGCAGTGCCCGGGCTCATGGACGAACCATGGGTCGCGACATTATGGTCTCCGCCCGAGCCGCCTATGCCACCCATCTGGGTTGCGCCCTGCAGGAACATTGCGTTGTTCGATTGCTCGGCGTGAGCCTCCGCGCCTGGGCCGGCAGCCACAGCAGTATTGACGGGGGCAAAGACTGCGACTTCGGTGCTGACCAGCCCGCCATAGAAGAGCCCGTTGCCGCCGCTGCCGGCATGAGTGGCGCCATCGCCGCTGCCGATGGCAACATTGCCGCTTCCGCCATTGCCGCCGATCCCAGCCATTTCGGTGGGATGCTGATTAATGAGCGCATCGTTGCCCTGGAAAGCGTCGGCACTCGAATGAGGTCCTGCAATAGCGGCATTGGACGGCATGAAGACCGCCAACGCATTGCTGCTGATCACGCCTTCGCTGATCCCGTCACCACCGCTGCCGGCTGACGTATGACTTGGAGCGGAAGCGACATCCAATGGAAGCCAGGTCGGCACCAGTGCCAGATGCCCCGCAGCCACATTGGCGGCGAGGTGTTGATCGGTGCCCGCCTTGGGCAGGTCTTCCAATAAGGGACGAGGTTCCGCCATTACCGTCTCCATTCGCGGTCGACCGCACGGCCACCGAGCATGCGGCGTCATGCCGCCTTAATTGTTCAGGCATTGTGCATCTGAACCTCGGAAAAGCAGAGCCTGCAATTCGTCTACATCCACTCGGCTAGTTCTCTAGCCATTTGGCTGTCATGGCCGCAGCACCCGTTGTGCGCGTTGCAAGCACTCAATCGGCTTTGGATGAGGGCCCTGGCGTCGCTTCGGTGAGGTCGAAGACTTGATCGTGAGCATGCCGCCCCGCGCCAAATCACCCAACACCAATCCAAATAACGCTCCGTCACATCAAGTATACATCCGAAGGAATGCCTCCGAATATCTAGGTAGTTCGAAGTTTAAATCGCGGGCAATATTCCTCCGCGGTCGTATTGGCTGTGGCGATATGCCGGAAAGCACGCCGCAGGGGGACGCCGTAAAAAACCAACACGCACGAAACCAAGTAGAGGAGTGACATCAATGCCTATTCCACAAATATCCGACACGATTCATCTCAGCCATCCGGATGCGGGTGACGCGAATGCCGGCAACGGTGGTGATGGCCACAACGATGGCAACATCAACTACAACCCGGTTGCATATGTCGATCCCGTGCAAAAGGTCTATGGGGCCACTACCGATGTGCACAACGGCGATCACGTTTGGCAGACGGCCGATTGGGACGCCGGCCATGGCGGATCCGGTGGCTTTACCGAGGCCCAGAACGGCTTCCTGGCGAAAATCTCGAACCACGGCGATGGCGGCGCGGGCGGAGATTCCAACTCGAACGGTAGTCAAGGAAACTCAAGCGGCGGCGACACGGCTGCAGTGGCTGCGGCGACGACCGCGACACAATATACGCAGCTGATGGCCGATCAGCATGCCACCATCCTCGCCGGTGTCGGCGGCAACGGCGGCAATGGAAACATGGCGCATGGCGGCGATATCTCGTCGGCATTGGTCCACACGGATCCCGAAACGACGACGGTGACCAATTCTCTGGATCACTTCATCAACGCCTTCGGCCATATCGACGTCGACCATCTCGGCTCCTGAACTCAGACGACATCAAGGGCCGCTGGTTTCGGCCGGCGGCCCTCAAGGCAGACAGCCTCTTCTTGTCAGTATCAAGGGCAGCGAGATCTGATAATGACAACAATTTCCATAAAACCACCGCGACCACCGACACAGCTCGTTGTTGCGCTCCGGGCTTGCGCCGGGGCCTTCGGGTTGGTCTTCCTTTACAGCTGCGGCTATAATCTTTTTCTTCTCACGCCTTCCATCTATCTCCTGCAGATCTACGACAGGGTCCTGTCGAGCCGAAGCGTCGACACGCTGCTGATGCTGACGATGATCATCGCCATCGCCGTGTTGGTCGGGTCGACGCTCGATATCGTGCGCAGGGCAGCTCTTTCGCGCATCGGCAGCTGGCTGGACCATAGGCTGCGGCCCATGGTGCTCACCGCATCGTTCGAATATGCCGCTCGCGCCGATACGGGAGCCGCCTCGGAGTGCTACAGGGATCTCGCCGCATTGCGCCAGTTCCTCGATTCACCGGCCAGCTCGCTTCTATTCGACGTTCCCTGGGCGCCGGTATTCCTGCTTCTGCTTTTTCTTGTTCACCCGCTGCTTGGGACCATCGGTCTTCTGTGCGCAGTTGCGCTGCTGCTGTTTGCGCTGGCAACGGAACTGGCGACGCGGGCGCCGCTTGCTCACGCCAATCTTGCCCTTTCGAGGAGCTATCTGCGATTTGCGACCGCGCTGAAAAACATCGAGGTGATCCGGGCCATGGGCATGCAGGACGGTGCAGCCCTGATCGTCTATCGCGATGCGGAAATGGCAAGAAGGGCCCAGGACATCGCGATGCATCGCACGGAGATCATCCTTGGTTTCTCCAAATCGATCCGCACCTTGGCGCAGATCCTGATGATGGGATCGGCGACCTGGCTGGTGCTCGTCAACAGCGGCAGTCCCGGAATCATCTTCGTTGCGAGCCTGCTGCTCGGGCGTGGGCTCGCACCGATCGAGGGCGCAATTGGGGCATGGCGCTCCTTCATGTTTGCGCGCAATGCCTTCAATCGCTTGAACAGAATGCTGATAACAATTGCATCGGAATGCGACGCCCGAATGGTGCCGCTGCCGGAACCCAATGGCCTGGTTCTCGATAATGTCAGCTATTTCAAGCCATTCGCCGATCGGCCGATATTGACCGATATCACATTGCGCCTGGCACCTGGCGATTGCATTGCGCTCATCGGTCCGTCGGGATCGGGAAAATCGACACTGGGCCGCATCATGGCAGGTGTTGTGCCGGCAACGAGCGGATATGCTCTTCTCGGCGGGGTCGATATCTCGGCTCTGCGTCTTTGCGGGGGGACCTGCCACGTCGGATATCTGCCGCAGGATATCGAACTCTTCGGCGGAGCAATCAAGGATGTGATCGGCCGGCTGGACGGAGGAGATCCCGGCAAGGCAATCGACGCCGCAAAGCTGGTTGGATTGCACGACGCGATCATGCGGCTGCCGCAGGGCTACGAGACCGATATCGGTGAAGGGGGAAACCTGCTCCTTCGGGCTCAGCGCCAACAGCTGGGGCTGGCACGGGCGGCTTACGGAAATCCGTCCCTCATCGTTCTCGACGATCCGAATTCGAGCCTGGATTATGACGGCGAACGCATGCTGTTTACGGCAATCGAGCGGATGAGATCCCGGGGGATGACCGTCGTTATCATAACCCACCGGATGGGCATCCTGCCGGTCACCAACAAGATTGCCATCATGCGCAACGGCACGGTGGCTGCCTTCGGCGACAGCGAGCGGATTTATGAAACCTATCTTCAACCACCGGCGCGAACGGGAAGCTAGGGAGGGACGCTGCCATGACCCTTGTTCCACTGGACGCGCCCCCGGCGAAATTTTCGAATTCGTCAAGGATGGGCCAGCGCTTCGCTCATCGATGGACAGCGACAGCCAGGCAGACGGCCTATCCGCCGGTGATCGAACAGAAACAGCGCGGACCCGCCGCCCCTTCGCCCATGCCGGTGCTCAGAGGCGTCGTTTGGACGGGAAACCTGCTGATCCTCGTCTTTGTCGTCGGATTGGGAATCTGGTCGGCTCTGGCCCCGCTGCACAGCGCTGCGGTCGCATCTGGCGTTATCGAGCCGGAGACCAGCCGCAAGACCATCCAGCATCTGGAAGGCGGAATTGTGCGGCGGATCCTCGTCAGGAACGGCGATACGGTGATGGCCGGGCAAATCGTGATCGAACTCGACGACACGAAGTCCCGCTCGGAGCGCGACAGCATCCAAGGGCAGCTTTGGGACGCCGAAGGAAGCCGCGCCCGCCTGCTTGCGGAGCAGACCGGCGGCGACCATGTCGCCTATCCCGACGATCTCAGGGCAGCCATGGACAAATATCCTTCGGTCAGCGCGATTCTGACCGGGCAACAGAAAATCTTCGAGGCTCGCCGCCGGGTCATGCAGGCGGAAATTCAGATCGGCAATGAAAAAATCGCGCAGGTGCGGCAGGAAATCGTCGGACTTGGCGCCCAGAAGGCGGCACTCGCCGACAGAGCCGCAATCTCGCAGGAAGAACTGGAACAGGTGACGATCCTCACTGCCAAGGGACTGGAGAGAAGGAGCAGGCTTCTCAACCTCGAGCGCGAAAAAGCAGATCTTGACGGCCAGCAGGGCCAAGTCGGGGCACAGATCGCGCGCGCCTACCAGGTGATCAGCGAGTCGCAGGTCGATCTCGCAAAGCTCGAGAGCGACCGGTTGAGCGAAGTCGCCCAAGGCATGCGCGATACGGAAAGCCGGATCATGCAATTGCGCGAGCGCTTGCGGGCGATCGACGACCAACTTTCGAGGACCGATATCCGGGCTCCCGAAGATGGTACAATCATGAACCTGCGCATCCACACATCAGGCGGGGTGATCGGCGCAGGCGAACCGCTCGTCGATCTTCTGCCACGCTCCGATCGCCTGATCGTGTCTGCCCATGTCAGACCGGAGGACATCAATCTTGTCCATGCGGGGCTGGAGGCACAGGTGCACCTTCTTCCATACAATCAGCGGCGCGTTCCACTGCTGAAAGGTCGGGTCGAGTATGTGTCAGCCGACCGCCTCACCGATACGCAGAGCGGCCAGCCCTATTATGCCGCGACAATCCGCGTAACGGACGAGCGGCTGGCGAAAATGCGTGATGTCGAACTGGTCGCGGGCATGCCCGCACAGACACTGATCGAAACCGGCAAAAGCAGCGTGGCCCTCTACGCTGTCAGACCGCTTCTCGACAGTTTCAACAGAGCATTTCGTGAGGACTGAAGCGGTGATGGGCAAGCGAAAATTTGACGACGACCAGATTACGGGCATTCTCAAGGAGCACCAGGCCGGCGTGACGGTGGCCGATGTTTGCCACCGATACGGCATCAGCGAGCCGACCTTCTATCGGTGGCAATCCCTGCAGTCCGGAAATGTCGGTCTCCATGCGAGAAGGCTAAGAGCCCTTGAAGAAGAGAACCAGAAGCTCAAGAAGCTTTTGGCCGAATCCATGCTTTCGGCGGCAACTCTGAGCGAGATGCTGGCGAAGACAACGAAAGGGCGGCACTAGCTTCTAGACAGAGGGGTTTGTTGGCCAGATTCTGGCCCGCTATCCGATGCTGTGCATGGAGATTAGTTCTAGGGGATTGAGTGGTGCCCAGGACCGGAATCGAACCAGTGACACGCGGATTTTCAATCCGCTGCTCTACCAACTGAGCTACCTGGGCTAACCTGCTTCCGATGGCGCTTTTCGAAAAAAGAACCGCGGGGCCTTGGTTCGCCCCGGAAGCGAGCGGGGTTATAGCATCTTGTTCGGCCATGGCAAGCGGTCAAACGACACTTTTTTGACGGTCTTGCCGGTTTTACAGATTCATGAGGAAAAATAAGAGCTTCGCCGACGGAATTCTCTAGTTTTCCTCATCCGGATATTCGGCCTTCGTCTCGTCGTCGGCCACCGGGATAGCATAAGCGCCGGTCAGCCAGCGGGAGAGATCGACCTCGCGGCAGCGGTTGGAGCAGAAGGGGTAATGTTCGCGGTGTGAGGGTTTGCCGCATTCGGGGCAAGGGCGCGCCTTGCGCAACGGTTCGACCTTGGCGGCGGCTTTGTTGTCTTCGGGCATGATCGGTCCGTCCTAATTCAGGAGTCGGCCTTCGGGCTTCAGCCCTCGGGCCACCGGCTATGCACGTCGAAGCCTTCGCCGGTCAAAAGCACAATGGTTTCATAAAGCGGCAGGCCGACGACATTGGTGTAGGAGCCGACCATCTTCTGCACGAAGGTGCCGGCAAGGCCCTGGATGCCATAGGCGCCTGCCTTGCCGCGCCACTGGCCGGAGGCCAGGTAGTTTTCGATCTCGAAGCCGGAGAGGCGCTTGAAGCGCACCTTGGTCTCGACGATCTTCTGGCGGATCTTGCGATCCGGCGTCACCAGGCAAACGCCGGTATAGACGAGATGGTTGCGTCCCGACAGAAGATGCAGCGAGCTCAATGCCTCATCGGCGAATTCCGCCTTGCCGAGAATACGCCGGCCGACGGCGACCACCGTATCGGCCGAGAGGATATAGCTGCCCTTCCAGGTGATATCACTCTTGATGGCGGCAAGTGCTGCTTCCGCCTTCTCGGCCGAAAGCCTGCGGGCCAGCGAACGCGGGTGCTCCGACTTTTTCGGCGTCTCGTCGATATCCATCGGCATCAGGCGCGAAGGCTCGATGCCTGCCTGGTTGAGCAGGTCGACGCGACGGGGCGAGCCCGAGGCGAGAATGAGCTTGTATTTCAGCGCCATGGAACCTCGACCATCGACAGACGGGAGAACAACCCCTGCAGAACCTTGGGCAAGCTTACTTGAAACGGTAGGTGATGCGGCCCTTGGTCAGATCGTAGGGCGTCATTTCCACGAGCACCTTGTCGCCGGCGAGAACGCGGATGCGGTTCTTGCGCATGCGGCCCGCAGTGTGGGCGATGATCTCGTGTTCGTTTTCGAGCTTCACGCGGAACGTCGCATTCGGCAGAAGTTCGGTGACGATACCCGGGAATTCGAGGACTTCTTCTTTCGGCATATAAGTGTTTTCTTCCTGTGGGTTGAATAGGCAGCGCAGCGCGCGCCTTTAAAATTTGGGCGGAAACTACACAATCAACGCAGGTTTGTGAACCTTGTTGAACGGCCTTTCCGTCATTTGTTTTCAAGCCGATTGCGCGGCAATGCCATTTCGTTTGACTAGCCGGCTTTCGATGAGGCCGGCCAGGTAATCGCGGACCTCGCGGTAGCTCTCCAGAATCTGCTCGCGCGTGCCGCTGACAACCGTCGGATCCATGGTCGGCCAGTAGACCACATCGATCGCATTCGACCGCGTCAGCTCGAGGGCGGCATGGTGGGCCTGCGGCGACAGGGTGATGATCAGATCGAAATAATCGTCCTCGAGCTCTTCCAGCGTCTGCGGCAGGCGACGCCCGAGAGACAGCCCGATCTCGTCGAGCACGACATCGACGAAAGGATCGCGCTCGCCGGCGCGCACGCCGGCCGACCTGATATAGGTATTGGACGGCAGCATGCTGCGGGCGATCGCTTCGGCCATCGGCGAGCGGATGGCATTCATCCCGCACATGAAGAGGATGGCGCCCGGCCGCTTTCCCTCCTCGATGTCGGCGCCGAGATCCACGGCCGTCACCCGCGCCAGTAGAGCACGCAGACCAGAGTGAACAGCCGCCGGGCGGTGTCGAAATCGACCTCTATCTTGCCGGTCAGCCTGTCCTTCAGCGTCTGCGAACCTTCATTGTGGATGCCGCGCCGGCCCATGTCGATCGCCTCGATGCGGCTCGGTGTGGCCGAACGGATCGCTTCGTAATAGCTCTCGCAGATCATGAAATAATCCTTGACGATCCGCCGGAAGGGGGTGAGCGACAGGATATGGGTGGCGACGTCGATGCCTTCCTCCGTCCTGATGGCAAAGACCAGCTTGGAATCGACCAGCGAGATGTTCAGCCGGTAAGGCCCGCCGGCATGGCCGATCGGCGCAAAACTGTTCTCCTCGATCAGGTCGAAAATGGCGACGGCGCGTTCATGCTCGACATCGGGCGTCGAACGGCCGATCGTATCGTCGAGGACGACGTCGCAAAGCCGGAAATCGCCCGCCGCCATCCCCTCACCTTTCGAGGTTGAGGCGGATCGCAACCGATCGCGCATGAGCATCGAGGCCTTCGGAGACGGCCAGCGCAATCGCCGCCGGGCCGAGGGTGCGCAATTGCTGCGGGCCGAGCCGCAGGATCGAGGTGCGCTTGACGAAATCGAGCACCGAAAGGCCGGAGGAGAAGCGCGCCGAGCGCGCCGTCGGCAGCACGTGGTTGGACCCGCCGACATAATCGCCGATCACCTCGGGCGTATGGGCGCCGATGAAGATCGCGCCGGCATTGCGGATGCCGTCGAGCAGCCGATCCGGATCGGCGACGGCAAGCTCCAGATGCTCGGCGGCGATGCGGTTGGCGAGCGGAATGGCCTGCTTCAGATCGGCAACGAGGATGACCGCGCCGAAATCGCGCCAGCTTGCCGCGGCGGTCTCGGCACGGTTCAGCGTCTTCAGCTGGCGCTCCACCGCCTGCTCCACCGCCTTGCCGAATTCGGCATCGTCGGTGATCAGGATTGCCTGGGCGCTGGCATCGTGCTCGGCCTGCGCCAGCAGGTCGGCGGCGATCCAATCGGGATTGTTGTCCTTGTCGGCGATGACCAGCACTTCGGAAGGGCCGGCGATCATATCGATGCCGACAGTGCCGAAGACATGGCGCTTGGCAGCAGCAACATAGGCATTGCCGGGACCGGTGATCTTGGCAACCGGGGCGATCGTCTCGGTGCCATAGGCAAGAGCCGCGATCGCCTGGGCGCCGCCGACACGATAAACCTCGGTCACACCGACAAGCTTGGCGGCGGCAAGCACCGCCGGGTTGACGGCACCACCGGTGGCGGGAACGGCGATGACGATGCGATCGACGCCGGCGACCTTGGCCGGCACGGCATTCATCAGCACCGAGCTCGGATAACTCGCAGTGCCGCCCGGAACATAGAGGCCGACCGCCTCGATCGCCGTCCAGCGCGAGCCGAGACCGACGCCGAGATCGTCTTCGTAAATATCGTCCTTCGGCAGCTGCCGGCGATGATGAGATTCGATGCGCAGTGCCGCGAGCTTCAGCGCACCCAGCACTTCCGGAGGCACGGCCTCGATCGCCGCGTCGAACTCTTCCGGCGTGACCCGCATTGGCACGGTGGCGAAATCGATGCCGTCGAACTTCAGCGAATATTCGGCAAGCGCCACATCGCCGCGGGCCCTGATATCGTCGATGATGGCGCGAACGACCGTGTTCACATCCTCGGAGACTTCACGTTTCGTCGTCAGAAAGGTAGCAAAACGCTGCTCGAAACCTTCCGATGCCTGATCCAGCCAGATTGCCAAGGCCGATATTCCTTCTCAACTCGAAACTGCGATGTTCAAACCTCAAGCGTCAGAGACGTCAGAGGTGGCGAGGCTTGGAGGAAGCCTCCCAGGCGCCGCCGATATCGGAGAGCTGCACCTCGATACATTCGACATCGAGCGCAATCGAGGCGGTGCCGGACAGCGACAGCTCGATCGTACCCTCCGGCCCCTCGCCCTTCTGCTCGAAACGCAGGGCCAGCAGCGACAGCACCTCGTCCCGTTTGCCGCGGTCGATGCCGAGCGACCGCACGGCGAGCACCCGCTTGAACACCAGGGCAGCCCGGCGGCGCTCGAAGCCTCTGCGCTTGCGCTCGGCACCTTCCCAGACGAAACGATTGACGGCAAGGGCGAACTGCGCGTCGCGCGGCGACCAGTCGATATCGCCGACCTTGAAGACGCTGTCCTGCATATGCGCGGAGATGATCGCAAGATCCTCGTCATCGAGCGCTACAAGCTTCAGTTCGGTCATTCGGCTTCATCCCAGCAGGCACCGCCGAAATGGCGATGCGTCAGACAAGGGAAATAAGATGCTGCGGCCAAATACGCAACCGGGATGAACGGCTTACTCGCTGATGCGCTCGACGACGGCGCCGCAGCGGGTCAGCTTCTCCTCGAGCCGCTCGAAACCGCGGTCGAGGTGATAGACGCGGGAGACCGTGGTTTCGCCCTCGGCGGCCAGGCCGGCGATGACGAGCGAGACGGAGGCACGCAGATCGGTCGCCATCACGGGGGCGCCGCGCAGCCGCTGGACACCTTCGATCTTCGCCGTCTGGCCGGAGAGCGTGATCCTGGCGCCGAGGCGGGCCAGTTCCTGCACATGCATGAAGCGGTTTTCGAAGATGGTCTCGGTGACGTGCGAGATGCCGGAAGAGCGGGTCATCAGCGCCATGAACTGCGCCTGCAGATCGGTGGGGAAACCCGGGAAGGGATCGGTAACGATATCGACCGGCTTGATGCCGGCGCCATTACGCTTGACGCGCATGCCGTTGTTGGTCGCGGAGATGTCGGCACCGGCGCGGCGCAGCGTTTCCAATGCGGTGTCGAGCAACGCCACATCGGTATTTTCGAGCACGACGTCGCCGCCGGCCATCGCAACCGCCATGGCATAGGTGCCGGTCTCGATACGATCCGGCAGGACGCGGTGGCGGGCACCGGAGAGCGAGGTGACGCCCTCGATGGTGATGGTCGCGGTGCCGGCGCCGGAGATCTTGGCGCCCATGGCGTTCAGGCAGTTGGCGAGATCGACGACCTCAGGCTCGCGGGCGGCATTGCCGATGACAGTCGTGCCGCGGGCAAGCGTTGCCGCCATCATCACCACATGGGTGGCGCCGACGGAAACCTTCGGGAAAGTGTAGCGCGCGCCGATCAGGCCGCCATTCGGCGCCTTGGCGTTGATATAACCGGCATCGATCTCCATGGTGGCGCCGAGCGCCGTCAGGCCCTCGATGAAGAGATCGACGGGGCGCGTGCCGATGGCGCAGCCGCCCGGCAGCGACACCCGGCAATGGCCTTCGCGCGCCAGGAGCGGGCCGATGACCCAGAAAGAGGCGCGCATCTTCGAGACCAGCTCATAGGAAGCGGTGGTATCGACGATGGTGCGGCAGGTGAAATGGATCGTGCGCGAATAGGAATCCTCCTGGCGCTCGCGGCGGCCGTTGACCGCAACGTCAACGCCATGATTGCCGAGGATGCGCATCAAGAGTTCGACATCGGCCAGATGCGGGACGTTTTCGAGCGTCAGCGTATCGCTGGTCAGAAGCGAGGCAATCATCAGCGGCAATGCGGCATTCTTGGCGCCGGAAATCGGAATGATGCCATTCAGCTCATTACCGCCGACGATTCTGATACGATCCATGTGCGCTTACGGGCCGCGCCCGCCTTTCCTGAAATACTGCCTTGGAATAGGGAGTGGGGTGTTTAAGGGATTTTTCGCGACGCTTCAATTGACCGCGGACGGAACATTACGATTCGTCCATTTTTGCGGCAGGCAGTCCATTTGTTTCGTCGGCTTGGCCCGAACGGCGGGCGCGCACCTGCTGTTTGCGTTTCGAAAGATTTTCTCTGAGTTTTTCGGCGGCGCGCTCGCGGCGCAGTTTCGCCTGGGCCTCGATCGCCTGTTTGCGGCTCTGCTGGCCGGTTTCGGTCTTGTCGTTCATGTGACAGGATTAGCCGAATTCGCGCCGATCCAAAAGGCCCTTGCGTCCCAATCCACGCGAAGTTGGAATTTGCTGCTTGCGCTTGCCGCCAAGCTGTGGCAATAGCCGCCCCGTTCCCGCGATTTGAGCCGCCCGGCTCGCACGGGTCCTGGTCCTGCTGCCGTAGCTCAGTGGTAGAGCACACCCTTGGTAAGGGTGAGGTCGGTGGTTCAATCCCACTCGGCAGCACCAGTTTTCTTTCTCAGATATCGGATATCTCCTCGCACGTGCTCGACGAGGGCTAGCGACAATTGGGAAGCAGCACGCTGCCATGAGCGCAATCGGGAATGTCGATTGCTTCGAGATAATAGGGCATGGATGGCGACAACGCCCACCGTTCAAGCAGGTCAGCGGTTACCCTCGTAGGAACTCCATCATATATACCTTCGACGTACCATTGCTGTAATGCCTCGTCTAATATCAGTCGTGCGCGAAAGGCGGCGATATCCATCGCGGCCGTAAACTGGCCGATGGCGGTCTGCACGTATTCCAGTTGGATCCTAGGGATAATCTCAGTAGAAATACGCGCGAGCAAAGCGTCTTCATCTGATATCTCTGCGCCGCCGGCAAAGGCCGGCATTGCCAGCCCCCCGCAGAGAAAAGCAGCCTGGATCAATTTTCGATCTAAACCCATGTCGGAGCCCCTCAGCTGGGTAGCGGTAGCAGCGCGCAAGCGCCATACAACTTATCTGCGACTATCTAAAAAAACATCCCGGCCTGCATGCCGGCGAACCCCTCTCACACACGCTGACATTTCGCCTCACCGGCAACAATCGATTCACCATTGTTGGCCGTGAAAATCACGCTAGAATGCTATCATGGCGGCGTCTCCACGGAGGAATAGGGAGGCGCTGCACCCTTTGTTTCTGTCGACAATCGTGGAGGAGCATTGATGGCAACTGAAAAATGGGACAGCCCGGTCAAGGTCGGTTTCGAAGATGCCGACGCGCGAACGGTCAGCGGGCCGTTCGATGCGCTGAAATGCCTGGCGGATTTCTGGCCGAACTCGCGCGGGCTGCGTTATATCAAGGCGCGCAGCACCTGCCGGGCAGCACTTGACGGGCGCAAGAGCGTGGAAGAGGCGCGAGCTGAATTCCTGGCGGCGGCCGAAGAGGCGAAGCTGAAGTTGCATTAGAGCGGCCAAGCGTCCGACAGGACGCGGAAGCACGCTCAGCCACGTTGAACTCGTCCTTCGGCCGATTTCCGTAAACGGAGCGTGCCGGAACGGTGCAACGCTTTAATTTACTTAACCCTGCATCGAACTTGTGGCGGGTTTTGGTGCAATGGGCGTTGTGCCCGGGACAGGTCTATTCATAAAAGACACGCAGCCATCATGATGATGGTCAGAGGCTCGTCACCTCTGCGGGAACGCAGGCGAGCCTCGTTTGAGCAGGACTGTTTTCAGCAGTCCGCGCCGCCCTCACTTTCCACCTCGATATAACCGACACCGATGATCGTGCCATCGCCCGCGCGGATGAAGGAGGGGAGATACTGCGGTTCTGCCGGCGTGCAGGCGACGGCGCCGGTATATTCGTTGAGGGCAACCTGGTCCTTCGGCAGCGCCGAATAATTCGTGCCGGTTTCCAGCGAGGCATAGGCGGAACCGGCAAAGACGCCGGCCGATATCATGGTGATTGCCGAGAGGCGAGGAAGCGACTGCATGAGGGGTCTCCAGCGTTTCGATCCGGCATTTCAACCCGCGGAAGGGCACTTGGTTCCCTCAGCGCCGCAACAGGCGACTGTGCACATAACCTTGGCCGACGATGCTTTCGGCGATTGCGACCGCCCGCTCGACATCGCCGCGCCGGTGCACGAAACCGTCGAGGATGACATAGGCGCCCAGCATGTCGACGATGATTTCCTCAGCGTCGAGATCGGCGGCGGCGTGAAGGGCGCTCTCGACCGAAGCGCGCGTCGCCGCCTCGCCGTGGCCCTGCCGGCCGGATTCGTCATGGTCGGTGAAGCCGGGAAACCCGATCACGTCAGTGTCTCCTAAGGTTGGTTGATCTCAGTTAACGCCGCAGCAGGGCTTTCGTTGCGACCGGTTCGGCGCGATATTCGAGCGTGATTTCTGCAAGCCCCGGTGTGGCCTGCCCTTGGCGGAAGCCGCTGCGGTTTCCATATCTGGCTTGGAGCCGACAGAGGGATGACGACGATGAAAGTGCTGCTGCCCGCCTTATTCCCCGGGGCATTGTTTGCCGTGGCCTTGCTCGCCGGCTGCTCCTCCGCCGATAGCCCGGCGCTGGACCCTATTCCCGGCAGCATCACCTATGGCGGCCAGCCGCGGACGAAGCTGACCAAGTCGCCGGTCGGCAGCGCGGTCCACCACCAGTTCTACGACGGGACCGGTCAGCGCGTAGAAGAGACTTATATTCTTCAGCCGGATCGCAGTCTGAAGCTGGTGCGGCGTGTGGTGGGACCGGATTTCCCCGATTGAAGCCCCCCGGGCACCTCAATGCTTGACAGCGGCTGAAATCGCGAACATTCAAGGAACATCTAATCTTCCCCAGTGATTCTGCGGGAGCCCGACCGGACGGCTGGATGTATCTCGAAAAGCTCAATCCCCAGCAGCGCATGGCCGTCGAGCATGGCACGCTCACCGACGGCAGCCATATTGCCGGGCCGCTGCTGGTCATTGCCGGCGCCGGTTCGGGCAAGACCAATACGCTGGCGCATCGGGTTGCCCATCTGATCGTCAAGGGCGCCGATCCGCGCCGCATCCTGCTGATGACCTTCTCGCGCCGGGCCGCCGCCGAGATGGCGCGGCGCGTCGAGCGCATCTGCCGCGATGTGCTGGGTGCGAATGCCGGTGTGATGGCCGATGCGCTGAACTGGTCCGGCACCTTCCACGGCATCGGCGCGCGGCTGTTGCGCGATTATGCGCAGCAGATCGGCCTCGACGCCGATTTCACCATCCATGACCGCGAAGACAGCGCCGACCTGATCAACCTCATCCGGCACGATCTCGGCTTCTCCAAAACGGAAAGCCGGTTTCCGGCCAAAGGCACCTGCCTTGCGATCTATTCCCGAGCGGTGAATTCCGAGACGGCGCTCGATCAGGTGCTGCGCGACGCTTTTCCCTGGTGCGCGACCTGGGAAAAACAGCTGCGCGAGCTTTTCGCCTGTTATGTCGAGGCGAAGCAGAGCCAGAACGTGCTCGATTACGACGACCTGCTGCTCTACTGGGCGCAGATGGTCGGCGAAAGCGTGATTGCCGAGGATATCGGCAGCCGCTTCGACCATGTGCTGGTTGACGAATATCAGGACACCAACCGGCTGCAGGCCTCGATCCTGATGGCGCTGAAGCCCCAAGGCCAGGGGCTGACTGTCGTCGGCGACGATGCCCAGTCGATCTATTCCTTCCGAGCGGCGACGGTGCGCAATATCCTCGATTTTCCCGCAGCCTTCAGCCCGGCCGCCAATATCGTCACGCTCGACCGCAACTACCGCTCGACGCAGCCGATCCTGGCCGCGGCCAACGCCGTGATCGACCTCGCCTCGGAGCGCTTCACCAAGAACCTGTGGACCGAGCGGCAATCTGCCGAGCGGCCGCGCCTGGTCACGGTGCGCGACGAGGCCGACCAGGCGCGTTATGTCGCCGACATGGTGCTCGACAACCGCGAGGAAGGCCTGACACTCAAGCAGCAGGCCGTGCTCTTTCGCGCCTCGCATCACAGTGGACCGCTGGAGGTCGAGCTGACCCGGCGCAACATTCCTTTCGTCAAGTTCGGCGGGCTGAAATTTCTCGACAGCGCCCATGTCAAGGACATGCTGGCGGCGCTGCGCTTCGCACAGAACCCGCGCGACCGGGTGGCAGGCTTCCGGCTGATGCAGATCCTGCCGGGCGTCGGGCCGTCGACGGCGCAGAAGGCGCTCGACCTGATGGCCGAGGATGCGAGCCCGATAACGGCGCTGGCCGCCATGCCGGCGCCACCGCGCTCCGGCGAGGACTGGACTGATTTCGTTTCCATGCTGCAGGAGATGAAATCGGGCAAGGCCGGCTGGCCGGCGGAAATCGAGCTGGCGCGGCAATGGTACGCGCCGCATCTGGAGCGGCTGCATGAGGATGCGGCGACGCGGCAGGCCGATCTGCTGCAGCTCGAGCAGATCGCCGGCGGTTATGCCTCGCGCGAGCGTTTCCTCACCGAGCTCACCCTCGATCCGCCGGATGCGACCAGCGACCAGGCCGGCGTGCCGCTGCTTGACGAGGATTACCTCATTCTTTCCACAATCCATTCCGCCAAGGGCCAGGAATGGACAAGGGTCTTCATGCTGAACGTCGTCGACGGCTGCATTCCGAGCGATCTCGCCGTCGGCGCCACCGCCGAAATCGAGGAGGAACGCCGGCTGCTCTATGTGGCGATGACGCGCGCCCGCGACGGTCTCGACCTTGTGGTGCCGCAGCGCTTCTTCACCTATGGGCAGAATGCCCAGGGCGACCGGCACGTCTATGCCTCGCGCAGCCGCTTCATTCCGGCAACGCTGCTGCAATTCTTCGAAGCCTGCAGCTGGCCGCAGGTGAAATCCGAGGCGGCGGCGCAAGCGCAGGCGCGGCAGGTGCGCATCGATGTCGGCGCCCGCATGCGCGGCATGTGGCGATAATCAGACGAAGTCAGAGTGATAGCGGCGGCTCGGCCGGTTTCAGGAATCGCTCGACCGTTGCCGGTTCCACGGCCTCGACACTTGCCGGCGACCATTTCGGATTGCGGTCCTTGTCGATGACGGCGGCGCGGATGCCTTCGAAGAAATCGGGATTATCGAGCATCTGCAGGCAGGCGCCGAGTTCACGGCCAAGGCATTCCGCAAGCGAGGCGCTGCGGCGGCCGGCTCTGAGCAGCGCCAAAGCCAGCTTCAGGCTGGTCGGCGAACGGGTCGACAGCACCCGGTGGGTCTCGGCGGCGAAGTCGCCCTCCTCCCCGGCAAGCGCTGCCAGGATTTCCTCGACACTGTCGAAACGAAAGGCGCGATCGATCATCGCGGCATTCTGCCTGAGCCGGCTTTCTCCCGCAGGCTCAGCAAGCCCCTGCAAGAGGGCATCGACATCGCTGGACAAGCTGCCGCGCGGCAGGGCCGACAGCGCCTCAATCACCGCGCCGAGCCGCGACGACGCGATCTGACGGTCGGCAAGCCCTGCGTGGATTGCGTCGGCGGCACCAATATCGAGCCCGGTCAGGCCGAGCCATGTTCCGGCCTCGCCAGGTGCCTTCGGCAGCAACCAGGTGGCGCCGACATCAGGGACGTAGCCGATGCCGGTTTCGGGCATGGCAAGCCGGGTGCGCTCAGTGACGATGCGGTGGCGGCCATGCGACGACAGGCCGACGCCGCCGCCCATGGTGATGCCGTCCATCAGCGCGACATAGGGTTTTGGGTAGACGGCGATCTGATGGTTGAGGCGGAATTCTTCGCGCCAGAAGGCGCCTGCGAGGCCATCGCCGGCGCGCGCACTTTCATGCAGGGCGCGGATGTCGCCGCCGGCGCAGAAGCCGCGTTCGCCCTCCCCCGCCACCACGACACTCGCCACCTCGGCATCTGCGGCAAAGCCATCAAGGGCCTCGGTGATCGCCCGGACCATCGGCAGCGTCAGGCTGTTCAGCGCCCGCGGCCGGTTGAGCCGGATGATGCCGGCAGTGCCCCGCCGTTCAATGATGACTTCGCCGTCCTGCATGGTTTACCTCCGCTGCTGGAGCCTTCCTGATCCGATTGAAGCATCTGCCCAGGAAAGGCTCGTAACCATGAATAGACGACGATGCAGCGTCGCTCCAGTCGATTTACAGCAGGCGAGATCGATCGCTCAGGCCGACAGCGAATTGCGGGCAATGGCTTCGGCTTCGCAGCGGGCGGCGTAGTCGATGGCAAGCTCCAGCGGCAGCGGCCGCGAGAAATGATAGCCCTGCGCCAGGCGAACGCCCATCGCCTTCAATCCCTCGGCGATCCCTTCGCTTTCGACGCCTTCGGCAACGGAGGCGATGCCGAGATTCTGGCAGAGATTGGCGACCGAGCGGGTGATGTTCATGCAACGGGCGTCGCGATCGAAATTCATCACGAAGGCCTTGTCGATCTTCAGCTTGTCGAAGCCGAGACGGTGAATATGGCTGAGGCTCGAATAGCCGGTGCCGAAATCGTCGAGCGCGATGGAGATGCCGGCCGAGCGCAGCATTGCGATGACCTTGTCGGCGGTGTCGAAATCGGAAAGCAGTGCGGTCTCGGTGATCTCGAATTCGATGCGCCGGGGATCGATGCCGGAGCGAGTGATCATGCCTAGCAGCGCCATCGATGTCTCATGGTCGCAAATATCACGCGCCGAGAGATTGAAGGAGAGCTTGAGGTGGCGGGGAATGATTGCCAGCGCTTCGAGCGCCTTGGCAAAAAGGATGCGCGTCATCCGGCCGATGACGGCGGTGCGCTCGGCCGCGGGAATGAAAGCTTCGGGGCTAATGCGGCCGAAGCGGGCGCTGTCCCAGCGGGCAAGCGCCTCGTAGCCGACGACGCGGCCGCTCTTCAATTCGACGATCGGCTGATATTCGAGTTTCAATTCGCTGGCAAAATCATTCGCCTGCAGCTCGAGTTCGATCAGGTGGCGCTGGGTCAGGATCTTCTCGTGCTCGGCCGAGAAGAATTCGACGCCGCTGCTGCGCTTGCTCTTGACCTGGTAGAGGGCAAAATCGGCTTTCTCGTAGAGATCCTCGGCGGTGTATCTGCCGATCTCGGGATAGACGATGCCGCAGGAGCCGAAAACGCGGACCGAGCCGTCGGGGATTTCGTAAGGGTCGCGGACCGCGGCGCAGAGCGCCTGGCCGAGATCGGCAATCGCCTGGCGTGTCATCGAACAGGGGAAAATGATGCCGAACTCGTCGCCGCCGAGGCGGGAGACGATGCCCGCTTCGCCGACCAGCGCGGCAAAGCGGCGGGCCGTCTCCTTGAGCACGAGATCGCCGGCGGCATGGCCGAAGACATCGTTGACCGGCTTGAAGCCGTCGAGATCGAGAATGCCGAGAACAGGCGGCGCGGACGGATCCTTCTGCAACCGTTTTTCGAGCGAGAGAAAGAAGCTGCGGCGGTTGGCAAGGCCCGTCAGCTGGTCCTGCAGCGCGTTGCGGCTGTTGACAAGGTTGAGCTCCTCGGCTTCCGCCCGCTTCTGCTTCAGTTCCTCGGTCAATTGCACCAGGCCGACGAAATTCTGGAAATAGCTGTCGATCACCCTGAGGAAGGGCAGGATCAGGAAGAGGCCGCTGACGGCGGTCGCGACGAAAACGGGATTGCCCGAGAACATGAAGGTGGCGATCATGGCCGAGAAGGTGATCACCGTGGTCAGCGCCGCCGCCATCGGCAGATGCATCAGGCAAAAGATGCAGGAAATGCCGGTGACGACGAGGAAATAGGCGATCTGGCCCTGCTGGGACGCATCGCCATACTGGTAAAGCGCGATCGCCCAGCCGCCGAAAGCAACAGTCAGGATGGCGGCACCCGATATGGTGATCTTCATCAGCCGGTAGGCGCGCTCGGCCGTGACGTTCTCCTTGCCCCTGATCTCCCACCAGCAGAGTCGGAAGACACAGACGATGCTCAAGGCGACGGGGATATAGAGCGAGAGCCAGAGCGGGGCGGATTCAAGGTGGGTGATTGCCACCGCAAGGGCGTTGATGACCAGGAGAACATAGAGAATGGGGATCTGCGACGACAGAGCCCGAAACTGCGCCGTCAGAAGCGTCGGGTTGTCTTTTTGCAGCTGCAATGAGGCCAGAAACTTCTTCATCTTCCCTTTTCCGTCGGCCAGAGCCGGCCAGAGAAAGCTTGATCATTCCTTATTCACGTGACGGCATGCGAGGCATGGGGCGGTAACGGTCCGACGCCGGTCTAGAACGACGCGGCCGCCAGCGCCCGGTGGATGCTGTGCAGGTCGTCGACGTTTCTGTTCGCTAGGAAGAGTTCCCAATCGAGCGAGCTCTGGACGATGGTTTCCAGCGAATCGTGCCTGGGCTTCCACTCGAGCACCTGCCGGGCGAGCGAAGCGTCAGCGACGACGCTGGCGGAATCGCCTGCGCGGCGCGGCGCCATGTGGATCTTGAAGGAATGTCCGTGCAGGCGGGTGACCATGTTCAGCACGTCGAGCACGGAATAGCCGCTGCCATAACCGCAATTGGCAACGAGCGAGCCCTTGCCCCGGCGCAGGTGCTGCAGCGCCTTCAGATGCGCATCGACAAGATCGGTGACATGGATGTAGTCGCGCACGCCGGTGCCGTCATGGGTGGGATAATCGATGCCATAAACGCTGACGCTGTCGCGCCTGCCGAGTGCTGCCTCGCAGGCAACCTTGATGAGGTGGGTGGCGCCTGAGGTCGACTGGCCGGCGCGGTGGTCGGGATCGGCGCCGGCGACGTTGAAGTAGCGAAGCGCGACATAGTTGAAATCATAGGCGCTAGCGGCATCGCGCAGCATGAATTCGGTCATCAGCTTCGACTGGCCGTAGGGATTTTCCGGATTGAGGGAGGCGGTCTCCTTCACCGGCAGGTCGGTCTTTTGCTGACCGTAGACGGCCGCGGTCGACGAGAAGACGAAGTTGCGGATGCCGGCTTCGACCGACGCGGAGAGCAGCGCCCGGGTCTTGCCTGAATTGTTGTCGTAATAGGAGAGCGGATCGGCGACCGAGACCGGCACGACGGCGGAGCCGGCGAAATGAATGATCGCTTCGATGTCGTTTTCGATGAAGATCTTCTTCAAGACGTCGGGATCGGCGACGTCGCCGAGATAGAAACGCGCCGCCGGCGCCACGGCCCAGCGAAAGCCCGTGGAGAGACGGTCGAGCACGACCACATCCTCACCCGCATCGAGCAGCGCCCAAACCATGTGACTGCCAATATATCCGGCGCCGCCCGTCACCAAAACCGCCATGTCCCGCATCCCTGCTTTGTTTTATAGCAGGGGCATCAGGCCCGGTTTTTCTTTCCAATTTTCTTATCGAATGGCCGTTCCAGGCCCTTTGAACCGGTATGTTTGGACTTGTGGTTAGAGGCCGATTTCGGGCTTTGCTCAAGTTTTATCGATCGGGCGATTCCGGCACGAAATCACCCGACCGAGCCGCTTCTCAGCGCCTGAGGATATAGTCGCAGAGACGTTCGGCCGCGACCGCCACCTGGGCGGGATCGCGCAGGAAACAGGCGCGCAGGAAGAGTTCGCCGCCGGCGCCGAAGGCGGTTCCGGGGGCAAGGCCGACGCCTGTCTTGTCGACGATGTCGATGGCGGCGCTGCGGCTGTCGGTGACGCCGTCGATCTTCAGGAAGGCATAAAGCGCGCCGTCCGGCTTCAGCGTCTCGACGCGGTTGGTGGCGACAAGCGCATCGCAGAGAATATCGCGGGACCGGGCCGCCTTGGCGATATTGGCGGCAACGAAATCGTCGCCCTGATCAAGGGCTGCAACGGCGCCCTTCTGCATGAACTGCGCGACGCCCGAGGTCGAATACTGGATGAGGTTTTCGAGCACCTGACCCATCTCGGGCGGCGCGACGATCCAGCCGACGCGCCAGCCGGTCATCGACCAGTTCTTCGAGAAGGAGTTGACGAAAATGATCTTGTCGTCCGGCTCCATCACATCGAGGAAAGACGGCGCCCGGCCGCCGGCAAAATAATAGAGCGCGTAGATTTCATCGGCCATGATCCAGAGATCGTGCCGGCGGGCCAGCGCCAGGATGTCGGCAAGATCCTTCTTCGTCGCCGTCCAGCCCGTCGGGTTCGACGGCGTGTTGATAAAGATGCCCCTGGTTTTCGGCGTGATGGCGGCTTCGACGCGGTCGAGATCGACCGCCCATTTCCCGCCTTCGAACTGCAGCTCGACGCCGACGGAGCGCGCGCCCGCGATTTCGAGGGCGGCGGCGATATTCGGCCAGGCGGGGGTGAGGTAAACCAGTTCATCATCCGGCGAGGCCAGCGTCTGCACGGCGATCTGGATCGCCTGCATGCCGGAACCGGTGACATAGAAATGCTCGACCGGAAGCCGGATTCCGAAATGTCTGCTGTAATAATCCGAAAGCGCCTGGCGAAGCTCCGGAATGCCGCGCTGCCAGGTGTAGAAGGTCTCGCCTGAAGCAAGCGCGTCCATCGCCGCCCTGCTAATGAAATCGGGCGTCGGCAGGTCGCCTTCACCCACCCAGAGCGGCAACAGCCCTTCGCGGCCGCGGGCATAATTGACGACTTCGACGATCCCGCTTTCTGGCGCCGCCAAGGCGCGCGGGCTGAGGCTCTTCACGATCGACATGCATATCTCCGGTTTCCGCATTCATAGTGGATTTGCACCGGCAAATCCCATGATATCCAGTGATGGCATATCGATTTTCGTGATGAATGGACTGGGTGGGTCGGCGTGGTGAGGCACCTCAACGCGGCGCACCTCAGTCCACCATGGGCGAGTTTGACTGGAAAGCCAACCCACTCTCCGTCGTCCTCGGGCTTGACCCGAGGACCCATGCGGTGGCTGCTGATGGACGCGGTGTGGATGCTCGGGTCAAGCCCGAGCATGACGGAGGGTGGGGCGGACAGAGCTATTGTGGAGCCTCAGTCCGACGCCCGGAGCCGCCGGCTCCAACCCCGATCAGGCCGTCGGGCGTGTGGCCAGCAGATCGCGGATTTCCGTCAGCAATTGAACATCAGCCGGCGGCGCGGGCAGTTCTTCCGGTGCGACCTTCTCCTGGCGCTCGACCTGCAGGCGCAGATAGTTCACGCCCTTGACCATCAGGAAGATGATCCAGGCAAGGATCAGGAAGTTGATGAGAACGGTGAGGAAGCTGCCATAGGCAAACACCGCCCCTTGCGCGCGGGCGGCGGCAAGGGTCGGGGCGTTGACGGCCGACGAGAGCGGCAGGAAATAATTGGAAAAATCGAAGCCGCCGAAAATGGCGCCGACGATCGGCATGATCAGGTCATCGACCAGAGATTTGACGATGCCGCCGAAGGCGCCGCCGATGATGACGCCGACGGCAAGATCCATGACATTGCCACGGGCGATAAAGGCCTTGAATTCGTTGAGCATCGGATCCGTCTCCCTTCGATCCATTTCAGAGAGTATGCGATGGATTTCATTAGCTACATCTTCATTGCGATTAATCAATCGGCAATCGCAATTATTTGGCAATACCCCCGGCGGCCTTTGACTTAAGGCCTAGACGGGCGGGAATTTTCAACGCCTCTGAAATGACTTAAGCTGAACGGGTTGCGGGAGGTCCCGGCGGGTTTCCGCCGGCGGAGGGTCAATGCTTCCAGGCTGGGTCATATTCGCGTCTGCCTTCGGCTATCTGCTCCTGCTTTTCGCCGTGGCAAGCTATGGCGACCGCAAGAAGCGCCGCCCGGGGGGGCTCGAAGGCGGATGGCCGGTGGTCTATGCGCTGAGCCTGGCGATCTACTGCACCTCCTGGACCTATTTCGGCAGCGTCGGGCTTGCCGCCCAGCGCGGCCTGGAATTTGCCGGCATCTATATCGGCCCCATTCTGGTCTTCACCCTCGGCATGCCGCTGCTTCGCCGGATCATCGAGCTCGCCAAGGCGGAGAAACTCACCTCGGTTGCCGATTTCGTCGCCGCGCGCTACGGCAAGAACCCGACGGTCGCCACCATCGTCGCGCTGATCTCGCTGATCGGCACCATTCCCTATATCGCGCTGCAGCTGAAGGCGATCTCCAGCACCGTCAGCGCCATGGTCAACCCGTCCGACTACGGCATCGGCAGCGGCAATCTCTACTTCCTCGACCTGCCGCTGGTTGCGACGCTGGTGCTTGCCTGCTTCGCCATCATGTTCGGCACGCGGCATACCGATGCGACTGAGCATCAGGACGGCCTGATCCTCGCCGTCTCGATGGAATCCGTGGTCAAGCTCGTCGCCTTCCTGACGGCCGGCATTTGCGTCATCTGGTTTCTCTTCGACGGCCCGACCGATCTCTGGCAGAAAACGGTCGACAACGGCCTTGTGATGTCGGCGCTGAGTTACCACACGCCGATCAGCCGCTGGATGACGCTGATCCTGTTGTCGGCCTTCGCGATCATCCTGCTGCCGCGGCAATTCCATGTGACGGTCGTCGAAAACCGGACGCCGAAACAGCTGAAACTCGCAGGCTTCCTGTTTCCCACCTATCTGATCGCGATCAATCTCTTCGTGCTGCCGGTGGCGATCGGCGGGCTGCTGACCTTCGGCGGTGCCGGCAATGCCGATTTCTACATGCTATCGCTGCCGCTTGCCGGTGAGATGCCTGTGGTGTCGCTGATCACCTTCATCGGCGGCTTCTCCGCCGCAACGGCGATGGTGATCGTCGATTCCGTGGCGCTGTCGATCATGGTGTCGAACGACATCATCATGCCCATCTTCCTCAGGCGCAAACTTGCCGGCCGCGCCAGCCAGCGTGACAATTTCGCCAAGACGCTGCTCAATATCCGCCGCAGCGCCATCTTCGCCGTGCTGCTGTTCGGCTACGCCTATTACCGCTCGACCGACAGCACCGCCGGCCTTGCCTCGATCGGCCTTCTCTCCTTTGCCGCCATCGCCCAGATCGCCCCGGCGCTGTTCGGTGGGCTGATCTGGCGGAGGGCGAATGCACGCGGCGCCATCCTCGGGCTTTCCTCCGGCTTCATCATCTGGGTCTACCTGCTGTTCCTGCCCTCGCTCGGCGGGCCCGATTATTCCTATGTGGCAAGCGCCGTGCTCGGCTTCATCTTTCCGGGCACGACGCTGTTTGCCGCGCCCGACGCCGATCCGCTGGTCAATGCGACCGTCATGAGCCTGCTCGTCAACACCGCCTTCTTCATCGTCGGCTCGCTCACCCGCAATGCCAGGCCGCTCGAACGCATCCAGGCCGGCATCTTCGTCAAACGCCATTCTCGCTCGCAATTCGCCACCCGCGGCTGGAAGACCCGCATCAGCGTCGGCGATCTCAAGGCGGCGATCTCGCGTTATCTCGGCGAAGAGCGGATGCAGCGCTCGCTGACGACTTACGAGCAAAGCTCCGGCCGTAAGCTGGAGGACGATCAGCCGGCCGACATGGCGCTGATCCATTTCAGCGAACAGCTGCTCGGCAGCGCCATCGGCTCGTCCTCGGCCCGGCTAGTGCTGTCGCTGATCCTGCAGAAGATCGAGGATGCCTCGTCCGACACCGCCTGGCTGCTCGACCAGGCGAGCGAGGCGCTGCAATATAACCAGGACATGCTGCAGACCGCGCTTTCGCAGATGGACCAGGGCATTGCGGTGTTCGACAGCTCCAACCGGCTGACCATCTGGAACCGGCGCTTCCGGCAATTGCTCGACCTGCCGGAAAGTGCCGGCCAGGTCGGCTTTCCCCTCGCCGACATCGTCACCACGCTGAGTGAGCGCGGCGACATCGCGCCCGGCGATCTCAATCAGACGGTGCGGCATTTCCTGACGCTGGACAAACCCTTCGCGCTGGTGCTCAGCGGCGGCGAGCGGATTATCGAGGTGCGCTCCAACGCCATGCCCGACAAGGGCATCGTCGCCACCTTCACCGATATCACCCAGCGCGTCAGTGCCGACCAGGCGCTGAAACAGGCGAACGAGACGCTGGAGCAGCGCGTCGCCGAACGCACGGCCGAGCTGACCCGCGTCAACCACGAGCTTGCCGAGGCGCGCGCCGCCGCCGACGAGGCGAATATCGGCAAGACCCGGTTTTTCGCCGCCGCCGGCCACGACATTCTGCAGCCGCTGAATGCCGCCAGGCTCTATTCCTCGGCGCTGGTCGAGCGGATGGCCCAATCCGACAACAGCCCGATCGTACGCAACATCGATTCCGCCCTGGAATCGGTCGAAACCATTCTCGGCGCCGTGCTCGATATCTCCAGGCTCGATACCGGCGCGATGCGGCCGCGGCTCGCTGCCGTGGCACTTTCCGACCTGTTGGAGCGGATCGAAACCGACTTGCTGATCAGCGCCTTGATCTCCTTGGCCGCGCCGGCCGAGCGCTGCGCCAGCTCCCGGACCTCCTGAGCGACGACCGCGAAGCCCTTGCCGGCTTCACCGGCACGCGCCGCCTCGACGCCGGCGTTCAGCGCAAGCAGGTTTGTCTGGAAGGCGATCTCGTCGATGACGCCGATGATATTGGAGATCGACTTGGAGGACTGTTCGATGTCGTTCATCGCTTCGACGGCCCGCTGCACGATCTGGCCGGACCGTTCGGCATTTTCCTTCGTGCGAACAACCATCGACCCGGCTTCTTCGGCACGCGCCGTCGAATCCTTGACGGATGTCGTAATCTGCTCAAGCGCTGCGGCAGTTTGCTCGACGGAGGCAGCCTGTTGTTCCGTCCGGCGCGCCAGGTCGTCGGCCGCAGAACGGATCTCCTCGGTGCCGCTTTGGATGACCTCGGCATTTTGCGAGAACGATACCAGCGCCGAACGCAGCTTGACGACCGACTCGTTGAAATTGATGCGGGTCTCGTCAAGCGTCGCCGCGAAAGGATGCTCGAGCGCGCTCGTCATGTCGCCTTCGGCAAGCTTGGCCAGGCCAAGCGCCAATTCACCGACGGCGAATTTGACGTCCGCTTCCTGAGCCTGGTCGATCCGGGCGCGCTCGGCGCGCTCCCGTTCCTGCAGCGCGCGGTTTTCTTCCGCCTCGGCTTCCAGACGCGCCCTGTCGCGGTTGCTCTCCAACAGCGCCTTCAGCGAGCGGGAGAGATCGCCGATTTCGTCCTTCGCCTCGCCGTCCTTGAGGGTCGCATCGAGTTTGCCCGCGGCAATCGCGGCAGTTTCGGCGATGACGCCGGAAATCCGGCCGACGAACCGGCGTGCGATCAACCATCCGGCAAGGCCCAGCAGCACCGCCGCCAGGCTCGTCGCGACGATGGCATCCCGCACCACCGCATAGAGCGGTGCGAAGAGTGTCGCCTTCGGGACCGAAACGACCGCATACCAATTGGAGCCCTCGGCAAGCTTGACGGCGGTGGCAATCGCCAGGGAGACGCTGCCGTCCTCATCGGTCACTTCACGCTCAGCACCGGGATTGGCGATGAGATGGTCCCAATCCGCAGTTTTCGTGCCGGTCTCGGACAGGCTTTTGCCGATGAGGCTTGCATCCGGGTGACTGACGATCTTGCCGGCACTGGTGACCAGGCCAAGAAAACCCGCTCCCATCGGTCGGCTGGCTGACAGCGCCTTGGCGGTGTCCTGAAGCGAAAGGTCAAGGCCGGCAACGCCGACGGCTTTGCCGTCGATCACAACCGGCTCGGTGACGGAGGTCATCAAAACGTCTTTTCCATCGATCGCATAAGAATAAGGCTCGATGATCACGGTTTTGCGCTGCGTGAACGGCAATTGATAATAGTCGCCCGCTCCGGCGATGGTGTAATCCGTCAAAGCCGTATGGGTGATCTGGCCGCCGCTGCGCACCCAATAGGGCACATAGCGCCCCGTCGTGTCGTGTCCTTCCTTGCCGACGTAATCCTTGTCCTTGCCGTCGAAAGCATTGGGCTCCCATCCGGTCCAAATCCCAAGGACCGGGGGATTGGCTTGCAGCATGTTGTGCAAGACCTTGTCCGCCTTGGCACGATCGGTGTCGCCCATTTCCTTCATCGTCGTCAGCACGGCGTTCAGCCCGTCCACGATATGCACGGTGCCGCCGATATTCTTTTCGACTTTCAGCGCCTCAGCCGTCGCGATCTGGCGCATCTGTTCGATGCTGCCGCTGCGAATTTCAGTATAGGACCGATAGAAAATGGCCCCCGAAGCGACAATAACGGCAATGACGCCGCAGGCCGCCACAGAGAAAAGATTGCGACTTGTCGTAGACTTGAAAAGCATGTTCCCGCTCGCCTTCGCTGCTGTACTGGCGCATGCCTCAAGTCCAATTCGCCGGCGCGTTTAAACAACCGTCATCCAGCAGAAACTGAAGGCCCCCCAATATTCATGCTTGCAAAATTTGATTAAAAGAAAGTTCTTATGCTCCAAAGCGGCGCCACTATCCTTGAGATCCGTGCACGCGCTTTAAGTCTTTGTTTTTGACGCATGTCTTTGCCGCAGAACCGCTGCACGGTCTGCGCGGCATGCTTGGAAGACGACGGAATTATTCCGCAGGGCCTGCACTTTCCGGCTTCAGATCGAGTAGCGCACGGCCGCTGCCATCCATGGCGAAGGGGACGGAAGCGTGCTGATGGACGACCAGCCAGCGGCCATCCCGCTTGACGAGGCCGAGGGTCTGGCGGAACCAGAGATCGACCTCCGTGCCATCGGTCTTGGTGCCGGTCATGCGCGTCAGACCGCTCCAGAAGGCGACATCGCCGCCGACCGTCAACCTGGCATCGCGCACTTCGCCACCGATCGGGCCTTCCCAGGTATCGAACCAGGCCTGCACGCCGGCCTCGTCCTTGCCATTTATGACGAGCGGCGGCGCCAGCGAAAACTCGACGGAATCCTCGGCCTCATAGGAAAGCGCCTCTTCGGCGTTCTTTTCACCGAGCGCCTTGGCCCGCATCATCAGCATGGCGATGATCGCCTCTTCTTCATGCCTGGCATTGGCTTCGTCTTTCACGATCGTTCTCCTTTTCCACGACGGCCAGAGGACGAACGAGAGGAAGACGATCCGACAACCGCCACGCAATTTGCTGAATTGCTTCAGAGATAACTCGTCACTTCAGGCTCGTTCCACCAGGCATCGTGCCTGCCGTCGTAATAACGGACTGATAAGGCTGCCAGTTCCTCAGGGGTGATGTCGTCGAGGCAGGCGATGTTGATCGAGACATAGGCGCCGCCGATCGCCTCGACATAACCGTTGCCGTAGGCCGGCACGCCGCAGGTGCGGCAGAAGCGGTGATGGCCGCTCATCGTGTTGAACTGGTAGTCCGATGTCTCAGCCTCGTCGCACATCAGCCGGAAATCTTCCGGCTTGACGTTGGCGCCCCAATAACGCCGCTTGGCGCAGATCGAGCAATTGCAGCGGCCGGTGCCTTCTTCGAGATCCATATCGACCTCGTAGTGCACTTTGCCGCAATGGCAGCTTCCCTTGTAGGTCTTCTTCATGGCGCTCGCCTCCCTCGCTGTTGCCTTCAACGCTTCGATATGACAATATGTTGTCACTATGGATGAGATACATAATCGACAACATGTTGTCAAACAAAATCGGCCGGAGCGAACGATGGAGGGGAATGCCTTTTCCGCTTTCGCCATCACCGCCCTTCGTCTCGCCGGCCATCTGACGGCGGCGGGCGATCAGTTGGCAAAGCCCGCGGGACAGACAAGCGCGCGCTGGCAGGTGCTGGCCGCGGCGAGGCGCGGCGACATGTCGGTGGCGCAGATTGCCCGCGCCCTCGGCCTCGCCCGCCAGGGTGTGCAGCGGCTTGCCGACGTGCTGGAGGGTGAAGGGCTGATCGCCTATGCCGACAACCCGCAGCACCAGCGGGCCAAGCTAGTGCGGCTGACGGCGGACGGGGCGGGGCGGCTCGGCGTCATCGAGGTGGCGCAGGCCGGATGGGCCGATGGGCTCGGCGCCGCGTTTACAGCAACTGAACTCGATACCGCACGGGCGGTGATGGCGCGGGTGATGGAGATGCTGGAGGCCGAAGAGGCGTCGCGCGGCTGAACGGCCGAGGCTGACCGCAAATAAAAAAGGCCGGGCTAACCCGACCTTCCCTGCCATCTCAACGAACCGTGCCAGTACATCCGTGGTCACGATCCGGAGATGATATTCAAAGCTTCACGCGTCCCAGCGGACGCGTCAAGATTAAGCCGCCTGGAGGCGGTCTGCCGACATCTTGCCGGACTTGTTGTCGCGGACGAGCTCGTAAGACAGCTTCTGGCCATCCTTGAGATCGCGCATGCCAGCGCGTTCAACGGCCGAGATGTGGACGAAAACGTCGGCAGCGCCGTCATCCGGCTGAATGAAGCCGAAGCCCTTGGTTGCGTTGAACCACTTTACGGTACCAGTGCTCATGACGATATCCTTTTCGAATCGTTCATAGAAGATTGCCGCGCGAGCCGAAGCACGAGCGGCGATGAAAACCGATTTTGGAGGAAGTTCGCCAGGAACGACGCAAGCGTCGTTTCAAAGTTCATCTAGCAAGATCGATGCGAGAACGTTTAATCGGAAATTGTGTCCGTGACAAGGCGTCCGCACGGGAAAGTCGAATTCGTGCATCTGGGGCGAAAAGGACCTTTGCCGTCGTGCCGTGGCAGCCCCCCCTCTGCCCTGCCGGGCATCTCCCCCACGGGTGGGGAGATTGGCTGGGCTCGCTGGCTTCCCCAAACAACTAGCGTCACGGCTGGGCGAAACGATAGAGAGGCGGGAAGGTTTGGCTGCTTGCCGATCTCCCCACCTGTGGGGGGCCCGAAGGACGGGCGAGACCCGTGGCTCGCCCCGGGCCCGGCAGGGCAGAGGGGGGCGGTCACGGCACAACGGTAAAGATCGTCCCGTTAAAACCAAGGCCGCGAAACGGCTTACGCCGCCACCTTCGCCCCCGCATAGGGATCAAACCGCCCGTAAAACGTCTCGCCCTTGGCAGCCATATCCCTCAGCAGCGGCGTCGGCTTGAAATGATCTCCGTAAGCCTCCGCTAACTTCTCCGCCAGTTCCACGAAGGCCTTCGCGCCCATTCCGTCGATGTAGCTGAGCGCGCCGCCGGTATAGGGCGCGAAGCCGAAGCCGAGGATCGAACCGACGTCGGCTTCGCGCGGGTCGGTGACGATGCCTTCCTCGACGGTGCGGGCGGCTTCGAGCGCGATGGTGACGAGGAAGCGTTGCTTCAGGACATTGACGTCGACCTCATCTGCCTTCTTCTGCGGGTAGAGCGTCTTCAACTCAGGCCAGAGCGACTTCTTTGCCGGTTTCGGCGGATAATCGTAGAAACCCTTGGAATTCTTGCGGCCGAAGCGGCCCTCCTTTTCCACCATGCGGGAAATGAGGTCCATATGCCTTGGGTCGATCGCCTTCTCGCCGAGATCGGCGACGGTCGCCTTGAGTATCTTCAGCGAGAGATCGATGGCAACCTCGTCGTTCAGCGCCAAGGGACCGACCGGCATGCCGGCCATCTTGGCGGCGTTCTCGATCATCGCCGGCGGCACGCCCTCGATCAGCATGTCATAACTTTCCGACATGTAGCGCAGCACGCAGCGATTGACGAAGAAGCCACGGGTGTCGTTGACGACGATCGGCGTCTTCTTGATCGCCGCGACGTAATCGAGCGCGACGGCGAGCGCCTTGTCACCGGTCTCCTTGCCGAGGATGACCTCGGTCAACATCATCTTCTCCACAGGCGAGAAGAAGTGGATGCCGATGAAATCGGCCGGGCGCTTGGAGTTCTTCGCCAGCCCTGATATCGGCAGGGTCGAGGTATTGGAGGCGAAGATCGCGCCTTCCGGCAGCACGGCTTCAACCGCCTCGATGACCGCCTTCTTTACCTCACGATCCTCGAACACCGCCTCGATGACCAGGCCGGCAGTTGCAAGGCCGGCATAGTCGGCCGAGGGCGTGATGCGGGCGAGAAGGGCTGCGGCTTCGTCTTGCGTAAACCGTCCCTTACCGACAGAATCCTTGACGAGACCTTCGCAGACCGCTTTGCCCTTGGCGGCGGCCTCCATGTCGCGGTCGATCAGCGTCACCGCCAGACCGGCGGCGGCGGTGACATAGGCGATCGAGGCGCCCATGAAACCGGCGCCGACGACGCCGACATGTTTCAGCTCGGTCTTGGGGATGCCTGCCGGGCGGCGGGCGCCCTTGCCGAGTTCCTGCATGGAGATGAACAGCGAACGGATCATCGAGAAGGCTTCGCGGGTCTGCAGCACCTCGGTGAAATAACGCTGTTCGATCTTCAGGCCAGTGTCGAACGGCACCTGCAGGCCTTCATAGACGCATTTCAGAATGGCGAGCGCGGCCGGATAATTGCCGGAGGTTTCCCGGCGCAGGATCGCGGGTGCTGCCGGCCAGAGCTGGGCGGAGGCCGGCGTCCAGATGCCGCCGCCGGGCAGCTTGAAGCCCTTCTCGTCCCAGGGGGCGATCGGCTTCAGGCCGTCCTTGATCATCTGCTTGGCGGCGGGGATCAGCTGATCCGGCTCGACCACCTGATGCACGAGGTTCATCGCCTTGGCGCGGGAGCCGCTCAGCGACTGGCCGGTCGTCATCATCTGCAGCGCATCCTGGGCATTGGCCAGCCGCGGTACGCGCTGGGTGCCGCCGGCGCCGGGGAAGATGCCGACCTTCACCTCGGGCAGCGCGATCTTGACACTCTTGGCATTGGAGGCGACGCGGCCATGGCAGGCGAGCGACAGTTCGAAAGCCCCGCCCATGCAGGTGCCGTTGATGGCGGAAACCCAGGGCTTGCCCGATGTTTCGAGCTTGCGGAACAGGCCGGACATGCGCCCGACCAGGCCGAAGAGCGTCTGCACCGCCGTCTCCGGGCTCTTTTCCTTTTCGTCCTGATAGGAACCGAACATCGACTTGATCATCGACAGATCGGCACCGCCGGAGAAGGAGGATTTTCCCGAGGTGAAGACGACGCCCTTGACGGCGGCATCAGCGGTGGTGGCGTCGATGATGGCGTCGAGTTCGGCCATCACCTCTGATGTGAAGACGTTCATCGATTTGTCGGGCATGTCCCAGGTGACAAGAGCGATGCCGTCGGCGTCGGTTTCGACCGTGAAATTTATGTAGGTCATTAGGTTTCCTCCCCGATCAGGCCGGCAAATGGCTGCGCTGCGCGTCGACTGTCTTCGTCTTTTCGGTGACGACGTCGCCGGTATGCTTGGTCTGCGACGGCTCGAAAAGCACGATCCAGCATTCCTCCTCGGCCACCGGATTATGCTCGACACCCTTCGGCACGACGTGAAAATCACCAGCCTTGAGATGTACACGCGGGCGGTCGCGATATTCGATTGTCAGCGCTCCCTTCCAGATGAGAAAAAGCTCATCCTCGTCGCGGTGGGAATGCCAGGTGAGTTGGCCCTGGACCTTGGCGAGCTTGACGCTCTGGCCGTTGAGATCGGCAATGACGCGAGGCGACCAGTGCTCGGTGACCTCGGCATATTCGGTTTCGATCGTGCCGGTGTTGAAGCTCATCATCAGACCCTTTCGATAACCGTCGCCGTGCCCATGCCGGCGCCGATGCAGAGCGTCACCAGCGCGGTGTTCAAGTCGCGGCGTTCAAGCTCGTCGAGCACCGTGCCGAGGATCATCGCACCGGTGGCGCCGAGCGGGTGGCCCATGGCGATGGCGCCGCCATTGACGTTGATCCTGTCGTGGTCGATGTCGAAGGCCTGCATGTAGCGCAGCACCACGGCGGAGAAGGCCTCGTTCAGCTCGAAGAGGTCGATGTCGGCAAGGCGCATGCCTGTCCGCTTCAACAGCTTCTCGGTGACATCGACGGGTCCGGTCAGCATCAGGGCCGGATCGGAGCCGATATTGGCGAAGGCCTTGATGCGGGCGCGGGGCTTGATACCCATGCTTTCGCCGCCGGCCTTTGAACCGAGCAGAACGACGCCGGCACCATCGACGATGCCGGAGGAATTGCCGGCATGGTGGACATAGTTGATACGCTCGATTTCCGGATGGGCCTGGATGCCGACGGCTTCGAAGCCGCCCATCTCGCCGGGCATCTGGAAAGAGGGATTGAGGGAGGCGAGCGCCTGCATGTCGGTGCCGGGGCGCATATGCTCGTCCTTGTCCAGGATCGTCAGGCCGTTCTGGTCCTTGACCGGCACCACCGACTTGTCGAACCAGCCCTGCTGCCAGGCATGGGCGGCGCGCTTCTGGCTCTCGACGGCGTAGGCGTCGACATCGGTTCTGGAGAAACCGTATTTGGTGGCGATCAGATCGGCCGAGACGCCCTGCGGCATGAAATAGGCCGGGAAATTCACCGAAGGATCCATGAACCAGGCGCCGCCGGACATGCCGAGGCCGACGCGGGACATGCTTTCCACACCGCCCGCAATGACGATATCGTCGGCCCCTTGGGCGATCTTGCCGGCACCGAAATTGACGGCATCGAGGCCGGAGGCGCAGAAACGGGAGATCTGCATGCCGGGCGCCCTGGTGGAATAACCGGCTTCGAAAGCGGCGGCCTTGGGAATGACGGCGCCGGCATCCATGACCGGATCGACGCAGCCCATGATGATGTCGTCGACGGTTGCAGTGTCGAGCCCGTTGCGGTCGCGGATTGCTTCCAGCGTCTTGGCCGCAAGGCGGACGGAGGGCACCTCATGCAGGGCGCCGTCCTTCTTGCCGCGGCCGCGCGGCGTGCGGACGTGGTCGTAAATGAAAACCTCGGTCATTGTCTCGTCTCCCTGGCGGCGCGGCGGCGCCGGTAAATCTCAACTCCCCTTCTCCCCGCTGGGAGAAGGTGGCCGAAGGTCGGATGAGGGGCGCTCGCGGCAAACTCGGCCTTGCCTACGCGCGGCCGTTCGCTCCTTCGTCGCTCACCCCCGCTCTGTCCTTCGGACATCTTCTCCCCTCTGGGGAGAAGGGGGAATTCGTCTCAAAACGCTTCCGCGGCCAGCTCCATCATCGTGTCGGCGCCGGCTTCGATGCGGGCCTTGCGAAGGGCGGTTTCCGGCATGATGCGCTCCATGAAGAATTTCGCTGTGATCAGCTTATTCCTCAGGAAATCCTCGCGGGCTCCGTCGCCGGAAGCAAGGCCGTCCTCGGCGGCTTTCGCCATCTTGGCCCACATATAGCCGAGAACGACGAGGCCGAAGAGGTGCATGTAGTCGGTTGAGCCGGCGCCGGCATTGTCGGGCTTGGCCATGGCGTTCTGCATGAACCACATGGTCGCGGCCTGGACGTCGTTCAAGCCCTTCTTCAGATGCTTGGTGAAGAAGGAGAGTTTTTCGTCGCTGCGGTTCTCCTCACAGAAATCGCCGATCTCCTTGAACAGCGCCATGGCGGCGCGGCCACCGTTCAGAGCCAGCTTGCGGCCGACGAGATCAAGCGCCTGAATGCCGTTGGCGCCTTCATAGATCATGGCGATTCGGGCATCGCGCACATACTGGCTCATGCCGTGTTCTTCGATATAGCCGTGGCCGCCGAAGACCTGCTGGGCCATGACGGCATGGTCGAAGCCCTTGTCGGTCATCACGCCCTTGAGGATCGGGGTGACGAGGCCGAGAATATCGTCGGCCGTCTGGCGCTCCTTGTCGTCGGTGGCGCGGTGGGCGATATCGGATTTCAGCGCCGTCCACAGCAGGAAGGCGCGGCCGGCCTCGTTGAAGGCGCGAATGGTCATCAGCGTCCGGCGAATATCGGGATGGACGATGATCGGATCGGCCTTCTTATCCGGCGCCTTGGGGCCGGACAGCGAACGACCCTGGATGCGGTCGCGGGCGTAGTTGGCGGCATTCTGATAGGCGATCTCGGAAATGGCGATGCCCTGCAGGCCGACCATCAGACGGGCCTCGTTCATCATCACGAACATGGCGTTGAGGCCGCGATTTTCTGCGCCGATCAGGAAGCCGGTCGCCTCGTCGTAATTCATGACGCAGGTGGCGTTGGCGTGGATGCCCATCTTGTGCTCGATCGCGCCGCAGGTGACCGCGTTGCGGGCGCCTAGCGCGCCGTCCGTGCCGACCAGGAATTTCGGCACGATGAAGAGCGAGATGCCCTTGGTACCCTCCGGCGCGCCCTCGATGCGGGCAAGCACCAGATGGACGATATTGTCGGCCAGGTCATGCTCACCGGCGGAGATGAAGATCTTCTGGCCGGAAATCTTGTAGCTGCCGTCGGCTTGCGGCACCGCCTTGGTGCGCAGCATGCCGAGATCGGTTCCGCAATGCGGCTCGGTCAAGTTCATGGTGCCGGTCCAGGCGCCGTCGACCATCTTCGGCAGATAGGTCGCCTTCTGCTCGGTCGAACCGTGGACGAGGATCGCGGCGATCGCGCCCTGCGTCAGGCCCGGATACATCATCAACGACATGTTGGCAGCGGAGGTATATTCGCCGACGGCGGTATGCAGCGTATAGGGAAGCCCCTGCCCGCCGAATTCCTCCGGCACCGCAAGGCCGATCCAGCCGCCATCGCGATAGGCTTTGTAAGCATCCTGGAAGCCCTTCGGCGTCGAGACGCTGGCATCGTCATGGCGCGTGCAGCCCTCCTGATCGCCGGAATAATTCACGGGAAAGAGAACTTCTTCGGCCACCTTGGCCGCCTCGCCGAGGATCGCTTCGATCATATCGGGCGTGGCGTCGGCAAAACCCGGCAGATTGTTGTAGCGTTCGAGGCCCAGCACGTCGTTCAGGACGAAGAGCGTATCGTTCACCGGGGCCTTGTAGACTGGCATCTGTCAAATTCCTCCCATTCGACTGCCGGTCGCGCCGGCCTCGCGGACTGTCTTACAAAATATTGACGTTTGCGTAAACGTCAAAATCGGCACCTTGGCCGCCTTTCGCGAAAAAAATTGCGGGCGCGAATCCGCAACTGCTGCGGGCTGACGAGACGCCATCTCCCCTTCCTTGTCCATCGCGGAACGGCGTATAAGCGGGAAGGCTATTTAAACGGCAGATCGGGAATGCTTCACGATGATCAGTTTCGAGGCGATAAGGCAGCGTGCAGAGCAGCGGAAAGGCGGCGCGGCCGCGCTGCAGGCAATTCTGGAAAAACATCGGCCGGATCACCAGACGCTGCGCGCCATGCCCGACGACCGCATCCTCGCCGATATGACCCGGCGTATCTTCTACAGCGGCTTCGTCCAGAAGGTGATCGATGCGAAGTGGCCGGGTTTCGAAGCGGCGTTTTCCGGCTTCGATCCGGCAATGCTGAATATCGCGCCCGACGAATATTGGCATGAGCTGACCTCGGACGAACGGATCATCCGCAACGGCGCGAAGATCATGTCGGTGCGCGCCAATGCCGCCTTCGTCCGGGAACTGGCGAAGGAACATGGCAGCGCCGGCGCCTTTTTCGCCGACTGGCCGCGGGAGGATCAGATCGGCCTTCTGGACCTGTTGAGCAAACGCGGCAGCCGGCTCGGCGGCATGACCGGGCAATATTTCCTGCGCGGTATCGGCCGCGACAGTTTCGTCGCAACGATGGACGTGCTCGCCTGCCTGCGATCGGCGGGCGTGCCGCTGTCTGCTTCCGGCACAGCGAAGAAGGATCAGCCGCTGATCCAGCAGGCCTTCAACCAATGGGCCGAGGAGACCGGCCTTTCCTTCATTCACCTCTCGCGCATCAGCGCCTATTCGATCGATGCGGGAGGGCCGCACTGAAACTCCGGCCAGGGCGCTGGCACGAGCCATTGCCACTTCCTACCTCTTTCGGACGATCCACGCAGGAAGATACTCATGTCCGACTTTCCCTATGCCAGCGCCCTCATCGTCGGGGCGGGTTCCGGCATCAGCGCATCGCTCGCCCGGCAATTGTCGGCGCTCGGCGTCAAGGTCGGGCTTGCCGCCCGCAACATCGAAAAGCTCCAGGCGCTCTTGGAAGAAACAGGCGCCAGCGCATTCAGCGCCGATGTTTCGCAGCCTGCCAGCGTCGCGGCGCTGTTCGAAGAGGCCGCCGCCACCATCGGCGGGCCAGAGGTCGTGATCTTCAATGCGGGCGCCCGGGTGCGCGGCCCGCTTGCCGAACTCGACCCCCCCGAGGTGGAAAAGGCGATTGCGACCACCGCCTTCGGCGGCTTTCTGGTGGCGCAACAGGCGGCGCAGCACATGATACCGCGCGGCCGCGGCGCGATCTTCTTCACCGGCGCTTCGGCAAGCGTGAAAGGCTTTGCGCAATCGGCTCCCTTCGCTATGGGCAAGTTCGCGCTGCGCGGCCTTGCCCAGAGTGCCGCCCGCGAGCTCGGGCCGATGGGCATCCATGTCGCCCATTTCGTCATCGACGGCGGCGTGCGTTCCGAAATCCGGCCGGATCGGGCAGAGAAACCCGACGGCACGCTGCTGCCGGATGCGATCGCCCAGACCTATATCGACGTGCTTCGCCAGCACCGCAGGGCATGGTCGCTGGAGGTGGAAGTCCGGCCCTGGACGGAGAACTTCTGAGCCGCCGGCGGCGCCGAAGAGGCCGCTTTCGCGGCGGTTACGAACAGACTATGTTTCGTCGAAAGAGCTGGTTGGGAGGAACCGATGCCGCGCCTGGACCATGTCACGATCGAAACACGCGATGCGCCTCGCATGATCGGCTTCTTCAAGACCGTGCTCGGCGTCGAGGAAGGCTATCGGCCACCCTTCCCCTCGCCCGGCCACTGGCTCTATCTCGACGACCGCCCGGTCATCCATCTCAGCCTGACATCGCGCAGCGCCGATTTTCCACTGGGGATTTTCGACCATATCGCCTTCAGCCTTTATGAATTCGCCCCGGCGCTGGAGCGCATCAAGGCGAGCGGCTATCGCTACGAATATTACGATATTCCCGACACCGATCTCGGCCAAGTCTTCGTTTACGGCCCCGAGGGCGTGAAGATCGAGCTGCAATATAAGCGGCCGGCCTGAACGCACCACCGCTGTTCGATCCGAACAATTGGCCGGCAATTGCCGCCAAAAACGGC
Organism: Rhizobium sp. BK619; assembly: GCF_014195245.1. Classification (NCBI taxonomy): domain Bacteria; kingdom Pseudomonadati; phylum Pseudomonadota; class Alphaproteobacteria; order Hyphomicrobiales; family Rhizobiaceae; genus Rhizobium; species Rhizobium sp. BK619. The sequence continues at coordinate 31,912 of NZ_JACIBH010000016.1, read as the reverse complement.
GTTTTGAGCCCAAACGTTAAAAAATTCTCAGCGACATTAACGGCTTGTTTACCACGTTTCGTGAAAGGTGCGGATTGAGCAATAGCAATCCGCATTCCTTTTCCCAGTCTCGCGTTTCTCAAGGATGCCGCTACATCGTTCAGCTTGAGGAAAGTCTAATTGACTAACCTCTGATGAAAGATGCTCCGGTCCGCGTGAAGACGCGGGCCACAGACGGAAAAGCCACGGATCGAGCTCTGACGAGGGGTCGAGCAGTCGAAGCGAGCAAGAAGATGAACGGATCGCGATCAAATCCTTCCCGACAGTCCGACAGGACCTCGCTCGATGCGCTGAACCGCACGATCGAGGGGCTGGAGGCACGCATTGAAGGGCTGATGGGCAGCGGGCGCGAACAGCGGCCGCGCACGGCAACGGCCGAGCGCGATCCCTATGCCGGCTCCAACACGCCGCGCCCGGCAAGGGCGCCGATCGAGCCGCGGCCGGATCCGCTCGCCGAAATCCGCCAGCGCCAGCGCGCCCTCGAAGCCGGCCGTGAGCGGCCCTACGGACGCGAGCCGGCCCCGCAATTGCGCGACCCTGCGCCGCGCCCCGCACCGCAGGCGGCACCCGCCTTCCGCGCCGGCGACGACACGATGACGGAGATCGCCCAGGCGCTCGTCAACCTGCGCCAGGACCTGAAGCGCGACATCTCCGAAGGCGTCACCCGCGAGATGAACGCGCTGCGCACCGAATTGCGCGAGATCAAGACGAATGCCGGAGACGGCCGCTTCGCCGACGACATGCGCGCCGATATGGGCCGCCTTGCCCAGAGCATCACCCAGCTGACCGGCCGTTCGAGCGCCCCGGAGGCCGCCGGCCTTCGCGAGGATTTCGAGGAGCTGCGCTCGCTGATGGACGGGCTGGCGCGCGAGGATTCGCTGCGCCATATGGAAAATCGCTGGGACGGCTTCGAAAGCCGGCTTGCCGCACTCGATACCGAGGGGCTGCAGGAAGAGCTGGTTTCGCTCGCCTACCGACTCGACGACATCAAGCGCCATATCGGCGGCATGGGCGAAAGCCCGGCAGTCAGGGCGCTTGAGGACAAGCTCATCGCCATCGCCACGGCGATGGAACAGTTCGGCAGCATGATCCAGCCGCACGACCGGGTGATGTCCGAACAGTTCGCCGCCATGGACATGCGGCTCGACGAGATCAGCCGGGCGATCGCGGCCAGCGGACGTGCGGCTGCCGCCAACGATCCGGGGCTGATGCAGCGGCTGGAAGGCCGGCTTTCGGCGCTCGCCGACCAGATCGACCTGATGAGCCATGATGCGGCCAATCGCGCCACGCCTGATGACGAGCTGGCGCTGCGGCTGGAGGCGCTGACATCCCGCGTCGAGGAGCTGACCAAGGCGGAAGCGACGTCGCGGCTCGACGAACGGCTGGAACATCTTTCCTATCTGCTGGAGCACAGCCAGAAGGCCGCGCCGCAGCCCGATCTCACCGGACCGCTTTCCGACATTTCCCGCAAGATCGACGCGCTCGAGAACGGCGCCGTCAACGACGTGCTGGCGCAGCGGCTCGATTATCTCGCCCGGCGCATCGACGAGATGGCCCATCAGCCGCCGGCGCCGGCCGCTGCGGTCGACGATGGTGCCTTCCGGCGCCTCGAAGGACGGCTGAGCGACATCGCCGCCCGGCTGGAAGAGAGCACGGCGGCAGCGCCGACCGATCCGCATGCGCTGAAGAACCTCGAAGACCAGATCGCCAATCTTTCGGCCCTGATGAGCGAGCCGCGCGAAAGCGCTCAGATCCCCGCCGATCTCGACCGGCGCATGGGCGCGATCGAAGATTATATGGCGACGAGCGACGAATATATCATCGAGGCGGCGCGCCAGGCGGCGGAAGCCGTCGTCGAGGCCTATTCGCGCAATGGCGCCGCGCAGGGCGGCGTGCCCGCCGCCGACATGTCGGCGCTGACGGCGCTCGCCGAAGATTTGCGCCATCTCGAGGATATCAGCCGCGACAGCGAGGAACGCACGCACAAGACCTTCAAGGCGCTGCACGAGACGCTGGTTCATATCGCCGACCGCCTCGACGGCATGGAAGAGCGCGGGCGGCCGGCCGCCCAGATGCCGTTGGCCGAGGTCGATTTCGATGTCGATCCCTATGCGCTGATGGTGGCCGAGGCCGAGATGAACAAGGCGCCGGCCGCTGTCGCCACGGCGAAGGCCTCTCCGGTCATCCGCACCGCCGAGGTCGCCGCCGAACCTGCCGCCCCGGCGCAGGCGACCGCCATGAGCGGAACGAGCGCGATCGCCATCGAAGCCGCGACCAGAACACCGGAGGCTGCCACCCCAGCGCTGGCACAGGCACCGGCAAAGGCCAGCCTGCTCGCCAGTCTCGGCAAGCGCCTGCTGCCCGGCAAGAAGACCGAGAGCCGGGCAACCGAACGCCCGATGATCGACCCTGCGCCGTCGATCGATCCCGCCGACGTGGTGCCGACCGACGCGTCCAACGAACTGCTCGAGCCTGGCTCGGGCGCACCCGACGTCAAGAAGATCCTCGAGCGGGTCCGCGCCAGCCAGAGTGCGGCACGCGGCAAACCGGCCGCCGAAACCGATCGCGCCGATTATATCGCCGCTGCCCGCCGCGCCGCCCAGGCGGCCGCGATGGAAGTGGACGCCAATCCGAAACAGGCAGCCGTCAAGGGCGAGAAGAAGGCTGCCGACAAGGCCGGAAAGATTTCCGACAAGACGGATAAGACAGGCAAGACCAGCGCCTTTTCGCGCTACCGCCGGCCGATCCTGCTGGCAGTCGGCGCCGTGCTGCTCGCGATCATGGCATTTCCGCTTGCCAGAACGCTGACGAGCGGCGAGAGCGCGCCGCAGGCGCCGGCCGAAGTCTCGGCGCTGACCGGCGCCACGGAAAGCCCGCAGCCGGCCTCGCCTGAGGTGACACCCGCCCAGCCGGAGAACAATGCGGCAGACATGGCCGCTCCCGCAACGGAGGCGACGCCACCGGCCGGCGAGCAGACACAGCCGCAAGCAGCCCCGCCGGTTGCCGGCGATCATCTGACCGACGCAACGCCGCTTGATGGCGAGGGGGCGGCGACGCTTGCCCCGGCCGCCCCATCGGGTGCTGCGCAGGAGACATCGGGTTTCGTCCCGAACACGCCGGCCGCATCAGGCCCGCAGGCCGCTATCACCATTCCCGATACCATCCAGCCGAAATCGCTTGCCGATGCGGCGCAGGGCGGCGATGCGCTGGCGCTGTTTGAGATCGGCGCGCGTTATTCGGACGGCCGCAACGGCATCGCGGTCGATCAGAAGCAGGCTGCAGGCTGGTACCAGCTTTCGGCCGACAAGGGTTTTGCGCCGGCGCAATACCGCCTCGGCAGCATGTACGAGAAGGGCAACGGCGTCGAACGCGACATCGCCAAGGCCAAGGGCTTCTACGAGCAGGCGGCGAACCAGGGCAATGCCAGCGCCATGCACAATCTCGCCGTGCTCTACGCCTCCGGCGCGCTCGGCCAGCAGGATTATGCGACGGCGGCCTCGTGGTTCACCAAGGCCGCCAACCTCGGCATCACCGACAGCCAGTTCAACCTGGCGATCCTCTGTGCGAGGGGCAACGGCGTTCCGGCGGATCTCGAAGAATCCTACAAATGGTTCGCGATCGCCGCCAAGGCCGGCGACAAGGATGCGGCGCAGAAGCGCGACGAAGTGGCCAACGCCATGAAGCCCGACCAGCTCGAACGCGCCCGCGCGAAGGCCGATCTCTGGAAGCCGGAGCCGCTCGACCACCGCAGCAATACCATCGACATTCCGGACGAATGGGCGGGAACCGGCCTGAAGACGGCGAGCGTCGACATGAAGAAGGCGGTCCGCAACATCCAGGCGATCCTCAACAATAACGGCTTCGACGCCGGGACACCGGATGGCGAAATGGGCGCCAAGACGGTGACCGCGATCAAGAACTTCCAGAAGTCGATCGGCCAGGAGCCGGACGGCAAAGTGACCGACGCGACCGTCAAAGCGCTGCTCGAACGCAACAAGCAGGGAGCCAAGGCGATCTGAGAGGCGCGGCGGCGGACGGTCTTTATCCGCGTTGGCAATTGGTGGATGGCATCCGGAACCGGGCTCTGAGCCGTGAATAGTCCCTCGTGCACGCCCACCCTCCGTCATGCTCGGCCTTGAGCCGAGCGTCCACACGGCATCCACCAGCAGCCGCGGCAGGGATCCTCGGCTCAAGGCCGAGGATGACGGAGAGTGGGGTTGGCTTTCTGCCGAACTCTCCCAAGGCATGTCCCCGGCGGGGTTAGGGTGGGCAGCTATTGTGTTGCAAATCCAAAGGCTCGGCCGGACTTTGTCCGCGATCCGAGCCTGGCGGCACTATGCCGCAAGGCTTTCTCCACTTTTTGCGCCCGCCCGTCATGCAATCTGAAAAAAGCCGGATTATGCGGGACATATCCATCCGCGCATCCGGCGAATCTTCTGCCACCATCTCCATCGCTCGATCCAAGGGCCGATCGAAAGCCTCTGGCAACGATTTCACAGTATGGTGCGCATTCGAACGGGGACGTGACAGAAACCGCCCGGCAGGAGCGGTCATCATTCGGGGTCGGCTGTGACAATCTATCTGCCCATCGCAGAATTGTCGGTGAACATTTTCATCATTCTCGGCATGGGGGCGGCCGTCGGATTCCTGTCTGGAATGTTCGGCGTCGGCGGCGGCTTTCTGATCACGCCGCTGCTGATCTTCTACAATATTCCCCCGGTCGTTGCCGTCGCCACCGGCGCCAACCAGGTCGTGGCCTCGTCGATCTCGGGGGCGATCACCCATTTCCGGCGCGGCACGCTCGACGTCAAGCTCGGCACGGTGCTTTTGATCGGCGGCCTCACCGGCGCCACGGTCGGCATCTGGATCTTCTCGCTGCTGCGCGCCATCGGTCAGCTCGATCTGATCATCTCGCTGATGTATGTCATCTTTCTCGGCACGGTCGGCGGGCTGATGCTGCTCGAAAGCATCAACGCCATGCGGCGGGCGGCGCGCAACGAGCCGCCGGCGCCGCGCAAGCCCGGCCACCAGCACTGGGTGCACAGACTGCCGCTGAAGGTGCGCTTCAAGAAATCGAAGATCTTTCTCAGCGTCATTCCGATCGTCGCGCTCGGTTTTGCGATCGGCATCCTCACCTCGATCATGGGCGTCGGCGGCGGCTTCATCATGGTGCCGGCGATGATCTATCTGTTGCGCATCCCGACCAATGTCGTCGTCGGCACGTCGCTGTTCCAGATCATCTTCGTGACCGCCTATACGACGATCGTCCAGGCGGCGACGAATTTTTCCGTCGATATCGTGCTCGCCTTCATCCTGATGGTGGCGGGCGTCATCGGCGCGCAATACGGCGTGCGCGTCGGCCAGAAGCTGCGCGGCGAACAGCTGCGCGCGCTGCTCGGCCTGCTGGTGCTTGCCGTCGGCCTGCGTCTGGCGATCGCCCTGGTGGTTACGCCGGCCGACATCTATTCGGTGGTGATCGGAGCCCACAACTGATGCGCCTGCTTGCCGCCGTCCTCACATTGCTTTGCCTGCTGCCGGCGGTAGCCGGAGCGCAATGGCTGCCGGGGCAGTCAACCGAAGCGGTGCGCGAAGGGCTTGAGATCGGCACGTCGACCAGCGAAATCGCCATCACCTCGGATTTCCACGGCGCCGATCTGACCATTTTCGGGGCGCTGTCGAATACCGACCAGCTGCTGCTCGCCATCGGCCAATATGACGTGGTCGTGGTGCTGGAGGGCCCGCGACAGGATGCGACGGTGCGCAAGAAGGAGCGCGTCTTCGGCATCTGGGTGAATACGCGCTCGATGACCTTCGAATCCGTGCCGCACTCCTATTCGATGTCGAGTTCGCGGATGATCGACGACCTGACGACGCCGCTCGAACTGACCGACCAGGGGATCGGCATCGATCATATTCCGCTGACGCCGGTCGGCTTCGTCGGCGACGGCAGCAATCTCGGCGAATTCCGCGATGCCTTCCGGCGGCTGCAGCAGGGCGGCGGGTTCTACGACCGCAACCCGAGCGGCGTGCGCTTCGTTTCCTCCAACCTCTTCAAGGCGAGCCTGCGCCTGCCGGCAAACATCCCGAACGGCGTCCACACCGTGCGCGCCTATCTGTTCAAGAGCGGCATTCTGGTGACCGAGGAATCGCTGCCGCTACGCGTCATCAAGACCGGCATCGAGCAGATGATCACCGACGCCGCCCATGGTCAGCCGATCCTCTACGGCTGCGCGTCCGTGCTGCTCGCCCTCATCACCGGCTGGGGCGCCAGCCTGATCTTCCGCAAGGACTGAGCCGCCGCCGGCGCGGCATCATGAAAATCTCCTCCCGGAATGGCACGCGGCGCGGATGCGGTTCATCCTGCCTTCGCGTGAAAAACCGCTTGCATTTTGCTATCAGTCGCTCTAGTTTGAACCAGTTGCTAATCGCAATCGGTTTGTTGTGGTGAATGCAATCCACAAGGAGGATGGACATGAGAAAGCTTATCGTCTGGAACCTGATGACCCTCGACGGCTATTTCGAAGGCACCAAGCCCTGGGATATCGACTTCCACAATCTCGCCTGGGGGCCGGAACTACAGCGCTATGCCGAGCAATTCGGCGAGGAAGGCGATCTCCTGGTGTTCGGCCGCAAGACCTATGAGGGCATGGCCTCCTACTGGCCGACCGCCGAAAGCGAAGACACAATCAAGGCCTATATGAACGGCATCGCCAAGATCGCCGTATCGCGGACGATGGCCGAGCCCGGCTGGAACAATGCCCGCGTCGTCAGCGATCCGATCCCGGAACTGACGCGGCTGAAGCAGGAGGACGGCAAGACGATCTTCATCTTCGGCAGTGCCGAGCTTGCCGACAGCCTGCTGAAAGCGGGGCTTATCGATGAAATCAAGGTCTGCGTCGTGCCCGTCATCCTCGGCGGCGGCAACCCACTCTTCAAGCCTGCGGCGGGCCAGGTGCCGCTGAAACTCATCGAATCCTCAACGACACAAGGCGGCGCGGTGATCCTGCGCTACGAGCCCGTGAAAGCGTAGCGTGTTAGACTATCTGATAACGCCGGCGGCCCAATCCGGGGCCGCATTCGGCTTTTCCTGCGGAAATGGCGCCTCTATCATCGTTCCCGAACATGGGAGACGGAGCATGGCAGAAGGCGCTGACCTGCCGCCTGCGGAAGAACAAGATGAACGACCGGCGGTGGATACACCGGTGGAGATCCGATGCAGCGATGGCGTGATGCTCGGCGGCCACCTTTGGACCTCGGGCTGGGCGAAAGCTCACGCCAGCGTCATCATCAATCCGGCGACCGGCGTGCTTGCACGTTATTATCACCGTTACGCCCAGTTTCTCACCGCTCACGGTTTCGACGTCCTGACCTATGACTACCGCGGCATTGGGCTTTCGCGGCCGGCGCGGCTCCGCGGCTGCGGTTATCGGTGGCGGGAGTGGGGCGAAAAGGACTTCGATGCGGCGCTGCGGTTCATCGACGGACGGGCGGACCAGCCGCTTTACATCGTCGGCCACAGTATCGGCGGTTTTCTGCCGGGTCTCTCGAAACATGCCGGCCGGATCGACCGCATGCTGACGATGGGCGCCCAATACGCCTATTGGCGCGATTATGCGCCGGCGCGCCGGATGCGGCTGCTGATGAAATGGCACGTCGCCATGCCGGCGCTGACGGCGCTCTTCGGCTATTTTCCCGGCAAACGGCTCGGCTGGCTCGAGGATCTGCCGGCCGGCGTCGCCCATGAATGGAGCTTTCGCCGGGCGCGCATGGAAATGAGCCACCCGGCCGCGGAACGGGACGAGGTGCTCAAGCGTTTTGCTGCGGTAACCGCACCCATCCTGGCCGTCGCCATGTCGGACGACGAACTCGGAACCGTGCCGGCGATCCGCCGCACGCTTGCCTATTACCGCAATGCCGAGATCGACGAAGTGCTGTTGCAGCCCGCCGATCTCGGCTTCGAGGCGATCGGCCATTTCGGCCTGTTCCATTCACGTCATTGCGAGGGTTTCTGGCGCGATAGCGTCCTCTGGCTGCGCGACGGCATCCATCCCTGGCCGGCGCAGGCAGCGCTCCAGAGAAGTTCGTATTCGACTAAAAACCGGTTTTTAACATTTACGAGTTAGTAATCTCTCGGAAACGAGAGATTTTGTCATGCGTACTCGTATCGTTCTGACCGCCGTGGGTCTCGCGCTGCTTGCCGGCTGCGCGACGGCGCCGAAGCAGACGCGGAACATCTGCGCCGTCTTCGACGAGCGCGACGGGCTTTTCTCCAGCTGGCAGAGTGCCGCCGAGCGAACGGAGAAGAAATACGGCGTGCCGGTGCCGATCCTGATGGCGACGATGTATACCGAATCCGGCTTCCAGCCCTATGCACGGCCGCCGCGCACCAAACTGTTCGGCTTCATTCCCTGGACCCGGCCATCGACCGCCTATGGCTATTCGCAGGCGCTCGACGGGACGTGGGACCATTATCAGTCGCAGACCGGGAACTGGACCGCGCGGCGGGCGAACTTCGCCGACGCGATCGATTTCATCGGCTGGTACCACGCCCAGAACAGCGCCGAGACCGGCATTCCGCTGAACGATGCCTATAATCTCTACCTCGCCTATTATTCCGGCCCGACGGGATACAAGCGCGGCGACTGGCGCTCGAACGGGCAGTTGCAGCAGACGGCGCAGAAATTTGCGCGGATGGCCGGGACGTATCAGCAGCAGTTGCAGGGGTGTGATTAGCGACAATTGGGGGCATTCCGTGTGGCGCCCCCCTCTGCCCTGCCAGGCATCTCCCCCACAGGTGGGGAGATCGGCAGGGCGCGATGGTTCCCCAAGCAATCGGCGTCACAGCCCGGCGAAACGATAGACGGATGCGAAGGTTTGGCCACTTGCGATCTCCCCACCTGTGGGGGAGATGGCCGGCAGGCCAGAGGGGGGCTGGCACGGCACACCCCATCCGGATCACAGGGGGCCTACCCCCTCAAATTCCCATACCTGACCGAATAAATCCGATTCCGCCCCAACAGATGCGCCACCAGCGACGATGTGTCGAACAGGCCTTTCATCGCCTGATGGCCGAGATCGAGGCCGCCGCTCATGACGCCGAAGGCGGGCATCAGCAGGCGGGCGCCGTCGGTGGCAAAACAGGGGCGGCGGATGGATCTTTCGCGGCGGCGCACCGTCGCCGACGGGTGCAGGTGGCCGGCGATTTCGCCGCTCTGCAAGCCGTTCCGCGGCTCGTGACGGAAAGTCAGACCGGCATAGTGCATCTCGTCGACTGAAGCGCCGGGCAGATCGACGACACCGTCGGGATCGTGGTTGCCGTTGACCCAGATCCATTCGCGGCCGCGGGCCATGGCGACGATCAGCGCCCGAAAATTCTCCGGCAGATGCTTGGAGCCGATGCGATCGTGAAAATTGTCGCCGAGCGAAACGACGAGCTTCGGATCATAGCGGGATATGACGGCTGAAAGCACGGTGAGCGTCGCAAGCGTATCATAGGGCGGCAGCATCATGCCGCGGCGGGCGAAGGCGGCACCTTTTTCCAAATGCAGGTCGGACACGACGAGCAGGCCGGCGTCCGGCAGATAGAGGGCGCCGAGCGGATCGCAGACGGCGGCAATGCCATGGACCGATGTCTCGATCCCGGGGATTGCAGCCAATCCGGATATGTCGCGCGCCAGCGCCAGGCGGTTCATCACTATCGTCGTTTCCAATTCTCGTCGGGCCCAATCTCCAGGCCCAGTCTCTTCAGGCGAGCGCCTCGGCGATCAGATCGTCGGCCGCTTCGGCCAAGAGCGCGTCATGGGCCTCGCCCGGCACCGCCTCGCGTCCGATCTCCAGCATCACCGGCACGGCGAGCGGAGAAATATGGTCGAGCGGGCGGTGGGTGATGTGGCCGCTGATTCGCCTCAGCATATCGCCAAGGCGGCCAATATCCAAAAGTCCCGTCGCCGCATCCTGCCGCGTCGCCTGCAAGAGGATGTGATCCGGCTCGTGGCTGCGCAGCACGTCATAGATCAGATCGGCCGAGACGGTGATCTGCCGGCCGCTCTTTTCCTTGCCCGGATGGCGGCGCTCGATCAAGCCTGCAATCACGGCGCAATTGCGGAAGGTGCGCTTCAGCAGGAAGGATTCGTCGAGCCAGGCTTCGAGATCGTCGCCGAGCATGTCCTCGTCGAAGAGGTCGGAGAGGCTGAGCCGGCCATTGGCGATCATCATCCCCATATCCTCGAGGCCCCAGACGGCCAGCGAATAATCGGTGGCGACGAAGCCGAGCGGTTTGGCGCCCGCCCGTTCCAGCCGGCGGGTCAGCAGCATGCCGAGCGTCTGATGGGCGAGACGGCCTTCGAAGGGATAGGCGACCATATAACCGCGGCTGCCGCGCGGGAAGGTTTCGATCAGGAACTCGTCGCGCTTCGGCAGCATCGACTTGTCCTCCTGCAGCGACAGCCAGTCGCGCACCTGATCCGGCAGATGGCGCCAGCGGTCGGGATCGGCGATCATCGCCCGCACCTGCTCGGCGAGATAGGTCGACAGCGGAAACTTGCCGCCATTGTAGGAGGGGATTTTCGGATCGAGCGAAAATGCCTGCGAGGCCAGGCATTCGTTTTCGCGGATGCCCTCGAAGCGCAGCACCTTGCCGGAGAAGACAAACGTGTCGCCCGGCGACAATTGCTCGAGGAAATATTCCTCGACCTTTCCAAGCGTGGCGCCGCCGCGGCCGATCCGGCCGCCCTCGCCGCGTTTGACCATGCGGATGTTCAGCATCGGGCTTTCGACAATGGTGCCGAGGTTGAGGCGATATTGCTGGGCGACGGCCGGATTGGAAACGCGCCAGCGGCCCTCCTTGGTCTTGCGGATGCGGGCGTAACGCTCATAGGTGCGCAGCGCATAACCGCCGGTCGCGACGAAATCGACGATGCGCTCGAAGGTCTCCCAGCTGAGATCGGCATAGGGCGAGGCGCTGATGATCTCGTCGTAGAGTTCCAGCATGTCGAAAGGTTCGGCGCAGGCCATGCCGAGCACGTGCTGGGCAAGCACGTCGAGCGCGCCGCGGCCGACCGGCGGGGTGTCTTGCGCGCCGATATAATTGGCGTCGAGGGCGGCCTGGCACTCCATCACCTCGAAGCGATTGGCCGGCACAAGGATCGCCTTCGAAGGCTCGTCCATCCGGTGATTGGCGCGGCCGATGCGCTGGGCAAGACGTGAGGCACCCTTCGGCGCGCCGACATGGATGACGAGATCGACATCGCCCCAGTCGATGCCGAGATCGAGCGTCGAGGTGGCGACGACGGCGCGCAGCCGGTTTTCGGCCATCGCCGCCTCGACCTTGCGGCGCTGGGCGACATCGAGCGAACCGTGATGGAGGGCGATCGGCAGGTTCTCGTCATTGATCGTCCAGAGTTCCTGGAACAGCATTTCGGCCTGGCTGCGGGTATTGACGAAGAGCAGCGTCGTCTGGTGGTCGAGCAGCTGGTTGTAGACGTCGGGAATGGCATATTTGGCGGAATGGCCGGCCCAGGGAATGCGCTCTTCGGTCGACAGGATCGAAATATCAGGCTTGGCGCCACCTTCGACGACGACGAGACCGGCATGGTGTTCCCTGCCCTCCTGCCCGCTGCCCTCCTGTTGGGCAACCAGCCATTTCTGCAGATCCATCGGCTCGGCGACGGTCGCCGACAGGCCGATGGTCTGAAGGCGTGGGGCCAGGCGGCGCAGGCGGGCAAGGCCGAGCGACAGCATATGGCCGCGCTTGGAGGTGACGAGCGAATGCAACTCGTCGAGGACGACATATTTCAGATCCTTGAAGAAGCGCTCGGCCTCGCGGTTGGCCAGAAGCAGGGCGACCTGTTCGGGCGTCGTCAGCAGAATATCCGGCGGGTTGAGCTTCTGGCGCTGGCGCTTGGCGTTCGGCGTATCGCCGGTGCGGTTTTCGACGGTGACCGGAAGGCCCATCTCCTCGACCGGCTTCATCAGATTGCGCTCGATGTCGATCGCCAGCGCTTTCAGCGGCGAGACATAGAGCGTGTGAATGCCGGTGAAGGCGGAGCCGGGCGGAATTTTGCCGCGGCGGGTGAGATCGGTCAGCGACGGCAGAAAACCGGCAAGCGTCTTGCCGGCGCCTGTGGGCGCAATCAGCAGCGTGCTTTCGCCGGCCTCGGCGCGGGACAGCAGCTCCAGCTGATGGGCGCGGGGCCGCCAGCCCTTTTCCGCAAACCAGCGGGTAAAGGCGGCAGGCAGCAAAGCGCGGGATTCGGAATCGGTCTGGTCCACGCCCTGAAGGTAGTGAAAGCCTGAGGAAAAAGAAGAGCGTTGGGCGGCTTACACCGCGATATAGCGGTCCTTGCGATGGTTGATGGCAAGCGTGAGGTTGAAGACGATGGCGCCGAGCACGGAGCAGGCGATGATCGAGGGGCTGGCGACCAGGAAGGAGAGCGCCAGGATGAGACAGTCGAAGCCGAGCTGGACGAGGCCGGCGCGCCAGCCGAGACGATCCTGGATATAGAGGGCGAGAATGCCGATGCCGCCGAGGCTGGCGCGGTGGCGGAACAACGCCAGCATGCCGGCGCCGATGACGAGGCCGCCGAAGAGCGCGCCGGCGATCGGATTGACGTGCCCAATACCGATGAAGCCGGGCACGAATTCGGACAGAACGGAGGTCAGCGCGATGGCGGCGAAGGTCTTGAGGGTGAAGGCCGGGCCCATGCGGCGGAAGGCGAGATAGTAGAAGGGCAGGTTCACGGCGAAGAAGCAGAGGCCGAAGCTGAAGCCGGTCGCATAATGGGCGAGGAAGGCGAGACCCGCCGTGCCACCGGCAAGCAGCCCTGCGCCGGAGAGCAGCGAGACGCCGAGCACGGCAAGCATGCTGCCGGCGACGATGCCCTGGGCGTCGTCGAACAGCGAGTGGCGGTCGGCGCTGGAATTCAAAAGGCCTGTAAAGGCGTTGGCTGCCATGATGTTCCCCTCTCGGCTTTTGCCGTTTCTATCCGCCGTCACGATAAAGGCAAGCGGCAAGCAGCAGGGCAGGTCTTGACAACCGGCATAATCATGGATATTTTTTATCCACGATAGGAGATTGTTTCGATGAAGATGAGCGATGGCGTCGAGCAGGCCATACACAGCGTTGCGATGCTTGCCGGGCTCTCCGAAGGCGGCGTGCTTTCGGCCGCGGCACTGGCAGAATTCCACGGCGTGTCGACGAGCTATCTGCTGAAACATCTGCAGGCGCTCTCGGGCGCCGGCATCCTCGACACCGTGCCGGGGCCGCGGGGCGGATATAGACTGGCGAAGGCGCCGGAAGAGATTTCGCTGCTCGACATCCTGCTCGCCGTCGAAGGACCGGCGCCGGCTTTTCGCTGCGCCGAAATCCGCCAGCGCGGGCCGAACCCGGTCTCCGACCGGCTCTTCGCCAAGCCCTGCAACATCAGCGCGGCGATGCTCAGAGCCGAACGGTTCTATCGGGCGGAACTCGCCAAGACCAGCATTGCCGATCTCGGCATCGAATTGACCGCTATCGACGACGGATCGATCGCAGCCCGCGGCTGCGCCTTCCTTGAAATCCATGAACGCAAGACGGCTCGCTGAGCCACAACAAAGGAGAAGACCATGCAACCGCGTTTCAACTTCGCCAAAGCCGCCCCCGACGCCTACAAGGCGGTCGCCGCACTCGAGCAGTACGTCCAGTCTTCCGGGCTGGAGCGCCGCTTCATCCACCTGATCAAGCTGCGCGCCTCGCAGATCAACGGCTGCGCTTATTGCGTCGACATGCATGTGAAGGAAGCCCGCCATGATGGGCTGAGCGAGCAGTGGATCAACCTGATGTGCGTCTGGCGGGAATCGCCGATCTATGACGCCCGCGAACGCGCCCTGCTCGGCTGGGTCGATGCGGTGACAAACCTTGCCAAGTCAGGCGCACCGGATGCCGATTACGAGGCGCTGAAGGCGCATTTCTCCGAGGAGGAGATGACCAAGATCACCGTGGCGATCGGCGCGATCAATATCTGGAACCGGCTTGCCGTCGGCTTCCGCTCGCAACATCCGATCGATGCTGCCGTCAAGGCGGCTTGAGGCCAATGCCACGGCAGACGTCGGGGCCACACAGCACCGCGTTGAACCAGGAAGTGCGACGTGTAATCCGTTGCGTCAACGGCGAGTTTGGCAAAACAGCCCCCAACCTCCGTCATCCCAGGCCTCGAGCCTGGGATCCATGGCCCCGCTGGTGGGGGCGGCGTGGATCCTCGGTCAAGCCCGAGGAGGACGGAGTGTGGGGTGATTTCTGGAGCAAGGACAGCGAGGAATCGGGCGCGGCTGCGATTTTTACGTGGGCTTCTCAACCCCATCATCTGCCCTCCGCGCGCCTTCATGATGGCATCCCGGCGACCGACCCGAAAGATTCGGGTCGGTTGAATATAAGGTCACTCGTAATTCGGAGTGGCTCGTACGGCAACGGCGTCAGGCGATGAGCCCGAAAGGTCGATGCTGTTGAAGAGATCGCGGACGACTTTCGCGATTTCCTCTGCGGAAGCGCCTTTGGCGTATTCTTCCTGCATGCGGCGTCTCACAAGCTTTTCCAAATCTGACATAACTCACCTCATCAAATCCGGCGCGGGAAGAAATGTTGCGCCGGGATGGAGCAGAGGCAAGTTACGTTTTGTTTAGAATGGGTTACGGATCTGTAATGTTAGAGCGCAATATACCTGTCAGCGCGGTGGTTGATGGCGACGAAGAGGTTGAGGACGACGGCGCCGAGGACGGAATAGAAGACCACCGGCGGGGTGGTGACGAAGAAGGCGGCGGCGAGCACGCAGAGGTCGATGGCAAGCTGGACGAGGCCGGCGCGGATGCCGAAACGCTCCTGCAGGTAGACGCCGAGAATGCCGACGCCGCCGAGGCTGGCGCGGTGGCGATAGAGCGCCAGCACGCCGAAGCCGAGCAGCAGGCCGCCAAGAAGGGCGGCCCAGGCCGGATGTATGCTCGAAATGGAAAAGAAGCGCGACTGCACGTCTGATAGCACCGAAGTCAGGCCGATGGCGATGAAGGTCTTGATGGTGAAAGCCATGCCGAGACGCTTCCAGGAGAGCCAGAAGAACGGCAGGTTGAGCAGGAAGAAGGCAAGGCCGAAATTGACGCCGAAAGCATAATGCAGAAGGAAAGCGACGCCGGCGGTGCTGCCTGTGAGAAGCCCGGCGCTGGCGAGCACGTAGAGGCCGAGGGCTGCGACGAGGCTGCCGGAGAAGATGCCCTGGACGTCTTCGATCGGGGCATGGCGCGTCGCGCTGGTATTCCAGAAGCCAAGGGCATTGATGCGCTGTGTCATGTCGCCAGTCTCCACGGCAGACGAGGTCAAGGACACGCCGGGAAGTCCCGGCGCGGCGGAAGTTTTGGTCATGAAATGAGCTTGAGCGCCTTGGCGTTTATTGCCGGGCTCGCTGCCGATGTGGTGCAGTATCGGGCCTTTCCGCGCGCGGATCAAGCAAAATAGGTAAGTAATGCTGACCTATAAAAACATCGCAAGAAATGTTCGCTCACGCGGCTTTGCGCGTAAGGAACAGAATGCCGGCAACCGGTTTGCCGCCATCTTTGCGAATGACCGTCTTGACGATCTTCAGGATGTCGAGGCCGTGGCCGGCAAGCAGCAGTCTCACATAGGCTTCCGAATGGGCATAACGCAGCGACGGCGCGAGGTGGAAGCCCCCGCTATCCCCCGCATCCTCGACGGAAAAGGCGATATCGGCGCCTGATGCGGCGAGGTCTTCGATGATGGCAAAGACGCTTTCGAGATTGCCGAGATACATCAGCACATCAGCGGCCGTCACCAGATCGGCGCGATGGCGCGCGGCATCGGCAAACAAGCCGGAGAGATCCGGCGCCAGCGACAGATCGGTCTGAGCAAGGTGATCATAGACCCCCTTCTCGGCGGCTTTGGCCAGCATATTCTGCGAGAGGTCGAAGCCTTCAAGGCGGCTGACGCGGCCATGGATTTCCGGGCCGAGCAGGCCGGTGCCGCAGCCGAGATCGACGGCGCATGCGTAATGCCTGCCGGTGGATGCGACGAGGGCTGCGAGCTTCTGCGGGACAGTGTAATCGAGTTTTTCGACGAGCGCTGATTCGAAACGGTCGGCATAGTCGTCGAACAGGCGCTCGACATAGCGGCTCGGCGGCCGATCCGGTGTCTCGCCGTCGCCGAGAAGGGCGAGCTTGAGGGCGGCGCCGAAAATGTCGTCGGGATCAAGGGCAAGCGTGTTGCGATAGGCGTCGATCGCGGCCTCGCCCCTGCCCGCCTTTTCGCGATAGGTGGCAAGCCGATACCAGCCGGCTGCCCAGCCGGGCACCAGTTCCAGTGCCTGTTCCATCAGCTCGGCTGCCGCTTCCGGCTCGCCGCCCTCGTCGAGCATTCGGGCATAATCGGCGCGGCGGTCGGCGATGACGTCGCCTGAGGAAAGCTGGTGGGGCTGCATCATCGGCTCTTTATTTGACGCATGTCGTTGCGCTGCACAGTTTTGCGTGGCCCGCATCTGGCGGCGGCCACAAAAAAACTCAAGTCCTATTTCAGAGGCGAAGCGGCCAATCCCCGAAAGGGCTTGCGAGCAACACGCCGCAACCTTATTCCAAGGGCAAACAGGAGATGGCGCATGTCCGATCAGGTGAACAAGTTCCTCGGCGATTCCTTCGCCCGCACATTGATAAAGCTTATCGTCGTGTCGCTGATCGTCGGTTTCGTCATGACCGTGTTCGGCCTGACGCCGTGGAACATCATCTATGGGTTCCGCGACTTCATCCTGGAGATCTGGCATCGCGGTTTTTCAGCGCTCGGGCGCGTCGGCGACTATCTCCTCCTCGGGGCGACGATCGTCATCCCGCTCTTCGTCATCCTTCGCCTTTTCAGCTATCGCCGGTAACATGACATCGATCGATCTTTCCAGGCGCAGCCTGCTCATCCTTTCCGGGCTTTCGCTTGCCGCCGGCATCGCCGGCTGCACCACCACCCCGCGCCTTGCCGGCACGCCTTCGAACGGCGAGGACGAAACGGCGAGCGTGCTGCCGCTGGTCAACCAGCTGAGAGCCAAGAACGGCTTGCCGCCGCTAGCTGTCGATCCGGCGGCGAGCACGGCCGCGCTGTTCCAGGCCAAACGCATGGCGAGCGCCGGCAAGATGGCGCATCTGATGGGGCTGACCGACAGTTTCGGCGCCCGCGTCAAGGCGAGCGGCGTCCGGCTGCCGGCAGCGGAGAATATCGCCTCCGGCCAGCAGAGCGTCGATGCGGTGGTGACCGCCTGGATCAACTCGCCGCATCATCTGGAAAACATGCTCGGGCGCTATGACGGCCTCGGCGTCGCCGTCGCCCACAATTCGTCTTCCCGGAACCTGCCCTATTGGGCCATGGTGCTGTCTAGCTGAGGCGATTCGGCCTCGATATCAGGCCATGAATGGATACGCACAATAACAAGTTCGCCTTCGAGGTGACGCACCGGCTGGTGCTGTCGATCGCCATTCCGATGACGCTCGGCTTCATGACGACGCCGATGCTCGGGCTGACCAACACCGCCGTCGTCGGCCGTATGGGCGACCCGGAAGCGCTGGCGGGGCTCGCGATCGGCGCGATGCTGTTCGATCTGATCATGGGCAGCTTCAATTTCCTGCGCGCCTCGACCACGGGGCTGACGGCGCAGGCCTATGGCCGGCGCGACCAGCACGAGCAGCAGGCGGTCTTCTCCAGGGCGCTGATTTCGGCGCTCGGCTGCGGGCTGGCGCTGCTCTGTCTTTCGCCGCTGCTGAACGCGGCGGGGTTGCGGCTGATGGGCGCGGAAGGCGCGATCGCTGAGGCGACCAGCACCTATTTCTCGATCCGGATTCTCGCTGCACCGGCTGCGCTCGCCAACTACGCCATTCTCGGCTTCGTGCTCGGGCGCGGACAGGGCAAGATCGGGCTGCTGCTGCAGGCAATCATCAACGGCATCAATATCCTGCTGTCGATCTATCTCGGCTTGACGCTCGGCTGGGGCGTGGCGGGGGTCGCCTGGGGAACGATGGCCGGCGAGACGGCCGGCGCGCTTGCCGGGCTTTTCATCGTGCTTAGCGGCTTTGCCAAGGCCGAGCGGCCGGCATGGGCGGAGATCTTTTCGCGGCATCGGCTGGCCGAGCTTTTCGCCCTCAACCGCGACATCCTGATCCGCACCTTCGTGCTGATCGGCGCCTTCACCATCATGACGCGGATCGGCACCAGCTTCGGCGCCGTCACCCTTGCCGCCAATGCCGTGCTGATGAATTTCGTCCTGCTCTCCAGCTATTATCTCGACGGGCTTGCCAATGCCGCCGAGCAGATCACCGGCCGGGCGATCGGCGCACGTTACCGGCCGGCCTTCGACCGCGGGCTGAAGCTGACGATCCTGTGGTCCTTCGGCCTGGCGGCGATCGTTTCCGCTTTCTTCTTCCTCGCCGGTCCCTGGCTGATCTCGGTGCTGACGACTTCACCCGAGGTGCGGCAGGCGGCAGCGGCTTACCTGCCCTGGGCGGCGGTGACCGGGTTGACCGGCGCGCTCGCCTTCCTGATGGACGGGGTCTTCATCGGCGCCACATGGTCGGCCGATATGCGCAACCGGATGCTGATGTCCTTTGCCGGTTATCTGCTGATGCTCGCCGTCTTCGTGCCGCTCTTCGGTAATCACGGCCTGTGGCTGGCGATGAATGCCTTCCTGCTCTTCCGCGGCTTTTTCCTGGCGCTGCTGGTCAAGCCGCGGGCCGATCAGAGCTTTCGCGCCGCCCAGTAATCCAGCCTGCTGTCGCGCAGCTCGCCGATCCCGGCCGCCTTTTCGCGGTCCATGAGTTTGGAGAGGCCGCGGACGATATCGCCGGGCAGACCGGGGCCTTCATAAACCATGCAGGAATAGAGCTGGACGAGATCGGCGCCCGCCCTGATCTTCTCCAGCGCTGTTTCGGCCGAGGAGACGCCGCCGACGCCGATGATCGGCAGTGCTGGACCGACACGCTTGCGCATTCTCGCAAGCACCGAAGTCGACTTTTCGAACAACGGCACGCCGGAGAGGCCACCCGTCTCCTTGGCCTGCCGCTGATCCTTGAGACCGTCGCGCGACAGCGTGGTGTTGGAGACGATCAAGCCATCCAGCGCATGCGAAAGCGCTTCCGCCGCAATATCGTCCATGCCTTCCTCGGTCAGATCGGGGGCGATCTTCAGGAAGACCGGGACCTTGCGGCCCGAGGCCGCCGCCACTTCGTCGCGCGCCGCCAGCACTGATGACAGCAGCGCCGCCAGGCTTTCACGCGCCTGCAGGTCACGCAGGCCGGGCGTGTTCGGCGAGGAGATGTTGGCGGTGAAATAGCGCGCCACCGAATGGAAGCGGCGGATGCCGGCGACGTAATCGGCGATGCGATCCTCGCTGTCCTTGTTGGCGCCGATATTGACGCCGACGATGCCCTTGCCGCTCAGCGTCGCGAGGCGGCCGAAAGCGGCCTCATGGCCTTCATTGTTGAAGCCGAGGCGGTTGATGACCGCCTCATCCTCGACCAGGCGGAAGATGCGCGGCCGCGGATTGCCGGCTTGCGGCTTCGGCGTCACCGTGCCGATCTCGGTAAAGCCGAAGCCGAGCTTCAGCAGCGCCTCGGGCACCTCGGCATTCTTGTCATAGCCTGCCGCCATGCCGAGCGGGTTTTCGAAGGTGAGGCCGGCAACGGTCTGGCGCAAGCGCGGATCGGGCGTGATCTGGCAGGCGGGCACCAGGCCGGATTTCAGCGCGGCGATCGACATGCCGTGCGCCGTTTCCGGATCGAAGAGGAAGAGACCCTTGCGGGCGAGATGCTTGAAAGGATCGATCATGGCTGCAGCTCCGGGAAAATATGGGCGCCGGCATGGTCGAGCGGCAGCGGCGCTTCCCAGAGCACGGCTTCAAGCGGCAGATCGGCATAGAGATGCGGGAAAAGATCACCGCCGCGCGAGGGTTCGAACACCAGTTTGTCACCGAAGCGGCCGCCATTGACGGCAATCAGCATGAGGTCGGACTGGCCGGCAAAATGCAGCGCGGCGGTCTGCTTTACCTGGTCTGCCGTCGAGAAATGAATGAAACCATCCTTGAGATCGATGCCGGCGCCATGAAAAATGCCGGTTTGTCTGGCTTGATGCCAGAGCGTTTCCGTCACGATCTTGTAAAGGGTCGGTGTCACGCTCATCATGGCCTCGCGATTGCTGATCCTCGGTCACCAGCGCTTTGCCGGAAAGAGGCGGCGATGTCCACGCCCCGGCCGTTAAAAACGGGGACTAAATAGCGAGAGCAAATTCCGGAGGATGAGACGATGAAGATTTTGGTTCTGACACTTGGCGTTCTTCTCCTGCCGTTTGGGGCCGCCGCAGCCGAGGCCGATGCAAGCCGGTTCCAGCTGGAAAAGAGCGGCGACCATTTCGTCCGGCTCGACCGGCAGACCGGGGCGATGTCGATCTGCCAGGACAAGGACGGCGCCCTCGTCTGCCGGATGGCGGCCGACGAACGGGCGGCCTATGAGGACGAACTCGACCGGCTTTCCGAGCGGGTGACGAAGCTGGAACAGGGCGGCCCCATCCAGCGGGCGCTGCCGAGCGATGCCGAAGTCGACCGCTCGATCAGCATCATGGAGAAGATGATGAAGAGTTTCATGGGGATGGTGAAGGAGTTTCAGGCTGAGGAAAACGCCAATCCCCTTCCGCAGAAGACCTGATCTGATATAGTCATATCACTAGGCATGCATGCAGAGGTCGCAGGGGACGGCGGCGCATGTGGGCACGATCGGGCTCTTGGGAGGGAGTTTTCGATGCAGGAACAGACCATCATCATTGCCGACGATCATCCGCTGTTTCGCGATGCGCTGCGCCAGGCCGTCATCGGCATGGAGGGCCGGCAGGCGATCATCGAGGCCGGCGATTTCGCGGCCGCACGCAAAGCGGCGGGCGACCATGCCGAGGCCGACCTGATGCTGCTCGACCTCGCCATGCCCGGGGTCAGCGGCTTTTCCGGCCTGATGGCGCTGCGCTCCGAATTCGCCAGCCTGCCGATCATCATCGTCTCGGCGACCGACGATGCGACGACGATCCGCCGGGCGCTTGAACTCGGCGCCTCCGGCTTCATTTCCAAATCCGCCGGCATCGACGACATTCGCCGCAGCATCCAGACGGTGCTTGCCGGCGACATCGCCACGCCGGAAAACTACCGCGGCGGCCAGGAGCAGGATCCCGATGTCGCCGACCTGATCCACCGCCTGCATACGCTGACACCGCAGCAGAGCCGGGTGCTGACCATGCTCGGCGAAGGGCTGTTGAACAAGCAGATCGCCTATGAACTCGGCGTCTCCGAGGCGACGATCAAGGCGCATGTCTCGGCGATCCTCTTGAAGCTCGACGTCGACAGCCGGACGCAGGCAGTCATCCAGCTCGGCAAGATCAACATGGCGATGGTTGCCTGAAACCCTTGCAATAACAGGATTTTATTCCTCCTTTGCCTTTACTCAGGCGGCACGGTCGGTTAATATTCCGGCCGGCTGACGCGCGGATGAGCCGCGCACGGAATCGGGCGCCTATGCTGTCACACGATCAGATCTGGGGAGCGATCGACAGGCTTGCCGAGCGGCACGAGCTGACGCCATCCGGTCTTGCGCGGCGCGCCGGGCTTGACCCCACCTCCTTCAACAAGTCGAAACGGCTTTCTGCTGACGGACGGCTGCGCTGGCCCTCGACGGAATCGATCGCCAAGGTGCTCGACGCCACCGGGGCGAGCGTCGAGCAGTTCCTTGCCTTCCTGCAGCCGGATGCCGGTTTTTCGAAGCAGTTGGCCGGGCAGCAGGCCGCACAGCCTGACGGCGCCTTTCCGCCGCAGGGCAGTTCGATCCCGCTGCTCGGCTTCGCCCAGGCCGGCGCCGGCGGCTTCTTCGACGATGGCGGTTTTCCGGCCGGCCAGGGCTGGGACGTGGTGGAATTTCCGGCGGCTCCGGCGCAGAAGTCAGCCGTCTATGCGCTGGAGGTGCAGGGCGAGAGCATGATGCCGCTCTACCGCGACGGCGACGTGCTGATCGTCGAGCCCGGCGCGCAGGTCCGCCGCAACGACCGCGTCGTCGTGCGCACATGCGAGGGCGAGGTGATGGCCAAGGTGCTGCTGCGCCAAAGCCCGCGCTCGATCGAGCTGATGTCGCTCAATCCCGAACATCCCAACCGTACCCTCGAGCTTTCCGATGTCGATTGGATCGCCCGCATCATCTGGGCCAGCCAATAGGAAGATATTCCATGCGCCCTGCCGCCATCTTCACAGGTCTTATGGGCATGGCGGTGGTGGCCGGTCTGCTGATGGCGGGTGAAGCAAGGCTGCGGGGCGGCACGGCCGGGGACGAGCCCGTCTCTGCCGAGGAAACGGCGGCCGCGGTGGAACCGCCCGCGCCAGCCGGCGAACCGGCTACGATTTCGGACGACCGGGCTGAAGTGATCGTCCGCTCGACGGAACCGGCGGCGCAACCGCCGGCGCCGCCCTCCCCCGGGCCCGCCGACGGCATCGCGGCCAAATCCGCCGAGAGCGAGAAGCGGGCCGAGACCGCCGCCGGGCAGACGGCAAGACCCGCCGCGAAAAAACCGGTGGAGTTGGCGCGGCCGGCAGTCGAAAATGCCGGCCTCCTCTCCTTCGACGAGCGCAAGCTTCAGCTTGCCGGCATCGTGCCGACGCCGGCCGACAAGATATGCGGGCCGACGGGCCGGCAATGGCCCTGCGGCATGATGGCCAAGACCGCGCTGCGCCAGCTGCTCCGCAACCGCAGCATCGCCTGCGATCTCGACAGCGCCGAATGGAAGGATACGGCGACCACCGCCTGCCGGCTCGGCGCGCAGGATCTCGGCACATGGCTTGCCGAAAACGGCTGGGCCGAGGCAGCGGCGGGTTCGCCGCTTGCATGGGCTGCCGAAAAGGCCAGGCAGGCGGGAAAAGGCCTTTATGGCGACGACCCGCGCCGGCGGTGACCGGCGGTCTTGACAGAGCGCCGATCCCTTGTAATGCCGGCTGCAAATTCCCACTCTGGGCTGATCGAAAAAGGAATCAGAAATGAACAAGCCGCTTTCCGCCCATGATGCGCTGATCTACGTGATGGTGATGGCCTCCGCCGTCGACAGCACGATGAACGACCGGGAGATGGAAAGGATCGGACAACTGATCGGCTTCCTGCCGGTTTTCCGGGATTTCGACGACGACAAGCTGATTTCGGTGGCGCGCGATTGCGCCTCGCTGCTGGCCGGGCCCGAGGGCCTCGACGTCGTTCTCGAAACCGTGCGCGACACCCTGCCGGCAAAACTCTACGACACCGCCTATGCGCTGGCCGTCGAAGTCGCTTCCGCCGATCTCTCTGTCAAAGCCGAGGAACTGCGGTTGCTCAGCCTGCTGCGCGACCGGCTCGGCCTCGACAAGCTCACCTGCGCGGCGATCGAGCGGAGCGCCATTGCCCGCTTCCGCAAGGGATAAGCTTGCAGGCTCAATAGAGGCCGTAGGGAAAATAGCGCAGATAGATTTCCTGCAGACGACCGTTGCGTGACAGCGTGGCGAGCGCGTGGTCGATGGCCGCCGTCAGCACGCTGTCCTTCTGCCGCAGCATGATCGTCATGCCCTCGCCGAGGAAATGCTCGGAGAGATAGGGCCCGTCGAACAGGGCGCAGCATTTGGCCGAGGCGGGCGACGAAACCCAGAAGGAAAGCTGCAGCGCATCGGCGAAGGCGGCATCGACCTTGCGATCCTTGAGTGCCGCAAGCAGAGCGTCCTTAGTGTCGAAGGCCTGAGCCTTGATCGCCGGAAAAAAGGCGGCCAGCATCGCCTCGTGCACCGTGCCTTTGACCACACCGACCGGGTGCGCCGAAAGCGCGGCAGCCGTCTTGCCGTCGAGCGGCACGGCGAGATTGCGCACGAAGCGGGCCGGCAGCATCAGATACGGCCGGGAGAAGACGAATTGCCGGCGCAGCTCCGGCGTCACGGCAAGACCGGCGATCACGGCATCGCCCTGCGAGGCGGCGAGCGCATCCTTCAGATCGGCAAAGGGGATCGCCTGGATCTGGCACTTGTCGGAAATCTCCAGCTCACTGCAGATTTCGCGGGCGAGATCGACGTTGAAACCGGAAAGCTTGCCGTTCTGATCGGTGAAATTGAAGGGCGGAAAATCGACCGAGGTCAGGAAGCGCAAGCGGACCAGCGAGGAGAGGTCGGGCCTCGCCAGACGTTCACGCGCGTCGAAAAGCAGCGGCAGCGATGGTGTTGCCTGCTGGGCGGATGCGGCAAAGCCGGAAAACAGCGCCAGGAGAAACAGCCCGAACGCGGGAAAACCCTTCACAGCCAGGGATGCCAACTTCGATTGCATCATCGTGATCTTGATCTCGGGTTAAGCGCGAAGCGTGTGGTGTCGGCGAGATGTAGCAGAGTCATGCGGGACGGGGAATATCTATGCTTGGAGCGGATGACCGATGCGAACTCATCGGCCTCGCAGCCGCGCGGCACCCTCCAACGTCCCTCATCCTGAGGTGCGGAAGCCGAAGGCTGAAGCCTCGAAGGACACGCTGCAACGCTGCTCCTTGCATATCTCCACACCGGAATGCCCGCCCCGTCCTTCGAGGCCCTGCGGGGCACCTCAGGATGAGGCTCTTTTGAATGCAGGCGCTTGCTGCTTGCAGGAGCATCACCGCACCAACAACGGAGACGGAACCCCTCGCCCTGCCCTCTCCACCTCTCCGTGCCGCGCTCGATTTGGCATGGCACCTGCCCACCTTATCCCCAAAAATCACCGCGGCGCCGCCCCGCCGTTAGCGCGGAATTAAAGAATATCGCCTCTATTTGTGACGACGACACGGACCCGCCGGCCGATTGCATGATGCATGCGTCAACGCCGCAATAATCCCTGAGCCGCGACACCGACGCAGCGCTCTGTTTGCAACAATTGATTTCAAAGAACCGGGCGTGCGACGCCCCGGTCAACCGGGTAACATTTCCATGTTGAAGCATCTGAAAATCCGCACGAAAATCATATCGGTCGTGGCGCTCCTCGGGCTGATCACGATGGCCGGGCTGGTCTATGTCATCGCCGAGTTCCGCCGTGCGGATGCCGCCTACAGCGCCTTCATCGATCATGAAGCGATGGCCTCGATGCAGAGCGCGCGCGCCAGCGCCTCGGTGGTGGCCTCGGTGCTGCAGGTGAGCCTGCTTGCCGACATGAAGCCGGATACGCCGGCATTCCAGACGACGCTCGCCACGCCGAGCAAACTGCCGCAGGCCCGTGAGCGGATGAAGGATGCGCTGGCGCTGGTGCCGAGCCGCAAACAGGCGATCGACGAAATTCAGGCAGGCATCGATGAGATCGAAACGCTGGCGAACAAGATCATCGAGCAGAGCAAAGCCAAGGACAGCGCCGGGGCGCAGGCGAGCGTTGCCCTGATCAATGCCAAACTCAATGCGCTGACGCCGAAGATGATCGCCAACAATGATGCGATGATGGCGATGCTCAATGACGGCGGCGACGCGCTTTCGGCTTCGGTCAACGGGCGGATCGTCTTCTGCCTCGTTCTGATCGGCATCGCCGTGCTCGCCGCCGTCGGCTTCAGCGTGGTCGTCGCCCAGATGGGCATTGCCGGCCCGATGACCCGGCTCAACCTGCGCATGACACGGCTTGCCGAGGGCGACACCGAAAGCGAGGTCGGCGGGCTCGACCGCGGCGACGAAGTCGGCCAGATGGCCAAGGCCGTCTCGATCTTCCGCAACAATGCGATCGAGCGTGGCCGGATCGAGGCGCGTGCCGAAGCCGACCGCAACCTCAGTGACGGCGAGCGCCGCGAACGCGAGGCGCAGCGGACCCGCGAGGCAGCGGAGCTCGAAGGCGCCGTGACCGCACTCGGCGACGGCCTGCGCCGGCTTGCCGCCGGCGATCTCGCCTCGCATATCGACCAGCCCTTCGTTGCGCATCTCGATGCGCTGCGCGAGGATTTCAACAACTCGGTCGAGAAGCTCAACGAGGCGCTGCACACGGTCGGCGCCAATGCCCGGGCGATCGGCGCCGGCGCCAATGAGATCCGTTCTTCCGCAGACGAGCTTTCCAGACGGACGGAACAGCAGTCGGCCTCCGTCGAAGAGACGGCGGCAGCACTGGAGGAGATCACCACGACGGTGCGCGACGCCGCCAAGCGTGCCGAGGAGGCAAGCCAGCTCGTCGCCCGCACCCGCCTCGGCGCCGAAAAATCCGGCGAGATCGTCCGCAAGGCCGTCTCCGCCATGCAGCAGATCGAAAAGTCTTCGGGCGAGATCTCCAACATTATCGGCGTCATCGACGACATCGCCTTCCAGACCAACCTGTTGGCGCTGAACGCCGGCGTCGAAGCGGCGCGCGCAGGCGAAGCCGGCAAGGGTTTTGCCGTCGTTGCCCAGGAGGTGCGCGAACTCGCCCAGCGTTCCGCCAAGGCGGCCAAGGAAATCAAGGACCTGATCACCAATTCCGGCACGCATGTGCAGACCGGCGTTTCGCTGGTCGGCGAAACCGGCAAGGCGCTCGATTCGATCGTCCAGGAGGTGCAGGAAATCAACCAGCACGTCCACGCCATCGCCGAAGCCTCGCGCGAACAGTCGATCGGGCTGCAGGAGATCAACACCGCCGTCAACACCATGGACCAGGGCACGCAGCAGAACGCGGCGATGGTCGAGCAGTCCACAGCCGCCAGCCACAGCCTAGCGACGGAAGCGACAGCGCTGAACAATCTGCTCGGCCAATTCCGGCTGACCGGCACCGGCGGCTTCGCCGCTGCCGCACCGATCTCCTCTACCCGACCGCCGGCAGCCGCACCACGCGCCGCCGCGCGCCCAGTTGCCAAGGCCCCCGCGGTCCGCGTCGCCCGGGAAGGCACCGCCCGCCCAACCGCCTCACCGGCCCGCGCCCTCGGCCAGACCCTCGCCAACGCTTTCGGCGCAACCAACAGCGCGCCGAAGGGCCAGGATGGTGACTGGACGGAGTTTTGAGGCACAGCCGTTCAGTTCACGCCCGAAGCCTGCCCCTCACCCTAACCCTCTCCCCGTAAACGGGGCGAGGGGACGTGCCATGCGCGAGGCTAGCGAGGAACGGAGAGGTTGCCACTTTTCCCCTTCGCCCCGCTAGCGGGGAGAAGGTGGCGGCAGCCGGATGAGGGGCAAGCGGCGGCCGGCGCCCTTCCTTTTCGGATCTCGTCTAACCCGGCCGCCACCCCACCTCGACAAGGATATTCCCTGGCGCTGTACAATAAAACAGCCAGCCGCCGCGCATAGCGGCCGGCGGGCCGGAGAGCGCCGCACGGTCAGCAACAAGCCCGGCATGAACCCTATCGACATCCGCCCTATCAGGCAGAATGAAGCCGATATGATAGGTTTGACGCCCAATCTCCACCTGGTCGGCGGTGCCGAACTTGGCGATGGCGTGGCTGAGGACGATTTCAAGGCCGGCATCGTCTT
Source organism: Rhizobium sp. BK619 (assembly GCF_014195245.1). Classification (NCBI taxonomy): domain Bacteria; kingdom Pseudomonadati; phylum Pseudomonadota; class Alphaproteobacteria; order Hyphomicrobiales; family Rhizobiaceae; genus Rhizobium; species Rhizobium sp. BK619. The sequence goes on along the minus strand of NZ_JACIBH010000016.1, from coordinate 4,418 downwards.
CCAGGATCGCAAGGCCATTATTGCCGCGCATATCCTTCAGCCGCAGGCCGAAATGGCGGATGAAGAAATCCGCCGTCGCAGCGATGTCGGGTACGTGAAAATCGAGATGGTTCAGGCGCATGACAGTCTCCGTTCAAAAAAATCCCGGGACTGCAATATGCCGTCTCCGCACGCCGCCGGGATCCCGCATTTGCATGCGGATCACATCGCGGGTTCTCGTGCCATAGGCTACGGAGCAGAGCTTCTTGAGAGCGCTGATGACGCTCTGACGGAAGGGACCGGGCTTACCTCAACCGATCCTGCCTTTTTCGACGCTGCCGATCTAACAGAGGTCGCCGGTTTCGGCAATGGAAAGGCTGAAGCGATCACGACGCGCCAGGCGGTGCTTCTCGAAGGATTGCAACTGGCCATGCCGTTTGCATGATGCGCCGGCGCCAATAGAGAGTAAGATCGCTTCGTCGGCGGCATCGGAAGGGATGGACATGAAACCCGCGCTCATCGGCCTCATCGGCACCCTTATTCTCACCGGATGCAGCACCGTTACCTATAGCGGCCCCGGCCTGGAGCCGATCCCGGGAAGCATCACCTATAACGGCCAGCCACGCAGCAAGCTCACCAAATCACCTGTTGGCTCCGCCTTCCCACATGATTTCATCGACCAGTACGGCCGGCAGGTGGAGGAAACCTACATCATCCAGCCCGACCGCAGCCTGATCATCGCGCATCGGCAGTACAAGCCGATCCGGTTTTTTGGGGATTAGTGGGACGTCGCTGGAGCGGGTGAAGGGAATCGAACCCTCGTATTCAGCTTGGGAAGCTGCTGCTCTACCATTGAGCTACACCCGCAGTGATGCGAGATTTCCAACAGATGGGGGCCGCTGTCAAGTCGCCCCTAGATTAAAGAGTTAGAGCATGATGTCACCCGAAAACCGCTCACACTTTTCGGCATCATGCTCTTGCGCAACCCCTCAGATGCGAAAATGCTTCGAGAGTTTGAGGCCCTGGGCCTGGTAGTTGGAGCCGAGGCCGGAGCCGTAGAGGCTGGTCGGTTTTTCCTGCATGTGTTCGTAGACGAGGCGGCCGACGATCTGGCCGTCTTCGAGGATGAAGGGCACTTCGTGGCTGCGCACTTCGAGCACGGCGCGGCTGCCGCGGCCGCCGGCCGGCGCATGGCCGAAGCCCGGATCGAAGAAGCCGGCGTAGTGGACGCGGAATTCGCCGACCAATGGGTCGAAGGGGGTCATTTCGGCGGCATAATCCGGCGGCACATGCACGGCCTCGCGCGAGACAAGGATATAGAACTCGTCGGGATCGAGGATCAGTTCGTTGCGGCCGCGGCTATAAAGCGGTTCCCAGAAATCGAAGATGTCGTGCTGGGCCTTCTTGTCGACATCGACGACGGCGGTATGGTGTTTGCCGCGGTAGCCGATCAGGCCGTCTTCATCTCCGGCGAGGTCGATCGACAGCGCGATGCCGCCGCCCGATACGTTCGGCTGTTTGCTGGCGACCAGCGTTTCGCTTTCATGCAGCTTCAACAGTTCCGGCTCGCCGAGCAGGGCCTGGCCGACGCGGAAACGGATCTGCGACAGGCGCGAGCCGCGGCGCACGACGATCGGGAAGGTGCGCGGGCTGATTTCGAGATAGAGCGGGCCGGAATAGCCAGCTGGGATCTTGTCGAATTCCTGGGCGTAATCGGTGATGACGCGGGTGAAGATATCGAGCCTGCCGGTCGAGCTCTTCGGATTGGCCGAGGCCGACATGTCGGCCAGCAGCGCTAGGCTCTCCATCAGCGGCACGATATAGACGCAGCCGGTTTCGAGCACCGCGCCTTCCGTGAGGTCAATCACATGCAGGCTCAGCCGGTCGAGCTTGTCCGAGACCAGATGCGAAGGCCCGGGCATGAAGCTGGCGCGCACGCGAAAAGCCTTGGCGCCCAAGCGCAGGTCGAGGCTTGCCGGCTGGATCTGGTCGCGGTCCAGCTCGCGCTCGGAGATCAGCCGCCCCGTTTCGAACAGCGCCGAGATCGCGCGGTCCGCCAGAATTCCCGTTTCACGAGCCATCATGCCCCATCCATCATTTGCCGCCGACAAAACCAAATACGGGGAATTGACGCAAGCAGCTAACAGCAGTATTGCAGAATTATCCCGTGGTGATTTGGCCGGTCGGCTTGCAGCCACGTTAAACAAGTGGCTAAAAAGACCGGGTTGAAACCGGTCTGCTTTTGCGGCCGGTTTTTTTGTTATGTGAAGGTGATGGCATGAGCAAGACCTGGCGCCCGGCAACCCAACTCGTCCACGGCGGAACCTTGCGTTCGCAATATGGCGAAACATCCGAGGCAATCTATCTCACGCAGGGCTTCGTCTACGACACGTCGGAAGCGGCCGAAGCCCGCTTCAAGGGCGAGACGGACGGTTACATCTACGCCCGCTACGGCAGCCCGACCAACGACATGTTCGAAAAGCGCATGTGCATGCTCGAAGGCGCCGAAGACGCCCGCGCCACCGCGTCCGGCATGGCGGCGGTCAGCGCGGCCATCCTCTGCCAGGTCAAAGCCGGAGATCACATCGTCGCCGCACGCGCCCTTTTCGGCTCCTGCCGCTGGGTGGTGGAAACATTGGCGCCGAAATACGGCGTCGAGTGCACGCTGGTCGACGGCCGGGATCTTGCCAACTGGGAAAAGGCAATCCGGCCGAACACCAAGGTGTTCTTCCTGGAAAGCCCGACCAACCCGACGCTCGAGGTGGTCGATATCGCAGGCGTCGCCAAGCTCGCCAATCAGATCGGCGCCAAGGTCGTCGTCGACAACGTCTTTGCGACGCCACTCTTCCAGAAGCCGCTGGATCTCGGCGCCCATATCGTCGTCTATTCCGCCACCAAGCATATCGACGGCCAGGGCCGCTGCCTCGGCGGCGTCGTGCTTGCCGACAAGGACTGGATCGATGAGAACCTGCACGACTATTTCCGCCATACCGGCCCGGCCATGTCGCCGTTCAATGCCTGGACGCTGCTGAAGGGCATCGAAACGCTGCCGCTGCGCGTCAAGCAGCAGACCGGGAATGCGGCGAAGATCGCCGATTTCCTCGCCGAGCAAAACAAGGTCGCCAAGGTGATCTATCCCGGCCGCAAGGACCATCCGCAGGCCGATATCATCGCCAAGCAGATGACCGGCGGCTCGACCCTCGTCGCCTTCGAATTGAAGGGCGGCAAGGAGGCGGCCTTCGCGCTGCAGAACGCGCTCGATATCGTCAAGATTTCCAACAATCTCGGCGACAGCAAGAGCCTGATCACCCATCCGGCAACGACGACGCACAAGAACCTGACGGAAGAGGCGCGCGCCGAACTCGGCATCTCCCCGGGCACGGTCCGCCTTTCGGCCGGCATCGAGGATACCGACGACCTGATCGAGGATTTCGCCAAGGCGCTTGCCAAGGTCTCGGCCTGATCGCACCCATGGCGGCCGGACCCCTCTGAGGTTCGGCACGCCACGTTGGCATAGGCCGGACCTCACTGCGGTCCGGCCGGGGAACAAGTTCGGCGGTGCCGGCGTTCGGAAGTGAAATTAACACTGTCAATTAGGCTTAACGATCGAAACAGCTTGGATCAGGACCGTTTTAGTCACGATCAACGTTCCGTTTCTTGACGGACAGCGCCTCTTATAAGATACGGGTAACATATCTTGACTAAGGTGCAAGGCATGTATCGCGCCCTCACAAAAGATATCGAAGTCGTCGTCGAACCATTCTATCTGGAGGAGCAATCCGATCCGGAAGACGATCGCTATGTCTGGGGTTACCGGATTGTCATCAGCAACAATTCCGCCATCGCCGTTCGCCTGGTCAACCGCTACTGGAATATCACCGACCAGAACGGGCAGGTGGACGAGGTGACCGGCCCCGGCGTCGTCGGCGAACAGCCGCGGCTGAGCCCGGGCGACACCTACGAATATTCCTCCGGCTGCCCGCTCGACACGCCCTCCGGCCTGATGTTCGGGCATTACCAGATGGAAACGGATGAAGGCGAGATGTTCGATGTCGACATCCCCGCTTTCTCGTTGGATTCACCGGGGCTGCTGCGCGTGCTCAACTAAGCACGTAGGTTCGCGGTCAGTGCGAACACGAACGCCGTGCCTGCCGCATGGGTCCTCGGGTCAAGCCCCATAGGCGCTAACTTAGCTGCCGATGTGCGATGGCGCGTCGCCTTCGTGGTGGTTCTCGCAGTCGATGTAGCAGCTGGCCGATGGCGATCGGCCTGATGGTCGCGTGCAAGACGGCGATAGAGATGTTGGTAATGGCGATGGCGACGAGACGCCAGATCGGCAATGCCGATCGGTTCAGGCCGCCAGGGGGAGAGAGTCCGGCGCCTCGGGATCGAGGGCCGGCAGGTCGTCTTCGGCTAGCAGTGCGGCGAGCAAGGCGATG
>NZ_JACIBH010000015.1:0-249461 GCF_014195245.1 Rhizobium sp. BK619 | reverse complement strand
GTTCGCTTTCCGCGCCCGGTCAACATTCGATAACGAGCCGTCAACCGGCTCTGAGCCTTCCATGCTATCTCCCGCACTTTCGGCGGCGCTTGCTCCAGACGGTACAGCTTCCTCGCGCCGACCTTCGGCGGATGGCGATAAGTCCAGGCGCTCTCGACCAACATGTGCCGAACCCGGCCGTTGCCAGCCTTGGTAATCGCACCTCGTCGAACCGTTTCACCCGTTGATCGCTCGCCAGGTACCAGGCCGAGATAGCCCATCAGTTGGCGCGGGCTTTCAAATCGGCTCACGTCGCCGACCTCCGTGGCAAAGGTGACGGCCACGATCAGATCGACCCCTCTTAGCGTCTGTAGAGCTCGGACGACCGGCGCAAGAGACCAGTTCGGTACGAATTCCTCGATGACCTTCTCCAGTCGTTCGACGCGCTCCTTCGAGACGCGCACCGCCTCGACCATTTCCTGCAAAGCGATCTGATGCGCGGGGTGATCGAACTGTTGCTCCTGCAGCCAGCAAAGATATCGCATCGTCCAGCCCTTCTTGCGTGGATAGATACGACCATGCTTGAGCATAAAGGCACTTATCTGTTGTCGGTGAACCCGCAACGTCTCGACAGCGGCAGCTCGAGCGCGAACGAGGTCGCGCATCGCCTCATGGCCCTCATCAGGAACCCACACCGCCGTGAGCTCGCCGGCCCTCAATAGCCGGGCGAGCGCGAGTGCATCTCGACGGTTAGTCTTCACCCTGTCGCCTGGCTTCCTTGGAATCAATGACGGAGCGACAACCATGCATTCATGGCCAAGGGATTGGATCAGCCGATGCAGGCCGTAACCGGTTGGGCCAGCTTCGTAGCAGAAATGTACACGATCAAACTTCGCGGCTATTCGCTGGATAATGCGGCGCATGCTGGCATAGGATGCATCAACCTCGCCGAAATAGCGGACCTCTCCTTCCCGGCCAGATTCGGCAACAGCAATCGCATTCTTCAGCTTGGCGACATCGATTCCGACAAAAGCTTCTCTATAATCTGCCACGGCTCGTCCTCCTGTGATGAGGATCGGCTCGGCCTGTCCGAGCAACCCTCGGAAAACCAGTGTAGGGCGAGCCACCTCAGGCGCGAAGACGGACATACGGCCTTACCTGCGCGGCGTGATCGGCTTCTTTCGCTTCTCGGCCATCCGGGCCCCAGCTCACGTGTCGATGTATACCGTTTTTGTGTAAAGGTAGGTATCAAGATGGGCACGACCGCCTTTTGCGCCATAGCCGCTCAACTTGGTACCGCCAAAGCCGACGAGCGGGTCGATCAGTCCATAGCAGTTTACCCACATGACTCCAGTGTGAATCTGCCGCACGACATTCAGGGCTGTAGAGATATTGCGGCTCCAGACCGCTCCGCCCAGTCCGTATTCCGAATCGTTTCCAAGAGCAATCGCCTCTGCTTCTGTATCGAAGGGTATCACAGAGAGGACCGGCCCAAAGATTTCCTCTTGCGCAATCCTCATGTTATTCTCGACATTTGCAAAGATCGTCGGGCTTACAAAAAATCCGTCGCCAAGGGGACCCTCCAATCTCAGGCCGCCGTAGATTAATTCTGCGCCTTCATTCGAACCCAGCTTGACGTACGACATGACGCTATCAAGCTGCTTTTTCGAAATCAGCGGTCCAAGCTGGGCATCGGGGTCCAGTCCGTGTCCAATGCGGATCGTCTTTGTAAACTCCGCAAGGCGGTCGCAAAACTCTCTCAAGATGGGGCGCTGCACAAAAACGCGGCTACCTGCGTAGCAAACCTGGCCGGTGTTTGCGAAAACTGCCATCGCAGCGCTAGGAACAGCCTTTTCGAGATCCGCGTCGGCGAACACGATGTCAGGCGACTTTCCTCCTAACTCAAGTTGTAGTTTTTTGATGTTGATCGCAGACGCTTCGATAATTTTGCGCCCAGTTGCTGTTGAGCCAGTGAAAGCTATCCGATCGACCCCGGGATGGCTTGCAAGCGCTGCACCAGCAACACTGCCCTGACCGGTCACGACATTGATGACACCCGCCGGCATCCCTGCTTCATGCAGCAAAGCCACGGTCCGCAATACCGACAGCGACGCATCTTCAGCGGGCTTCAGGACTGCTGTGCATCCGCTTGCCAATACAGCTCCAAGAATCCACCATTGGCTGCCCAGGGGTCCGTTCCAGGGAATAATGCCGCCGACGACCCCAACCGGAGCCTTTAAACTCATCGTGTGGACACTTCCTGGCAAACTATTCAGGAGCGTTTCGCCGGAGACGGAGCCGCATTGCGATGCAAAGAACGCGATAACTTTGAGAACAAAGGTTTTGAATCCCATCGTTCGCGAAATCGGTGCGCCCATATCCATGGTTTCGATTTGCGCAAGCTCTTCGAAATTCGTTTCGATGATATCGTGAACCCGATGGAGTAACCTTTGGCGTTCATAAGGCGTCCACAGCCGCCAGGGACCCTCAAAAGCCCCGCGTGCCGCTTTGACGGCAGCGTCGATGTCAGCGGCATCTCCTTTAGAAAGCCTTGCAAGAACGTTGCCGGACGACGGATCGAAGGTATCGAACGTCTTTCCGGATATCGACGGTACATCTTTGCCGTCGATCAGGTGAAGGAACTGGTCGCGAGCTAGTAGGCTTTCTGTTGCTGCGGAAAGTGGGATGCGAGACGCTGTTGGGGTCATTGATGTCATTCCGAATTGATCGTCAGCACTTAAATAAAGCTTTAGGCTATTGTTCAGGGGATAAAGACGGCTTTTCCGCTGCTTTGCTCATTGAACAGCCGGTAGGCCTCCTCTGCCTGATCGAGGCGCCAGTGTTTTGTGAAGAGCCGGTCGAGCTCGAGATTGTTCTCGATGACGAAATCGGCGCATGCGCGTTGGCCCTGAAGAGACATTGTCCAAGACGTTACGATATTGAGCTGCCGGCGCAGCACCTGAGACAGCGTCAGTCTGAATTCGGCGCCAAGACCGACCAGGCCGATGGTACCCCAGGCCCGCGCAACCCTTACTGAATCGAGCGCCGCAGAAGCTGCGCCGGACGTTTCTAGAACCTTGCTGGCCCCCTTGCCGCTGGTATATTCCCGTATTACCTCCGCCACGTCGTCGCGGGTGGGGTTGACCGTGAAATCCGCGCCGAAAGCCTTTGCGATGCCAAGCCGTTCGTCATCGACATCAATGGCGATAACCTTGGCGCCTTGCGCGGTTGCAATAAGCGTCGCAGACAGTCCAACGGGCCCCTGCCCAAATACCGCAACTGTATCCCGGCCGGTCAAGCCCATTCGCTCGAACGCTCCCCAAGCGGTTCCTGTCCCACAGGAGATGGCGGCGCCAGCGGTGAAGCTTAGGCGCTCGTCCAGAGGCACCAGCGTATCTGCGCGCACCTTCATGTAAGGCGCATGGGCGCCGTGGCCATCGATGCCATACACTGTGACGGGAACCTCTTCACACATCTGAGGCCAACCGGAATTGCACTGCGCGCAGCCGGCACAGCCGGTGTAATGGTGAACCATAACACGCGCTCCGACCCGCGCATGGGGTGCAACGGTTCCCGGCCCGACTGCAACGACCACGCCGCAGGGTTCGTGACCTCTTATCAATTCTGAAGAGATCGCTGCTGGAGCGGAGCGGTACATATGCAGATCGCTCCCGCACATTCCCGACGCCTTGATCTCAAGGACTACTTCCCCAGGCCCTGGGGTCGGGTCAGGAAATGTTGCCAGGCGGATTCCACAATCACCGGTAAAGACAATGCCTTGCATTGGTTCTCCTCTCGGGCACGTAGGCGCAAGCGAGTTTGCGCCGTCAGTTTTGCTCGATGACAGAGGTAACGGCATCGCGCAAGCTTGCGTCCAAGGCGGCGATACCCCCAGCTTATCGCCCAACGCGCCTCGCCATTGCGCCCGACAGCGTTCGGTAGCTAACTAGTTTTCATCCGTGTGTGCGCAGCAAGTGGAAGGAGGTTCGATGGCGAACTGACAACCTGAGAAGCTGCGTGAAAGATGAGGGTATGCAACCATTGTGACGGCCGAATTGGGATTGATCTCCCCGTGCCGGCCGGGACCCCGTGGCGGTTGGGACGCGCCTCCGTCTGATACTCATCCGGCTCGATAAGCCCGTTGCTCGCCAGTCGTATGATCCGCCACTTGCATTCCGTCGCGGCTGCTAAAGCAAGGGCATACCCCTTTCTCTCGAAGATCAAGCAGCGCTCCCCTGCGCACAGTTTTTAAACATAGCAGTGAAGCACAGTTCGCTGACATCCCGGCCCGAGAAGGCTCACTATCTACCTTGCCAAACGTCGTCTCGCCATCCGAACGTGTCTGGAGTGTGATACTCCGCGCAACAAAGAGGCGGACGATCGAGGATCATCCGCCGCCATGCTGGTCAGCGTAATCATGTCAGTTAATGCGCGCGCCTGTCTCTGCCTCGAAGAGATGAACTGATGGACGTACTGGATTGATCCGCAGTTTTGCTCCAGATTTCAGCGTCATTCTTTCACGGAAGACTGCCATAATCTTGTCGTTTCCGAGTTTTGCGAATACTTGCGATTCAGCACCGGTAGGCTCGACGACAGAAATCTGGACTTCTACACCTTCACCGTCAAGCGTAAAGTGTTCAGGCCTGATCCCGTAATAGAGATCTCGACCCAAGGCCTGCTCGGGAGCATGGTTAATGGGCAAGGTCACTCCTGACACTGTTCTGAACGATACTGCGTCATCTTTTTTCATCAAAGTTCCGCGAAGTAGATTCATTGAGGGAGAGCCAATGAAGCCGGCAACGAACAGGTTTGCCGGTCGATCATAAAGTTCAAGCGGAGTCCCTATTTGCTCGACCCTCCCATCCCGAAGAACCACGACGCGATCCGCCATCGTCATGGCTTCCACCTGGTCGTGTGTTACATAGACTGTCGTAGTCTTCAGCCTTTGATGGAGCTCTTTTATCTCCGCGCGCATCTGAACGCGCAGCTTGGCGTCAAGGTTTGAAAGCGGTTCATCAAACAGGAACACAGCCGGGTCGCGGACGATCGCTCGTCCCATTGCCACCCGCTGTCGTTGTCCTCCAGACAGCTGTCGTGGAAATCGCTCAAGATAAGGGACAAGATCCAGAATGTCTGCGGCGCGGCGTACCCTCGTTGCAACCTCGTCCGCGCGAGTCCCGCGCATTTTAAGCGCAAACCCCATGTTCTGAGCAACTGTCTTGTGGGGATAAAGCGCATAGCTTTGAAAAACCATGGCGATGTCGCGGTCGCGCGGCGGCAAATTGTTCACAACGCGATCGCCGATTTTTACCTGTCCCGATGTTGTCGTCTCCAGTCCCGCGATCATCCGCAGCAATGTCGACTTTCCACATCCAGAGGGACCCACGAGCGCCACGAACTCGCCGTTCTCAATGTTGATCGAAACACCGTGCATAACCTCCAGTGATCCGTAAGCCTTACGCAAATCCACAATTTCAACCGAAGCCATCCAGTGTTTCCTCATTTGATGCGTGCTTACACTTTAGCGCACGGGGCATACTGATTCTCGCTCCGCCGATCATTCCGCGCCACGTTCACACTACGCCATCGATCACTTCAGGCGATGGAAGGCCGAATAGCGGTCACATGAACCGCCGAGATCGTGCAATCGGCATCGCTCCGGTTTTTCCAAGCGTGCTTCGTGCCGCGCTGAATCAGTGTGTCGCCGGGTTTCAACAACGTTTCGCCAGTCTCCAGCACTGCCCATATTTCACCGGAAATTACCGTGACGATGTCGACGGAATCAGTGGTGTGCATCCCGGGCGCATCGCCCGGTTGAAGCGCGTCGCCTGCTCCCCAGTCCATCAATGATTTCGTATATTGTCCCTCGTAATCCCACGAGCTATCAGGTGGGAAGGTTGTGATCACATAAGTGTAACCGGCTGCGGGCGATACGAACCCTGCGCCTTCGCGCAGCGTATTTTCTGCCAATGCCGGGGTTGGCAAGGTGCCGGCTTGCCAGACCTGGTTAACCGTATAGGCCTCACCAACAAATCTGGTAGGAACGTCGCCGTCGCTTACAATAGTGGAGCGTCCTTCGCTGTCCACGCCCGTGACAACCCTGCGGGCTGAGGCATTCCGGTGGTCGGTTTTCAACGCATTCGGCACTTTGCCAGTTCCCATTTCAGCCTCCATATTAAATCTCGAATTACGGGATTTCCATAGTTCGTGCATGGCGAAATCCGAAGCACCTATATCACGCGCGATTTGCTGTGGGCTGATGATTCGAATTTACTTAGGCCGGGTGACAACATGAGCTTCGCACTACCAATGGCGAAGGAATCCCTTATATTGACATGTGTGGAGTATGTCATGATCTAACCCACCCTCAAGGTTGCATCCAAGGAGGAACGGATGACTACGAACCACGATTTCATTGGGAAAGTTGCGTTTGTCACGGGGGCGGCTGGTGGTATCGGACGCGCGACGGCTATCGCATTTGCGCAGGCCGGCGCGTATGTCGCTTTGGTCGACATCGATCAAGCGGGCTGTGAAAAGTCCGCGAAAGCCGTTCAGGATGCGGGTGGAAGAGCGCTGTCCTTGCGCTGTGATCTCACAGTTGAAAGCGAGGTCGAGAATGCCCTAGCTCAGACGGTGGACACCTTTGGTGGTCTCGATTTCGCCTTCAACAACGCAGGGAAATATCAAAACGTTGCAGCGGCTGCTGATATCAGTGATCAGGAATGGCGTCGGATTATTGATATCAATGTCACAGGCACATTTCTTTGCATGCGTAGTCAGATTCCACTCATGCAAAAGCGAGGCGGAGGTGCGATTGTAAACACATCTTCAGGTGCAGGAATCATGGGCATCAAAGGTGCCGCGGCCTATTCTGCAGCTAAACATGCAGTGATTGGTTTGACCCGTTCTGCAGCGCTAGACTATGCCGAGACTGGCGTCCGGATCAACGCCGTTTGTCCCGGGATCGTACACACAAGCATGGCAGTTGAAGTCTCCGGTGGCACTGCAGAGGGCTTGGCGCGGATGGCAGCGGAGGAACCGATCGGCCGCTTGGGTCGGCCGGAAGAGATTGCGTCGGCTGTTCTCTGGCTGTGCTCAAGCACAGCCGGATTTACCATCGGTCACGCCCTGGTGGTGGATGGGGGGCACACGATCGGGGCGATCACCTCGCAAGGGGATAAGTTGGCGAGGGCAATATCAGCCGCGGTTATCAAGTAGATCATTGCGCAAACTTCATAAAGCGATGTGAAGTCTGCAGGGCGTCTCCGTTAAAGCAACTTGTCCGGCGTGATTGGCAGACTGCGTACCCGTCTCCCTGTTGCATGGAAGACAGCATTTGAAATGGCGGGAGCAATGCCGGCCATTGCCAATTCGCCAATACCCTTGACACCCATAGGCACATAGGGGTCTTTTTCATCCACGAAAATCACGTCTATCAACGGGGGCGCATCGGCGTGAACCGGAACTGCATATTCCGCCAAATTCGCGTTTACCACCCGCCCAGACCTCGGATCGACGATCGCGTGCTCCATTAGTGCCATTCCAATCCCGCCGATCATACCTCCAACACATTGGCTGCGGGCAATCTTCGGATTGACGATGCGTCCAGCTCCATAAGCCCCTACCATCCGCCGCACACGCGTTTCGCCGAGCTCCGGATCGACGGTAACCTCGGCAAACACTGCTGAGAACGCGTTCATGGAGAATTTTTGTTCTCCGCCTTCAGGAGAAAAATCTGCCAACTTCTCTATAGGCCCCTTCAAATGTCGCAAAGCCTCTTTGAGGGTGGACGCACCTGTCTGCAATAGCGCCTCTGCGCGCGCCATATCGCATGCCGCCTGAATGGCACTCCCAACGCTGCTCATCGTCATCGATCCGGCATGGATCGCCGCCCGCGGCAGGTTTGTATCACCAAGTTTGAAAGTAATCTGATCGAGAGAGAGTCCGAGTGTTTCTGCTGCAACTTGAGTCATTGACGTATATGTGCCCGGACCCATGTCACTGGCTGCGCTCACGACTTCCGCCGTGCCATTCGGAAAGATGCGCACCCTCGCTGAAGCTGTCGCGACGTAGACCGGATATACGCCGGTAGCCATACCCCAGCCGACCAACAATCGGCCGTCGCGCATTGACCGTGGTTCCGGATTACGCTTGCTCCAACCAAAGCGCTCCGTCGCCAGCAGATAACATTCTCGCGTCGAGCGGCTCGAGAACGGCAAGTTCGTGGATTCGTCAATGTCCGGCTCGTTTCGCAAACGGAGTTCAACAGGATCGATCTTGAGGTTTGCAGCCAACTCGTCAAGGGCGGATTCCAGCGCAAACAATCCGCTCGCTTCACCCGGACCTCGCATATATGTGGGCGTGTGAATGTTCATCGGAGCAAGGTGATAGCGAGTATAGACGTTTGGACAAGAGTGCAAAAACCGTGTCGCGAATAAAAGGGATTCCATGTACTCCTCGTAGGTCGAAGTTTCATGGCTTACCTCGTGGCTTATGGACTGCAGCCGCCCTTCAAGCGATGCGCCGATCGCCACTCGCTGCGTCGATCTTGGACGGTAGCCAGTTCCATAGTACATATCGCGCCGGGTCAGAACGAGCTTAACCGGCCGCCCAACAATTCTGGCCCCCAGCGCGGCAAGGGTTACATGCGCCCAGACCCTTGCCGCTGAGCCGAAAGCCCCACCCACAAAAGGTGATATGACGTGGATGTCTCGCGCGGGCATTCCGAAAATGGCTGCAATTTCGTCAGCTACGTTGTGAACCCACTGGGTTTTATCCCACAAGGTCAGCTGGTCGCCATCCCAGGACGCGATAGTCGCATGCGTTTCGATCGGATTATGATATTCTCTCGGAATTGAATAGTTGCCGTCAAAACTAACCTCTGCTGTGGCGAAAACCTCAGCCGGATTACCGCGTTGCGACTCTTCCCGTCTGAGCCCGGTGACAGCGGCTTTTTCGTCAGTCGGATCAACGGGCGTTACGCTGAGATAATCCGTGGTACCTGCATCGGGCGCGTAGCTAACACGCACGAGGCTTACCGCATGGGCCGCTTCCTCAAGGGTCTCAGCGATAATCAGCGCGACTGGCTGACCCTGATGACTGATGTGGTCGTCTTGAAGGACATGCAGTCGTTCGCCCACGACGGCATCGGGTAGGCTCTTGTGCGGGTGATAGGGCAGCCTCGGGCAGTTCTGATGCGTCAGGACTGCGATCACTCCAGGCGCACGATCCGCCTCGTCTACGGCAATCGCCGTAATCCGACCGCTGGCTATTGTGCTTCGCACCACCGCCGCATGGGCAAGGCCCGGACAATTAAACTCAGCGGAAAAAACGGCACCCCCAGTAACCTTGAGACGACCGTCAACCCTGCTTACGGGCTTGCCGATGAAATTGATCATCGAAAACCTCCTGCCGTTTCAAGCGCACGTCGCACGGCTCTTTTCATCAGTTCAATCTTGTATTCGTTGTGACCCTGGCCGCGCGCGCCCTGCGTCGCCGCTTCTGCAGCAGCATCTAACGCGTTGATGTCAAAGTGCGCAGCTTTGAGTTTGGCTTCTACCTGGGGAAGGCGCCAAGGACGTGTAGCGACCCCGCCAACTGCAATGCGGGCATCACGTATCTGGCGTCCCTTTATGTCCAGCGCAACCGCTGCCGACACGACGGCGAACTCAAACGAAGCCCTGTCGCGGACCTTGATGTAGGAACATTGAAGTCCTGCTGCGTCCCGAGGGACGGTAATTGCTGTGATGATTTCGCCTGGCTTGAGGTCTGCCTCGATATGCGGCGTATCTCCGGGAAGCTGATACATCTTATCTAGGTTTACATGCCGCTGCCCTTTTGGCCCCAAAAGTGAGACGGATGCATCGAGTGCTACAAGGGCTACCGCGAGGTCCGAAGCATGGACGGCAATACAGCTTTCGCTGGCACCTAATATGGCATGCCACCGATTTTCGCCTCCGATTGCAGCGCATCCGGAGCCGGGATTACGCTTGTTGCACGCTTCGTACCCCACGTCGCGAAAATAGGGACAACGGGTCCGCTGCAAGAGATTGCCTGCGATCGTTGCTTGATTGCGCACCTGTGGGCTCGCGGAGTTCAAGATCGCCTCGGCAATCAGGGAATAATGTAAAAGGACGTCGGGATGGGCAGCGACCTTTGCCATTGTTGCTGCAGCGCCCAATCGCAACTCATGCGCTTCCATGTGGATACCCTCATCAAGTAGTCCACACAGGCTGACTAGTCTTCGGGGTTGGAGAACATTCTCCTGTAGAAGCTGCACCATGTCGGTGCCCCCAGCGATAAACGCGCTGAGCACGTCTGTTCGGCCCGAATGCGCATTCAACGATATGGCTTCATTGAGGTCAGTCGGACGATGTAGATCAAAAGGCCCCATCGTCACCCGCTTCTTTCTTGCCGGCCGCATCCTGAATAGCGGTAACGATATTGTCGTACGCACCGCATCGGCAGAGGTTTCCGCTCATCCACACGCGAATTTCTTCTGCGGAACCGGCGTGTCCTTCGGCGATGCAAGCGATACCGGACATGATCTGCCCAGAGGTGCAGTAACCACACTGAAATGCGTCTCGCTCGATGAACGCCGACTGAAGCGGATGAAGTCGATCTCCGTCAGCCAGTCCTTCGATGGTAATGATGTCGCGTCGTTCAACAAGGGCAGCAAGCAACAAGCATGATTTGAATCGATTTCCATCCATCAAGATCGTGCAGGCCCCACACTGACCAAGGCCGCAGCCCTTCTTGGATCCGGTCAAATTCAGCTTTTCACGCAGTACGTCCAACAAAGTGGCTCGCGGATCGATTGAAAGTCGATGGTCGCCGCGATTAATACGAAGAACAACCTCCAACAATGAGGCCTCCGCTACCCCGCTGCGACCTTTAGATGGGCGCAGGCAAGAGGGTTCTGCGGAGGGCCCCAACACCGCGTTCTGCCCCGCAGAACCTGTCTTGCTTTGATCGCACATCATTTCGCCTTTATGCCACCGAATAACCGCCATCAACCACCAGCTCTTGGCCTGTGATGCCGCTTGCCGCATCTGACGCAAGAAACGAAACCGCATCTGCGATCTCCCGAGGAGCAATCAGCCGGTGCTGGGGGATGTCCTCGAGCCATTGCTTTAACACGTCTGGGCGGGCTCGGCCGACCGCGCCAAGCAAGGTTGTGTCGCAATAGCCAGGCGCCACGGCATTCACGCGGATATTGTGATCGGCCCATTCAACCGCGATGTTACGGCATAGCAGAGCGACAGCGGCCTTTGTAGCGTCATATCCAACGTGAAGTTCCGGCCGCACGCGAACACGGCTGCAGATAGAAGAAATTGCTATGATGGAGCCACCGCCGGACTTGGCCATTTGCCGTCCCGCTGCTCTCATGCAATAAAACGCGCCGTCGAGGTTTACTGCCATGACGCGCCGCCAGTTTTCATCAGTGTGATCGAGGGTTGGTTCTTCATAGGTAACCCCGGCAGCTGCAACAAGAATATCCAACTTACCGTGCCCGTTGACCACATGCGCCACAGCCTCGTCCACGGACCCGCTTTTGGTTACGTCCATGCTCACCCAGTCCGCGCTACTATTTCGGGACATTTGGCTGGCGATATCCCCCAGGGATTCGACATTATCACCCAGTACGACTTTGGCGCCAGCTTCGATGAACCCGTTAGCTATAGCTGCACCGATACCGCCTGCGCCCCCTGCGATCAGGGCGACTTTTCCGGCAAGATTCATTCTATTTGATAAAGACATGTCGCCTCCCCTTTCTCGACCTACGATGACCGCGTGCTTTACTTTACGGCGCCAGCCGTCAGCCCCTTGACGATATATTTTTCGAGGAAAATGCCGACCAGAATAAGAGGCAAAATCGCTGCGAACGCCAAAGCTGCCATTGTCCACCAGGAGACGCCCTGAGAACTTGTTTGGCTCGCGACCATGACCGGCAGTGTGGTTGCGTTGGTGCTCGTAAGCAGTGCTGCGAAGAAATACTCGTTCCAGCACAGAACGATCGATAAAATGAAGGCGGCGACCATGCCAGGCAGCGCGAGGGGCACGACAATGCGGAAAAAGGCGCCCCAAACCGTACAGCCATCGACCAACGCCGCTTGTTCTAGTTCGTTCGGTATTGACCCGAACTGGTCTTGCATAATCCATATAACATTGGGAAGCACCGAAAGTGTATAAATGACAATCAGCCCAAGTCGGGTATCAAGCATGTTAAGTCCCTGATAGAGCACGAGGACGGGCAGAGCCAGGACGACAGGCGGCAGGATCATCTGGGACAGAAAGAAAAACGATATGTCGCTGTTCCCCATCACCCCGAACTTGTAGCGAAAGCGAGAAAGGCCGTAGGCGGCGGGTGCACCAAGCACAACGGCCAAGGACGCCGCGCTGAGCGATATGATGACGCTATTTTCGAACCGAAGCAGAAACTCGTCTCGCACCGTGGACGTTTCTCCGATTCTGTCCGGCGATAAGCCAAGTGACCTCCAGCCGATCCAATCCGGAATAAAGTCAATCCACGGGACGAGATTGCCTCGCAGAATATCCGGAGCTCTCTTGAAAGCCGTTGTAAACGTCCAATAAATTGGAAAGAGGCAGACGAAAGCCCAAAGGCACAATGCGCTGTAGGTGAGTGTTTTGCTTATCAGATGTCTCGCACGACTATTCATTTGTTCCCTCGTTCCAGCGCGTAAAACGTTTCAGCACGGATAAAAATATGAGGAGAAAACCGATGATCAGCACGAGGTACACCATCGCTAGCATCGTTCCATAGCCAACGTTCGAACGATCTCGATACTCTCGGAAAATAAAGCTTGAGACGGTGTCGGTTGCACCACCTGGCCCACCATATGTCGTGTTAATGACCATATCGGCGAGCTTCAGCTGAAAGATGACCCGAACGATGATTGCTGTTATCGAAACAGGTAGCATCAGGGGAAACGTGATGTGCCAGAACGCTGCCCACGGAGTGGCGCCGTCGACCCTTGCGGCCTCCTGCACCTCCTTTGAAATTGCTTGTAGTCCCGCTAACAGCAGGATTACCGTGAATGGGATCCAAACCCAGGCGTCTAGCACCGCGATGCTGATCCTAGCAATCATTGGCGAGGTAAAGAAGCTTGGATTGTCCCATCCGATCGCTCGCGCGAGGTGCGTCAATGGGCCGGATCGGAAGTCCATGATTGACTTTCCAATCATCCAACTTACCGCAACTGGACTCAACATAAAGGGAAGTAGAAAGGCTACGCGAAAAAATTTTCGGGCTCGGATCTCGAGATTTAAAAGAAGCGCGAGTCCAAAGGCCAAGCAATATTGTACGAGAACGGCGGCAACGTAGAACACCATGTTGCAGAGAGCATTCCAAAAATACCCATCACCGAGCATCTGCTTGAAGTTCGCAAGACCGTTGAACCGCGGCCCGGCTGCTCCCGAAAGATTCCAGTCTGTAAACGCGACAAAGAGCCCGAACACGGTCGGGAAGACCACAACTGCAACGGTAAAAAGAACGGCTGGCAGTATAAACAACGCACGTTGACCCGCTTCCCCGCGAACCAAAACCTGCACGATCCCTAAGGCAATTGCCCATAAAACATATGCGTAGAGGGCCGGTCGCCATGTCTCAAAACCAATTGGGATCGTACCGGTCTTGTAAAGAACCTGCACTGCGAGCATTGCCACCAACAGTCCTGACGCCGCAGCGACTATAAAATGCCCCAAAAGGCGGATGTCTTGCTTGCTTTCGGGGGTAAAGGAAGTCTTCTGGCTACTATTTTCTATGGCTATCACGCTCAAATCCGCCGTTGGGGCGCCGGCCACGGTGGCCGGCGCCGATCAAATTTATTGTACCCCTAGTGATGCCTTGTAGAGCGCTATTTGCTTATCCCGGCCCAATTGATCCGTGATCTTTTCCCAGGCGGAAGCAATCGCATCTGCCCCCTCTTGCGGTTTGACTTGGCCGGAATAAATCTTCGACAGCTCGTCTTCCGCGATGCTGTAATATTGATAAATACCCGGAAGACGTGGCTCAACCGCTGCGTTCGGGTGATTATAAGAATCCGCCTGCGATCGAAGATATGAAGTAACGAAAGTCTCATCGTAACCTGCCCCAACCCATTCCGAGACGTTGAATTGACTGTTACGATAAGGTTGCAGACCCGACGGATAGGCAGCGGTCCAGAGCGACAAATCCTTTCCACCAAGGTGGGCCACAGCCGACCAGGCCGCTCTATGCTTCAAAGAGTCACCGTCAACTCTCGCCATGACGTACAGTCCGTAGCCAATGAATGCCATATTCGGGGCACGGTTGGGGCCGGAGGAAAGCGTCTCCCAGAGTCCTGTCTTCGAGTTGTAAACGTCGGGTGAACCCGGTAAAATTGAAAATCCTGTCAAATCTCCAATCACTGAATTGTCGTTGGTTTTAACATTGGAGCCAATGTCACCCCACCAGGCGAGCATGGACCCCGTGCCGCCCAAAAACTGAGTGAAGCCGGTGCCGAGCGGATCCATACCAAGCTGATCGGCGGGCTCGAACGGCAGCGCATCCACGACGTCCTGTATTGCGCGAACCCATGCAGCGTTATTGATTCTAGGCTTCATCGTATCGACGTCGAATATCCACGCCTTGTCGCTTGGATGCTTGGCGTAGGCAGACGCGCGCGATGCAAGATAGTAGAAGCCGAAACCGCCCCATGGCTTGCAAGCATCCAGGTAGCCAAAGGCGTCCATCCCCCCAACCTGCTTGCCCTTAAGGAACTTAGTTGCAGCTTGGACTTGCTGCCAAGTCTGCGGAAGCCCCCAGTGGACTAGCCCTGCTTTTTCGCTGACCTCTTTGTCCCAGCTCTGGGCAAGGTCTGCATCGGAAAACACGTCGGTTCGATAGTTGAAGTTATGGCAATCGCCGTCAACGGAAACGCGATAAGTCTTGCCGTCCCAGGTTCCAACCGGGGCTTTCAAATAGTTGACATAATCATCCATGTCGACTTGCTTCTTGACCCAATCAGGAACCTCCGACATGAGACCCCTGCTACACGTGTCGCCCTCGAAGGCGGCGCCCATCTCGATGATGTCAAAGTCGATAGCATTCAAAGCGATTGACTGTTGCAAACGCGCGTTGAAATCTGGGACACTAAGGTCGATCCAGGTAATTTTGGCGCCCGTGTAAGCCTCCCAAGGTTTTAGGAGCCCTCGTGACAGCACGTTGTGAACGTTGCTGGCATTTGTACCAAGAAACGTCAGCTCCACTCCTTTAAACTCACCCTGCTTAACGCTCTGTTTAGTTGCCCCCAGACACAACTCGCCAACCTTCTGCCATTCCGCATCGCCAGGCTGTCCGCTGCCAACGCCAGGGATTTTTAGGATCTCCGCGCGAAGATTGTTCTGCGCGAGCGCAGGTGTATACTTTGCTGTCGCCCCCAGCAAAGTCGCCGCTGCGGCACTCTTAAGCAGTGCGCGTCGGTTAATATGCAAAAAATGTTCGTGTAATGCGACTTTCATGACTTCTCCTCCCATGAAGTTGTACGCGACGATTGCGATGACGGTCGTCATCGAGCTCGTCCCGCTAAACGAATGACGGGCCCATCGTTTTCCCTCGGGTTTTCGCCCCTCCCCGGTTGCGAATTCCTCTCAAAGGGTCCGTCTTAGCGCGTCTTTCTTCACGTCGGACAAATCCAGGGGATCAGGGAGGTTCCCTGCGCGTCATTTACGCGTTCTGTCGATAGATCCGACGTGTCAGTTATATGTGCGTGCAAGCCTCCGAACCTGCAGTCGCCAGAAAAGGTACTTTGCTTGGCCGCCGCTGATGACGGTATCTTCACCCGCGTCGCTGTGTCAATGAAGATCCTAAAGTATGAGATTTGCTGATGCTATCACCTTCGGCCGATGAAGCTTTAGTGCACAGATTCTAGGCCAACCCGCCGCATTCTAACCACAAAAAGCCGCAATTCTCGCCAACCGGCCGCTTTATCGCCAAGGTGACATCAGGGTCAATCAGGCAATACGTAAATCCCGTATGTTGCGAGTTATGACCAATAGGTCGCTCGGTTGCTCGCTCGACGACCGCATCTTAGCGCAGTTGTGTTGCGGGGCGTCACCCGCGAAGCCGCTGAATGGGTTTATGCGCTCTGGACTATAAAAGGCGGCAGCACCAATTTTCCCGTTGGCGCCGATTCACATGAAAAATTGAGGAAAGACCAGTTTATCTTCATGAACGAGGCCACTTGGGAAATACCTCAGCAACGCCTTTTACGCCAATAGTATCAGCGCCATTGTTTGCCGTCATGAAACGGCTTCATGAATTTTTGCTGTCGGCGTCATTAGGGGTTGGAACACAACCCTTGACAGGTTGAGCGCGGCAAGGGCTTCATCGGCGGCGCGCAAGCCACTTTCATAAGCACCGTGTGCGGTGGAGAAATCGTAGCTGTGTGTGGCCTCCCCCGCGAAAAAAATGCGTTGATCCCAGGATCTGGCCAAACTGCGACGCGCTGTTGCTTGGCCCGGAAGTGCACAGCTATAGGCGCCTCCGATCCGGTCGGTGGAGTACCAGCTGGATCCGACCAGCGGCGATAGTTTGGACCGGATATCCGATCCGAACAGATGCGCAAGTTGATCGATCGCCAATCGATAGCCGGCCGCAAGACCATGCCGTGCAACAATAAGCGCGCTGTCCCCGCCAAGATAACACTCGATGATTGGCCGCCCGAAAGGGCGAATATAGAAATCGCACGTCGCGCTATCATAGGGATTTCCGATCAGATGCGTTTCTGGCGAGAACGCATCGGGATCATGGATGTTGAGGAACAGCTTTTCATCGTGACCCAAAGGCAAACGCCCCGCTGCATGCCGCCAAGGGTCCAAAACCCCTGGCAACTTGATGGCATCGCCCGCAAGGACGTTTGTCGAGACCGTCATGATGGCGGCGCGCGCAGAGATGCTCCCTCTTGATGTTTCAATCTTCAGCCGGCGGCCGTTATCGATGAGGCTATGTATGGGCGTATCAAGCCAAACCGGAATTTGCGATGGTATACTCGCCGTTATCATCGTGCCGTATCCGTCTGGCACACGCCAATTTCGATAGGTGCATGCCGCGTCGTAAGCCAGGTAGTCGCTCGCCGACATCAAATCGGGAGCAACGCCATTCGAAAACCCGCAGATCGCCTGCACATAAGGATTCCATTTGTTCTCCGGTGTGAGTGCATCCCCGGCACAATCGCTGTCTTCGACAACAGCCGGTAGGCGCTTTTCCCATTCCTGTAGCGCTTGCCTTGCCGCCCGCTGCTCTTCTGGTAGAAAACCGAGATCACCGAATTGCTTACCCCAAGCTGCTTCTCTGCGATCGACAGCAAAGCCGTTTTCTTCAGCTATGCGTGACCAGGGATTGCGGTCAGCCGAATGCAGCCAGCCACAACCAAGATCGAGACGGTATCCTCCAGCAACTGTCGTCCATGCCCTCCCCCCTGGGCGCGGCAGCGCCTCAACGATAACGGCAGAACATCTACCTTTCGCCAGCTGTCGCGACGCTGCAATCCCCGCGGCACCGGCGCCGACAATGACGACATCAATTTCGCTACTCATGAGGCCTCCCAACCTTGTCCTGCGGCTACATCCGAAGCGAATTCCTTTTGTCTTTGCTGAAGCGAATTTGCCTCTGCGAAATGCGCTGAATATCAGATGCACGCGGCTCCTGAGTACCTGCACTAGGTTACGAGGCGTAACGTCAGCTTCGACTGCTCCATTCTTCAATTAGCGGAGAAGTCTGACATTGATTAGCCATCCATGATTTATTGCAGTTATTAGTCGGGCTCATGAGTGAGTAAGAATCTTGACCAAGAGTTTCCAGGCGGGACAGACATTATGTCGCGCTAATCCCTCGCAGACACCAAAAATCAGTGCGCTTGTAGAGAAGCAAAAAGCCGCGCCACCGCTAAACACACCCGATTGGTTATGTGTGTTGCGACTTCTATCTCTCCTTAGACGAACGGGTGATCAATTGAATGCCGCCGCCTCGCCGAATGTGAATACGAACCAATGTTGTCGACGTCAGTCCTATTAGGTGGGATTGGGTGAAAGGTGATCCGCCGCCCTCCATTGTCTGCTTGCTTTCGCAAGGATCTATGACCAACACACTGCAAAGCGGCTCAGGAAATGCAGAGACTGGTTGGCTTGGATGGCAACGCTGAAACTCGGTCAGGCAATGATCCATTGGAGCAAAACTGGTCATCCACCAGATAATCGGATATTTAAAATCATTGACCATTATGAAATCTCGAATTATGGGTATTTATTACAAGTGCGAACGGCGAGGGAATTCGGAGAGCCGTTGGGCATTTGGGAGACGCATCATAAGGAGGATATGATGAACTTGAAACGGCGTGACTTGCTGAAAATTGTAGCTGCTGAGGGAATTGCATCCGCCGGTACGCGTGTCTTCGCGCAATCGGAAGGCCCGCTGCGGATAGGAGTCCTCTGCGACTTTTCTTCCGTTGCGTCCACGTCAGGCGGAAAGGGCTCGGTAGCTGCGGTAGAACTTGCTGTCGAAGATTTTGGCGGCCAAGCCCTCGGTCGTCAAATCGAAATCGTTTCAGCCGACCATCAAGGTAAGGCGGAGATCGCAACCGGTATCGCGCGTGAATGGATGGACACGAAAGGCGTCGAGGCGTTTTTCGATCTGCAGATCTCATCATGCGCCCTGGCGGTGATGGCGCTCGCTGCAAATAAGAACAAAATCGCCGTTGTCTCGAACGCACACTCCTCTCAAATTACGGGAAAATCCTGTAACCCGACATCTTTCCATTGGACCTACGATACATATGGGCTGTCGACCGTTCAGCCCGACGTATTCGTGAAAATGGGTAAGAAACGGTGGTTCCTCCTTAATCCCGACTACGCGTTCGGGATCTCACTGGAAAACGACTTCAAGAAATCCCTTGAAGGGCGAGGCGCGACCGTTACCGGCTCGCTTCGAGTCCCTCTTGGGTCACCGGATTTTAGTACAGCCGTTCTGGCCGCTGCAAATTCTGGCGCCGATGTCGTGCAAGTCGGCCTGTTCGGAACCGACTTGCTGAATTTCATCAAAACCGCACGCCAATTTGGCCTTGACTCGGTTGTCACTTTGGCCACGACGAGCATGAGCATTGTGGATGTGCAGGTACTCGGTCTAGAGAGCATGCATGGCCTGTACGCCAACGAGGTTTTCTACTGGGATCAGAACGACAAGACGCGGGATTGGTCGAAGCGCTACATGAAGAAGATGGGCAGTCCACCCAATGGTGAGCGGGCCTGTGGCTATAGCGCAGTCATGCATTATTTAAAGGCCGTTGCTCAGGCGGGTGTCGTTGACGCCACACAGGTGGCCAAAGCGATGAGGAGCATTCCCGTCAACGATATGATGAGTAATAATCTTACCGTGCGCGAAGACGGAATGTGCGTCCGTGACTTTCACCTTTTTAAGGTGAAGGCGCCGGAGGCGTCCAAATACGATTTCGATATGTACGATTATGTGTCGACAGTTGCCGGTCCAAGTACGGTTCGTTCTCCGAGCGAAAGCGAGTGCGCGTTGATAAAAAGCTAACGCTGCTCATCTGAACTCGGAGAAATTTGTCAATGGACCAAATCATTCTTCAGGCCCGAGGCATATGCCGAGATTTTGGAGGTTTCCGTGCGGTTGACGATGTCAACCTCGATGTCAAAGCCGGGCAGATCCACGCCATTATCGGCCCCAACGGGGCCGGCAAGACAACCATGTTTAACCTGCTGACCAAGTTTCTGCCCCCCAGTGCCGGGCAAATTATCTTGGACGGAGCTGATATCACTCATTCGGGTCCCGCGGACGTTGCCTCCGATGGCATGGTGAGATCGTTCCAGATTTCATCCACGTTCGGCAGGCTCACGGCCCTTCAAAATGTGCGCATCGCGTTGATGAGACCTGGAGGTGGAACCTTTCGTTTCTGGGCCACGCATCGAGATATGGATCGGTACAATGAACGTGCCCTCGGACTTTTATCGGCAGTTGGCCTCGAAACCTGGGCTCACACTCAGGCAGCGTCAATGCCCTATGGGCGCAAACGCGCCCTCGAACTTGCCACGACTCTCGCGCTGGAGCCGAAAGTACTGCTTTTGGACGAGCCTATGGCAGGGATGGGCCAGGAGGACATCGAAACCATCACCACGCTCATTAGATCGCTCTCAGGTGCGAGGACCATCATTATCGTTGAGCACAATCTCAAGGTCGTGTCGTCCCTTGCCGACACAATCAGCGTAATGGTGCGCGGGCGCGTCGTCGCCGAGGGAGACTACAAAACTGTTTCGAGCGATCCCAATGTCAAAGCAGCTTACCTTGGATCATCCCATGACTAAAACGGCTTCCGTGGTCTTTCAGAGCCAACCAAATGCCAAGGCGCTTCTCGAAGTCAAGAAGCTAAATGCATGGTACGGCGAGAGCCATATCTTGCATGGAGTCGATCTCGTCCTCAACGAAGGCGAATTGGTCGTCCTGATCGGGAAGAACGGAGCGGGAAAGACAACGACTCTACGTAGCATCATGGGAATTGCTCCTCGGGCAACCGGCTCCATAACTTTGTTCTCCAACCAAGTCCTGGGCAAGACCCCCGACGCAATTGCCAGAATGGGACTGGCCTATTGCCCCGAGGAGCGGGCGATTTTCTCAAGCCTGACGGTGGAGGAAAATCTTTTACTTCCGCCGACAATCGCTCCCAATGGTATGACATTGGATGAGATTTTCCAGCTTTTCCCCAATCTTCGTGAAAGGCTTTCGACCCAGGGAACGAAGCTCTCGGGCGGTGAGCAACAGATGTTAGCGATAGCGCGGATTCTACGAACCGGATCGCGGCTGCTCCTGCTTGACGAGCCGACGGAAGGCCTCGCCCCGGTAATTGTAGACCAGATCGCCAATACAATCGCGCTTCTCAAGCGCAAAGGATTCACCATACTTCTGGTTGAGCAGAATCTCTCTTTTGCAACTAAAGTTATGGACCGAGTCTACCTCGTGGAACAAGGCCGCACGGTTCGGATGATGGACCGGGATGACGTTGTATCCAAGCGAGGAGAATTGGAAGCATGGCTTTCTGTCTGACGTCGCGACCTGACTATATACGGGCTGGCGATCGCATCTGAAATAACCAATCGTGCCAGGGAGGGCAACGCTTTTGGCTACGGTTTCTTGGGACTTACTCTTTGGATATCTTTTCCTCGGCCTCATCAATGGCGGCTTCTACGCCTTGCTGGCCTTGGGACTTGCCGTCATTTTTGGCATGCTTCATGTTGTGAATTTCATGCATGGCGTGCAGTACATGCTAGGCGCGTTGGGCACGGCACTGTTGTTGCAGACCTTCGGCCTAGGCTATTGGTGGGCCCTGGCAATCGTTCCCCTGTGCGTCGGCTTTACGGGGTTCTTGACCGAGAAACTTTTCCTTGCCCGCATTGCCCACCTCAATGCCCTTTATGGCATGCTGCTTTGCTTTGGCCTTGCGCTCGTCATCCAAGGGCTTGTCCAAGCCATATATGGTCTCACACCCCTGCCGTATTCCCCGCCACAGGAATTGACCGGCGCCGTCAAACTGCCCTTCCTTTTGGTGCCCTATTACCGTCTATGGGTGCCTGTCTTTTCCATCGTCATCTGTGGGGTGACCTGGTTCTGTATTCAAAAGACCCGGCTCGGTGCTTATCTCCGTGCGTCCACGGAGAACCCGCAAATTGTCCAAACGTTTGGCGTGAATGTTCCGCTGCTCGTGACAGTGACTTACTCCGTCAGCGTTGGCCTAGCGGGCCTGGCTGGCGTGTTGGCGGCACCAATCTACCAGCCGCAGGCTTTCATGGGGCATGATTTGATGATCGTCGTTTTTGCGATCGTCGTAATCGGAGGCATGGGCTCGATCGGAGGGAGTATCGTCACCGGTTTCCTCGCGGGACTGATCGAGGGCCTCGTCGGGTATGTATATCCGCAAGCATCTTCCTTGGCGATATTCATTCTCATGGTTGTCATATTGATTGTTAGGCCGGCGGGCTTGTTTGGATGGACCGTCAATGCACCAAAGAACGCAGCCGAGAATGACGAGATCTTCGATGTTTCCGCAAAGGGCGTTAAGATCACCGCCATTCTGGTAGCTCTTGCTCTGACCGTCGCATTCTTTTTCGTGTACAAATACACGGTCATTCAGGCCGTATGCTTCGCAATCTATGCACTTTCCGTCGGATTTCTCATTTCCTACGTGGGATTGCTGTCCTTCGGACACGCTATGTTCTTCGGTGCTGGATCCTATGCTGTGGCGCAGCTTGGAGCGGTGTGGGGCGTCCCCAGTGAATTGTCGGTCCTGATCGGGGTTCTAGGCTCCGCAGCGCTTGCGTTTGTGGTCGGTCTGGTGGCTCTCCGGCGCCAGGGCATCTACTTCGCCATGATTACGCTGGGTATCGGGCAGATGATGTATTTTATCGCGCTTAAAGCCGAATTCACACATGGTGAGGATGGAATTCAGAATGTTCCTCAGACAGCGCTTTTTGGTCTATTGCCCCTGTCTGATCCGACCATCCTCTACATCGTTGTCTCCATTTTGTTTATCGGGATCATTTTAGGTCTGGGGCGGATCGTCAATTCACCGTTTGGCGAAGTCCTGAAAGCAGTTCGCGACAACGAAGCAAGAGCTATATCGCTTGGATATCGCGCTGATCGTTACAAGCTGATCGCCTTTGTGATTTCAGGGGCCCTGGCCGGATTGGCTGGAGGCCTGAAGTCAGTCGTTTCACAAAGCGCCAACCTGTCAGACATGCACTGGTCCATGTCCGGTCAGGCCTTGTTGATGGTGCTGATCGGTGGAATGGGAACCCTTTATGGTCCCATCGTCGGCGCTGTCATCGTGTTCGGGTTAACCTATTACTTTGCGTCCCTCGGAGAGTGGGTCCTTGTCGCACAAGGCGTCGTTTTCGTTAGCTGTGTGCTGCTGTTTCGGCGTGGCGTGGTGGGGGAAGCGATCGCTCGCCTCCGTTCGTCGGCAAAGTCCCCAAAGGCTGAATCCAAGCCGGAAGTTTCATTCTCGTAGCGGCGCCCGTTCCGGCGTGTTCTCTGGTCTAACCAAAACAATTGCGCACTACTGGAGCATTGTTACGAATGGAAATGAGTACTTTTGATTACATCGTTGTTGGAGCTGGCTCGGCAGGCTGCGCTGTCGCAAACCGGCTAAGCGAGTCCGGCCGAAGTAGCGTACTCTTGCTCGAGGCTGGGGGACCCGATCGGAACCCCTGGATCCATATCCCGATGGGCTTCGGCAAAACAATAGTAAACAAGAAGTTGACTTGGAACTACTCGACGGCACCTTCGCCCGGTCTCGGCGGACGGACGATCTTCACGCCATCTGGCAAGGTCCTTGGCGGATCAAGTTCGATAAATGGACTTGTTTACACCAGGGGGCAGCGGGAGGATTTTGACAGTTGGCAGCAGGATGGCAATCTTGGCTGGAGCTACGATGAGGTTCTGCCCTTCTTCCGAAAGTCGGAGGACCAAGAGAATGGGCCAGACGATTTTCACGGCAGCGGTGGCCCGCTTTCCGTCTCAAATCTGATTGACCGGAATCCACTCAGTAGAGCTTTCACGCAAAGTGCTTTGAATGCAGGTTTCCCATCGAACGATGATTTCAACGGCTCCTCACAGGAAGGCGTCGGGGATTTCCAGATGACAGCCCGCGCAGGCAAGCGCGCGAGCAGCGCCGTGGCATTCCTGGCAAGTGCGAAGCGCCGACGAAACTTCACGCTGAAGATCGATGTCGAGGTTGAGAAACTGCTGCTGGAGAATGGGAGGGTGATAGGCGTAAGCTACACGACCGACGGTCATGCACAGACAGTGGCGGCCCGCCAGGCTGTGATCCTGTCGGCGGGTGCCATTAATTCACCCGTGATCCTTCAACGATCCGGTATTGGGCGGGGACAGTGGTTACAGGATGCAGGCGTGCGGGTTCAGCATGAGCTGAGGGGGGTTGGCGCCAATCTGCATGATCATGTCCAGGCACGCCTTGTGCTCAAGAGCCGCCGCTATCAAACCCTTAACGACAAGGTGAAGAGTCCACTCGCGAAAATGCAAATGGGGGTCCAATACTTACTCTTCCGGCGAGGTCCCCTGACATCATCCGGAGCGCAGGTTGGTGGGTTCCTTCGGACCCGAGCTGATCTTGAAAGGCCCGATATCCTGGTGATGTTCATGCCGTTCAGCAGCACGGACTATCGCAAAGGGCTCGACGAATTTTCCGGATTTTCTATTTCTGCGTTCCAACTCCGTCCTCAAAGTCGCGGCTCGGTCCGGCTGCGCTCCGACAACAGAATGGAGCAGCCTGTGATCCAACCGAATTATTTGGTTGCTGAGAGCGATCAGCAGGCCGTGTTGACGGGCTTACGCATTGCTCGCGCCATTGCCGCGACAGATCCGCTCCGACGCGAAATCGAGCGTGAGGAACGGCCGGGCATCGACATAAGCAGCGACGACGAGCTGTTGAGTTACATTCGATCCAGCGCCAGCTCGGTCTATCACGCATGTGGAACCTGTAAGATGGGATCCGGCCTCGATGCAGTCGTCGACTCGAGGCTTCGAGTGAGGGGGCTAGAAGGTCTGGTCGTTGCCGACGCCTCGATCATGCCGTCCATTGTTTCCGGGCCAACAAATGCAACCGCGATTATGATCGGTGAACGGGCGGCGTCCTTTCTTTTGGAAGACGCCTGACATTTCTTGGGCCTTAGCTGCAAAGAGGAGAACGAAGTGCAAGAGTATAAGTTATATATCGGTGGTCAAGATGTTGATCCCTCAAGTGGTGAATGGCTCGAGACGATCGACCCTTATAAGGGTACAGCCTGGGCTAGGATTGCACGTGGAAACAAGGACGATGCGTCTCGGGCAGTCGCCGCCGCCAAGCTTGCCATGACCGGTGCGTGGGCAGAGATGTCGGCGACCCAACGAGGTAAAATCCTTCGCAAGATTGGCGATGCCGTCGTTGAGAATGCGGACCGTCTGGCGGAGATCGAAGTGCGTGACAACGGCAAGTTGCTCACCGAGATGCGGGGACAACTGGCTATGATTTCCGAGTACTGGTACTATTACGCTGGTCTGGCAGACAAAATCGAGGGTACCGTGGTTCCCATCGAAAAGGCGGATAGCTTGGCCTTGACCCTTCGTGAACCAGTTGGGGTCGTCGCGGCGCTCACGGCCTGGAATTCCCCTCTCATGTTTTGTGCAATGAAGTGTGCCCCAGCGCTTGCGGCGGGTTGTGCCGTTGTTCTCAAACCGTCTGAATTTGCGTCAGTAAGCACGCTTGAATTCGCAGCGCTCACCAAAAAAGCAGGGCTCCCGGATGGTGTTCTTAACGTGGTAACCGGCCTTGGAACTGAAGCCGGTGCAGCGCTCATCGAACATCCAGACGTCTCCAAAATCTCCTTTACTGGCTCCGACGTCACCGGCGCGCGGATCTACGAGATCGCCGCGCGCAGCATGAAACGCGTCACGATGGAGCTTGGCGGAAAGTCGCCCAACATTGTTTTCGATGACGCCGACCTGGACGCTGCAGCCATCGGTGTCATTTCAGGCATTTTCGGCGCTGCGGGACAAATGTGCACAGCCGGCTCCAGACTGCTGGTCCAAAATACGATAAAGGAAGCTTTTACCAAAAAGCTAATTTCGCTGGCGCAGGAGATTCGCCTTGGCGATCCCATGTCACCTGAGACCAATGTCGGACCCATCGCTACACCGCCTCAATATCAGAAAGTGCTCGATTACTTGGCGACCGCGAACAGCGATGGGGCCCGTTGTATCTTGGGCGGGGGACCGGCGACGGGGCCAGGATTAATCGGTGGTCAATTCATCCAGCCAACCATTTTCACAGACGTCACGAACGACATGCGGATTGCACAAGAGGAAGTTTTTGGACCCATTCTTTCGATTTTGGGGTTCGATACAGAGCAGCAAGCGATCGAAATAGGAAACGACGTGATTTATGGACTAGCCGCGGGTGTCTGGACTGCGAACATCGGGCGGGCGGTCCGGGTCTCTAAGGCGATCAAGGCCGGCACCGTATGGGTAAACACCTATCGTGCCTACAGTTATATGCTGCCTTCCGGCGGTATGAAACGATCCGGGCTTGGCCGGGAAAGCGGCATGGAGGCGATCAATCAATTTCTCGAAACGAAGGGCATCATTCTCTCTACCGCGGCGAGTGCGCCGGTGAATCCCTTCATTCAGCGGTAAAGGTCGACGTTGTTGACGTTATGGTCCGGTCGCGTCCTTCGATGGACTGCTGCTTGGCGATGTGGAACGAACTCAGTGTGTCTCATTTGACTTCCCACTGAGAATTTCCTCCAGAATGGATTTGAGTCCGGTCTGTTAAGAGACGGACGAATGAAGAAGCAGAGATTTACGGAAGAGCATAGTGTGCTGAAGGAGCAGGAGGCTGGCGGGAACGACCTCTGCCGCCAGCACGGGATTTCAGAAGCAAATAACTGGAAGGCCAAATACGGCGGCATGGAAGTCTCCAAGGCGAAGCGGCTGAGGGCGCTTAGGACGAGACCGAGCAGATGCTGGATGCGGTCGCACTCCGCGAGCTTCTTGCAGAAAACGGTAGGGCCTGCGGCCAAGCGCGGAGCCGTCAAAGAACGCGCATCGTCGCAGCCGACCTAGGTGCTATCGGCTCTACCTCCCGTATGTCCGTTCTCCTGGTGAGAGGTGTGCATTGGCGGCCCGCTCCGCGTTGACGTTTGCCAACCGAGTGTCGATAGTTCGGGCAACAGGGAAACAACACCCTGACTTGCCGCACAAATCGACCGTAATCGCTCGGCCTCGGCGAGGTCGGCAAGTTCGCCACTCAGGCGGGCTTTTCAAATCGATTGCATTCGCTTCATATAGGTTCGCCGGCCGGTGTGCTTTCGGGAATGGGAAAGAAACATGATTTCAAAGGACGCGGAAGAAACGGTGTCTGCTTCCGCACCACAGGTCTCTAGTCCAGCTGCTTTTGAACAGAGGGCCGCAGACTTCAACTCGGAGCTTCACGCTCGACCGTCGATCTATTTTACCGGTCCGGCAATCGTCGAACACGTCGCTTTCATGCCATTGGATGGCGTGATCAAGGAGTTCCACGATAGTCTCGCAGCCCACGGTGGAATTTCAGTCAGAGTTGAACGGCACACTGAGTTCGTGACGGTGACGCGGGTCCGAAAATTAGACAGCGAGCCCGAGGGTTGGCCGGAAACCGACCTTTGTGAAGGTGATTTTGCGCGGCTAGCAGGGTTGAGCTCTCCTCTGCTCGTTTGCCACGTGAGTATCCTTGTCCTGGGGAACCCTCCTGACCAGCTGGGAACGGTTCTCAGAACCCTCGACTTCGGCGATACCGCCGCGTCATCAATCGGCGGCGGGGCGGCGCAAGTTTGCTCCGATTTTCGCGTTCGAGGGGACAATTCAAGCAGGATCATCCTGTTCAACAAGGACCTGAATGCCCATCGGCTGGGGCGCATGGTACGGCGGATCTTTGAGATCGAAACCTATAGGTCAATGGCGCTGCTCGGATTGCCGCAAGCGCGTCGTCTTGCCCCGCTTCTGGGCGGATATGACGCGGAACTCGTTCGGCTGACCAATCGAAACTTGAGTACGCCTGCACATCAGCACAAACAATTGCTCGAGGAGATTACTGTTCTCTCCTCGCATATCATTTTAGCCACCGCGGAGACCAGAAGCAGGTTTGGAGCAACCGCTGCCTACGCCAAAATCGTTGAAGAGAGGATTGTTCTTTTGCGGGAAAGCCATGTCCCCGGCTTTCAACGTTTCGGTACCTTCGTAGAGCGACGGTTCAAGCCTGCGGTGCGTACCTGCGAAGCAACCGCGTTGAGGCTAGAGCACCTATCAAGAGCTGCGATGCACTTGCTCGACCTGCTCCAAACGCGAATCCAGGTCGAGATTGAGTTCCAAAACGCCACACAGATTCAGGCGATGGCTGATCGCGCTGCGACGCAGGTTAAGATCCAGCGGGCGGTCGAAGGCTTTTCGATGATCGCAATTAGCTATTACTTGCTGAGCTTGCTTAAATTTATATATGAAACAGCAGACCACGCAGGCTTCCATTTCGATCCGATGATCATGCTTGTCGCTGTTCCGGTGGTTGTTGGATCTGTTGTGATTACCATTCTCCGCGTCAAGCATGCCCTAAAAGCAGAGAGCTAGAGGTAGCGCACCCAATAGGTCAGGATCGCGTGCAATGGCGACCTAGTAATATCTGCACCCAGCCCGTTCGGAATACGAGGTTTTGCGGGATTGCGTCTCACTGCCGAGGGCGCAAAGGCTAAGATGATCAAGACCAACAGTAGCGGTTGCAAAAATGCAAAGCGCAGATAGTTTTTCAAACCGGCTTTCGCAGACAACGACGCCCACAAGACCAACAGCAGAGTCGACGTGAAATTCAACCAAATTGACCGGATTAGATAACTTCATAGGAAGGCCAGAGCGTCAAAGTCACCAGGAGTGAAGCTCTGCTCTTCCTGGATTTCGAGGGGGTTACATTTGAAAAGCGCGTCCAGTTGATTGATGAGTGGAGATCATAGCCTCTAGCGATTTTTACCCCCTAATCATTGAGTGACTCCACTTGTATGGTCGGTTGTATCCCATCATTGGAGATAAACATGACCGGCACTGTTGCCAAGCTTGCGCCAAGCGCCGCTGCTCAGGAAGCAGCCGCAGGGACGCGTGGCGTTTTCGCTGTGATATATGAACGCGGTCCTGCCTACGACGACAGCAAAGACATTACGGAGCAGATCGCCATTAAGGAACACGTATCCTATGGGCAGACACTAAGGGATAAATTTTTGGCTGGCGGGCTGCTCGGCGCGCTTACCGATGACAGGGTGCTCGGAATGATTGTGTTCGAAGCTGAGAACATCGCAGCAGCCAAACAATGGGTGAGCCAGGATCCAGGCGTGCAGAATCATGTGCTATCTGCAAATGTGCGCTACTGGCAGGTTACCAGCATCAAAGCCTATCAGGGCAAATAACTCGGATCTCTTGTGCAGGTTGA
Source organism: Rhizobium sp. BK619 (assembly GCF_014195245.1). Taxonomy (NCBI): domain Bacteria; kingdom Pseudomonadati; phylum Pseudomonadota; class Alphaproteobacteria; order Hyphomicrobiales; family Rhizobiaceae; genus Rhizobium; species Rhizobium sp. BK619. Next base: position 220,437 of record NZ_JACIBH010000015.1, on the reverse strand, counting down.
GTTCCCGTATCGATGAAATGCCACCCTGAGGGCCGTTTGTAAGTCAGCTTGTGGTTAAGCTGAGCTCCACCCGAGGATTCATTTAAACGAACCAGCACGTACGCAACCAGTGATGAGCGGTTGAAGCTGCAGAGCTCTCGCTTTTCGAATGGCTTTGAGCTTCCGGATTTGAACGGCATCACAGAGATCTAGGCACCCCTGCTGCTTGAACCGCGGGCCATTTGGATCAGTCCAACTGTGTTCGAGCAGAAGGTCAGTGGCGGTGGCCGAAACCATGTCGACAAAGTCAGCCCCACCGAGTGGTAGCAACAGAAAGACTGCCCGCATTGGCACTCCATTCAATATACCAGCGGCTTTTCCAGGTAACTGATTTCGTCGGTCGCCAACGAGTAGGATCTTCCGCGCATGAGCATCATGCTTCCGGTTGGGCTGCTCAAAATCGATTACTAGATTGCACTTTCATTGGAAAGTCAGGTAAGAGGCGCCATGGCTATTGTATCAACGCTCGGCATGACGGATCCACCTTTGGCTGCCGACGATTTCTCCGGGCGAGACAAGCTGAAGGCGCACTCTGCCGAATTCCAAAAACGCGTCGAAAACGTAACCGAGGGCGTCTACACTGCGGTCGGGTATTCCGCCAGCAACGTCACCTTGATTCACGCTCAAGCCGGCTCGATCATTGTCGACACCTCAGCCAACCCTGTCGACGCCAAAGCGATCGTTGCAGCCTTTGGCGATCGGATGACTCGCCCCGTTTGTGCGATTATCTACACCCACAATCACCCTGACCATACCGGCGGTGCAACGGTATTCGCAGGCAATGACAAGCCGGAAATCTATAGCCATAAGCTTTTAGTCATGGCCAAGCCGGACACAGTTCGCGGACAACGTGATGGTGGTGATGCGTTCGGAACCGCTCTGCCCGACGATCAATTCATAAACGTCGGCACACAGCTGGAGTATGGCAGGGTCACGCCCCATACCCGAGAGGGCTTCTTGCCGCCCACGCAAACTTTTGATGGAGAAGAACAAAGCTTAGAGATCGCTGGCGTGCCGATCCGACTGATCCACACTCCTGGTGAAGCCGATGAAAACATCTCAGTCTGGGTGCCGGACCGCAAGGTGTTGATCGCTGGCGACGTCCTCCTGAAGACCTTTCCCAACATCGCGCCGCTAAGAGGGCTTCCGGCCCGTCCCGTAGAAAAATGGATTGCAAGTCTGGAAAAACTGATTGCTCTCGATGCGAGGGTCGTCGTTCCTGGCCACATGGGCACGATCGCTGGCGCCTACGAAGGGAAGGAGGCCCTTACTACCTACCGGGATGGAATCAAGTTCGTCTACGAAAAGACCATGGAAGGAATCACCAACGGCAAGACCGCCGACGAGTTGGTTCAGGAGATAAGGCTGCCTGCAGAACTGGCGCAACATCCATATCTGCAGGAATATTACGGCACTGTTGCTTGGGCGGTACGTGGGATCTATCAGCAGAATGCAGGCTGGTTTGATGGCAACCCTGCGCATATCTTCCCGCTGACTGAAAAACAACGTGCAGAAAAGTTAGTCGCAATGGCCGGAGGCACAGCGAAAATGCTGGGGAGTGCCGACGCATCGCTTACGGCCGGCGAATTCCAATGGGCTATTGAACAGGCTGACTATGTTCTTGCTCTTGAGCCTCGCAACGGCGGGGCAACGACAGTCAAGATCCACGCACTCCGGGAATTGGGCGAACGTCAGATGAACGCCACTGCCCGGAATTATTATCTGACGGTGGCCCAATGCCTGGAACAACGTATCAATCTAGAGATGGTTGAGGTTCCCGGTTCGGACGCTTCGAGATTCTGATCCTTCCAGCTCGTCGCTGAGCACACCCAACGGAAGCCCAAGGCTCGCCGGCCGCCACGCCCGCAATCAACCTTGCGTCGTGTTACGGCATCCCTGATCTGGTGCGTCGCGATGCGGCAGCCCAAAGTGCCGAAGCCATTCTCGAGATCGATTGAGCAGAAAGAACCGCTTCCTCGAGCGTTTGACGGGAGCACCGCTTGTGAATAGTGCCTACTGATTATGCCTTTAAGGCCGAGAGCTAAAGGGCCGAGGCGTGCCCAGACGCTCCGTCCAGCAATGCAGCTTCGACTGTGCTTGTAAGGGCTATTAGCAGCGCACCAGCCAGTGCCGGCTAAACGGGACCCAGGGTAACGCGACGACAGCGGTACCGATTGCCCGGCCATCCAATTGATATTTGCCAAGCCCCACTCTTCCCTCCTCCGGCTAACAAACTTTGACGACCTCCAGGTCCAGCAGCCTCCCGAGCTTCTCGATGCGCCCGGCAATATGCCCAACCCCGACGGCGCAATGGTGGGCCGGCCCCTGCGCATTCCACGCCTCGACGAACCGACGGGCTCCGAGCGGAAACTGATAACGGCTGTTTGTATTGCCGATTTCGAGGATCGGACCGGCGACGGATGCACCTTCGGCGCAGAGCAGCTTGATCTTGCCAGCGTCCTCGAGGATCGAAAGGAGCGTCACCGGCCCATGCTGAACCGACATCTCAACACTGACGCCGGAGCCGACCTTGCCGTGAAAAACTTTAAGGGGCCGGATCTTGGTACGCCCCTGGGCAATTTTGGTATGCCCCGGCCCGTCATGCCCCATCAGTACGACGTCAGCGGCGAAATCCATGGCATAATACTCGGTGAATGAACCGCCCACACCGAAGCTGTCCATGATCTTCATCGCTTGGGCGTTCTTGATCTCGTATTCGCCGGCAACCGGCACGCCACTGGCCGTCAATATCGAACAGCCGACGATTACCGAGGTGATGATATCCTCATATTCGTGGCCGGGCTGGGACTCGTAGTAATAAGCAAGCGAGCCGAGCGATTTCTTATCGACCAGCTTGCGAAGCGCCACGGCTGTCTTTGCCGCACGCGCCAGTTCCTTGGGGTCGCAATCCGGCTGGACATCGAATTCGGCTACGATCGTCGCCAAGCAGGTGGAGACGTCTTCCTCGCTCACATCACGTCGCAACCGCGCCAGTTCGTCGATTTCCAGCACCTCGATATGGGTACCGAAGGCTGCTGCCTGCGCGGTGAGATCTGAATAGATATCGAGCATGCCGTTGTAGTAGCGGCCCATGACGCCGAGCCGGTTATGCGCCATCACATGCGCGACGCGGGCGGCCTCGATCCAGTCGTTGATCTCGTTCTCGACCATCGGATCGCCGGTGAGAACACCGGTCACCTGGTGAAAGCTGATACCCGCCCGACGGAAGACATTGGCGATTTCGGGGACGGGGCAGGCAGAGCAATGCGCCAGCCAGTCGCCGGTCATCGCTGTCCGATCGCCGAGGGCGTTGAAAGTGGCATAGTCGATGGCTGCGGTCGGCTGCAGATTGAGGATGATCACCGGAACCTTGGCGCGACGGACCACTGGAAGAACCGTCGAAGACAACGCATAGGTTGTGATGTAAAGAAAGATGATATCGACATCGGCCTGGCGAAACTGGTGACCGGCCTCGATCGCCTTTTCGGGCGTGTCGATCAGCCCGAGGTTGACGACCTCGACGCCCGGGCGCGCAAGCTTTGCCTCGACGGTATCGACATAGCCGCGCAACCGCGCTTCCAGACCGTTGAATTGCGACCAATAGGCCTCCAGACCGATACCGAAAAGGCCGGCCTTCAAGGGGCGTTCAGACATTTCTGCTTCTCCGATGGAATGAGAATGGCGTCAGCTCTGCAGGCGCACGCGCAGCTGATCGAGGCCGACCGCCATTAAAAGGACGACGCCTCGGGTCACGTCCTGCCAGAAGGAGGACACGTTCATCAGCGTCAGGCCGTTGTTCAGTGTGCCAAGGATCAAAACGGCAATCAGCGTGCCCCAGACGCTGCCGCGGCCGCCAAACAGGCTGGTACCACCGAGGATAATGGCGGCGATGATGGTGAGCAGGTGCTGCCCTGCGGCATTCGGTGCTGCGGCGCCGAGCATTGCTGCAAGGATGATGCCAGCCGCCGCCCCCGAAAGGCCGGAGACGACATAGAGCACCATCTGGGTCCGCTCGACGGGCACACCGAGCAGGCTGCTTGCTTCCGGATTGCCGCCGGTCGCATAGACGAAGCGTCCGAACGGTGTCTTTGACAAGATCAGCCAAAGTGCGACGAAGACTAACAGCATCAGGATGATAGGAAACGGGATGCCGAAGAGCCGCCCTGACCCGAGCCAGTTGAAAGCCGGAACGAAGAGCGGCTTCGAAAGTCCGCCGGTCAGCACCATGGAGAGACCGGAAAAGATGCTCATTGTGCCGAGTGTGGCGATGAGCGGATTGAGCTTCAGCCGGGTGACGATGAAGCCGTTCAGGACGCCGACCGCGCAGCCGATGATGAGAGCGGTGACGCAGCCCGCCCAGATGTTGATTCCGTTGGCATGCATCAGCGCCACGATGACGCCAGCGAGACCGGCGACGGCGGCAACGGACAGATCGAGCCCTCCGCCGATGATCAGCGGGGTGCCCGCGGCTGCCATCAGCCCGATGAAGGCCATGTTGGTGCCGATGTTGGACAGGTTGCTCAGCGTCAGGAAATAGGGGGAGAGAACCGAAAAGGCGATCAGCAGCAGGATGTAGAACACCAGCAAGAGAACGATGCCGGCGGCCGGGCGGCCAAGAAGGTCGCTGAACGAGTTTGCCGACCTCATCGACGCTTCTGACGCTGCGGGAATGGAAGGCGACTTGATCATGTTTTCTCCAGTTCATTCGAATCGCGGAGGGCCGCCCGCGGCTCGGCTGCCCGCATCAGGTCCGTCGCGGTCGCGTCCTGTCCAAGCTCGGCGACGACTTTGCCATCCTCAAGCACGAGGCTGCGATCTGCGAGCCCCGCCACCTCTTCCGCATCTGAGGAGACGATCAGGATAGCCAGCCCCGCCTCCGCCAGGCGGCGGATTTCCATGTAGATCTCGCGCCGGGCGCCAAGATCGACACCGCGCGTCGGCTCTTCGAGGATAAGAAAATTCGGATTTCCGAGCAGCCAGCGGGCAAGGCAGATCTTCTGCTGATTGCCGCCCGACAGAAGGCGGATCTCCTGATCCGGACCGGCGGTCTTGATCCGCAGGGCTTTGATCCATTCACGGGTGCTGTCGACTTCCCGCTTCCGGTCGACAACGCCGGATTGCGTGAATAGTCCGAGGTAGGGCAGTGTCGTGTTGGTTCGCACCGACAAATTGCCAATCAGTCCCTGGCGCTTTCGCTCCGCGGCCACGAACCCGATGCCGCTACGCACTCTCTTTCGCGGGCCAGAGAGACCGATGTCGATATCGTTCAATTGGATGGCTTTGGCACGAGCGGCAGGCTCGGCGCCATAGATGGCCCGGCCTATTTTCTCGGCGCCGGAGCCGATCAGGCTGAAGACGCCGAACACCTCACCGCGTCGTACGGTAAATGACACGCGGTAGAGCCATCCGGGAAGAGACAGTCCGTCGACGGACAGGACGGTCTTTGCGTCCTGAAGCATTTTCGATTTGACGGGGTAGAGGTCGCCGAGTTCGCTGCCGAGCATCGCCGTCAGAACTTCGTCGCGACTGGTGTCGCGGGTTTCGAACTGACCTCGGACCTCGCCGTCACGCAAGACAACGATACGGTTGCTGAGCCGGAAGACCTCGTCAAGATAATGCGAAATATAGATGATGGTGACGCCTTGGTCTTTCAGGGCCCCGATGACGTCGAACAGATTGTCGGCATCCGTCTCGCTCAGCGACGCCGTCGGCTCATCCATGATCAGGATCTGCGCCTTGCCGGCCAGCGCGCGGGCGATTTCGACAATGCGCTGTTCGGACAATGGCAGCGAGCCCATGCGACGGCCGGGTTCGATATGATCGAGCCGCAATCGCTTGAGTAGCGCACGCGCCTGTGCGTCGACGGCCACCCGATCGATCATCGGAATACCCAAAAAGCGTCGCTTCGGCATGGAGCCAAGCGCGATGTTTTCGGCGACCGAAAGGTCCGGATGAACGGAAAGCTCCTGCGGCATAAGCCGGATGCCGGAAGCAACTGCATCCTGAGGGGTGGCGATATTCCTGGCCGTGTCGTCAATTCTAATCTGTCCACTGTCCAGCGTGTAGACACCGGAAAGGATTTTCATGAGCGTCGACTTGCCCGCACCATTGGCGCCGAGAAGCGCCACGATCTCGCCCGCATCGGCCGAAAGCGACACGTTCTTCAAGACCGTCACGCCGGCAAATGCTTTGCTGACATTGGCGATCTGGAGCCGCGGATTGCGGCTCCCTTCGGTGCTATGGACGGTCATGTCACGCTCCCCTGACGCTATCTCGCTCATTGCTGAGGGAGAATGGCCTCATAGCCCTTCAGCCAATCCTGCTTCTTCAAGTCTGCGAGGTAGGTCGCGAATTCCGCTTCCGGAAACACGTATCCATCCGCCTCGCCGGCACAGGGAAATTCCTTGTAGAACTTGCAGATATTGGCCTTGGTGACCATTTGGTGCGTCACGAAGGTCGCCTCCGGGACAGGTTTTCCAGCAAGAGCGGAGAGTGCGATCGGAATCAAATAATTGCCGTAGCTGCCGGGGAAGGAACCGGTGGCGGCAACCAGGTTCGGATCGGTGGCGAGCGCCTCGGCCTCATCTGCCCCATTACCAACCGCAATCGCCTGATCGACGCGACCGGCAGCCCGCACGGCCTGCAACATTCCCATTGTCGCCTGATCGTTGATGGCAATGATGAGGATGGGGGCGCCTGGCGGAATGCGACCAATGATATTGTTCATCTGCGCGAAGGATTCCTGCAGCGTGTTCTTGGTATCGATCTCGATGATATGGTCGGCGGGGAAATCCTTGGTCAGCGCCATAAAGCCGGAACGCTGACCATCCGTGCGCATGCGCGGGATGACGCCCGACTGTGGTAAAGCGCCGATGACCAGATAACCGGTCTTCACGACATCGGCGCCGAATTTCTTTGCGGCCGCCGTTGCCAGATAGGATCCACCCATGAAGCCTGATTTCGGATTATTGACGCCGAAGAAGCTCGCGCCTGGCATCGGGATGTCGATCGCAGTCACCTTCGTGCCGTCCTGTTTGAAGACATCCATTACAGTCTGCCCGAAATTGGCGTCCGTCTGGAATTCGATGACGTAGTCAACTTTGCGTTCTGCGAAGGACTTGGCATTGGCGAGCGCGGTTGGCCCGTCGAGGCGATTATCCGCAATCACAAGTTCGACGCCCGCAGCATCGGCATTTTCCTGAATCCCCTTTTCAACGAGCACGCCGAAAGCGATATCGCGCTGCAGATTGGCGAAACCGATACTGTAGCTCTTTCCGTTCCTCGGCGGCGTCGCTTTGGCCGCATCGACCACCATCGCCTTCAGATTTTCGGGCGATAACATGTTGCCATCGAACTTCACTGGATCGAACCCGTGAAAATCCTCGGCATAGGAAGCAGAAGCCGCAAGGCATGCGGCAACCACCAGCAGTCTGGCTTGATTTTTCATATCTCTCTCCTCCCGGCCACTGCCCTCCCTGGCAGCGGCGGCCCGCTGATGATCTCAGCAAATATGTGCGGGGCCATTCTAAAAATGACTTTGCCTTCTGACGTTAGCACTAAGCATTTTCGTTGACACGTCGGCAAATTCCGCAAAAGTGATCTTTTGCATGCAAAATATGATCCTCAATCTAGACCGCCGTCATGCAAAGCTACTTCGTCTACATGCCCGACAACCGCCTCTGCGCCGCGTGGGGCTGCACGGCCATCTCCACCGGCTATACGGAGATCGGATCGAATTCCGACTACCCGCCGAGCCGTCATCCGGACGACCACCATTTCAGCTGGTCGCGCGGCCGTATCCTGAGCGCCTATCAGATCGTGCAGATCAGCGCGGGCAGCGGCCGGCTGGAATTCGGACCAGAACGTCGGCAGATTACCATCGCCGAAGGCTCTATTTTCCTGCTTTTTCCCGGCGTCTGGCACCGTTTTGCTCCGGACCGCCGGACCGGATGGGTCGAACATTGGATCGAATGCCGGGGAAGCGCCTTCGACTTTGCGCGCGATGCAGGCCTGTTGCGCCCCGAGCAGCCGGCCCATGCCAGCAGCTCCGAGATATCTGGTGTTTTTGCGTCGATTCACGCGCTGGCGCAGGACGATTGCCTGCGCAATCAGCCGCTGCTGTCGACCCTCGGCCTTCAACTGCTGGCCCTTATATGCCGCCCCGCCGATCTCAACACCAATGCTGCCGACAGGCTCGTCGATCGTGCACGGTTGATTCTGATGGAGCGCTGCGGCCAGCCTCTGTCTGTTGAACAGCTCGCCGACGAACTTGGCGTCAGCTATCCCTATTTCCGGCGTCTGTTTCGCGAGCAGACTGGCATGTCGGCCAAGCAATATCAGATGAGGGTGCGCATCCAGCGGGCCGTCGACTTTTTGGTGAACACCGACAAATCGATCAAGGAGATCGCCGGCCTCCTGGGTTTTCACTCAGCGTTCCATTTTTCGACCCAGTTCCGGCAACTGATCGGCTCCAGCCCGACGGATTTTAGGGCCGTTCGGCGCCAGTAACTTTTCACGACAGAGCGCGAGGGCGCGATGATGAAACTGCCTTAAGCATAGAAGCAACATCGAACAGGGATTGCCACTCATCCTTCAGGGTGATCACCCCTGACGGAGCCAGGTGAACGGAGCGGGAATCCCATTTGCATTAAGAGCCGATCTTGAGTTTGGCCCCGTTCTCCCGAGCCCGAGCCCGTCGAAAGCGGGATAGTGGTGCAGCCGAGCGGCGACCGCGTGTGAGGTTGTACAGGTCCGATGACGGGCGCGGATAAACGCCATGGGCTCAGACCGTGGATCCGCCGACAAAGGGGAAGTTCAATGCTATCCGAATTGACAAAAATCCTGATGCGATGGGCCACGAACCGGCACCGCTAATTTTGATCAGCCGGAATTCGAGTGTAGGCGCAGGTTGCCGCTTGTGGGCGCCTCGTTCGGCCAGAAGCTGCTTTTTCGGCCGAGCTTAAAAACGATGTGTGTTCGACCCGCTGCTCCAAGCCAGCGGTCCGGAGATGGATAAGGGCACATTCAGTGCTCGAACCGCTCCAGCATCCTCTTCAGTTGTGCATTCTGCAGCCGAAGCTTGCGCGCCAAGCGCTCCCGTAGCAGCCTGATTTCTTCGTCGAGGCAAATCGCATCGTCAAAAAAAGTGGGGACGGCTGGAGACGGTGGGAAGACGACCTCAACTCTTTCCGTTTTCTTAGCCCGTCTGCTGCGCTTTGGCGTTGCACTTTCGTCGGTCGGCGAGGGCTTTGGCGCGTCGTATGGGGCTTTATCGGCGTCCTTCGAAAAAGCAGGATCAGCCGCTTCAACGAGCCGGGCGCCTCCGATATCTACCGTGTCATCAACGCTGCTTGTAGCCTCGGAATGATCTTGGTCCGCTAACACCGCCTCGTGTTGATTGTAAGTGACGGGAGCTTCGTCGGCAAGACGCTCCACGGAGTTCGGCCCGTTGTCGCCGATCGTTTCCGTTGGCCGACCGGTGGTCAAGGCTACTTCCGGCTTCACCTCATCGGTCGAGGGTTGTTCTTGCCTCTGCTGCCGTCGGCGTGACACCAGCCGAGTAAGCAGTTTCCATGGAGACGCCATTTATTCGACCTCGATTTCTACCGCATGCAAGACTGCGAGCAAAAGCGTTGGCGGCGGGATAGCCGCGCCACAATGATCGTCCTAATAAACATGAGAATGCGGCCAGCGCTTGGTCGAATGCTGCCAATCAACCGAGGTTGAGCCGCTTTCGCAAGTCAGCATTTTCAGCACGAAGCTTCTCCGCCAGCAGCTTGCGCAGTTTCTGATTTTCCTCTTCCAGCTGCAGAAGATCCGCAAACTCGTCAACTGCCGCCACCGACGGTTCAGTCGCTGTCTGCACCGCCCTCGGAGCACGTTTATTAGGCGCACGTCTGGCGCTTGTCGCACCGTCGTCAGACTTTGCTTTACGTCCTCTCTTCTGCTTACCGGCTGTGGCATTCGAAGCCGCTGCCGATTGCACAGAAATGGCTGCTGAGGCCGTTTCAGGCACCACCTTCTTGGCGCGAGGTTTGCGCACCTTCTTCGGTACATCAGGCGCCGCGGCGGCCGGCGTGTCAGCTTTGGTCATCGTATCGTTTTCGTCGGCCATTATGGTCTCCTGTAAAGCCGATGCATTTGTCTCCTGCTCGATCGGCAGTGTCAACAACGGCCCTGCCTGCTCTCCAGGTAAAAGCATCGCGTCGCTGCTAGCGCGAGGCGCTGCCGAAAGAAATGGCATTGCCTCGTCTTGCAGATCTTGCGCAACGGACTTGAGATCCATGTCTCCCCAGATCGAGTTCGGGTTGGAATTGGCTTTTCGCCGTCCGGATTTGTATTCGACGGCAAAGCTGCGCTGGACTTTTTTCACGTGGGAGCCTTGGTTATGTGCGATGACGTTTCGGCGACGTCTTCAGCGTCGCAACATGCCCCTGCAAATAGCGACTACCGCGCCACCGGTCTAGCCCTGCGTCGCGGCCGGCCGCATGGTGACAGGAACCCGATACCGTCCAGAAGGTAGGACACAGCCATCGATCGCCGATGGTGCGGACAACTTTCTGATTACCTCCGCGGAAAGGTGATTGATGATGCGCGAATGGAGGTTAGCGTAAGTTGCGCCTTGATCGGCGGCACGTTCCAGGCGCGGAGAATTCTCCAATTCGCGTCCGCGGTCCAACATCAAGCCCCTCGCGAAGGCGACGGCGTTTCCAGTGGTCCAGGTCGTCTCGCCTGCCATGGCGAAGCGACCCTCTTCCCACTTCAGATCGATGACGACCTTGTCGATGACGCCGCCGAATTCGAACGGTCCCTTGTACTGCTCGGACGCAGCCTCTCCCGAGGCTCTTCGACGTCGAAACTCTCGGTCGCGCTGTTGCGGCCGGGACACGTGCTGAAGTGGGCATTGCCGACTCAGTTTCATTCACGAGCAGATGTCATCGAGAATGAGCACGGTCGCGCTATTTGCAGCGGACCGGCGAAGCTATCAGCGCCATGTGCCTGCGCCCCTATCAGCGCTTGTGGCCGCCCTTGTCGCCGTGCCCGGACTTGGGCACGTGTTTCACCTCATGGCGTGCGTCGGCGGAGAGCGGTGCGAGACATTGATGACAACGATCGGATTCTTGTTGCCGGTCAACTCGTACATTCGGTCGTAAAAAATGCAAGGGCTCGACCGACCATCCGCTGTATACCCGTGTGAGCTGAGGGCGCGCCACGGCGTCGTGGTGGCACCTTCCCTAACGCCACGGTGTCGTGCGTTCGATCCATTCGCGCGTCCGCGCTTCGGGATCGGCATTCAAGGTGATGTCGGTGACAACGGCCGCGGTGTCAGCGCTCGCGTCGAATACGCCCTGTAGCCTGTCGACATTCAACCCTCCGATCACCACCAGCGGCAACGGTGCGACACGCCTCTTCCAGTCTGTGATCCGTTCCAGACCTTGGGGCGTCCATTTCATCTGCTTGAGAATGGTGGGATAGATCGGGCCGAGCGCCACATAGTCAGGTTTCGCAGCCAAAGCCGTTTCGAGCTCCGCCTCATCATGTGTGGAAAGACCGAGTTTCAGGCCGGCTCTGCGAATGGCATCAAGGTCGGCTTCCACAAGATCTTCCTGGCCCAGATGGATGAAATCGCATCCCTCGTCGATCGCCAGTTTCCAGTAGTCGTTGACAACCAGCTGGCAATTCGCCGCTGCGCAAACGGCCTTAGAACGACGGATTTCCTGGCGCAGGATCTCGTCCGGGCGATCCTTCACGCGCAGTTGCACCAGTTTGACGCCCAGCGGCACGAGACGTTCGACCCAGTCGGCGCTATCGACGATGAGATAGAAGGGGTCGAGCTTCATGAGAAAACTGCCCTTCCGATGACGGGCGTGGATGGAACGGCCATGTCACGTGGCTCCAGCGGTACGGCGCCATGCGCGAGGCGGCCGGCATCGATGGCAAGGGCGAAGGCCTCGGCGATGGCGGCGGGATCGCCTGCGCCGGCAACGGCGGTGTTGAGAAGAACGGCATCATAACCGTACTCCATGACGGCGGCAGCATGAGACGGGCGGCCGATGCCGGCATCGACGATGAGCGGCACATCCGGAAAATGCGCCCGGAATGCCCGCAGCGCCATCGGGTTCACCGGTCCCATGGCGGAGCCGATCGGCGCGCACCAGGGCATCAGGATGCGGCAGCCGGCTTCCAGCAGCCTTTCGGCGACGACGAGGTCGTCGGTCGTGTAAGGGAAGACCTGAAAGCCCTCGCCGGTCAGAATGCGAGCCGCCTCGACAAGGCCGAAGACGTCGGGCTGCAGCGTATCGTGATGGCCGATCACTTCCAGCTTGATCCAATCGGTGCCGAAGACTTCGCGCGCCATCTTCGCCGTCAGCACGGCCTCTTGCACGCTGTGACATCCGGCCGTATTCGGCAGCACGCGCACGCCAAGCTCGCGGATCAGCTCGATGAAGGCGCCGCCCGCTTTGCCGCCGACGGTTTCGCGGCGAAGCGAAACGGTGACAATCTCCGTCTTCGAGCGCCTCACCGCCTCTGCAAGGACAGCTGGAGACGGATAGCGGGCTGTTCCGAGCAGCAGGCGGGAGTGGACTTCAACATCATAAAGTTTCAGCATCTCAGCCTCCTTGCATGGGTGAGAGAATTTCGATGCGGTCGCGTTCGCCGAGCTTGAAATCGGCGCGGTCCTCGCGGTGCACCAACTCGCCGTTCACCGCGGTTGCCAGCCATCCGCCTTCGTAGTCCAGAGCGAGAAGAAGATCTGCGAGCGTCGTGGCCGCGACCTCCTGTTCCTCGCCATTGATGATGAAGGTCATGACGCTCTCCTTACCGATTTCTTGCCTTCTTCAAGAAGAAGCCGCGCCACCTCGCCTGCCATGGCCGGCGCCAGCAGAAAACCGTGGCGGTAGAGGCCATTGACATGAAAGGTGCGCCCCTCCTGCGTCACACGCGGCAGATTGTCGGGATAAGCCGGCCGAACGCCCGCGCCGGTTTCCGTAACCCTTGCCTCGCCGAACACAGGATTGAGCGTGTAGGCGGCATTCAGCAACTCCATCAGCGAACGCGCGGTAATCGGGCCGGTATCATCACTTTCGATCATCGTCGCCCCGATCATGAAGCGATGTCTTTCGCGCGGCACGATATAGATCGGGTGGCGCGGATGCAGCAGGCGAACGGGACGAGAGAGCGTTATCTCGCGCGTTTCGACGCAGAGCATCTCTCCGCGAACGCCGCGCAATCCGGGCAGCTGGCCGATCTGGGCAGCTCCGGTGCAGTCGATCACCCGATCATAATGGGCAACGTCAGCATTGTGCGTGACGCCGAATGTCAGACGCATGCGTGCTTCCTCGAGCCCGGAGGCCAGCCCCGAGAGTGCCTGTCGCGGATCGAGATGCGCTTCATGTCGAAAGAATAGTGCGCTACGGAAACGGCCTGCGAGATCAGGTTCGAGAGCCGCGATCGCCTGCTCGTCCAGCCATTCCCATCCGCCCGTCCGTCGGGAAAAGCGGTCAAGTTCGCCGGCATCGCGCCCGGCCGCCACGACAAGTGTTCCCCGGCGATGGACATGGCCGGGCAATGCCGCCTCCCACCAATCGGCGGCAAGACGGCCGAGCGCCAGTACCGGCTCCTCTGCGCTTTCCCGTTCGCACCATGGCGCCAGCATGCCACCGGCAAAGCCGGAAGCGCCGGCCCCGACCTTGTCGGCATGTTCAGTGACACTGACCCGGAGACCGTGCCGGTAGAGCTGCCAGGCAACGGTGAGGCCGGCAACGCCGGCCCCCTTGACGAGAATGTGCATCGTCATTCTCCGGTTGGCGTTTTCGCCGCTTCGGCGACCGGCATGTAAAGATCGCCGCCATTGCGGTATTTGGCGGCCATGGCTTCCAGGCCCTCCTTCTGCGCTTCGGCGCGGATGTCGTGGGAAATCCGCATCGAGCAGAATTTCGGGCCGCACATGGAGCAGAAATGCGCCACCTTGTGCGCCTCCTTTGGCAGTGTCTCGTCATGCATCGAACGCGCCGTCTCCGGATCGAGCGAGAGGTTGAACTGGTCCTCCCAGCGGAACTCGAAACGGGCGCGCGACAGCGCGTCGTCACGCACCTGGGCCGCCGGATGGCCTTTGGCGAGATCGGCCGCATGTGCGGCGATCTTGTAGGTGATAACGCCCACCTTGACGTCGTTGCGGTCCGGCAGGCCGAGATGTTCCTTGGGCGTCACGTAGCAGAGCATGGCGGTACCGAACCAGCCGATCATCGCAGCCCCGATGCCGGACGTGATGTGGTCGTAGCCCGGCGCGATATCGGTGGTTAACGGTCCGAGCGTATAAAAGGGCGCCTCGCCGCAGACCGCAAGCTGCTTGTCCATGTTTTCCTTGATCTTGTGCATCGGCACATGGCCGGGACCTTCGATCATCACCTGGCAATCCTTCGCCCAGGCGATTTTCGTTAACTCGCCGAGCGTTTCCAGTTCCGCAAACTGCGCCGCATCATTGGCATCAGCGATCGATCCCGGGCGCAGGCCATCACCGAGCGAGAAGGAAACGTCGTAAGCGCGGCAGATGTCGCAGATCTCCTCGAAATGCTCGTAGAGAAAACTCTCCCTGTGGTGGTGCAGACACCACTTGGCCATGATCGAGCCGCCGCGGGAAACAATGCCGGTGACGCGGTTGACGGTGAACGGGATATAGGCGAGCCGCACGCCGGCATGGATGGTGAAGTAGTCGACACCCTGCTCGGCCTGCTCGATCAGCGTGTCGCGATAGACCTCCCAGGTGAGGTCCTCGGCAATGCCGTTTACCTTTTCGAGTGCCTGGTAGAGCGGCACGGTGCCGATCGGCACGGGCGAATTGCGGATGATCCAGTCGCGGATGTTGTGAATGTTGCGGCCGGTCGACAGGTCCATGACCGTATCGGCGCCCCAGCGGATCGCCCAGACCATCTTCTCGACCTCCTCCGCCATCGACGAAGTGACGGCGGAATTGCCGATATTGGCATTGATCTTCACCAGGAAATTCCGGCCGATGATCATCGGTTCGGATTCGGGATGGTTGATATTGGCGGGAATGATTGCCCGGCCTTCCGCGACTTCGCGCCGAACGAATTCCGGCGTCACGAAATCCGGCACATGGGCGCCGAAACTTTCGCCGTCGCGGATGAGCGGCTCGCTGGCCGCCTGCCGGCCGAGGTTCTCGCGGATGGCAACGAATTCCATCTCCGGCGTGATGATCCCGGCTCGCGCATAGGCGAGCTGGGTGACGGCCCTGCCCGCCTTTGCCTTGAAAGGCTGGTTGCGGATCGGGAATTCCGGCGTCAGGTGGCTGCCGGACACGAAGCCGTTGTCCTCCGGCCTGACGATGCGGCCCTCATAGGCCTCGACATCGCCGCGGGCGACAATCCAGCTTTCGCGCAGGCGCGGCAGGCCGGCATCGATACTGATCGCGGCGCCTTCTACCGTATAGGGACCAGAGGAATCGTAGACGGTGACCGGCGGTTCGCCGGAGGTCGGATGCAATGCGATCTGACGCATCGGCACGCGGATGTCCGGGTGGATCGTTCCAGCTTTGAGGACTTTCGTGGAGGCGGGAAGCGGGCCGGTAGTGACGACCGGGGTGAGCTTGGTGGTTGCGATATTCATGGTTCGAGGCTCCAAGGTTTGACGTTTGGAGACCCAGTTCCAGAGTTGGAATGATGGAAGAACACGTCGGAATCCGAAGAACGGAATCCCGCCCTCGCCGCCGCAGCGCTCGCACCGTCCCTACGCCAGTATGAACTGGATCAGGTTCAACGGGTCACTGCGCCTCGGCCGGCCAAAGCCGATCCGACCAGCAGTATCTCAGCCCCTTGGCGGGACCCCCCTGGTGAATAGGTTTAAGCTATTGTGAGAAATGGTGCTCCGTCAAGCCCTGGGGCACCATTCCAGAACCCAATTCCCAACCGCGTTACGAAGATCGGCTCGATGTCAGTGCCGCTGGAAATCCGTAGTCATTATTGGCAAGTTCGGTGGTAACCGACATGTCGGGAGAGCCGTCCGCTCGGCGAAAGACCTCGTAAGTAATTCTGTCGACAATCTCATTGCCGGCGCCGAACACCAAGACGCGCGGCCGCAGCTTTATGATCTCATCGAACTCGCAAAAGACGCTGGATGCGATAATAATCTCATCGCCTTGCTGGCATGTGCGAGCGGCCGCACCGTTGAGAATGCAGCACTTGCAGCCGGGATCACCATAGAGCACGTAAGTGCTGATTCTGGCCCCGGACATCTTGTTCCAGATTTCCACATATTCCAGCGGTTTCAGGCCGACCTCCCGGCAGAAGTCCGCGTCGATGGTAATCGACCCATGGTAGTTCAGCTTTGAGGCCGTCACTCGAATGCCATGCAGCTTCGCGCCCACGTATTTTTCCAATTTGTGCTCCTTCCAGATTCGACATTGTGGTTACATGCGACAGACCGCAGCGCCGCCCATGAGGCCAGCCCCGGCGGCAGTCAGCAACAGTGCCTCGCCCTCCGCGAAACGCCGCTCGGCATTGGCTATCGAGAGGGAAAGCGGGATGGTGGCGGCGGACGAATTCCCGAAGCGCTCGATCGTGCGGATGGTTTTTTCCGGCGCGATGCCGAGGTTGCCCGAGACGGCGTCGAATATGCGCGCGTTGGCCTGGTGCGGCACGAACTGGTCGACATCCGATGCGGCAATCCCCGCCTCTTCAAGCGCCCGCTTCGAGGTTTCGGTCATCAGGGCGACGGCGCGGGAGAAGACGTCACGGCCGTCCTGCATAGTCATCAGGAAATCCTCGGGCCTTAGCTCAGGAGAGAATGGCCGGTTGCTGCCGCCAGCGGGAATGTTGATCAGGCCATAGCCGCTACCATCCGATGCGAGATCGGCGGCAAGGAGGCCGCTTCGCCCGTTCGTGCTCGGCGCCAGCACGACGGCGCCGGCCGCGTCCGCAAACAGCACTGCACTTGCCCGCTCGGCGGGATTGATGCGGCGGCTGAGGATATTGGCGGCGACCACCAGCACGGCGCGGCCATGGGCGCGGACGAAACCATCCGCCAGGGTGAGTGCGTAGAGAAAGCCCGAACAGGCGCCGGCCAGATCGATCGCGCCGGACCGTTCGAGGCCCAACCGGTGGGCCAGCAGCGGCGCCGAGGGCGGCATGAGATGGTCCGGCGTCGAGGTCGCAAGCAGCGTCAGCGCGATCTCGCTTTGGGCAATTGCAGCATCGTCGAGCGCAATTCGTCCGGCTTTCGCGGCAAGGCCGCTCAGGGTCTCGCCGTCTTCGGCCCAGTGGCGTGTGCGGATGCCGGTGCGGCGTTCTATCCAGCCTGTTTCGAGACCCAGGCGCGCCTCGATCTCGGCATTGTCGACACGCCGCGCCGGCACGGCATGCCCGAAGCCAACCATGCGGGAGGAGCGGCCAGACATCAGCCCACACTCCCAAGAACGATCGAGGCGACATCGTCGATGGCGTCATAGGCGCGGCCGAGCTCGTCCGCCGTCACGCAATAGGGTGGCATCAGGTAGATGACATTGCCGAGCGGACGGATCAGCAGCCCACGCTCACGGAACAACCGCCGCATGCGCGGGCCGGCCTCGGCGAGATAACCGCTCGCGGGTGCGACGAGGTCGAGCGCAGCAATCGTCCCGGCCTGCCGGATATTGGAGAAGCGCGTATCGCCCTCAAATCGCCGGAGCTTCTGACGATGCAGCGCTTCGAGATTTTCGATCCGTTCAACGACCGGTTCGTGGCGCCAGATGTTGAGATTGGCGACAGCGGCTGCGCAAGCGATCGGGTTCGCTGTATAGGAGCTGGAATGGAAGAAGGTCTTGCGCCTGTCGGTGGAGAGGTGGGCGTCGAAGATATCGCTGGTGCAGAGAGTGGCTGCGAGCGGCAGGGCGCCGCCGGTCAACCCCTTGGACGTGCACAGGATATCGGGTGTGATGCCGGCCTGCTCGGAGGCGAACATCGTCGCCGTCCGGCCCCAGCCGGTCATTACTTCATCGGCGATCAGCAGACAGCCATGTCGTTCGGCGATTTCCTTGAGCCCGGCAAGCACCCCGGCATCATAGATCTTCATGCCGCCCGCCCCCAGCACCAGAGGCTCGATCACAAGGGCTGCGACGCGGCCCGAACGGCAGAAGCTCTCGAACATATCAAGCGACTGCTGCTCATGACCTGTTTGCGGGAAGGCGAGCCGGTCGACGCCGAAGAGCAACGGTTCATAGGCGGCATTAAACACGCAGCGTTCGCCGATTGACATCGTGCCGATCGTGTCGCCGTGATAGCTTTGCTCCATCACCACGATCCGGTCGCGTGGTCTGCCGATGTTGTGGAAGTAGCCGAGCGCCATTTTGAGAGCCACCTCGACCGAGGTCGACCCGCTGTCGGAATAGAAGACATGCTTCAATCCCGCCGGCGCGACCTCGATCAATCCCCCGGCCAGTCGTTCGGCAGGCTCGTGCGAGAATTCGGCGAAGATGACCTGGTCATAGGCCTCTGTCGCCGCGCGAATCGCCGCCATGATCGCCGGATGCCGATGGCCATGTGTGATGACCCACCAGGACGAGATCGCATCGAGAAGGCGATTGCCGTCCTCGTCGATCAGATAGGCGCCCTCGGCCGAGACGATGCGTTTCATCGGCGGTTCGAGCCCATGCTGGGTGAACGGGTGCCAGACGGTGGAGCGGTTCATGCAGACACCTGCGTAAAGGAAGCGAGATCGAAACTGTCGCGGAACGCTTGGCGAAGTCCGTCGGCAGTGACGTTCTGAAGCCAGGGCAGCCGGCCGAGCGAGCGGACACCCCCCATCTTGACGATGATGCGCTGCGTTTCCTCGTTCTGCTCACCAATGAAGACGATGCCGAACACCGGAATGTTGCGATGTTTCAGTGCTTCGAGCGAGAGCAGCGTATGGTTGATCGTGCCGAGCAAGGTCCTGGCACAAAGGATGACCGGAATCTGCCAGTGGGCAAATATATCGGCGAAGACGAGGTCGTCCGAGAGCGGCACGAGCAGCCCTCCTGCCCCCTCGATCACCAGTGGCCGCTCGATCACCGGCGGCACAAGCCTCTCCGGATCGATCGCAACGCCAGCCAGCCGGGCCGAAAGATGCGGCGAGGCAGGCGTGGCGAGGCGATAGGCTTCCGGCAGGATGCGCGCACGCGGCACGCCGCCGAGCCGCGCGACAGTCTCGCTGTCGGTCTCGTCTTCGAGCCCCGCCTGGACGGGCTTCCAATAATAGCCATCGAGCGCGCCGGTCAGGGCGGCGGCAAAGACTGTCTTGCCAATACCCGTATCGGTACCGGAGACAACGAAGCGCGGCATCATGACCTCTCCTCCTCGATCGCGGTCGCCAGCCGTTGCACCATGTCCGCAATCTGCTCTTCGTCGACATTCAGCGTGATGGAAATCCTCAGCCGCGCCGTCCCCTCCGGCACGGTCGGCGGCCGGATCGCCCTGATGTCGTAGCCTTCGGCCCGCATGCGGTCGGCGATCCGGAGCGAGCGGGCATTGTCCCCGATCATCACCGGCAGGATCTGCGAACCGCTGGGACTGATGCCGAGCCGGGAGGACAATTGTTCGCCGGCGAAATTTTTGAGGTGCTCCAGCCGCATGCGCCGCTCCGGTTCGTCGGCGACCATGCGCAAGGCTTCGCGCACGCCAGCCGCCATCAGCGGCGAGGGAGCGGTCGAATAGATGAAATTGCGCGCACGGTTGATCATATAATCGGCGAGGACATAAGGCAGGCCGAGAAGCGCACCGGAGACGCCGAGCGCCTTGCCGCAGGCATGCAGCACCACGACATTGCCGCGGCTTTTGACACCTGACGCAAGGCCGCGGCCGCTGGGCCCGAGCACGCCGGTGGCATGGGCTTCGTCGACGACAAGGAAACCGTCGTGCCAATCGGCGAGATTGGCAAGATCAGCGACCGGCGCCTGGTCTCCATCCATGGAATAGAGGCTCTCGACCGCGATCCAGGGACGCCCCTTCCCGCCGGCTTCGCGCCAGCGACGGATCGCCTGTTCGAAGGCCTCGACATCATTGTGTGGCACGGCAACCGCCTGCGCCTTGCTGGCCGAGATGCCGTCATGGGCGCTGGCATGGATCAGCGCGTCATGGACGATCAGGTCGTCGCGATGCGGGAGCGTGGAGAAGAGCGCCACATTGGCCGCAAATCCGCTGCCGAAATAGAGGACCTTCTCAACCCCGAAGAACGCGGCCGCCTGCGCTTCGAGTGTTTCGTGTTCGGCGTGATTGCCCCGGAGCAGCCGCGAACCGCCGGCGCCGGCCGGCACGCCCCTGTCGATCGCAGCCGATATCGCTGCCTTCACGCCGGGGGCATTGGCGAGCCCGAGATAATCGTTGGAGGTGAAATCCACGCCTTGGTGCGGGGTGAGCGCGCGTCTCCGCGATCGGCGCTCAAGGCCGGCCAATGTCGCTTCGTAGCTGGCGAGCGCTGGCGAACTCAAGCCGACGGCTCCAGTTCCATCGGCTTCAGCCCCAGCCGACGGAAGAGGGCCGCATCATGATCCTCGCCTGGATTGTCGGCCGTCAGCAGCGTATCGCCGACGAAGATGGAATTCGCCCCAGCGAAAATGCAAAGGGCCTGCGTTTCTTCGCTCATCTCGGTGCGGCCGGCCGAAAGGCGGACATGCGAGCGCGGCATCAGGATACGGGCGAGCGCAATGGTCCGGACGAAGTCGATCGGATCGACCGGCGTGGCATCGGAGAGTTTGGAGCCGGGGATCGGAATCAACATGTTGATCGGCACGCTTTCCGGTGGTGTCGGCAGATTGGCGAGCGTCACCAACATCGAAATACGATCTTCGACCGTCTCGCCCATGCCGAGGATGCCACCCGCGCAGACCTTGATCCCGGCATCGCGGACATTGGCGAGCGTTGCCAACCGGTCCTCGAAAGTGCGGGTGGTGATGATCTCCGAATAATAGCGCTCGGAGGTATCGACATTGTGGTTGTAGTAGTCGAGGCCGGCCTCGGCGAAGCTTTCGGATTGCTCCGGCGTCAACATGCCGAGCGTCATGCAGGTTTCCATCCCCAGTGCTTTCACGCCCTCGACCATCGCCACTAGAGCTTCCATGTCGCGCTCTTTGGGATTGCGCCACGCGGCGCCCATGCAGTAGCGTGTCGCGCCACCTTGCTTTGCCTTCTGCGCCTCGCCAAGCACGCGCTCGACTTCCATTAGCTTCGAAGCCTTGAGACCCGTCGGATAGTGGGCGGACTGGCTGCAATAGCCGCAATCCTCGACACAGCCACCAGTCTTGATCGACAGCAGCCGGCTCATCTGAATGGCATTCGGATCAAAGTGCGCGCGATGAATTTGGTGGGCACGAAAGAGAAGATCATTGAACGGCAAATTATAGATAATTTCCGCCTCGCCGATTGAGATGAGAGCACCGGGCGGTGGCGTCACATTATCCGTCATCAATCACCTTCAGCATTCAATAGATAGAAGATAGTTTTATCTATAATTCTGCGAAAGGCAGGACTTTGCAATAGCCATTTACGCGAATGCTGATCCGGGTAGCAACGGGAAGTAGAATAGACGGAAGTGAGAGGTTTTCCGTCGACACACGTCCGGCCTCAAATCGATGACAAATTAAGCTCGGGCTTTACCTCAGCCCTCTATGGCAAATGCCTCGCCCGTTGCACCGGAGGCATACTGGATCGGCTTTTGGCCAATCCTCTGCACATGCCGATCCAGCACGACAATGGCTTGCTCGATTTTGCCCTTACGCAGATGATCGAGAATGGCATGATGATCGACATCAACCCGTGGCGTCCATCCGCCGCGGCCGCTCACAAACAGAAGTCGCGATCCGACCGTATGTAGATCATCGATCGCCGCGAGCAGGCGCGGCATGTCACAAGGTGCGAGCAACAGCCTGTGGAACCGGCGGTTCTCATCGTCCCATTCGCGGATATTACTCGCACGATCACCGGCAACCATCGCCGTTTCGGCCTGGCTGAGGATGAACGGAGTGAGATGCGGCGCGGCATGGCGGAGCGCAAGTCCCTCCAGGACAGAACGCATGCGAGCGACCTCCTGAACCTCGGCCAGCGAAAATGACGCGACCCGCACACCACGGCGCGCCTCACTCACGGCGAGTCCTTGCGCCTCCAGACGACGGAAAGCCTCCCGCACTGGCACGTGGCTGGTGCCGAATTCTTCAGCAATGTGATCCTGCCTAAGCCGACTACCAGGCTCCAGCGCACCTGTGATGATACGGTCGGCGAGAATGCGGCTGATTCGATTGGCGATCGTGTCTTCGGTGATCGTGGTCATGTTTTACAGATAATTTCATGAAGCGGCGCTGTCGAGGTCATAAGCAACTCAAGATTATCTAACGAACAGGTCGGGGAATGGCGATTGAAAAGATTCCGCAACCCTACTCCGGCAGGAACGGTCCCGATATCGAGGCGGAATTCCTGGCCGACATGGGGTCGGAACAAGAGCAGGGCGAAATCGTACGCTAAGGGGAACGGGGCGCGAACTCACGCGGCACGCCTTAGCCCAGCCGGAAGGCGGAGCGCTCGGAATCCGTTCGGCATCTGATGTTCCGCATCCCAGGTGTAGATGCCGGTAAGGTTGATATGTTCCCAACTCAGTGGCGAGCTGTGCTTCAGCAATTTTCCTGATCAACATTCCGATCGGACTGATCGGTCTGGCCATGATCCTCCGCACTCGGTAGCAGGTCCCAGAAACGATACGCGCTCGCTTGATCTGCCTGGACAGGCAGCCGCCATCATTGCACTCGCATCGCTCGCAACAGCGCTGACCATCCGCGGATTCTCGTGACCCTTACCGTAGCCATCTTCGCCGCCATGGTCTTCATCCTGATCGAGGAAGCCGGGCACCAATGCTGCCGTTGTCATTCTCCTCCAGTCCTGCTTTCTCAATCGTTTCGCTCACCGGCATTATCGTCAACTTCGCCTATTATGGCCTGATCTTCGGGTTCAGCCTGTTCTTCCCAACTGGAGCAGCATCTTTCGCCGCAGGAGACCGGCATCGCCGTCCTGCCCATGACCATTGTTCTCATGGTCATGAACATCATCGCAGGCCGATTGATCACACGCCTTGGCGCACGCCGGCTCATGGTGTTCGGCCTCCTTCTGGCAGCGGTTGGATACCTTCTCCTACTTCCCGTCAGTGTCAGCGTCGTACTGGCGACTGGTCGTGCCGATGCTAATGGCGGCAAGCGGCATCGCGCTGATGGTGCCGACGATGACAAATGTAACGCTCTCCTCGGTCGAACCATCACGAGCCGGCATCGCGTCAGGTGTTCTCAACACGGCGCGGCAAGTCGGCGGCATGCTCGGCGTCGAGACGTGCGGCTATTTCGTACGAGATACGGCATCCACCGCGTTCATGCATGGCATGCATCTCTCGCTCATCGTCGCGGTAGTGGTGCTGTTTCTCGGCGCGGCGCTCTCGTTCTTCTGTCTCGACCGGGAGCGTTGAAACAAAAACAGGCGCCTTAGCGCGCCTTACTGCAATCGGTAGGGCTGGCAAGGCCGCGCCTGACGATGATGATCACTATGTCTGCGCTGTAGCCCCGAAATCCGACGTTCTCGCAGTGCCCTCCGATTTAATCCCGACCATCGTTACTTACAAAATCGATGAACGCGCGTAGCGGCTGGGCCATCTGGCGGCGGCTCGGATAGTAGAGGTAGAAGCCGGGAAAAGGCGGGAACCAGTTGGCCAGCAGGTGGACCAGCCGTCCTGCGGCCCCTTGGTCGCACACCGGATGTTTCTTTGGCGCGTCTTTCCACTGAGGTCCATGCTTCAACCCGTAAATAATCCCACTGACAACACGCCGGTCATTGACGCGAGGGATATCGTGCGCCAGCGCGAAATACGGCCTGATCCGGCCGGATGACGAGCAACGGGTAGATATCTGAACCTCGCTCTTCGCGAGGCGGCACGATCCTAGTTGAGCCTCACCCGACAGCCGGAAGCCTGTCTATCATGCGATCCAGTGTTATCGGATAATCCCGAACGCGAATGCCCGTCGCATTATAAGCGGCATTGGCGATCGCGGCAGCTACACCGCAAATCCCGAGCTCGCCAACACCTTTGGCTTTCAGCGGTGTCGACGACGCGTCGGTAGTATCCAGAAAGATCACCTCCTGATGCGGGACATCAGCGTGAACCGCCACTTCGTAACCGGCGAGGTCGTGATTGACGAAGTAGCCGCGGCCGAGGTCCGTCGCGAGCTCCTCCGAAAGTGCCGCGCCGATCCCCATCGTCATTCCACCGATAACCTGGCTGCGAGCGGTGGTGGGATTCAAGATGCGGCCGGCATCGCATACCGCGAGCATACGCCGAACACGGACTTCACCGGTGCCGATATGGACGCCGACTTCTACAAAATGCGCGCCAAATGTGGCGAGCACCATGGACTTTTTGAAGTCGCCAAAGGTAATCGTGTCTTCGGCGACCAGCTCTTCATCAGGTGCGACGTCAGAGAGAGGAACTGACCTTGTGGCGGTTTGAACATTGCCACCCTCGAACCGTGGATTGTCCAGTCCAAGTCGTTTGGCGATCGTTTCCTGGAGAGCAAGGCAGGCCGCATATACACCCGCGGTCGAACTCGCTGCGCCAAATTGACCCCCAGATCCTGAGGCCACCGGGAAGGCACTGTTTCCGAGCCGCACTTCTATTGCTTCCATCGGTAAACCCATGGTTTCTGCTGCGGTTTGGGCGATGATCGTGTACGAACCCGTGCCGATATCCGTCATATCGGTCTCGACAATTAAACGACCGGCCTTAAGCCGCACACGCGCTCCGGAGTCCAGTGTCGGTCCTCCCCGGTAGGCGCCAGCCATGCCGTGACCGATCAACCACATGCCCTCACGCTTCTTACCCGGAGACCTATTACGACCGTCCCATCCGAAGGACTCAGCACCACGTTCAAGGCACTCAACAAAATGTCGCTCGGAAAACGGTATCTTGGGGTCGCTCGGGTTAACCTGGGTATCGTTGAGGACGCGGAACCGAACCGGATCCATGCCGAGTTTCTCTGCCATCTCATCCATGGCGATTTCCAGCGCCATAAGACCCGACGCCTCACCTGGCGCACGCATGTCAGAGGCTTCGGGAAGGTTCATATCGACCAAGTGATGGATAATCCGACGGTTGGCTCCAGCATAGAAGAACGGCGTTTGCGCCGTCGCGTCTTCGCCCCTGCCGCCGGGCAGAGTGTGCGACGCGAC
This sequence comes from Rhizobium sp. BK619, assembly GCF_014195245.1. Lineage (NCBI taxonomy): Bacteria > Pseudomonadati > Pseudomonadota > Alphaproteobacteria > Hyphomicrobiales > Rhizobiaceae > Rhizobium > Rhizobium sp. BK619. Next base: position 195,175 of record NZ_JACIBH010000015.1, on the reverse strand, counting down.
TTCATGCCAAATGCCGATGAGGCGGCCGCCCGTATCCGCAGCCAAGCGGATGCGCTGCACTGTGGCAGATCGATGCGTGGTGTTGTTGATCATCATAGGGCGCGGGAGCGCAAGTTTGACCGGTTGGCGCGCAGCGCGAGACCCCACCGCAGCGAGAACCTCATCGGCGCGAAGCCAGAGCTTGCCGCCGAAGCCGCCGCCGATGTATGGGCTTTCGACACGAATTTTATCTTTATCGATTCCAAATGTAGTTGCCAGGGAATCCCGGTTCCAGTTGATCATCTGGTTCGAGGTCCATACTGTAAGTCGGTCGCCGTCTGACCAATCAACGATAGACGCGTGCGGCTCCATCATTGCGTGGCTATGCGACGGCGTGTGATAAAGCTCGTCCGTGACAACGGCAGCATTCCGGAAGGCAGCCTCAACATCGCCTACATCGGTCGTCGGTTTTCCAGAGCCCTGAACCAGCCTGAAGACAGCATCCAGGTCATAGTCGCCCTCTTCGATCTCGTAGCTGGTTTTGATCAGGGCGGCAGCGGAGCGGGCCTGTTCGAAGGTCTTGGCCACGACCACGGCGATCGCCTGATGGTAGTGCTGCACCTCGTTTCCGCCGAACAATCGTGCAACGTTGTAGAAACCGAGCGGTAGGGGTTCCATTTCCAGCGTTGTAACGACCGCGACAACTCCGGGAGCCGCGCGCGCCGCCGTGGTATCCATGGACGTGATGCGGCCTTTGGAAATCGTCGACCCAAGCGGATAGCCAACGAGCTGGTTGTTTACGACATCATGGCGCTCATAGGCATAGGGTGCGCGACCCGTCACCTTCAGACGTCCTTCAATCCGTTGATGCGGCTTCCCGATGATGGTTGCTTGGTCGAAAATATTCTGATCGGCGGGCTGGTTAAATTCCATCGTCTCACTCCTCGGAAAGCATGGCGGACAAAGTCCGCTCTGCCAACGTGATCTTGAACGCGTTTTCTTCGGTGGGACGTGCTCCCTCGAGCAGTCGCGCCATGACGGCGCGCGCACCATTTGGGAGCTCCGCGTCAGCTTCGGCACGACGCCATGGCTTGGGTGCGACCCCGCCAAGTGCCACCCGACCGCTCCCGTCGGGTTGGCGAATGAGCGCAACCGAAACCAGAGCAAATGCGTAGGACGCACGGTCGCGTGCCTTGTGATACGTCTGGCGGCCGCCTACCGGAGCCGGAAGCATTACCGAGGTGATCAGTTCGCCCGGCATCAACACCGTCTCTTTATCGGGCGTATCACCCGGCAGGCGGTGAAGCTCTTCCATGGGAATGCGACGGGTAACGCCTGTGGATGTTACTGTCTCAACCACCGCATCGAGGACGCGTAGCGCGACCGCCATATCCGACGGATGTGTTGCGATGCAGGCATCGGAGGTGCCGATGATTCCAAGCTGCCGGGAAAACGCGCCTTGGCTCAATGCCGCACAGCCCGAACCTGGGTTCCGCTTGTTGCAGGGCTGCGCTGTATCGTAAAAATACGGACAGCGTGTTCGCTGTAGAAGATTGCCGGCGGTTGTCGCCTTGTTGCGCAACTGTCCAGAAGCACCCGCGACAAGTGCTCTGGTCAGGACGCCGTAGTCGCGCCGTACTCGTGCGTGGGCCGCGAGATCAGTGTTGAGCACAAGTGCTCCGATGCGCAGACCGCCCTCAGTGGTTTCGGTTATCTTGTCGAGAGCTAGGTCATTGACGTCGATCAAATGGACGGGGGTCTCGATCTCAAGCTTCATGAGATCCAGCAGATTGGTGCCGCCAGCGATAAATCTGGCGCCTGGCACCTGTGCTGCACGAGATGCTGCCGCCACTGGATCGGCAGCTTTTTCGTAGGAAAACGCTCTCATGCCTGCTCCTCCGCGACTTGGGTGATTGCGGCGAGAATGTTGGCGTAGGCGCCGCATCGACAGATGTTTCCCGACATACGCTCGCGGATCTCAGCATCGGTTACTTTGATCAAAGCTGTCAGGTCCTGGGTGACATGGCTTGGAATGCCAGCACGGATTTCATCCAGGACGGCTTTGGCCGACGCTATTTGCCCGGGTGTGCAGTAACCACATTGGAATCCGTCGTGCTCCAGGAAGGCGCTTTGCATCGGATCCAAGTTATCCGGCCCTCCAATTCCCTCGATCGTCGTAACCTCGTCGCCACTATGCATGACAGCGAGGCTAAGACAGGAGTTTACCCGGCGGCCATTCACTGTAACGGTGCAGGCGCCACACTGCCCATGATCGCAACCCTTCTTTGTCCCCGTCAGCCGCAGGTGTTCGCGCAGTGCATCGAGCAAAGTCGTGCGGTTATCGAGCTGAAGCTGTTCTTGTTTGCCGTTGACAACCAGCGAAACGTTCGACTGCTCTGCACCAACAGGTGCTGCTGAGTTGGACTGTTGAGCGCTAGCGCTACGAGGCAAGTGAACAGCAATGGCCGCTGTAGCACCGCCGGCAAGGAATGTTCGGCGGCGCAATTCATATTCGATCGGTGTGCTCACGAAAGATCCTCCAGTCCGGGGTGAATGGGCCTTGCGTAGCTTAAGCGCAAAACCGCAAACTATAACCCCCCGTTCGCTCATAAGGCTTATTAACCCTGCTCACGAAAGCTTCAGTTGCTTTGAACCGGCTCGGCGCCTTTAGTCCTGACCGTCGGCGCAACCGCCAGTAGCCGGGACGCCCATCGATCGATGTGCACGGGGGAGCGAAGTGCGGTATCGATGCCATCGACCAGCGCCAGGCAGATCGCTTTCGGATAGGCCGGCTCATGGCGTGTGTGATACCCTGTTACCGGCTTAATAACCGGCGCCAACGGTTCCACTATTTCGATTTTCGCGGCGTTCCCTTTCAGTTGGCGCCGGCGGCCCGGACGTGCGGAATGTTGCACGCACGGACGCACCACCAAGCACTGCACTGGGCCGCCGTTCACCTGCATCCCGAGCGGACTTAAAGCTCCTACGCCCAAATGACGCGACTGCGCTCGACAAGGAGGGGCCTTAGGCCAGCCGGAACACCACCCGGGAATATTATCCTGAACATTAGGAAACTGAAGAATACTCAGGAGAATCAGGAGGGTAGCGGCTGGAGGTTTTTTCCGGAGCGTCTGCGAGCGCTACTCCCTTTGTGTGAATTGCTGGGACAAGTCGGCATCGTCACAGTGTCTTTAAGATTTTTCTGCTGAACTGTTGGCATGACCAAGCCTCCGAGATCAAAACCCCTCCTTGGTGACGCCGAGGCTCCGATCCGCACAAAGCCGCGCAGGAAGCGCAATCTCGCCCAACCGCAGCTCCCTTTCGATCCCATGCCAGATCGCGTCGAACCCGCGCTAGCGCAACTGAAGGCCTATCCGCCAACGGGAGATGAGTGGAGCTGGGAGCTGAAATGGGACGGTTATCGCCTTGCGGTCCATATCGAGCCGCAAGGGATCCGTATCCTCACCCGTGGCGGCCATGACTGGACGCACCGGTTTCCGGCGATAGAGCAGGCCGCCCGAGCGCTCGGGCCGGCGACGATGATCATCGATGGCGAAGCCGTCGTGCTCGACGAAGAGGGCCGGCCGGATTTCGGGCTACTGCAGCAATCGCTGGGCGCATCCGGCAAACAGGCTGGCAACCGTGCATCCGACGCCGTCCTTTACGCTTTCGATCTCATGTACCTTGATGGCCACGATCTGCGCGGTGTCGAATACCGGTCCCGCAGACACCTTCTCGAGGACACGTTAAACGGCCTCAAGAATGATCAAGCCGGCGCCGTCAGGCTATCGGAAACACTCAATGCCGAACCAACGGTCCTGCTGGAGCACGTCTGCCGCCTCGGCCTGGAAGGCATCGTCGGCAAGCATCTTGATCAGCCATATCGTTCCGGCCGGACCGGGGATTGGGTAAAAGTCAAATGCGTCCAGAGCGAGGCCTTCTTCATCGTCGGCTATGAGAGGTCGACGGCATCCCCTGCCGGCTTCGGCTCGTTGGTGCTCGCCGCCTACCGCGATGGCGATCTCGTAAACGTCGGAAGCGTTGGCACAGGCTTCAGGCAAGCCGAGGCGATCCGATTGCGGAAGATGCTGGACACGCTTCGATGGAAGCGAAAGCAGCCGCCCCTTCCCTATTTTGGAAGTGCCGATATTGTCTGGGCCGAGCCGACCCTGATTGCTGAGATCGAGTTTCGCGCCTGGACGACCGACGGAAAACTGCGCCATCCGTCCTACAAGGGCTTGCGCGAACCGCAGGACAATGCCGACGTCTTCCGGCTCGACTAGCGAAATCAGCGCCATGCGTTAGATTGTCGTCCATTCGAGCTCGGCGGAGTGGATATCCAGCATGTGCAACTTGTATCGCATGGAAGACAGGGACTGGGTCGCCAAATGGGCCCAAGATGCCGAAAGCCTGATCAACCTGATGCCGGCCTACCAGATGAACCCCGATCAGATGGGGCCGATCGTCCGCAACGCCGCCGACGGACAGAAACAGCTGGTCCATGCGCGCTGGGGACTTCCCTCGCCGCGCTTCGCCCTTGAGAAGGCGGCCAAAGCCAAGGCCGAGAAACTTGCCGCCAAGGGCAAGGTCTTCGATCTCGAACAACTGATCCGCATGGAGGCCGACCGCGGCACGACCAACGTGCGCAAGCTCAGTTTTCCGCACTGGAAACGATGGTTCGGCGTCGAAAACAGATGCCTGGTTCCGGTCACCAGTTTCGCGGAGCCGGATCCGGCCAGCCAGCAAGATGGCGGCAACGTGCCGAATGCCTGGTTCGCCCGCGACGAGCAGAAGTCGCTGATGTTCTTTGCCGGTCTCCATGTGCCGCAATGGCTGAGTGTCCGAAAGGTCAGGGACGGCCTGACCACCGACGATCTCTACGGGTTTTTGACCACAGATCCCAACGACCTGGTGAAGCCGATCCATGAGAAGGCGATGCCGGTCCTGCTGCTGACGAAGGATGAGACGGACATCTGGATGCGGGCGCCCTGGGATGAAGCCAAAGAGCTCGCCCGTCCGCAACCGGATGACGCGCTGATCATTTCCTCACGCGAACCGTACGGATCGACGATCGTGTCGAAATCCGGAGAGCCTGTCGAACAAGGCAGCCTGCTTTGACGCCTGAACTCAGAGCTTGAATGTATTTGAAAACGAAAAAGCCTGCCGCGGGAGGAGGTGCGGCAGGCTTCTCGAAAAATTGAACAACGGCTGGGAGGAGGAGTGCCGCTGTTCCGTCAGGCGCCCCTTGGGAGGAGGAGCGGGTCGCCTGAGACACGAAGCTCTGCGGGAGGAGGTGCATTGCTTCGTTGAGGTGAAGATATCAGAGGCTGCCTCGACGGCCAGCGCTCAGATCGCAGTGCAGCCATGCACTTTCTGCAACGCAATATAGATCCTGTGCTTATTTTTCGGCCATTATGGTCGAGGTGCCGCCTTCTCTCTGCTGGGCTCGAAACTGAGAACAAATTCGACCACCTTGGCGGAGGACATTTCGCACGGCTTCAGTATCGACCCCGATCCAGCCAATCGATAAAGGTTGAAGCTGACAATATCGGTTCCGCTAAGCTCCTCGCCATACAGCCAGGTTCGTTTGCCATCCTCCGACCGCTTGACGGTCACGCCCCATGGTCGATTACCAAAATGTCCATCGACATAGCCGTCCGGCAATTTCGCTAACGCGTCGTCGAACGTCGCCTGGATTGATGGAAAAGTTTTGCCGCCGGCGGTCATGGTGCCAGGCATTCGTCGCAGATCCCGCAGCCATCATCATCCATGCGCGAGGCCGGACGTGACCTTCGACAGCACGGACATGTTGTTGCATCCGACGCACACGTTTCATCGCGGTCCGGCGGAAGAATTTCAATATAGAATTCCGACAGCATTTCGGCCGCGTTTCGATCCATGGCGATGCTCCAGTTGGGGTTACACCAGAGATAGTAAGCTTCGAGGGCTGGACAAGCCGGCAAAGATGCCGTGAAGAACGATCCAGTTCGAATACGGTGTCACAATTGAGCGCCTTCTTGACGATCGCTGCCTGACCTTGTTCATTCGTGCCATGTTCAAACCCGCAAACGCCGTGCAAGTCAGAGTTTCCATGGATGAGATCAAGCCGGACGTTTGGCGCCGATTGGTCCTGCCGGTGCATTGGAACCTGGAGCATCTGCATCTCGGTATTCAGGCCGCATTCAACTGGTGGAACTATCACCTCTATGAATTCCGCATTGGTGGGCTGCGGTATGGGGAAGTCGAGACCCTAACGGAGGATGCGACCGATGACGATCCTCGGGTCTTCGATCAGAGAGAGGTTCGCTTGCTGGACTTCGAGCAAGGTGCCGTCTTCAGTTACCACTATGATTTCGGGGATGGCTGGCGGCACACCGTTGCGGTCGAGGAGTTCTTGACGCTCGCCGCTACGCCCAAACACGGGAGCTGCGTCGCCGGCGAAAGGGCGCGACCGCCCGAAGATGTTGGTGGAGTATCGGGATATGAGCGGTTCCTGGAGATCGTCGCAGACGGGGAAGATCCCGAATATGTCGAAACCATTCGGTGGTGCGGTGGCTATTTTGATTCCGAATGGTTCGACCTGTCGATGGTGGATAAGGATGTTCGCAACGCTCTGCGCTCAAACGTCAAACGCCGTCTGTATCAGCCGAAACCGAAACCAGTCCCGAAGAAATGATTAAGTGCAGGTTCGAGTTGGGCGTCTTGATGAAATCCGAGCCCACACCCAACTGCTCACAGAGGGGGCTCAGTTCAGATTGCACATCCAGGTAACCTCGCCCGGCCATGGAGGAACGACCAATTGGGGCCATGAGCCGTCTGTCGGCTTTCGGGGTCGGAAACGCGTTAGCTGCTGCACCGCACAGGCGGACGCGGATGACAGCTTCCGAGTGCTCATAGACACGCTATCCTACAACCAAGCCGTTGCCGGTAGGAGGCCGGAGATAACCTGCCCGTGATCCTGGGCGCACACAGTGCCCGCCACTCTGCTTTATTCGACGCGGTTCAGCAGGACGCAGACATCGTCGTTGGGCGACATGATCGTCGTCCGGATCTTCGCGCGGGTCACGCTGACGCGGAAATTCTGGCGGGCCTGTATCATCGCACCTGAGTTCACATTGCCCCCGACGATACGATCCGGGTTGCCCACAATCTCCCCCTTAACCCGCTTCGGCCAGCCTTCGAAGATGATGACTTCGTCGAACTGCTTCCCCTTAGCCTTGTGCATGTTCATCACGACGATGCCGGACTCGGGCTTGTGCGCCGTCGCGAAATGTTCCTGGACGAACGCCTGCCGCGTGACGGCGAGTGCGTTCTTGTAGCCACCGGTGTCGCGCCAATCCTGTGCAAGGCTCTGACGCATCTGCATGCCGCGTTCGAGCAGGCGGACATTGCGGGCTTCCTGCGCCACCTCGGCGAGCCGCGTGCAGGCGCCGGCCTCAAGGACGGATCGCACCGCGGTCCAATCGGCGTCTGGCTGTCCGGTCAAGGCGATGGCCGTCGCGGCCTGGTGGACCGAGAACGTGGCCTGGAGGACACTATTACTCGGCGGCGTCTGGCCCTTGGCGAGGCATCCATTCCACTTTTCCAGCGCCGACCTGAAACGTGCGGCGTCGGCAAGATGACCCTTCGTCGGCGTCGCCCCGCCGCGTCCGCCGAAGAAGCAGCAGAGTACATCGACAAATTCATCGAAGCCGCCGCTGTGACTTCGCTGTTGCAGGAGGAAGGCGATCACTTCGGCGGCAAGGATCGGGCCTTCCATATCCACCGCCGCCGTATGCATTATCGGCGGCACGTTGCCAAACGGCGCGCGCAGATTGTCCGACACCAGACGCGTCATGCGCTTCGTCGGAACCAAGATCGCGAGCGACCAGTCACGGCGACCGAGCGCGACAAGCCGTTGCCGCGCCTGCAAAACCTGCGCGACGAGCGACGCATAGGCTTGGTTAGGGTTCGACGCGAACCCTTGATATTCGACGCCTTGATAGGGCTCCTCGCGAAACTTCCCGGTAAGGAGGTGATTGCCGAAGATCGCGATGTCAGTGCCCTTGCTCCGGTGATTGTCCCCGGCCAGGTCGTGTTCGGAGGGTTTGCACGCCTCTTTGAAGTGGTTGAGGCGCTCGGGATCGGCGCCGATAAAATCGAAGATCCGCTGCTCTGGGTCGGCCAGCGCGATCAGCGTGCTGCTCTTCCCGATTGCCTCGACCGCGCGCCATTGCTCGGCGCTCGTGTCCTGGAATTCGTCAAGGATGATGAACGGGTACATGGTCGACACAAGCTTGCGGACCTTAGCCGAGCCATGCAACAAGATCGCCACCCGCTCCGCGAACAGGTCGAAACAGACCTTGCCCTCGTCCGTCGCCAATCGCATGCGTTCGGCCACTTCCAGCGCGGCCTTCTGCGCTTTCTCCTCGTCCGACAGCTTGGACGGCGCCTTGAAGCCGCTGCGGATCGCCGACAGCGCGATCGCTTCGTTCGGCGGCGTCAGGATCGTCATCCGCCGCGGAAACCCGACCAGATAGCCGTGCGCCTTGAGGATGCGCCAGAAGAAGGAGTGATAGGTATCGACCTCGATCCGCTTCTTTTCCTCCTTCGTAACCGACTCCTCTTCGTCGATCGCCTCGAACACGCGCGAGACTGTCGCGCGCGCGAAGCTAAGAAAAAGGATGCGCTGTCCCAGCTTCAGTTTCTCGGACGCGATCTTCGCGGCCCTCAGGATCGACACAGTGGTCTTACCCGAGCCAGGACCACCCACAACGAGTTGGTGCCCCTCGACGGTTAGAACATCCTTTTGCGCGGGCGTCAGATTGACCATCGCGTCCTCTAAACGGCGGGCGCGGCGGCGGCTTCCCCACCGTTGCTGGACGGAGGCGCTGGCGGCACGGGCGGCGCGGCGGGCGCAGGCGGGGGATCACAGATCGCCTTCAGCGTTGTGCAGGCAGCGCGGATCCAGGACGGGATTTCGGCCTCGGAGCACTGGCCAAGGAAATCGGCGATGCCCCAATTGCCCTTTGCCCAGCCGAAATACTCTTTCAGCGCCGGGATCACATTGGCCTTCGGATCGGGATATTTCACGAGGATATGCGGCGGCCAGTCAAGCGCGTCGGAAAACCGCTCAAGGGCATCCTTCGTCGTATTCTTGAGGATGAGATCTTCGATCCCCTTCTCCTCGTGCATGAATAGCCGCTCGACCTGGGCTTCGATCGCAGCCTTCGCCGGATCGGTCTGCTTGTCGCAAAGCCCGAACGTTCGCTTACCAAGACCCCTATACAGCCCGGCGAGATCGGCGATCTGGGACTCGGTGCCCGCATCAATGATGCAGATGCCAAGCGCCTCAAGCGAGGCATAGGTGGCGGGGTTTAGCTCCGACAGCCGGCGCGAGGCCACCGGAAAGGCGCTGGCCTCGGTGGCCCCCTCGGCGATCAGCACGCGACGGGACAGGAGGCCCTCGCAGAAGCGCGTGCGAAACTCCTGCCGATAGCGCTTGTGCTTTACGCTGTCGGGCAACGAAATCTGCGCCTGGCTGAGCACACCGTCATTGGCCCGCGACAGAATCACGGTCTCGTCGAGCTTAAATTCCTCGAGGACGTAGGGCGAATGCGAGGTGACGATCGACTGGGAGGCCAGCTTGCGCAGCTCATGCACGATCCGCTTCTGGGCATAGGGCGGGATCGCGGTTTCGACCTCTTCCATGGCGAAGATGACGTTCTGCTTGTCTTCGGCGATCTGCGACAGCATCGCCAGGACCAACATGTTGATCGTGCCGGTGCCCTGCCGGAAGAAGGGCGCGGCGTGATCGCCATCGCCGGTGGCGATGAAGGCGGTCACTACCTTGCGCAGATGCTCACGCGTGAGGTTCGACACCTTAAGGTGCGGCTTCACACCCCATTCGCGCGGCACATATTTCTTCAGCGACTTGTCGATGCTGTCGAGCACGCCGGAAATCCCGATCGCGGGGTCGCTTGCCACATCGAAGGCGGCGAGCGTGCCGATCGTGCCTTCCCACATCTGCGGCCGAATTTCCTTCAGCCGCAGAATAATGTCGAGAAGGCTGCCATGCTCTAGGCTCAGTGCGCGCGACCCAGTGCGTAGGGAGCGCAGGAACAGGAAGCCGCAATGCTGTTTGTCCTTCTTGGAGAACGGCTCGGGCTTGTCCGCCTCCGTCATGCTGCGCGAATAGAAGGTGTTGCCGACGAAATCGTCCTCATCGGAATCGTAGGCGCCGATGAAGGTGACGCGCAGCGCCGCTTTGATGTTTGCGGCATCGACACCCGCCGGGTTGGCCTCGGTGAAGAAATCGCCGGTTTCGACATTGAGCCACTCGATATTGCCGCCGAACCTGGCCTCCTGCTGTTCCGACAGGCAGATGATGGTGACCTCAACGGTGATCTTCGGGGTTTCGGCGACGGGCGCCTCGTCAGCCTCATCCGGCACGGCGCCCTCCTCGGCGGCGACAGCGGCCACGGGAAGATATTTGCCCTCAAAAAAATCATGCTCATCGACCGGAGGGCGGCGGCTCAGTCTATCAGGCCCGAGCGCAAGATCTATCGCTTCAAGGACCGAGGATTTGCCCGTGTTGTTGTCGCCGATGAGGACAGCATGGTCGGGCAGCACAAGCTTCGCATAACTGATGCCCCGGAAATTCTCGATCGATACGGCGTAAATCTTCAACGCAGCCCCCTGACGCGACGCAGTTTTCTCGTTTTACGTGCGTCACAGTTACACCTGATTCGATGGAACGTCACCCGCCGTGTCAGCGGCGACCGTTTTTCAAAGCGACCATTTCGGTGCTAATGAAACGCAGCGAGAGTGGGAGCGTGGACAGGCTTAGCTGTGACGATGAAGGACCGCAGAAGCGGTCTTTGGCACCCGTCACGGAGATCTTCGGCGCGGACGGTTTACTGCCAAAAGCGGTTGTGCTGGAACATTCCCAATGTACGTCTTTCCGGCGAACGCTTCGAGAAGATGAACGGACGGGAGGTTTTGTGAACGCGGCGACCCCGCCCGAACGGCCGCTTCGAGGGCGCAATGCAATGCCGATTGGCCGGTTCCGACCCGCTTCGCCGTGACGTCGAACCGGATGACCCCGATGACCGATCGTCACATGCCCGGCTTCGACTGAATTCAGGCGGCAAAGCGACGAAATTACATAGACAACGCGGTGTCCATCGTACACCTTCACAACTCCTGACGCGCCGCCTCCTCCCCCAACCGACCGCGCTTGACCTTCATCTGAGGAACTGAATGAACCCGAAGCGCCGAACCGCACTGATCAGCCGGCTGGCGAACGGGATAGGCTACATAGCTACCGATTTCGAGAGGTTCGGCGGCCTGCTCGTCCAGGCCCTGCTTGAGCTGCCGTTGGACCACCGGGGACTGAACTTGCTCGGCTATCCTGTCGCAGGCGTTGTAGACACGACGAACGGCGACGGGAAAGTCGCGGTCGAGTACTCCGACCGCAAGGATTACTTTAGCGGGGACATGGATAAGGCGCGCGGCGACCTCGCCCACGCTCTAGCCGGAGCGCCCAGTGCCGAAAAGATATTCCTCCTATCCGGGCAGCCGAGCCGACCGCAGGTCGCTCAGGAGTTCGAACGTGCGATGCTCGACCTGCCCGAGATGGAAGGCAAAACCCTCTATCTCTGGGGCGCCGTGGAGATCGCGACGCAGTTGGTCGACCATCTAATCCTGAGTGATTCGGTGGTCCGCAGGCTCTCTCCATACCTTCCGGATTTGGAGCGGATTCGGGAGGAGGAAGCGGCGAGCCGAATGGTGCCAGAGCCACTGCCGAGCTGGTTGCCTCGAGACGATATTAACATGGCGATCGTTGAGCGACTGAGACAGAAACCTGTTTTGGCCATCGGCGGAGTGGGCGGAATTGGGAAGACCGCGACCGTTCAGGCTTTCGCCCATCGGCATCAGGACGATTACGAAGTCCGGATCTGGCTAGACGGCGACGAGATTCGCAGAGCGGATGATCTGCAAGCGGTCCCACTCTTGCGCGCGGGCGAAAGCCGCAACGTCGTTGGATTGATGAAAACGTTGCGCTGCTTGCTGGTGATCGATGACGCTCCGGCAAATCTGGATATGACGGCGTTGGAGAGAATCTGCGGCAAGGGCACCCATGTCCTGTTGACCCAACGCTCGACCGATGCGCAATCGTTCAATCTGCCCATGCTGGATCGACTACAGTCCTCGGCGCTCCTAGGGCTTGCCTCAGTGAAGTGCGCGGAGGCGGTTTTCGACAAGATCTGGGGAACGGTGAAAGGGCATCCGCTGACGCTTTCGCTCATCCTCGCTGCGGTGAACGAGGGAGCGACGTGGGATGACATCCTCGAAGATTGCGAGGTCATCGGCGAAATGGAAGTCGGCGGGCGGCGATTAACCGATATCCTTCTCGAGCGGTTGCGGCCATCGCTGACCAAGGAATTGTCGGTGTTCGCGTGGTCGGGCCTTCCTGTTTGCGATGAGGATTTCCTCAGTTTCGCGATCAAGCCGCTGGGCATTAGAAAGTTGAAGGGGAACAGCCTCACGGCCCCGGATCGCAACAGGGCCATCCGCCTGCACGACGTGGTCCACGCCTCCCTCGACGGAAGTTGGTGCACTAACGAGCGCTCCGTCGAACTGGAGCATCTGCTGGACACATATCTTGTCGAAGCCTCCCGTGGCGAGGGCCTCGATCTTTGGCGCAATGCTCGCGTCCTCCTGCCCAAGCTCGAGGATATGGTCGCACGCGGCGGGACGCCGCCCAGTTTCCTCTTCGCGCTACTTACCACGTGGGACGCTCTCGAGACCAGGCCAGAGCTGGTCGGAGAACCTTTGGAAATTGTGCGACGGATGGCTGGGCGCAAACCACGACCGCTCGAAATTAACATGGTGATTGAATCTATCGAGCAGCTCTTTCTCTATGACAAGGAGCGGCACGACCCCGCTGCCCAGGACAGGCTGCGGGACCGTCTGGTCGCGTTCGACAAGATGCTCGAGCTTCCAAGTCTGACGCTTCGTGAGATCGCAGAGCTGTTGCATCACAAGGGCAAAGCCCTGAAACGCCTGGGCGATAAGTCGGCTGCCGCCGATCTTTTCGAACAAGTGCTTACCGGCCCGGTTCCGCTTCATGAAGCCCGGCTCCAACTGGTCGATCTCTACAAGGGACACCCCGAGAAGGAGACGAGGGCTACGCAGCTCGTGGACGAGATGCTCGGACCAAGCGCCAACACCGATGGTTTGTCCTATTCCGTGCTCCTGGGGGTAATTGAGCGACTCCCATCCGGCTCCGGCCGGTGGCGTGCGGCGCTCATCGACCGCCATTCCGCCTCGATCGAGCAGACGATTGTATCGGCCGCCAATGCCGGCGCGCAACACGCATTCGACGCCTTCGCCGCTCTTGGTAGGTACATCTCCCTAGAGCGGCCAGAGATGTTTCGGTCAATCTTCGATGGCTTGCCCGAAGTGGAACTGGAAAGGCTGCAGTCTGATCGAGAACGGGCAGCCCGCGCCGAGATCTTCTGCGAGGCCGCCCGTCTGTCGCCGGCATCGGCTGTCGAACTGAGGGAGAAGGCGCGCGCTCATTACCTCGCCATCGTAAAACCTATGCAGTTTCATCACCAGCGCCACGCCGAACTGTTGATCGACATGGGAAAGCCGGACGAAGCCGAGACTATCCTTAGGCAGAAGACGAGCCTCGACACCGAATGGCTGGAACGACTGCTGGCGCGATGCCGCCTTGGTCAGGGCGATGCCGACGGCGCCTTAAAATGGGTTGACAGCGCTTTGGCCAAGCTCAGCGCCGAGCGTTTTAGGAGCGAGTTCCTTGACTTGCGTCACGATATCCGCAGCGCGCTTGGCGAGGAGGATGCCGTCGCGGATCTAGAAGCCGCCGTTGCGGCGAGCCAGAAGGAAAACGAGCGCCTGCGCCTGCAACGGAAGCTCGACGATTTGCGCGTCGGCAGCTTCCCACCTCCATTTCGAGCGTAGAGCCGACAAAACCAAAATTCCGCTTTCGATATTCGCCAATTCCGCGTCAATGACTGGAACGAGGGCGCGAAGCCGCCGTTCGGCGCTGGCCGGACTATGCCGAACGGACTTCTTCGCCTTGAACGGTATCGGACCCACGCCACTTTTTCGGATCCATCAACCAATTGAAAATGCTGGATGATCTACTTGCCTCAAAGCACCACCCCAAGTGTTCAGCGGTCATCGACTTACCTTGTGCTCGACTGAGCGCAGCTCTTTGCTACGCCGGTATTAGGCTTTCGCCGGGTCGGCTGCGGCCAATCACCTGGCATCTTCCTGCCAACGGCCGCGGATTTTGCGGCATTCACCGCGGTGACAGCTCTTGGTCGCTGGGCAGAAGCGTCCAAATGGGAAGGGCATACCAGCTGTAGCAGGAACTGCAAAAGCCGTTCGCCTCCCGCAAGACCGGTTAAAAGGGTTGCCGCAGGAGGTTTAGCATAGCGCCGGCAACGAGCCGGAAACCGGGATCGACAGCCCCCGGGGCGCGGGTCCGCTATTGAACGCCGGATGAAAGAAATCACCTTCCTTTTTGGTCAGTTGTTTCATTTCACCTCGATGCGATTGGTCATGCCGGACTTTAGTGAAGTCCAGCAATCGATACCGTCACACTGCAACGTCACTCGAGACATTGAAGCCCGAAGCTCGCACGCTGAAGGGCGGCTCGAGAGAAGCTCGTCGACGAAAGCGTGCATCGACGCCGCGCTCGCCGTCGGTGGTAAAAACGCAAGAAGGAAAGTGAAGCTCCTCAAATGGACCGCCCGCAGCCACTTCATGCCGCTCGGCGTCGGGCAGCCAAAGAACCCGACACGGTTTACGGCCGGCCTCACGGCCGCCGGCATTCCGTCTTGCAGCTCGTCAGCGGGTATTTCGCTGGGATATGTCATCTCTAGGAAGAGCTTTACATTCCGTCCTGCGGGCAGGCTCTGCCCCATTATGTACGGAAGCAACGGCTGAAACAGGGGCACGTCGGTGCCGCTCATACGTGCTGAGTTGTACGACATCTTCAGCAACCAACGTTTAAGCCGGTGATAGTCGTAATCCAGTGAAACCTTCTCTCCACGCTCACGGATTGCACAGAAATCACGATCGAAGGCCTCGCAGATATAGTTATCAAGCTTCGATAATTCGCCATTGTTACAGACTGCACAAACATCCCGAATAGTAGGTTCGTTTGAAAGAGCCTTATCCAAACGAGCAACCCAGAATTTCTGCTCGCCCCCGTCGAGCAAGGCTACGACGCGTCGATGGAGGCTCGCGGGCCAGAGGTGTTCCTTGGTTCGCTTCCGATCCGTTGGTCCACAGAATGCACAGACCCAGCTAGTCACCAGTCCTCCCATGCGAGTTGACGCCGCGATATACCCATCGCGTAAACTTTCGCTCAGATCGCGTCTATTCGCGCCGAGACTCGAGAAATCATGCAGAATTATCGGCCAGTAAAAGGATCATGGGCAATTTCATTTTTCGAAGTGCACCAAAGTGTTCGTAACATCCGACTTTTCCGCGAACTCCTCTCCATCACACCGCCCGCGAGTTCGAACAGGCAAGTGAAAAACATCAGTCGTCATAGTCTTCCTCTTCGAAGACATCGACGTCGCCAAGGTCGATCTCTTCATAATCGACTTCGAACTCGCATTCCGCCAGTTCAATCTCCGGCTCTTCAGATCCGAGACCGTGAAGCCGAATGGAAAGAACGGCTCTTGCGTCGATGTCCCGCTCGACTTCGACAGACCTCCCGCCCATTCCGACCGCTTCTCTATCGACGCTGTCCCACACCGAGAACGAGAGCTCGATCGGCACCTTGACGGTCAGAAGCATCGGAAAGCTCAGAGTCACCGGCGTGAAGCCGTTTTCCTCCTCGCCGAGTTCAATGATGTCAATCTCGTCTCGATCCGGCCAGATGACTTCCTTCAGCTCGCCGCCGTAGGCGTCCGCTTCCATCTCGCCGGACGTTGCGTTTCCGGTAACGGAGAAATCGTAGCGCTCGATCTCATTCGACAAGTAGCCTTGCACCTCCCCCCGACCGTCTTGCCCTTCTTCCAACCAGGTCTGAACCGTTTCCTTTAGAATAACCGATGGAGCGTTGATCAGATCAAGCGCCCGCTCAAGTTCCAGGAGGAGATGCAAGCGCTCGGATTGCTCGCAGAACTTTCGCCAGTCGCCATCCTTGGAAACCAACAGGAAGTGCGTGTTTCTCCTTTCGGCTTCGACTTCGAGCGCCGAAAGCGCTATCGCGTCTGGAAACTCGTTCTTCTTGGCGCCTGAACCAAATGGTGGATTACCGGCGAAATAATCGTCAAAAACCTTCCGCATGTTGGCGAGCGCAGGATCATCGATGATTTCGCATCCCGTCTCAGTAACGTACTCGTCGAAGCGGCGGGTTGCCGCCGCCGCCGCAGTCTGTCCTCCGGAAACGATATCGAGCAGTTCGTCGCGGCTGGGGTTCTTTACATCAAACGCCGCCAACGCGTCACCGAGCGCCTTACGAGTTGCCGCAAATGCCTTTTCGGCGCTTTTCACGAGATGATCGGTGATTTCCTTTGCAACAGTCTCCGAGAGCACGAAACCAAACTTTCGATGCTTTAGCTTGCCGATCGCCTGCAAGGCCGGAGCTGACAGCTGCCCACCTTTCTCGTCAAAGATATTAGTATCGAAAGAAATCGCGGTGATGGCACCATCTGCGAGAAGCCTCGACAAATCTTCTTCTTCTGTAATTGGCATGATGTTCCAGATTCCACTCGACCGCTTCTTAGGAAGATCATCCTCGGAGACAGGTCAAGGATCAACTCAAACACTCAGAAAATTATGCGAGTGGCTCGTGCCCCGCGTGGAAAGGACCGAAAGCGGCTTTGTTCGCGCTTGCTAATACGGGTGAAGATATGTTCCCGATCAGATACGCGCGTTAGAGTTTCTTTCGGCTTATCGGTGACCCTTTAGCCGGTGCTTGGCGTGAACAGCGTCGCTCGTGCAAGGGTTTTCGCGGCGAGCCCCACATACCAGGCGTTCATCCGCCGGTCCCAGCTACGCACTTCGCAAAACGTCTTCCAGTCGAACTCATAAAGCGCCAGCAGCTGCCAATCGGGATCGATGCGCACAACGAGTAAATACTCGAACAACTGCTTCTCTCGATCATCTCGATCCGGATACACGGTGCCGGTCTTCCTCGCATCGAGTACGCCCTTAATCGAATAGCGGTCTCCTCGCCGGGAGAGGGCATCAACGTTCTGCGTTCCTGTCGGCGCTGACTGCAAGTTCGGGCGGCCGGGAGTGGCATTGTATAACGCAATCGCCAGACTTTCTGCGACCTGCCCGACGTTCAACGCAAGCCCGCGACGCTTTAGCTCCGCTGCCACCCTGGCCCGCAATCGAAGCAAGCCGATGTCGGTTAAGTCGGCGAGCTCGTCCGACGGATCTGCAGGCAGGACCGGCAACGTTTCGCTCATAAAATCTCCTCCGCTGTAGGGAAAATCCGGTTCTCGGTAATTTCGGCGAAGGCGGCGTCACTGTACAAAAAGGCTTTAACTTGCTCAGCAAGCTCGCTTTCCGGCAGGCGGCCGCGTCCCTTGAGTACGCACTCCCAAATCCAAAGGCTGCGCCACCCCAACTCGTCGAGTAATGCAATTGCTTTGGCATCACGCTGTCGGTTGGCAGCCATTTTTTCTGACCAGAACTCCGTACGGGTTGCTGGCATGCGAAAGAGCGTACAAGCGTGACCATGCCAAAAACAGCCATGCACGAATACGGCAGCGCGGAACCGTGGAAGCACGATGTCCGGCTTGCCCGGCAAGTCCTTACGGTGAAGCTGGTATCGGAAGCCGCGACTAAACAGCAGCCGGCGTACAGTCCATTCTGGCGCTGTATCCTTCGCACGGACGCGGCTCATATTGAGCCGGCGCTGGTCCGGCGTCAGTCTATCGGCCATCGCTCCCGGCCACCCGCTCCCGGGGGATGACATCATCCTCAGCCAGCGGAACGCCGACAACCAGATCGGCTGGAACCGCAGGAAAGGCAGCTGAGAGGGCGGCGAAGGCATCCGACCCCGCTGACATCATGGCGACGCTGTCCCGGAAGTCGTCGGCGAGGCTGGCCACGATACCTGCGTGGAGCAGCCGCTCCCGCTGGCGGCCAACGAACGTCATCAGGATGGGCTGATCACCGTCATTCTCACCAACAGATCGCAGCAGCACAAAATCTTTGCTGTCGAGAAAACCGCAAGCGTTTGCCGTGATTTTGCGACCGCCCAACCGCCAATTCTTGCCGACCTTGCCAATACTCCTGAGCTCACGGTTACCGTAGCCGCCATAGAGACAGATCAAATCCATGTCCCCACCACCGTTCTCGAACAACCGCGAGCTCAGGAGCCGACGCGCAACGGGCGTCGTTAGCGCGATCGCGCGCTGCTTGCTGGTTGCGCTCAGACGGTGCGCCGAAAAAATACCCAGGTCCGACTCGGCAATTGATCTGACCACGATGATCTCGTCACGCCGGGCCATCAGCGTTTTGCGCCCGCCGCGAGCGGTAGTTGATCCGACGCTTCCCCGACGAGCTGGCTGCGCAGTGTCTGTGCGATTGCGCGCGCGAGCAAAGGGGGTACCGCGTTGCCGATCTGCCGGAAAGCCGGGTTCATAGTTCCAGCGAACCGGAAGCCATCTGGAAAAGACTGCAGACGCGCAGCTTCGCGAACCGAGATCGGCCGTGCCTGCCGGCTGTCATAGTGAATATGGCTGTAGCCGTCCTTACCAAGATGCGCGAGGAGCGTGCGGGCCGGAGTCAGCGCTTCCATTTTGCGCCACTTGTTCGGGAATTTCCCAGCATCGTAAGGCGGCACGAAAGCCGCCTTGAGGACGTCCCATTCGGGACTATCAACTTCCGGCCTCAAGCCTAACTTTTCGAGACGCTCAAGCTCAGCCTCGAAAAGGCTGAGTGCGTAGCGATGCGCTTCTGGATACTGGTCGCCAGGCTTAAGTCCAGCGAAGATCCGATAGTCGCGCGGGAGATATCGGATGACATGGTCCCGCACATGGGAACCGCCTTCGAAGCCGGGCCAAGCTCGCATGCTATTTACATAGTTATTCTGCTTATTGTGCCCACCATAAGGCAACATCACATCGAGCCGCCGCGTGCCGCGTCGGAGGACCCCTTCAGCGAACAGTTCGCGGGCCATGATTTCGGGAAGATCGCCGATGGCCTGTTCGGTACAGATCGCAGGCGGCAAGGTTTCATCGGCTTCCGGCGCGGCCTTGTATGCGCTCCCGCTGGTCGCGGCGGTGAGTAGATCCTTCCTCGTCGCAAGTTTGAGCGCGACTGCTCGCGAACCTTGATAACCGGACGGCAGATCTATCCAGTGCGTCGGCGCAGGAAATTCGACATCGTCCGCAAGTTCCTTGCGGATTGCGATAAGAATCATCCGCTCACGCATCTGCGGCACGCCGTAGAAGGCTGCGTTGAGCAACGTGTAGCGGACAACATAATCCTTGCCGGCTAGGATCTCGCCGATCTCGGCAGCGAGATTATGGCCCCCATGGTTGAGCATGTCCGGTACGTTCTCGATCACCACAGCGAGCGGGGCGCACGCCTCAACATACGAAAGATATTCAATATAGAGCCGCGCGCGCGGATCATGCCGGAACGCTTCGGGGTGCTCAGCGATCTCGCGCAGTTTCGAGCGACCAACGCGCGCAAACGCTTGGCAGGGTGGACCGCCGACAATGACGTCGAAAGCGCCCGCTGCAGGTCCGAGACCGAGCGCCGCCGCGAGATCGGTGGGAGATGTTGCGGTGATGTCGCGCGCGATACTATGGCGATCTTCGCCGTGATGGAAATTGAGACCATGGGAGCGGGCGGCTTCTGGATCATTCTCAATCGCGGCGACAATCTCGTAGCCAGCCGACTGAAAGCCAAGCGAAATTCCACCGCAGCCCGAAAAAAGATCCAGAACGCGAGGGCGCGCGCCAGCCTGCAGACGTTGGATCTTCTGGCGAATGGTTCTAGGGTCAGCACTCATGACCGATCGCGGCTCCCTAGCGGTAGCTCGGTCTGGCCTGCTTTCGTCGCAAGGTAATGCAGGACGGCCTGCCGGATCACCCAGGCAGATGAAACGTCATTAGCAGTAGCCAAAGCCTGTACCTGACGATGCACCCCCTCGGGTAGCAATACGGTGGTGCGGACGGTCTTACCTGTTGCCAAGTTCGCGATTCTCCTTGACGCGAAAATACACCAAATCACATCACCATGCACCACTTTTCATAACTTGTTACCACCTAAAATTACCGATGTTCTGACGATTGCCAGACGGAGTGAGACAACTGTAGAGTTGAGTCAGTCAGGGCTATTCTTCGCAAAGTTCAACCCGGCGTACACGGGCAAACATATGCTCCAGCCTGCTACCGGAGAAATTCTTTGCGTCCTGTCGAAATAAATCCATCGCCGAAGGCGCTACTGCGATCCCTAAGGGGTCTTGGTTATTCGCCTGAAACCGCGCTTGCCGACTTGATCGATAATTCGCTCGCCGCTGGCGCCCGAGAAGTCCGGATCCATCTTGATTGGCGCGAGGGCAGCCCACTCGTTGAAATTTTTGACAATGGCGCCGGCATGACCTTCGAGCGGCTCGTCGAGGCAATGCGATTCGGAGGTGCTGGACCTGATGCCGAGCGAGAAGGCGGAGATCTTGGCCGGTTCGGGCTCGGAATGAAAACTGCCTCGCTGTCGCAGTGCCGCGAGTTGACTGTGGCCTCGCGCCGTGAGGGAATAGTCGCGC
Organism: Rhizobium sp. BK619; assembly: GCF_014195245.1. Classification (NCBI taxonomy): domain Bacteria; kingdom Pseudomonadati; phylum Pseudomonadota; class Alphaproteobacteria; order Hyphomicrobiales; family Rhizobiaceae; genus Rhizobium; species Rhizobium sp. BK619. The sequence continues at coordinate 174,432 of NZ_JACIBH010000015.1, read as the reverse complement.
GACTGGCGTGGGATATCGACCGCGTCGAGCAAGGGTGGTGCGCCGACGCACCCGACGCTTCGCCGCCCGGTGAATTGGCAACAGAATTCCAGTCGTCAGCCAATGGCACGCTAATCAGCTGGAACCGGATGGACCGGTTCGGCGGGCTCTGGGGTCTTGATCGCGATGCTTTCAATGACCGAATTTCCGATATCCGCGCGCATCTCGCGATGACTTTTCACCGCTTTCTGAGCGGCGAGGCACGACGGCTTGCCATCAGCGTTAACGGTTTGCCTCTTGCAGGCTGGGATCCGTTTTGCAGGAAACATGATGCAACCATGGCGTTGCCGCGCGATATCATCCGCGGTCCTGACGGCACGATCACGGCAAGGCCATATATTCTCCCTCATCGTGACCGGTTTTCGAGCGAGCGCGAATGGGAGGATGCGGGCGGGCCGGGTGGCTGGGTCGAACGGCAAGGGTTTTATGTTTACCGCGGCGACCGCCTCGTCTCTGCCGGCGGTTGGCTTGGCCTCGGCGGTGCTCGGGCCTGGAGCCGCGAGGAGTCGAGTCGGCTTTCGCGCATCGCTCTCGATCTCCCAGTCTCGATGGACGAGGCGTGGCGGATCGATATTCGCAAGTCCGTCGCTCGACCACCCGCGTGGGCGCGGGGACGTTTAGCAGGTCTCGGTGCGGACTGCCGACGACGCGCTCGCGAGGTCTTCGCCTGGCGCGGTGTCGGGCCGCGTGGCAAGAGCCACCGGACCGACACTGATGGCGATGCTTGGCCATGGGAAGTCCGCAGCGGCAAGGCGGTGCCTCGCTATCGTGTCCGACGGGACCACCCTGCAGTTGCTTCGGTGGTTGCAGCGCTTGGCGCCGAATCGAGGCTCCTTGAAGGGTTGCTCTCTGCGCTGGAGCTGACGGTTCCGGTCGAACGTATTTGGCTGGATGTCGCCGAGCAGGGCGGCGCTGAGCCTGCGCAACCGGTGGGGACCGAGATTGCCCAACTGGCCGCGCCGCTTGCGGCACTTGTGCGCAGTATGAACAAGATGGGCGATACCAAAGACCGACTTGACGCGGTACTGCGTTCGCTTGGCGTCGAGCAGCCCGCGTTGCGCGCTGCTGTCATCAAGCAATTGGGGGAGGATTAAGCATATGGATCCAATTACACAGCTTGCGAATATTGCTCGGGTTGCACTCGGACCACGCGCTGGCGACCGCACACTGGGCCGAGATGAGATCTTGGCAGTAGTGCGCGCCTCTGCCCCGCTTGTGGGTTTGACCAGCGGACACAGTTTCACCGAGGACGAGATTGAAGCAGCAACCCGCGACCTCGAGGCCCTTTTCGTGGTCGCGCAGGGGCCGTCGATCCGGCTGCTTGGCGAATCACAACCGCCACCCTGGTATCTTGGAGAGCGTCGTCGGCCGGGCGCCTTTTTCTCACGGTATCTTCAGAAGCTGGGCGAGAGCGGGTGGGCGCCCCGCGCTCTTGAAGTCCTTGAGGAAAGCACTGCGGATGTCGTTGAGCTCATCGATGATCCAGACCGCGATGTGCCCTGGGATTGGCGCGGCCTCGTAGTCGGCAATGTCCAGTCAGGCAAGACTGCACACTACGCAGGCGTCATCAATCGAGCCGCTGATGCAGGCTATCGCGTGATCATCGTCCTGGCAGGGATGCATAACATCCTGCGTCGCCAGACTCAGCTGCGTCTTGACCAGGATTTTCTCGGCTTCGATACCGCCGGCAATGCTGGAAGCGGGGGGCGACGGCCGGTCGGCGTAGGCTTGCTGCCGGGATCGGTGCTGCTGGTTGACAGTGTGACCACTTCTCAGTTGAACGGCGACTTCAGCCGTGCAGTCGCGCAAAATTCCAATTTTGCACCGGCCAACCGGCCGTTCGTATTTGTCGTCAAGAAGAACGGCGCGGTGCTCAAGAACCTCAATCGCTGGATCGCGCGACTTCCCGAGGAGTCGCGCAACGCGCCACTGCTCGTGATCGATGATGAAGCGGATCAGGCATCGCCTGACACGGGAGATCAGGGCTTCCTTCCGGATGGCAGCTTCGATGAAGATTATGATCCGAAACGTATCAACGGCGAAATCCGCAAACTGCTCAGCGGATTCAGGCGTAGTGCCTATGTCGGCTACACTGCGACTCCTTTTGCCAACATCATGATCCATGACGAGCGCGCGGCTGAGGACTATGGTGCAGACCTGTTTCCTTCCACTTTTATCGTGTCGCTGTCCGCTCCTGACGATTATTTCGGACCACTCGCAGTATTTGGTCGCGACGACGACGCTAATGCAGCAGGGCTGCCCGTCATCCGCCATCTCGACCAGACCGTTGAGAATTGGATTCCTGACCCACACGATAAGATGTTGCGGCCGATTTATCGGGGCGTGGCGCGTGTCCCTCCGAGTCTCGCTGAGGCGATCCGCAGCTTTGTCATATGCTGCGCGGCGCGTGCCGCCCGCGGCCAAGGCAATACGCATAAGACCATGCTGGTGCATGTTTCCCGTTTTCAGGATGTCCATGACCCGGTCCATGCTCAGGTCGAAGGAGAGCTTCGCTCGATCCGCAATGCGATCGCTGCGGCCGATCCAGTCGAAATGAATGAGCTTCGGCGGCTGTGGCGCGAAGACTTCGAACCGACCACCGAGGCAATGGCGTCGTCCATATTCGGGCGTTCTGTCCGGCGGATCGGCTGGGATGAGGTCGCGGCACGGCTTGGAGATGAGGCTGACCGCATCCAGGTCGCGGTTTCAAACGGCCGCAGCCGCACTGGCGTCGACTATGACGCTGCCGACGCTGCCGGGCAGAGCCTCTCAGTCATCATCATCGGTGGCGACAAGCTGTCACGTGGACTGACGCTTGAAGGGTTGTCGACCAGCTACTTCCTCCGCGTGTCCCGGCAGTACGACAGCCTGCTGCAGATGGGACGCTGGTTCGGTTACCGCCGCGGCTACGCTGATCTCTGCCGGCTTTACACCACTATCGATATGGAAACCTGGTTCCGACACCTGGCGACGATCAACGAGGATCTCCGCGCGCAGCTGGCACATATGCGGGTTACGGCGGGCACGCCCAAACTCTACGGCCTGAGTATCGCTGATCACAGTATCATGAACGTGACGGCCGCTAACAAGCGTCGGCATGCGGTGCTCCGTCCGGTCACCTACGCAGGCGAAGGCAAGATCCAGACGGTGCAGTTCCGAGACCCCGATACTACGTTCGCGAATGCGGCGGCTGTCGATGGCTTACTTGACGAACTGGGGGAGCCGGAGATCGATCCGGCTCGGCCCGGAGGCCGCCCTCCGGCTGCGGGGTTCGTTTGGCGAAATGTTCGTGGTAATCGCGTCGCCGCATTGCTCGAGGCCATGGCGTTTCCGCCGGAGAGTAGCGATGTTGATGGGAAACGCATGGCGGGCTACATCACGACGCAGCTGGGCCGGGGCGAGCTTAATGACTGGACGGTGTTCGTACCCGCTGGCGTCGGAGCCATTGTCCAGGTAGCCGGGCGCGACCTGCGCAGCGTTCGTCGCTCGCCAATCACGCGTTCGACAACTGCGCGCTTCATCACCAAGTCGATCCTCAGTCCGCTCGACGAGGCCATAGATCTGAGCGATGACCAGTATCGCCGCGCCCAGGAATATACCGATCAGGTACTGGCCGACGAAGGTGAGCCGCCCGCCGACCGTCCGGCCGGGCCGTGGATTCGAGCGGTGCGTGGCGATGATCCGCGTCGCGGTTTGCTTATCCTCTATCCGATCGATCCGGCAGGTGCCGGCCTCGAACCCGGGATCCCACTTTGGGGCGTAGTCGTCAGCTTCCCGACCTCGCCGACGGCCTCGGCTGAGTGGCGTCTGGAAAATACCGTCCAGCAGCGGGCAGCGCCATGAATACGACCCCCGACGCGGCGTCAATGCTGGAGGAGTGGCATGAGCTTGCCGCCGTGGCGCCCGGAGACCGGCTATATCGTACTCGACGACTCTCCCGCCCCGCGCTTCTGGATCTACGCATGGGCCTGCGAGAAGCCGACGGTGCGCCATGCCTTGTTGCATCGGCGGGTAGTGCCGGCGATTCTATTGCTTCTTTCGAGACCGCTGGCCTGCGCCTGTCCAGAGCCGCAGATCCAGGCGGCCCCCTTCTTGTCCTTTCGCTGGAGGAACCCTCCAGGCGTGATCTCTTCGCTGAAATTTGTAGCGACTGCGTCCGCTCCGTTCTACGCCGGGAGGATGAAGGCGAAACCGAGTTGACCACAGTCCTCGCTGCGCGTCTCGCTGCGTGGCGCGCCTTTCTACGCGATCAAGCCGGTGCCTTTTCGAGAAATGAGATAGTTGGCCTGATCGGTGAGCTTCTCGTGCTCGATCGGCTGCTTGATGAAAATGCAGGGGCGGTCGCCACGTGGAAGGCACCCGACGACGGTTTGCATGACTTCGAGTGCCGTGGCCACGGCCTTGAAGTCAAGACGGGGCTGGGTGCGTCGCGGCAACTCCATATTTCGACACTCGATCAGCTAGACGACGCCGGTCTTGCCTCTCTGCATATCCTGCACGTTCGCCTGGTTGAATCGGCGAACGGCGAGACGCTCGGGCAGATCGCCACACGGATCGAACAGCGTTTGAACGGCGAGCGGGCGCGGGGCGCTTTCCGCAATGCGCTTTTGCGTCGTGGCCTAGCGCCTGGTGCCGATACGAACCTCGGGCCGCGGGTCGCCTGCGTCGGGATCGATGGTTACGAGGTGGGCGATGGCTTCCCCCGGCTACAAAGGAGTGATGTGGCGCTAGGGATCGCCGACGCGACATATCAGGTTGAGGTGCGCGCACTCGTCGGGTTTGCCGTCAACACAGAGGCACTATTACACACGTTCGGGGGGGCGGAGAATGAGTGAGAATGCGACAGTGGAGTTCGCTCGGGCACTTGCAGATGAAGTCGATGAAGCTCGTGATGATCCGACGATAGACATCCCGTCAACTGAAGCTTTATTCACCCGCATTATCATCGACGAGCTGGAGGAAATAGGTCATTTCGAAGCAGCCTTTGATCTTCCTCAAGAGGGGAAGGTGGGACGGTCGCCATTCCGCATCAGCGGGTTTGCTATTGATGAGGACGTCGGTCAACTGACGCTATTTTCAACGTATTATTCGGGCGACGTGCCGCCGCGTCGGGTTCTCGCATCGGAACTGCTAAAGACTGCAGAAAGGGCCGGCACCTATGTAGCAGCATGCATTGGCGGTCTTGCGGATCGCATCGAACCGTCCAACACAGAAGCCTCCGACCTTGCGCGCCGCATAGCGTCGCTAGGCGAGCGCATTGATCGCTTTCGGATCGTCGTACTGACCGACTGCATTGCAAGCGGCACGCTGCCCGCGACAATCGGCAGTCATGGAAAGTCAGTGGAAATCGAAGTCTATGACATTGTCCGACTTCATCGAGTTCTTGGAGAAGGCCAGACCCGCGCCGATATCGATGTCGACCTAGTCGCTCTAACTGGCCATCGGATCGCCTGTTTGCCAGTCGCCTCCGGCGCAGGGCACTACGAGGCGTTCCTTGCCGCATTCCCGGGAGAGGCGCTGTCACGCATCTATGATCGGTACGGCACGCACCTCCTGGAGTTGAACGTTCGAGCATTTCTGGGACTTTCGGGGCGCAAGTCTGTGAATGCGGAGTTGCGCCGCACGCTGGTCGAACAGCCGGAGATGTTTCTCGCTTTCAATAATGGCGTGGTCGCAACCGCCGATGAGGTTCGGCTCGAGCGAGAAGGTGGCGCAGTGTACCTGACCGGGCTGCGGGGCCTGCAGATCGTCAACGGCGGACAGACGACGGCGTCGCTCCACCGCGCTCGGCGCAAGGAAAGCGTCGCACTTGGCGCGGTGGAGGTACCAGTCAAGATTATCAGGGTAACCGGGGGAGATCTGGAGCAGATGGTCACCTCGATCTCCCGCGCCGCGAACCGGCAGAATACCGTGCAGCAGGCCGATTTTTCGGCCAGTGATCCATTTCACCGCGAGGTGGAGACGCTTGCAAACAACGAGTGGCTCCCAAATGGCCGCGGGCGCTGGTTTTATGAGCGTGCGCGTGGGTCATGGATCGCTGCAGAGCAGAAAGCCTCCTACCGCACCACTGAACAACGCGCTTTCCGGGAACAGACTCCAAAGGCTCGGCGCTTCGGCAAGCTCGACCTTGCTCGCTATCTTTCGGCGTGGGACGGCTTCCCTTGGCGTGTCGCTTTTGGCGGTCAGAAGAACTTCCAGGCCTTCATGCAGCGTCGGAAGGAGCTGACGGCTCCGCCTCCGGACGACGCTTGGTTCCGCCGGCTGATTGCTCTCGCTATCCTCTATCGGACGACTGAGCGCCTTGTCCGAGCGTTAAAATTTCCGGCATATGGTGCCAATATCGTTGCGTATGTGATCGCCGCGCTCGGCGAACGTACCGGAGGCCGTATCGACTTCGACTATGTGTGGCAACACCAAAGACTTTCGGCAGAGATGGAGGCATTGATCTCCGCCTGGGCGCCGCTCATCGATCAAGCGCTGCGCGCTAGTGTTGGGAGCCGCAATCCTACAGAGTGGTTCAAGAAGGAAGAATGTTGGGCTGAGGTCCGCACTCATCTTCCCACCTTGTCGGATCCGCTCCCGGCCGAGCTGAACGGCGCCCCGCTAAAAGCGGCCGGTGTAGCGGTGGAACGAACCGGACAAGCCTTGCAGGTCGCTGACTATGATCGGATCGAAGAATGTATGCGCATACCGCCTGCGGTTTGGGTGGCAACAGCCGAAGCCGGACAGCGCAGCGGAGTGCTTCATTTCAAGCTCGCTAGCATCTGCATGACACTCGCCAACTACGCCGCGGGTGGCTGGAGCCGTCGTCCTTCGATCAAACAAGCAAAGCACGGGCTAGAAAGTGTGGCCAAGGTGCGCGCAGCGGGCCTATTCGACGAGACACAACGCGAGCTGGGATAGGAGTAGGATTGCCGAGGGGTTACCCAACTCGGCTACAAGGCTGCTAGCTCTTGGCATATAGTGGTGCAGCGTTGCGGCAGAAACTCGCTATCAGAACCAGAGAGACAAATGAAATCTGGAAAAAGTGAAGCTGTGTCCGAGGCTGGCGTCGGATGGCTGAGATTTGCCGTCGCAAACCGGCTCGGCTGGATCTTCAGGGAGCAGCCGAATCAAGACAAAGGCGTCGACGCCCATGTCGAGGAGGTCTTGGATGGGGAAGCGACCGGCCGCTTGATCGGCCTGCAGATCAAATCCGGCACGTAATGGTTCCGGGAACGCAACAAGGCGGGCTACGTCTATCGAGGAGACTTCGAACACCTGACTTACTGGAGAGGGCACAGCCTCCCGATACTTGTTGTGCTGTTCGATCCGGCTACGGAGACCGCGTATTGGCAGGCGGTTTCCGAAGCCAATATCCGAGAGGGCGACCGAGGCTGGCGGCTGACCGTCCCTTTCGAAAATCTAGTAAATGCTAATACCGTTCCAGAGTGGAGCCGGATCTGTGCAGGGGAGGCAAAGAAGGCGTTCGCCAGGAAGCGGCGGCTTTTTTCACGGATCGCGCGCCTGTTCGAAGCGAATCCGTCCGAACGTCAAGCAATGCTTTATCAGGCACTCCATGCGACAGAACACAGCCTGCTTGTCTCGACGCCTTACATCAACGAGAGCATTCTGTCGGTCTTGGACTTCATGGCTGCGAAGTGCTCCGTGCGCCTTCTGGTCCGGCCGGACCAGGGGGATAGGATCATGGATCTCATGCAAGCTCGCCAAGCCAAGACTTTTGAAGTCAGGCTCGTGCCGGACCTCAATGCAAAGCAGATCGTCTTCGACAGTCTGCTGCTTCTGACCGGAAGTGCGAATTTGACGCAGTTCGCGCTGCGCCATCCAGCCGAGAGGTTTAGCCTGAAAGTCGACGAGGCGACGTCCGAGAGGGCGCTGCAGCTGTTCTTCGATTATTGGCACGAGGCCTGTCGCGAGCGAGCCCCACCGCATTGATCGAACAGGAAGAAGGAATGCATTCTTGAAGAAAACTCGCTCTCCTGCTCAAACTCACGCTACTGCGAAATCAACAACCAGCCCCAGGACGGTATATGTTATCGGCGCCGGCTTTTCAGCGGGCCTAGGCTTCCCCACTATTGGAAACCTTCTTCCTCGGATGTGGAACAGGATTGAAGCTGCGGGCTTCGCAAACGAGATGGCATCCATCGTGCGGTTCCACCATCCTAGCTTCAACCCGGCGCATCCGGACAGCTATCCGTCTATTGAAGAACTGCTTTCGGAGATGCAGGCCAACAGCCAACTCTTCGATTCAAGCCGGCCGGCGACCGGGAACTTCACGAGTGCCGGTCTAGAGAAGTGCCGGCAAATGCTGCTGTTGGAGCTCGCGAAGTGGTTCCACGAGCTACAGCGGGAAGCTCTCGCGAAGCCAAAACCTTGGTTGGACGCACTCGTTGACAGGATGAAAGCCGAGGAGGCTCAAATCATCTCGTTTAATTGGGACTTAGTCTTGGATCAGATGCTCTTTGGTGTGGAACTCAAGCGTAGCAGCTATGGCTTTGCTCGGAAGTTGTCGGGCCCTACTTTGATCAAGCCGCACGGCTCGCTGAATTGGTATCGCGCCGAGACCGGCCGGTTCCTCAGCGATGCGAAGAAATTTCGGCTCGCTGGGGAACAGGGCGGCGAGATATACGCTTTCAAGCCTTTCCGGTCGCCTCTTTCGAGCAAGCGGGAGTACATGCCACTAATCGTACCACCAGTTTTCATGAAGGAATTCCAGGAAGACATCTTCCGGAGCCTTTGGCAACGCACAGTCTCCCTTATCAGCACGGCGAGCGAGGTCCGTTTCATCGGCTACTCCCTCCCTACCGCCGACTTCCATGCGCGCTTCATCCTGCGATGCGGCTTCCACAACCAAGAGGCTGGCGCCTTGCGCCAGGACGGCCGCCGTGCAGCAGCGACAGGGCGCGCCAAGGTCACGATTGTCGACCCCGACACCACCGACGCAGTCAGCAAGCGGATCGGCGATGCAGTCGGATGGCGCTGCGATCATTTCATTGGCAAGGTCGAAGACTGGGTTTTGTCATGATTGCACGGGGCCGAAACGCTGCGGCCAACAGATTGTACCGACCGCCGACGAACACTACACCACCCCCCAAGCCCGAAACCTCCCCCTCCCCGTCATCTCGCGCAGGCCCAGCTCCGACACGATCCGCCGCGCCGCCTGCGGCGTCATTTCCAACGTCTCCGCCACCATTTTTGCGGACACCAGCGGCTTTGCCATCACCAGCTCAATCAGCTCCGGCAGTCTTGACGATGTCCGGCGGCCGTCCAGCTTCCGCTCCAACAGGGTGCGGGCCAGCGTCAGCCGGTCATGCTCCTTCAACCCGATCTCCGCGGCTGCCAGCAAACCCTGGGCGATGGCGAGCAACCGGGTTTCGTGATCGCGGTGCCGGCGCCGATCGACGGGAATGGTTTTGAGGCCGAGATTGATCGCGGCCAGATGAGCCCCGGTGGTGATGCCGGCTTCCCGCAAGATTGAAGCGGACAACAGCCGACCGAGCCAAGGCGCGTGCTGTAGCACGAAAAGCTCGTTCCAGGCATCGAGGGCGACGATCGCCTGCAGCACCGCCGGCAGGTCTTGCACCTGCCGCAATACGCCGCGCCATTCGTCCAGCCGCGCGTCCTCGTCCCAGTCGAGATCATAGATCATCGGATCTTTGTCTTGGCCGCCGCCACGCCCAGGCCGCCTCGCGTTCTCGATCGCCGCTTCCGACCGCGCCAGCACCGCATCGATCGCAGCGTAGTCGACACCCGGGAGGTTCTCGACGTCATCGACATCGTCCCCCTCCCCTTCCGGATCCGACGCGTCCGCGCGCCGAATGCCGCCGGCCGTCTCTCCCTCGTCTGCGCCGACCGACGTGATGTCCGACGTTTGTCGCAAAGTTCGAATACCCTCTGCAGACAAGGCCCAGGCCGGGAGCTGAGCTGCGATGCGCCGGCGGGTGCGCAGCACGTCGCGGGCGATGGTCAGTTCATGGGTGGGTGTGCGAATATCTCTCACATCGTCGTGGAGGACGAGGTCTTCGAGATGAACGAGTTCGCCGTCGATCCACAGCGACGCGCACGCGTCGGTAAAGTGGGCGCGCTCGAGGAAACCTGCGCCGACCGGCGAGCGGGCGATGCGCTCGTCGAGCCGCGTGAGGGCGACCCCCGCGCGAACCGCCGGTTCCAAAAAACTCGAAATTGCCAATCTGCCGAAATCATAAGCCATTGATTTTATGGTAAATGATTTGCTATACGAACGCTATCGGAATATTATGGTTCCTCACATGGTATGACTGGCGGTTGAGGCACTAACCATCGATAACCAACGTTTATCGATAGTAGATTGATTTCGCGGCGCAAATCAGCTGTCGGTCGCCTTGGATGAGTGGAAAAGCCCGGCTGTCCGGCCTTTTGGGCAGGTTTCGGCGAGGTTCGGCGGAAACGTCTCTGCTCTGCGTGCTACTCACGGCGGCCTTCCCCTGCCGATGAGCAGCAGATACCTCCATCATCTTTTCGCTCAAACCGGCTTTCATGCTCTCCCCTTCTCCGATCTCCTTATTTTCAGGCATTTTGGACGCAGACGGCCACCAGAGCGCGTTTCATGTTGGTTACGATCGGATGCTCCTCCGATGCGGCTTTTCGAGTCTGACGGGGCTGCATTTGGATCATAAAACACGCTTGCAACTGGTCATTTTCTCACGCATTCCTTATTTGTACAAAGCCCCTGAAAAGCGCGCGAGAAAACCATGGCAAAACGGCAAGTCGTCAATCCATCGCCGGCCCCAAAACGTCTTATAGGCTATGCGCGTGTCTCGACCGACGATCAGGTGCATGACGCACAGTTGGACGAGTTGCGTGCCGCCGGCTGTGAGAGGATATTTCAGGAGCAGGGCTCCGGCGCATCGCGGGCGCGACCAGTTCTGACAAGGCTGCTCGGAGACCTCACCGCCGGCGACGTTCTGGTCGTCGTCAGGCTGGATCGCCTTGCCCGATCTGTGAGCCACCTTCTGCAAGTGATCGAAAATCTTGAAGAGCGTGGCGTCCATTTCCGGTCGATCCGGGATCCGATCGATACGTCTACACCACAGGGCATGTTTTCCCTCCAGGTCCTTGGTGCCGTCGCGCAGCTCGAACGTGCGCTGATTGCTGAGCGAACCAAGGCCGGCATCAAGGCGGCAAAAGCCCGCGGCAAGCTCCCAGGCAATCCAGGCCTTCGGGAGAGACGACCGGAAGCGATCAAGGCGGTCTCGAAGGCGCGTGAAAAACTCTATCTCGACGAGCTGATCTCCTCTGCCCAGACCTGGCTCCCGACTGTTCGGCAACTTCGCCCAAAACATAGCTGGGACAATGTCGTGCGGGTCCTCAATCGCAGAGGCCATGACTGGACGGTGGAAAGGCTACGTCGCGCCGTGCATCGCATGGTCCGCGAAAAACTGGCCGAGCCCGAGCTTCTGGTCCGTTCTCCGCGCCGCGCGCCAGAAGATCACCTGATGAAGCTCGTCGCAGCGATCGCCATTGCCGATCCCGGCCTATCGCTGCGCGACATTGCCAGCCAGCTTGATCAGATGGGAGAGCGACCGGCGCGCGGCGGACGCAAATGGCAGCCATCATCCGTTCGTCACCTGCTGGATGAGGCGCATCGGTTTGGTCTCATCCGTCATTGAGGGCACGGAGCATCAATTTGCCGATTGCGCGGTTTCTTGCCCTGCCTGATTGCCGCGGCAGGGATTTCCAGCCTTGGCTCCGGATAATATGGCTGGCGAGCTCGCGGTATTCAGTTTCGGGGCGAAGTTTCAGGACTGACGTCACCTGTGTCGGTAATGGGACGTGAGGATCTGGGGCAGTGGGTCCGAGCTCGAACTGCCGAAAGGCTTTGCGAACGTAGGTAGGGAGTCGTGTCGTTTCAGAGGCCAGCCCAAAGAGCAGGCCCGTGATAGCCATAATCGTCACCGCTCGCCATGCCGGCGAAAGGGTCGTCAGCGGGGCCATGTCTGCCGATACCGCTGGATGTTGGCCATAGGGCAGTGGCAGACCCAGTGCGGTGATGTAGGGCGTTCCCTCCGGAGTCGGCGACCAAAGGAAGCGACTTGCCGTAGATATACGTTCAAGGTCCGGTCCGCCTTTGTCGATGGCCTCACCAATCACCGACGCAACCTGCACCAAGTCTGCCTGACCGCGCCGCTGGAACCGCCGAGCCGAGACGACCGCTTCGCAATGACGGCAAAGTAGTCTGGCTACACCGGTGGGTATCGACCGAAACTGAAACAGCCCAGTGCGGAAACACCGACCACAGCTATTCTCGAGGCCAATTCCATGCCGAGGGCAGACGACCGCTTCGACACATGCCCACGATCGCCGGCAATAATGGTCCCTCCCCTCATCGATGTCCTCATCAAGGCAGACCGGACAGACGCCTCTTTCCAAGGGATCACCCACAAAAGAACTCTTGGGCCGCCCGGCGCTTTGCAGTGACAGTCGGTCCAGATCGGCTTCACGGATGCGACAGGCAAGTGCCCAAAGCCGCATTAGGTCTCGAACGGGATGAAAGTCGCGGCTGGAGAAGTCTTGGTTTTGGCCGCCAGGCGTCCCGGATATCCAGCTTTCAACGCGCTGAGGCGAGGTGGAATAATGGCTTGCGACCCGCCAGTGCCAGCAACTGAGAAGTTCATCGTCAAAGGGACGAGGTGCTATGGCCAGCAGCCGCACCTGTCTCATTAGCTTTCCTGCCGCTGTAGGCGGCGTTCCGATCGTCGCGCCATAGCGACCAGTGGCAGCACGAGGTTGTCACCGTCGAAACTGTCCATTGTGATTGCCTCCGCCCCAGTCCGGACCGCTTCAACTGCAACGGTCTCGATGAGCCGAAAAATCCGGACAGTGACGCCGTCGGTCATGTCCAGCACCTTGCGCCGCACCGCCGCAGAGCCAAGCTGCGACGGCTCGCGCAAAGGCAGGATGCTCCCAAGGCTTGAAAGCAGTTGAGCAAGCTGCTGTGTATTGGACCAGCGCTTGAGATGAAAGGCCTCGAACCGCTCCGCAAGCTGCGGATCCGTCAACAATGCCTGGCGGGCCAGATCCGTGCCGGCGCAAATCAGCGGAACTTTTAGGTCATTTGCGAGAAAGCGAATGACATTGAGGAAGACCCGTTGCTGCCGATAGGTACCGGTCAGCATGGCATGGATCTCATCGATGATCAGCATCCGCACCCCCATCTTGCGCATCAAGGTGCGGCAAGTGGTCTTCAGGCGGAAAGTTGCATCTCCTCCCGGACCAGGCGCGCTCATCGCATTGAGAAGCTCACCATAGACGTCGCGCTCAACAGGTTCGGCAGGCATCTGCATTGCCACGACCGGCATGGTCGTCACCCCGGTCCCGCGATCGAAAGTGGGTTGGTGATCGCGAAGAAACTTTCGGATGATCTTGGTCTTTCCCATCCCGGTGTCGCCGTAGAGGAGCAGACATGGCATTCGGTCTCGCGGCGGATAGGAGAGCAAATCCTCAAGCCGCGCCAACGCTGCCCTCGCATCGGCCGTTTCCAACCAACGATCTGCCCGGATCCAGGCGACCCGTTCTTCGATCCCCATGTCAGCATACTGTTGATACATCGGCTGCAGATGGCGGTATTCCGTCATGACCACTCCTCTACCGACAACGGCGACAAGTCGAGGAATTCGCTCTCATCTGCATTATCCGTCGTTTCGATCATACGTCGTTCGGTGGCGGCAAATGCTCGCGCCTGCCTCTCCACTCCTCGACGCATGCTGCGTGTCTGACGGCCGGCCATTTCGACGATCTGCCGTTGGGCTTCGATGGTCTCGAAAATCAGGTGCTCGTTGACCGATTGCAGTCCACGCGCTCTCAAGGCGGCAACGGCCTGTCGATGCTCCCCAAGCGTGATCCGTGGCCGGCCAAGGTCCGCAAACCGAACCGGCCAGCTTTCGCCGTTTGGCCCATCGACGAACACGCATGAAATATCTCGAGGATCGTAACGGACCCGCATCTTGTCCGGCGCACCTGTCCATGGGCTCAGGACATCGTCCCAGTATTTCAGGCCGAACAGGTGAAGTCCGTCTCGGCGGATGACCCGTTCCTCGAACGGTAAAAAATCGAGGACAAAACGATGCTCGTCGTATGGGACTCGCAAAGGCTCGTGACGTGCAAGGATGGCGTCTTCCCAAGCCAGGCGAGGCGGAATCCGAAGAGCGCGATGAATGTCGGCATGATAGCGGCCAACAATTTCCAGGGTCAGCCAGCGCTCGAGCTCGTCAAAGGTCATGACGGCATGTTTTTGGGGATCATAACCGCAGCGGGAGGCTACATCACTCGATGTTGAGCCGGGCAGGAAATGAACGGCGCCCATCACAGTGCCTATAAGCCGCTCGATGTGACCGCCGTAATGTGGTCGGGCAACCGGCCGGTGGATGAGATTGATGCCATGCTCAGCCACGCCCCATGCGAGGGCCCTTCCCCGGAACTCCCGAGCATTATCCAGATGAATGGCAGTGGGTAGGCCGTAGACTGGCCAGTCGCCGATCACATTTTGCTCAGCAAGCCAAGGCGTCTTCGGTAAAACCATGTGCCGGATGGCTAAGGCCACGGACGTTGACGATGGATGTTCGAGGCTCAGATAAAAGCCGGCCACCATACGGCTGGCGATGTCGATTGCCAAGGTCAGCCAGGGACGCTGGAGCGGTTGGCGGTTTACAGTATCAACGACGAAAAGATCGACCAAAGTGTGATCGATCTGCACAATCTCCATCGCATGCGATGCCGAATATTCACCGACGACGGCAGAGAAGCGCTGACGTGCGGCCGGTGCGCCCTCTCGGGCTTTGGTCAGCTTTTGCCGGTCGGCCTGATCGATGCGAACCTTCACTGCCTTCCAGGAGGGGGCCGGCAGGTTTCGCTCGCGGCAAACCAATCGAACATGGTCGTGGACGGCGGTGATTGTCGTGCGCTCGCGGCGGCAATAGATCTCCTGGATAGCGCACGCGACAGCCGCTTCCTGTTCTGGAGATAGAAGCCGCCTCCCCTTCTCCGGGCCGGGCCTCTGGTTTAACAACGAACTGGTGACCGGCTTTCGTCGGAATTGGCTGAGTAGCTGATAGAATCTCGATGGTCTGAGACCCAGTTGCCGGCAGGCAAACGCTCTCTCCGCAGCGTTCAGAATACCTACGAAAGCGAGCGAACGAATGACCGCCTCGCGAGCCACGGCCTTTTGCCAAGCCATCTCGCTGCTGAGCACACTGTCGGGTGTCTGCGCCACTGAGACCTCCCAACCGACAAATCGGCTTGGCCACTATCAATCGCTGCTCAGCTCAGAATGCTCGCTGACCGTGACGACTCGAAGACACTGCGTCTTGAACGTCCTGTGAGGAAGGACCGCAGGCGCTCCCCGTTCGGGTCGGGCGCCTCCTTCCGTTTCCAGCTTCCTCTCAGTCGAGTCCTTCTCCTCAGAGCCGTTCGTAGGTCACGCGCCAGCCTTCCTTGGGGTCGGAGGGCGTGATCGTGAGCTGATCGTGATCGACCTCGAACGTGCGCTCCATTTGCTGACCGATGAGATTGCGGACGAGGGAGGATTCCACGGTGATGGTGAAGGTATTTTTAGCGTTGTCGACTTCGACCGGGCCATAATATGCCTCGTAGCCATTTGCTGTGTAGGGCGTCGGTTCCGCGGCGGCGTCCGGGTTCATCGCCTGGACGGAGAGCGTTCCGCCTTGCGAGAAGATGACCTGGCCTGAATAGGGGATTTCGGTCTGCTTGCCGCTCGCGTCGGTGACATGTAGCGACGTCATGCGCCACGTCCCTGTTATCGCAGACTTGCCGTCATCGGCAAAGGCGGGAGAGGACGCGGCCAGCGTCAGTGCCATAAGTGCGATCTTGAAGTTTTTCATTCGGTTGGTCCTCTTCGGATGGTGGCGTGGATGGTTCAAATCCGTTCGATCCGCACGGGGTATGCGCCGCGAACGAGCAGAGGCTCGAAGCCCCCGTCGAAGCGGCCGAGACGGATCAGCCCGTCCCAGCGGTAGTCGTCGTAGAACAGGGCGAGATTGCCCCATGGCTTGAAGTAGCAGAGGTCGCCCGGCCGCTCGTTTCCGAACGGGCCGCTGCCTTCCTCGGTCAGCTTCCGCGGCAGACGGACGATCTTCTCGTTCCCCCCAAAATCCTCGATCCTAAGGTCCAGAGGAAGCATCGAGGCGAAATCGCGCGCTGATGGATTGTCGTAAAGCGTGGCCGTCAGCGACAGGTCGTTGAAGGTCATTTTGACCTTGACGTCGGTCGGCTCGTGACTGGCGGGATCGCGGCCGTCCTGCCCACGTACCGCAAAGGGCAAAGTCGCGGCCGCCAGAGCGCCACCTACGATCCCCCGCCGGGTCATAGCCAAGGTGTTCGTCGCCATGATGCGGGTCCTGTTAAACTGGTTGCGCCGTGGGCCGGAACAGGATTTCGTTGATGTCGACATCGTCTGGCTCGTTTACCGCGAAGGCGACCGTCCGGGCGAACGTGTCTGCACCCACGGCGATCTTGCTCACGAACTCCTTCGTGCCTGCCTGGATATCCTTCTCGCTGATATGATCGAGAAGCTCGGTGCTGACCGCGCCGGGCGAGATGATGGTGGTGCGGATGTTGTAAGGTTTCACCTCCTTGCGCAGCCCTTCGGAGAGTGCGCGGACGGCGAACTTGGTGGCGCAGTAGACAGCGGCACCCGGATCGACGACATGGCCGTAGACCGAGGAAACATTGATGATGTGTCCGGACTTCCGCGCCTTCATATGCGGCAGCGCGGCGGCGATGCCGTAGAGCACGCCCTTGATGTTGACGTCGATCATGCGGTCCCACTCGTCCACCTTGAGACGTTCGAGGGGGGCAAGCGGCATCAGGCCCGCATTGTTCAGCATGACGTCGATGCGGCCGAATTCGCTCACCGCCGTGTCCACCAGGTTGCTAACCTGCTGCCTGTCCGTGACATCTGTCTGGACCGCCCTGGCCTTGTAGCCCTTTGCGGTGAGTTCGTCGGCCAGTGCATCGATGCGGTCACGCCGCCGGGCACCGAGCACCACAGTGGCACCTCGCTCGGCGAGATGGCGTGCCGTAGCTTCTCCCAGTCCGCTGCTCGCGCCGGTGATGACGACGACTTTATTTTCGATTCCTTGAGTCATGATGTTCTCCCGTTCGAGATTGTTGAGAGGTCAAACGCGGCGGCCGGCGAGCGCTCCGAACGCGGCGGAGCCCGCAAGAAGGAGGGCGGCCAGAAGGAAAGCGCTCCACCAGCCTGCGATGTCGAAAAGAACGCCGCCTGCAAACGCCCCGCCTGCAATGGCCAACTGGATCAGAGCGACCTGGATACCGCCCGCCGCTTCTAGTTCATCGGGGACCAGCCTCGCCATCCAAGTGTTCCAGGCCACCGGGGTCGGGGTCGAGAAGAATCCCCAAAGCACGAGAAGAACCGCGGTGGCCGACGGTGAAGACCCGAAGCCGATCAGCATGAGAGCAATCAGCGCGACCGTGCCCGGCAAACCCATCAGCGCGGCGGTCAGGTGGCGGCGCAGAACGAAACCGATCAGCGACGTTCCAGCCAAACCGCCAAGCCCGACACCCAGAAGCATCAGCGAGAGCGCGTTGAGTTCCACCCCGGTGACACCTTCGAGAAACGGACGCAGATAGATTGAAAGCGCGTTCATTCCCATGAAGACGAGACCCGTCGCCGCCATGCCGATCATGAAGGCGCGGTTGCGCAAAAGGCGCAACATTCGGCCGACCGACACGGTTTCCGTCGCAGGCATCTTCGGCAGCACGGCGAATTGCCAGATCAGGGCGACGAGAGCGATCGGAACCGTGATCAGAAAGGTGCCGCGCCAGCCGATCAGCCCGCCGAGAAAGCTGCCGAGAGGTGCCGCGACAACGATGGCGAGCGCGGTGCCGCCCTGAAGGAGAGCAATGGCTTTCGGCAGGTCCGACTTCGAAGCCAGACGCGCGAGGATCGCCGTCGACAGCGACCAGAAGCCGCCAATTGCGACGCCGACCAGTGCCCGACCCGCGAGAAAGACGGCGAAGGTGGGAGCGAAGGCGACTGCCAGACTCGAGAGGACCAGAACCCCGGTATAGAGCAGAACGACTGCCTTCCTGTCGCATTTCGACAGAAAGCCGTTGCCGAACAGGCTGGTGATTACAGCGAAGACGCCCGAGACGGTGATGGCCATCCCGGCCTGTCCTGCCGATACCGATAGTTCTGCAGCGATCGGGGTCAGGAGGCTGACCGGCAGGAACTCCAATCCGACCAGAAGAAAGGTTAGGAGCGAGAGGCAGGTCACGGCCGCCCATGGGGTTTCTACGGTTTCTGCCGGGATTGCGTCATTCGCTGTCAGATCAATGGCCATTCAGGGCTCTCCTTTGCGCTTGCCGCAATAGATAGCCAAACGGGGTTAGACAGACTAGAAGGTATAATCTGCATGTCGAGGTGAAGGAAATTCAACAATGCGGCGGGACGAGTTCACCGAAATGAGAGCGTTCTTGGAAGTTGCCAGGGAGCGGAGCTTCACGCGCGCCGCTGCCAAGCTGGGCCTCACGCGCTCGGCTCTCAGTCACACAGTCAGCGCGCTGGAGGAACGGCTGGGCATTCGGCTTCTTTCCCGCACCACGCGAGACGTGGCTCCGACTGCTGCAGGCGAACGTCTCATGGAAAGCATCCAGCCGCACTTCGAGAGCATCGCCGCGGGTATCAACGCGATCAGCGCGCTGCGCGACAAGCCGTCTGGTGAGGTCCGGATCGTCTGCCCGGACGATGCAGTCGAGCTTGTGTTCCGCCGCCGCCTTTCAGCGTTTCTGCGGGACTTCTCCGACGTGACGGTAGAAATCATTGTCGATAACGGATTCACCAACATTGTCGAGCGACAGTTCGACGCTGGCGTTCGTCTTGGCGAGGCCGTCGCCCGGGACATGGTGGCCGTGCGTATCGGACCCGACGTGTCGTATTCTGTCGTTGCCTCGCCCGACTATCTGGAGCGGCACGGGCCGCCGGCAATCCCGCAGGACCTGACAGGTCACAAATGCGTCAACCTTCGCCTTCCAACGTCCGGAGGGCTATATGCCTGGGAGTTCGAGCGCGACGGCCGTGAATTCAGCGTTCGGGTGGAGGGACAGCTCACCTTGAGTAACATCGCACCCGCGATAGACGCTGCATTGGACGGTATCGGTCTTGCCTATGTGCCCACCGACCTCGTCGTGCGACATGTCGAGCGTGGGCGGCTGCGGCAGGTGCTTTCGGACTGGTGTCCGACCTTCCAAGGCTACCATCTCTATTATCCGAGCCGGCGCAATCCTTCGCTAGCCTTCTCGGCGTTCGTCGATGCTTTCAGGCATAGACAGCGGAAATAGTGTTAGCTTCACAGTCCGATCTCTCCTATTGGCGCATTCCGGCGAACCGAGAAGATTCCGGTGATCCTGGAAGGCTGTAAACGCTACCAATACAATGAAATCGATTCCGCTCAATCAAGCCAATCGACATCAGCAAGAATCGCAGCAAATCACGGCCCCAGCGGCTGGCGAAACCCGCGATTTTGGAGCGTCCGTGGCCAAACCCAGAAAATCACAGACTTCCGTCGAGCGGCGCGCCGAAGAACTCGACACAATTGCCGCGGTGCTGCCGATCGAGCGCCGCGACGAGCTCGCCGAGCTGCTCACCGACCAGGATGTCGAGACGCTGCGCCATCTCGTCAACCAGGGCATGGGTGACAATACTCTTCGGGCACTGACCTCGGATCTGACCTATCTCGAAGCCTGGGGCATGGCGGCCACCGGAAACTCCCTGCCCTGGCCGGCGCCCGAGGCGCTGCTGCTGAAATTTGTCGCGCATCATCTCTGGGACCCGCAACGCCGCGAAACCGATCCGGCTCACGGGATGCCGGCCGACGTCGACGAGAACCTTCGGCGCCAGGGGTTACTCAAATCCATAGGTCCACACGCGCCATCGACGGTGCGCCGGCGGCTGGCGAACTGGTCGACGCTGACCAAATGGCGCGGCCTCGCCGGCGCGTTCGCCTCCCCTGCCCTCAAATCAGCCATTCGGCTGGCGATCCGAGCCGCGCCAAGACAACGTCTTCGCAAGAGCGCCAAGGCGTTCACTAGCGACGTGCTGGCAAAACTGCTGGCGACCTGTGCGGGCGATAGTCTGCGCGATCTCCGCGACCGGGCAATCCTGATGGTCGCCTTCGCCTCCGGCGGCCGCCGGCGCAGCGAGATCGCCGGGCTGCGGTGCGAGCAGCTGACCGTCGAGCCGCCGATCGAGATACCGGATGGCCCTCCCCTCCCCTCTCTCGCCATCCATCTCGGCCGCACCAAGACGACGACAGGCGAGCAGGACGATATCGTTTATCTCACCGGCCGGCCGGTCGAGGCGCTGAATGCCTGGATCGCGGCGGCCAGGATCGACAATGGTAGTATTTTTCGCTCGATCGGGCGCTGGGGGACTGTTTCAAGGCGGGCGCTCGATCCGCAGTCCGTCAATGCGATCGTCAAGCAGCGGGTCGAGATGGCTGGGCTGGAGCCTCATGAGTTTTCGGCGCACGGTCTGCGCTCGGGCTATCTCACGGAGGCAGCCAATAGAGGAATCCCCCTTCCCGAGGCGATGGAGCAGTCGCGCCATCGCTCTGTGCAACAGGCTTCAGGCTACTATAATGGCGCTATGCGACGCACTGGCCGTGCCGCACGCATGCTTTGACGACGTCGGCCCGTCATAGGGTTCGCATACAAGGTAGACGTGGGCGCGGCTACCTTGCCAGTGCAAGGCACTCGCATCAGGCGTCACGACACCCTCAATACAAGAGGGCTAGCCTGCTTCACGTCGGTTGCCTCATATAACAAATTGGCGCGAACGCGCCTCGGCTTTTACTGAGACACAAATGGGAAGCCGCCGGCGATCCACTTACGGATGTCTGGCGTTAGGTGCGCCAACTGATGCTGGCTTTCGATCCTTTTCATTGCATCCTCGTACTCCCCGACTGTTTTTGGCCAGATGTCTGAGAGAATCTTGAACATTTGAAGAGGATTGGCATGGATTTTAGACCGCGAGGTGTCGACCTCTAACCCCTTTTCGAAGATAAACCCGGCACGTTGATTCACCTCATAAAAGACCGGCATCACCGCTACCCAGGAACTAGGGACCTTCGCGAGGCTGGCCCGATTTACGACGTGGTCTGCGTCAACTGGCGAGAGTTCATCCGGTCGGAGGTGGTAAGCATCTACAATGTGATGCACCATCGCTTTTCGCACGTCACGTTGCGGCGCTTTCGCGTTCACCCAAACGAGACCATACCCAACGCGCAGGCCTTCATGCCGTACTAGCGCTGCATATTTCAGCTCCACGCCCCTGATCTCCTCGATGATCAGTTCGTTCCACCCGCAATAGGCCTCCAAATGATCGAAATTCGAGAAGTAAACCGGAACAGGAGTATTCGCCTCCATGTTCGAGACGACATCCATGCGCATCTGCATCGTAACCGAGCTCAGGTCCCATTTCTCTTGGTCTGTCGGAGGAGCGAAACGTCTCGATCGTCGTGCCACGTGATTGCCTTCCCGTAGATCTAGTTCAAACACCCAGCGGCCAGCGATATCGTAGAAAGTGTTTCGACATCGTTTAGATCGACTTTGCCGTTTTGGAGTTAATCTAAGACTCTCTCTGCAATAGAGAGTCTGGGCGCGGCGCGCGTTGACACAGGCATTTTTGTTTTCTCACAGCTAACCGCGGCGCCTTTGAAGTCGGACAATGCGGGCATCTGAACACTAACGTTCACTGAGTCGCTTGGCTCTCCGCCTCAAAGCACCGACATGCGAGCCACACGTCTGTATTCTCAACGATTTTTTGAGGAGGTTTTCCTGTGCGCGCCCAAACGTCAACCTCTTGTTTCGCTTAGAGTTTGCGGGCGAAGAGAGCCGATTTTCCTTTAAGACCAGCGGGTTCGTTAAGAATTCGTTTACCATAAATGGCTTGCCCAGTCGTCAGAATCGGGGCTTATTGCAACAGCGGTGTAGATCGGTTTTGACTACCGCAAAGCGCTGTTGCGAGATATCGGGCTGAAAATGAAGCGAACGGCTGAAAAGACATTAGCGGCACAGGAGACGTTGGTCGAGCTCATCGAACGGCACTCGTCAGCGCTTGCGACCCAGCTTCAAGCACATCACCTGAGCACATTCCCACCGGTTGCTGAGAAAGGGATTCGGCATTTCCAACCA
This sequence comes from Rhizobium sp. BK619, assembly GCF_014195245.1. NCBI lineage: Bacteria > Pseudomonadati > Pseudomonadota > Alphaproteobacteria > Hyphomicrobiales > Rhizobiaceae > Rhizobium > Rhizobium sp. BK619. The sequence goes on along the minus strand of NZ_JACIBH010000015.1, from coordinate 152,184 downwards.
TCAGAAGCTGCCAAGCTCGTGGGTGTCAAGGAAGTCTACCTTCGTCAGGTGTCTAACGACATCGAGGATCTTGAGGTGAGCACGACGGCCGGGGGCCGCCGTTCCTATTCGGTGGAAGACATCGACAAGATCCGCAGGCATCTCGATCGTGTCGGCCGCGCTGACAGGCGGTATCTTCCGCACCGGCGCGATGGTGAAGCCCTGCAAGTCATATCCGTGATGAACTTCAAGGGTGGCTCCGGCAAAACCACAACGGCCGCCCACCTGGCGCAGTATCTGGGACTGCGGGGCTACCGGGTTCTTGCTCTCGATCTGGATCCTCAGGCGAGCCTGTCGGCGCTCTTCGGCAACCAGCCCGAACTGGATGTCGGTTCCAACGAAACCATGTACGGCGCCATTCGCTATGATGACGAGCGCCGGCCTGTCCAGGAGATCATCCGTTCGACATACATTCCCGATCTCCACCTGATCCCAGGCAATCTGGAGCTTATGGAATTTGAGCACGATACACCGCGAGCGCTGATGAAGCGCCAGGTGGGCGATGTGATGTTCTTCGACCGGGTTCGCCAAGTTTTGGACGAGGTCGAGAGCAATTACGATGTGGTCGTCATCGACTGCCCTCCGCAACTTGGCTATCTCACGCTGTCCGCCCTCACCGCAGCCACGTCGGTGATCGTGACGGTTCATCCTCAGATGCTGGATGTCATGTCGATGAACCAGTTCCTGGCGATGGTGGCTGAACTTCTTCGGGAGGTCGCAACAGCGGGGGGAAACGTCGACTTTTCATGGATGCGCTATCTGATCACGCGCTTTGAGCCTGCCGATGGACCGCAGAACCAGATGGTTGGCTATTTGCGGTCGATCTTTGGTTCCCACGTCTTAAATTTCCCAATGCTCAAGACCACGGCCGTTTCTGATGCCGGACTGACCAACCAGACACTTTACGAGGTCGAGAGAGGTCAGTTTACGCGCAGCACGTACGATCGTGCCCTCGAGGCGATGAACAACGTCAACGAGGAAATCGAAACCCTGATCAAAAAGTCCTGGGGGAGAGCCGCATGAGCCGGAAGAATCTTCTAAACCTCGTACAGGTCGACGCAGCGCGTCCGGCAAAGACACAAGGTCGGCCGCTGCTTTCGCCGTCTGCGCAGTCTGACGAACCCACAGCGGACAACAAGCTTGTCAAGCAGGTCGGGTCCACGATCCGCGAGGAAAAGGCCCGTCAGGCCCGTGCAGATGAGATCGAACGACGACTTGCCGAGGGTCAGACTGTGATCGAGATTGACCCAGCCGAGATCGAGCCTTCCTTCGTGCAAGACCGCATGCCCGGCGATATCGACGGGCTGATGGCTTCGATTAAGGAGCAAGGCCAACAGGTGCCTATTCTTGTCCGCCCTCACCCGGACCAGGCCGGCCGCTATCAAGTGGCGTTTGGTCACCGTCGGCTTCGCGCCGTTCAGGCGCTTGAACGGCCGGTCAAGGCGATCGTTCGCGATTTGACGGACGAGCAACTTGTTGTAGCGCAGGGACAGGAGAACAACGAGCGCGAGGATCTGACCTATATCGAGAAGGCCCTCTTCGCCGACAATCTGCAGCAGCGCTTTTCCAGGGACGTCATCATGTCAGCCCTGTCTGTCTATAAGAGTGATCTGTCCTACATGTTGTCTGTCGTGGTCAGGATTCCCCGGGATCTGATCAATGCAATCGGTGCTGCCCCGGGTGTGGGGCGCCGGAGCTGGGTTGAGCTTGCAGACCTGCTTGCCAAGGATGGTTCGCCCGACTTGGCTAAGGTGTTTCTCGAATCGGCTGAGGTTAAGTCCCTACCCTCGGAGGCACGCTTCAAGGCTGTTGTCGCGAAGTTGAAACCGCGGGCAGCGTCGCCGGCTGTTGACGTGTGGACGGCCAACGACGGAAAGCGCCTGGCGAAAGTGCTGAACACGGACGGGAAACTGGAAATAGCCATCGACAGGAAAGAAGCGCCTGAGTTTGCCGCGCGCGTCCTGGAGAAGCTTGAGGAACTGTATCGCGAGCACCGCTCGTCGAAATAGCACGCTGAATCAACGAACCACGGAGTGAAACCCGCAAAAGAAAAGAGCCCCCTCAACGTCGCCGTCGTGGAAGCCCTTATCTGTTCTGTAGCAAGACAGAGAATCGCATTTCCATGAATCTTCGTCAAGAGTCTTGGCGCCGTTTTGGTGAGTGGATTTCTTTTGCCTTCTGAAAGGTAAGAGACGATGCATACGGGAAGTGTGACGACGCCGTTTGGGCGGCGGTCGATGACGCTTGCCCTCGTAAAGCGGCAGGTGGCCGTAAACGAGATCAAGCCTGGTAAGTCTGTCGAGAAGTGGAAGGTCTTCCGAGATGTTGCTGAAGCCCGGGAAACGCTTGGTCTTCAGGATCGCAGCGTCGCCATCCTGGATGCGCTTCTAACATTCCTTCCGACCAATGAGCTTCGACAGGACGGGCAGATGATTGTCTTCCCTTCGAATACCCAGCTGACACTCCGTGCCCACGGCATTGCGGGGGCCACGCTCCGGCGCCATCTCGCAATCCTCGTCGACGCCGGCCTGATCGTGCGAAAAGACAGCGCCAATGGGAAGAGATTTGCGCGAAAGGATCGTGATGGCGATGTCGAGACGGCCTTCGGCTTCGACCTGTCTCCGCTTCTGGCTCGTGCTGAGGAGCTTGCTCTGATGGCGCAGGATGTCGTGGCTGCCCGTGTCGCGTTCAGAAAGGCCAAGGAGACGCTAACAATTTGCCGGAGGGACGTCCGGAAATTAATCAGTGCTGCAGTCGAGGAAGGGGCGGAGGGCGACTGGCAAGCAATCGAGGACATCTACATCAGTCTGACGTCGCGCCTCCCCCGGACACCATCGCGCCTCGAGATAGACAGTCTGCTCGATGAAATGCAGTTGCTTTACGCTGAGGTGCTTAGCCGCCTGAAAACTCACGAAGAAACGGAAATTATTAGCACCAATGATGCTCATGATGAGCGCCACATACAGAATTCAAAACCCGAATCTATCCGTGAACTTGAACCTAGCTCCCGAAAAGAGCCGGGGGCAAAGTCTGGTGGAACTGATTTACCGCCGCGTCTGGCGAGCACATCCTTCCCATTGGGTGTCGTGCTGAAGGCATGCCCGCAGATTTGTGACTATGGACAAGGCGGCGCGGTGGGAGGCTGGCGTGATTTGATGTCGGCTGCGGTTGTGGTCAGATCGATGCTGGGTATCAGCCCATCGGCCTATCAAGATGCTTGTGATGCGATGGGGCCGGAAAATGCTGCGATCGCGATCGCGTGCATTCTCGAGAGGGCGAACTTTATCACCTCGCCTGGTGGCTATCTGCGCGACTTGACGCGGCGCTGGGAACGGGGAGAGTTTTCGCTTGGGCCGATGGTCATGGCGCAGCTGAAGGCAAACAATGGGGGAGCAGTTAGGCGCGCCTAACCCCCTGCCCTATATTTTATTCGAATGTTTTCTCGGGGCGTCAGGTTCATGGCCGTTTGAGATGGGTTCCCATCGTGCCGGGCGCGGCCCCGCCAGTTCTCCTCGGAGTTTGTATCTCAAAAAGTGCTGCATTCGATGTCGAGCCGGAGATGCCGATATAGAAATGTGGAGTTGGCCGGTGTTTCAAGTGTTCGGTCGGCGGACCCCAATGAGGTTCGAGGTTTTTTGGTAAGAGTAGCAACGCGTATGCAGAGGTCGGAGCTTTGAACATATTGGGACCGGCGCGGCGATCATTGCAGCTCCCGAGCGCCGTCAGCATCGGCGTTTGCGAATTGGTTGGGATGCTTGCGAATGAGTTCCGCAAGTCGGACGAACATCCATCAGCCCATCGGGGTCGGCGCCTCCGATGCGAGATAAGGGAACTGGGGTGCTGGCCACTCTGAACAGCGCGTAGGTTGAGCAGAAGGCCGGGTGACTTGCTCCATGTGAAGTTAGGCGCGCCTAACTCGTCTGTCTTCGTGGCGCGCGCTACATGGATCCGACGTCTATTTGCCCGTCATTTTTATGAGTTGAGCATTGGAATTGACGCCAAGAAATAGCGCCAGAATTGGAACAGGCTGACGGTCGAGGCGTGCATTGGAACGTACACATGGTGAGTGTCTGCGAGTTAGGCGCGCCTAACTTCAATCGTAACGTCGGCCGGCGAGGGTGGCTCCTTGACTCGCGTCAAGGTCATGAAGCGCTCCTGCGCCAGCACTCGGTCTGCGGCTGAGTGCCGGGTCAACTACCTCACCGTGAAACCATGCCGCATGGGGTCTGGCTGGGCACTCGCCAAATAGTACCGCCTTGAATGTGACTGGCGCAGCGTGGCGTCTCCCGTTCCAAGCCAACCGAGCGCTGGATGAATTTGACGCTACCCGCCAGTTTCGTGAGACGCATCGGTGTAGCACAGCCAGATCCGTTCGAGTGGACGCGACAGCGCGGGAACGTTGACTCGCGGGTCAAACTGGCGGACAAGGCGATAACCTATAGAGGACGATCAATGGCTGACCAAGAGATTCAGACCCCGCCCGACGGTATTGTTGCGACCGAGATTGCGTCGGATGCTCCGAAAAAGGTTTCAAGAACAAAGAAACCAACACCTGAAAGGACACCTGCGGGCTCCTCGAAACCGGCAAAGCCGAAAGTTCGGGGCTTCAGCGACCAGGACAAACTGGAAAAGATCCGTCAGATTGAAGCTCAGATGGCTGGCGGCGCGACCTTGAAAGATGCCGTCAAGAGCGCCGGTATTTCGGACCAGACCTTTTATATATGGAAGAAAGCATTGGTTCAATCAGTCGCACCGGGTCCCGGCGCCCCTCTTTCGATGGATGACGAGCTTGCGGAGTTCATCCAGCTCGAGGAAGAAAATCGCCGACTAAGAGGACTTCTCTCTGAAAAACTGCGGGCAGAAAACGCCAACTTGCGCAAGAGACTTGGGATGGACTAGCGGTGCGGATGCTGTACAGCATCCCTTCTCGCCCATCCCGCTGCAAATCGATGCAATCAAATCGTCCAGGCCCTCTGAGCACTGCAGATCACTATTCGGTTCCGATTTTCTGACGCATGAAACCACCACGATCAAACTTCGTCGTCGAGTACAAGACAAACCGTCGCCAACCCAAAGCTCGACCAACGTCAATCTGGGGTAATCTAGATTTGCAGGCGGTGGCGCGCGCCGTCGAGGCCGACGGAGCCATGCACGAGCCAGCCCTGGTTCAAGCCGCTGCGGTCCAGGGCAATGCTACCGCAATCGACGCCGGCATGATTGACTCGCGTGCGGGGACCGAGCCCAATCGCTTGCCAAACAGCCCTCCCAATGCTTCTCCATCCAATGAAATGATCAAGCCAGTAGCTGTTCAGAACGCTGACTTCGATGACGGTCGTTCCCACCAAGAGCAAGCGACTTCGGCGCCGGCGCGAGCTCGGAACCCTTCAAAGCCGAGGGCGAAGACCGCTTGGAGCTCTCTCGACAGACGGCGGCGCTCGATCGCACGAGCGTTCTCGTGGTGGATTATGACTCGGAGGAGGGGCTTGCCGCTCTCGAGGCTGAAAACCGTCGACTGAAGCGACTCGTTGTCGCGAAGCTCCGCGACGAGAACAAGCGGCTCGAATCCATGCTGCGGCGATTTAGCGGCGCCTGAAAGCCATAAATGACAATCGCTTCATCTGGGTCGCAAGCGCCGCGTTTGCGTCCCGGCGTAGAGCGTAGATGTCAACGCCTGTTGGCATGTCCGCCATTTTCCTCCGCTCTACTCGCGGCCGGGCAAGCCGGCCTTTGTCGCTCAGGAAGTTTTTAGCTGCCGCTGGCGAGCAGGCGGCGGCAAGGGAGGCTGCGCCGCGCCTGGCTACGCTAGCACCGGGTTGGGCTCTTCCGTTTTTGGGTCAGCCGCGCCCTTGCCTCCGCCGCTCTTCGCGGCCTTTCCCGAAGTTGACCCCCAGGGGGAGTGAGGAAAACGGGAAAGGTCGGCACGAATGGCCGGAAAGAAGGATGAACAGAAACAAGGTTGAGGAATTGAGAGACAAGGTGTCCTGCGGCGCCGTGCTGGATAAGGCTGGGTTTGCGGTCGACATCAAGGAAAGCACACGCCGCGCCCTCAAATACCGCCGCGGCGATGAGATCATCATCGTCATCCACGATGGCCGAGGTTGGTTCGATCCGCTGAGCGAAGCAAAGGGCGACGTATTTTCGCTCGTCGAGCAGTTGGCAGGCGTCGGCTTTTCTGACGGCGTTGATCGAGTCGCCGACCTGGTCGCATATGAGCCGGAGACGCCGCTGTGGACGATCCAGCCGAAGGCATGGTCGAAGAACCTTAAGATTGACGAACGCTGGCGCCGGCGGCGCAAACCATGGCCTGGATCGTTGACTTGGCGATACCTCGCTGGCGAGCGCTTCCTGTCCGATGAAGTTCTGGACATGGGCATCCAGCAGGACAGGGTGCGCGAAGGGCCATACGGCAGCATGTGGGCGGCACACACCGACGAGGATGGAGGCGTCACTGGCTGGGAAGAGCGGGGTCCAACGTGGCGCGGTTTTGCCAGCGGCGGTTCTAAAGTGCTCTTCCGCTTCGGCTCGCTTGATGCGACGCGGGCGTGCGTCACCGAAGCCGCCATCGATGCAATGAGCCTCGCCGCGATCGAGCGCCGGTTGTCCGACAGCCTGTATCTCAGCACCGGCGGCGGATGGGCGCCAGCAACCGCCGCGTCGATCCGCCGACTTGCGGAGCGACCGCGCACGCTGCTGGTCGCGGCGACGGACAATAACGGGCAGGGCGATGTCTACGCCGGCCGCATCGCGGCGATCGCCCAAGATGCCGACTGCGGTTACGAGCGGCTGCGTCCGGCTGGCGAGGATTGGAATGAGGACCTGAAGGCGATGGAGAGACAGGGAACAGAAGAAGGGGAAATGGGTCTGCCGCACGCCCGCCGCTCGCGTCAAGGATGAAGCTTCGCCCGGCTGAAGCCGGCCCTTGACCCGACCGGCCGGGATGGCGGACGCAGGGGGAGGGGTCAGGAAGACCGAAGAGAAGATGGACATCCAGCAGGATGAGCCGCGCTCTCGATCCGACGAGGCCGGGCGAGGCCCTCGTAGGCTAGCTATCGGTCGCGCGGGTGGTGACTTTGCGTTTGCCAGCGATCTGCTGGAAAAGCGCCGCCAGCTTGCCGGAATCGAGATGACGCTGGCCACCGATATCGAAGGTCTTGATGACGCCGGCGCGAAAGCAGCCTGATTGACAATATGCGAAAGGCCGACCGCGTCGAATGGCGCGGCGGCCGTTTTCATGTCGCCGGCTGGCGCAGTTCCTCGATCATCTCGGGGTGGCGATCCAGGAGACGCAGCAACTGGCTCGTCGGGCCACTCGGCTCCATCAGTCCCCGTTCATATTTGTCGAAGGCGTTCTCGCCGACCTTGAGCAGGCCGCCCGCTTCGCGCTGGGAGAGTTTCAGCTTCCGCCGGATCCTCTGGATCGTCGATGGCGATGGAACGCCGTCGATCTCTTCCTTCAGCGCCCGTAGTGCAAGATCGGTCACGGCCATGTCGTCACCGACATGAACTCCCTCATCGCCGCTCTCCGGATAGTAGCCCGGCAGCTCGACCGTGATGCTCTTGCCCTTGTAGGTCACAACGAATGGCCGGACGCCGCGATACAGTGTTTCCCCGGTTTCGGGAGAGACCATCGTCTCCGGATATATCCTTTCCGCGACTGCCATCTCATTTCTCCTTGAACGACATGAGCGTGAACTCTGTCACGACGTCCGCCTGAAACTTTACGTAAAGCACCATTCCCTGTGCCGGGACATGATAGACATCCTGCCAGATGCGATGATCGGCGAAGGTCGTCATCGACTTGTAGAACATCCGCCTGTTCATGCCATGGATCGTCTCGGCAATGCCATTGCGGTCGATGCCCAGCGCTATTGCATCACGCAGGGCAGACGACGTCACGGCCAACGTTTCGACTGATCCAAGCACGGCCTTGACCGCCTCCAGATCATAAGTCGGGCGTTTCTTCTCCATGGCCTTATATGCCACCTTAAAGGGGGCAAATCAAGTATTCGCATAATCAGGGCACGCGGATCGCTCGCGCCACAGCGCCCGCAAGGGTAGTCATCAGTTCGGCAGAGACACCGAGCTCGTTGGGCCGATCCTGCAGCCAGGCGCGTCGCATGGAAAAGATCGCCGTGCCTTTGAGCAAGAGCATGCTGACGACTGGATTTGTCATCTCCGCAATCCGGTCGAACCATCACGAAGGCTGCACCGAAGCCATTGCCACACGGGGGGCCGTCGTGAGGCGCACGGCGAAGAGCGCCGCTTCTTTGGTCCCATCCGACGATTACAAGGTCGGCTTCGTGATCGATGAGAGCTGTCATCGCGTCTACGCCGGCCCTTCGGACTTCGTCGGCTGGAAGGGGTGAGGAGTGGACCATGCACTGGAAGATCATCGCAACTGCTTTTGGATGGCGCCTCGCCCGAGACAATTAGGAGGGCCTCCACGTCGTCTGCCATCCGAAACTTCGGCGACATTTTACCGGCGCGACCGGTTGGAGACGGGCGGTCCTCTTGTCTATGCGCTCCATTCGCTGGCCGATCGGGGCGGAATGATCGGTCATGATTGACAGGCCGACAGCGCGCGGCCACTCTGGACTGTGTCGATCGTCCTCCGCCTTCGGCTCGCACCGACTTTGAAGCTCTATTGGCCGGCGAGGCCGAGGCCCGCGGCGACGCCTGATGCGGAACTGCACTAGGGTGCGGGACATACATGGAAATTCCCCGGGCTCCTGCTCCGGCTGCCCTTCCGCCGACCCCGACTTGGAACCAAACGCCGTGCCGCTCCTCCCCTCGGGTTTTGTCACGGTCGTAAACCGGCAGCCGCCCATATCAAGGTCGCGTTCCGCGCCGCGGAGCGGCCGGAACCGTCGTGCTCGGCAAAGGTCGGCCGCGTGCTGCGCCAGGGCTTGAAAGCCCCGCTTGTCCGCAACCGAGCTTCGCTCGCCTTGCCGGTCCCGGACCTTGCACATGGCCGCCTTGGCGCCGGTTTTACTCGACCGCACCCGAAGGGAAGACTGGCAAGGGGCCGGACTGAGCCTTCGGGAGATCGATGGAAGGATACTCCGATGACCAAGACCAACCGCTCCCCTCAGCAGACCACCCGCATCGTGCCGCTGCGCAAGGGCTCGACACTCGAAATGGTCCGCCTCACCTGCCCGGACACCACGCAGGCAAGCCGGATCTCCGAGAGTTTTGGTCTCGCGGTTCTCGATAGCACCGGTATCCGTGACCTGCACGAGCGGCTGATCACCGAAACTGCCGATGCCCTGAACGAAGGCCTCGCCGAACGGGCCATGCAGATCCATCTGCAGCGCATCGTCGGGGCCTATGTCGGATCAGCCCACGGCGCCGGGCAGTTCTACTCTCGCGCCGTAACGGATGCCCGCGACGCCACCGCCAAGGCATCCTGCGATGCCCGCGACGAGGACCTCGACGGTCCCGTCGGCTTGGACGGCAATGCCCAGCGCAAGCGCGAGTTTGCCGCCGACGTCGGTCTGCAGGCTCATGCGATCCGGATGGCAGCGGAGGGAGCCGTCGCCGCATACGAACTGGTCGTCGGCGAGACATGGAAGCCATTCGAACGGCCGGCCGAAAACAGCGGGCAGACGCTCGACCGCCGGGCGGCGGAGATGCAGATATCGGCTTTCGACTGAGCCGCGGTTGGGGGCGAGGCTTTGGCCTCGCTCCTTCCCTCTTTGTGAAGGGTTGTGTCCCGGAGGCGGCCCTTTTCGTGCTTCCTGGCCCCGGCGGTACATCAAGACAGTCAGGCAGAAAAGGCAAAACAATGGGAAAGAACCGCCCATCGCGGTCCCTCCCGGCTAACGGTCCTGCCGGAGCCGGCGGTCCGCTCAACGGCCTTGCCGCCCTCCACTCCGTTCCGGCCCTGACGGGTGCCCGGACCTCCTGACCGCTCCGGCTGGCGGACCTCCGTGAGGGGCCGCGATGGGCGCGGCCTTCAAATGGAGGTTCAGGAAATGAACAGCAAAGACAGAAACGACCGCGTCGACGTCTATACTCGCATCACCGAGCGCGTCGTCGCCAATCTCGAAAAGGGTGTGCGTCCATGGGTCCAGCCATGGAATTCAGGAAACGCAGCCGGTCGGATTACCCGTCCGCTGCGCCATAACGGCGAACCGTACAGCGGCATGAACGTGCTGCTGTTGTGGTCGGAGGGCATCGCTCGGGGCTTTGCCGCGCAGATCTGGATGACGTTCCGGCAGGCGTCCGAGCTTGGCGCTCATGTGCGCAAGGGGGAGGGCGGTACCACGGTCGTCTATGCCAGCCGCTTCACGCGGACGGAAACGGACGCTGGCGGCGACGAAGTCGAGCGGGATATCCCTTTCCTGAAGACCTATAGCGTCTTTAACGTCGAACAGATCAAAGGGCTGCCGGACCATTATTATCAGCACCCCGAGCCGATCATCGATCGGGCCGAGCGGATCGAGCATGCCGACCAATTCTTCGCCAATACCGGAGCCCTGATCCGGCATGGTGGCTCGCAGGCCTATTACGCTCCGGCTGGCGATTTCATCCAGATGCCTGCCTTTGAGAGTTTTCGGGACGCAGCCTCCTATGTCGCTGTGCTCGCGCATGAATCCGTGCATTGGACAGCGCATGCCGACCGTGCCGGCCGCGACCTCAGCCGCTATGCCAAGGACAGAAGCGAACGCGCACGCGAGGAACTGATCGCGGAAATCGGCAGTTGCTTCATTTGCGCTGATCTCGGACTTGTTCCCGAACTTGAGCCGCGTCCCGATCATGCCTCGTACCTGGCAAGCTGGCTGCGCGTTCTCTCCAACGATAAGCGAGCAATCTTCCAGGCCGCCGCCCACGCGCAACGCGCCGTCGCCTATTTGCATAGCGTGCAACCGGCGGCCGATGTCAAGCGGGAGGCGGCGTGATGGACAAGCTTCAACCGCTCGGTCCGCCATGCGTAGCTCTCCCGGCCGGCCGATCCTCCTATCCCGACGGCGCTCGGGCGGCTGATAGGAGGCACGCATGCGCCTCCTGACTTTGGAAATCCGCGCAGCCTTGCTGATTAATGGTCGCAACCGCGGCGCCGATCATGTCCCGGTCGTTAAATTCTTCAACCCTCTGGGAGAGGGCGTCTTTGGTCTCGCCGACGTCGGCTATCCCGAGCTTGGCTTCAGGGGCATTGCATCGCTTCGCCTGCCACGGGGCATGGGCATCGAACGAGATCTTCTCTTCGCCGGTCTCCTTCCCATCTCCGTCTGGGCGCAAACGGCACGCGAGATCGGCAGCATCAGGGCTGCGGAGCGGATGGTCCGTGCTGCTGCCCGTGCGCGCCGGGAGGAAAAGTGACGAGCCTCCACACTCTGCCATGGACCAACCCACAAAGACACGCCGCGCCAAGACGCGGCGTGCAGCCGGCGCCGGCAGTGTTGGCGTGGAGATGCCTTTGAGCCTGAAAGGTTGCTGTTTTCTGACTTTTCTGTATAATACAGAAATCTAATCAGGGAGCCTGTCATGGACACCAAAACCATTAGCACCGTGGAATTCATCCGCCACTTCGGGCGATATCACGATGAGGCACAGCGCTCGCCGATTACGCTTACCAAACATGGTCGGCCTTCCGTCGTCGTGCTCTCGGCGGATGTCTATGAGCGTCTGCTACGCGACGATCCGCGCCGCGTCTATGCCGCCGGCGAGACGCCGCCGGAACTGGCGGATCTGTTGCTGAGCGAACTCGACCGCCAGTCGGCCGCGTATCGAGAGGAGGGGGGCAAGGATGACTGATCGCTTCCCGAACGGCACCATCGTCAGCTATCCCTACCTCTGGCGCTGGCAGGCCGATGAGGGCCGCGATCATGGCGAAAAGGATCGGCCTGTCTGCCTGGCGCTGACTGTCGCCGATCCTCGCCAGAATATCACCCATCTTGTCATCCTGCCGATTTCCGGTACGCCGCCGCGCGCCGACCAGACGGCGCTTGAAATCCCCGACCTCGAACTGCGCCGCGCTGGGTTGTCGGTGTTCAAGCGCGGCTGGATCACCGTCAGCGAATACAACTATGACATCGCTGAACGGTCGTTTCATTTCGAGCCGACTCAGACGCCGCGCGGGCGCTTCGGACCGCGCTTTCTCGATGACATCCGCCAGGCGCTTCGCCCGGTCCTTGCCGCCCATCGCGGACGCGTCGATCGCACCCGATGAGAGCCGGGACAAAACCACCGTCGGCGAAGTCGGAAATCCAGATATCATTTTACCGGCGGGGGCGATCTATCTGTGCAGCGTTTCATCTCAGGTCGGCGGCGCCGAGCGACCGGGAGTGTGCCGCGGCTACCGTGTTTGATCGAGGAACTCGCCCCTCTGCTCAAAGCCTGTTCACTGCCGGCGAGCGCAGCCACCGAAGGATGATCCCCTGGGAGCGGCATCCGCGAAGTCTCCGACGGGTGGGCGACCATCCCCGTTTGATAGGCACCGACAGTACCCGAATGAGGCTGCGGCCGCGGTGAGCGAATGCCGACGGCGTTGCGCTCTGCCAGATTCCTTCCCGATCTACACCGGCACACCCACGCAGCCCTCGATGGATTGGGTGTGACCGGAGGACGACTGCGTCTCGATTGCCTGACCGCAACGGCTGGCCCGGACTATTTTCCGCCGGCGGGACGAGCCCGCCTTTGCATCGCGAAACAAAAAGCCCTTTCCAGCCGCCCTCCACGCTGTTCCGGCCCTGCGGGTGCAGTGGCGATCGCCACCGGCCCTGACACCCCCATCGAGGCCGCGGTGGGCGCGGCCCGAGAACGGAAAGGAACCAAGTCATGGCAGTCATCGGCGAATTCACCACCAACGGCAACGTCATTCAGGGCAACGTTCGAACCCTTACGGTCGGCATGAAGCTCCGCCTAACCCCAATCGAGCGCACCTCGCGCGACGCTCCCGACTTTCGGGCGCTCGCTCCCAACGGCGCCGAGCTCGGCGCAGGCTGGAAGGCAGTTTCGGGAAGCGGCGAGCCCTATATCTCGCTCAAACTCGACGACCCGAGCTTCAACGCTCCGATCAATGCGGCCCTGTGGCCGACTGAGGCCGAGGGCGACTACGTCCTCGTCTGGTCCCGCCCCAACCGCGAAGCCGCCTGATCCATGATCCAGGGGCCCCGCCGCAAGGTGGGGCTTCTCTCACTATGAAGAAGCGGCAACCAGGCATCGAGCCTGTTTGCCGCTTTCGGGTGCCATACGGAGAGGGAATGCCTGCTCAGTCCGCCCGAGGGTGCCATGGCGGCATAAAGGCCTCAAGGACGAGCGGTTCCCCCAAATTTCAGGCGCGGACCTGCGGCCCGAACCAGAAATTCGGCTCCCCCACCCGCCGGCTCCGCCGGTCGCTCCGCGATCCTTGACCCCTCCATGCCGCCATGACCGCGCACGTCGTCTTTCACAAACGTCAAGGAGACGACAATGACGAACGAACTGGAACGGACCATCGTGGAACTGCAGGCCGAGTTGCGCAACGCCGATCCGTCGGAGCGTCGCCAGATTGAGGCCGAACTCGATCTGGCGCTGGCCGAGCGCGAGGTCGTCATGGCCGAACAGGAAGGCCGCATCAGCGCCGAGCCGCCCTTCTGAGGGCGGCTTTTGCCATATCATCGAGCCTGGCGCACCGGATCGACCGGTGCCGTCAGGCTCGAAGCTTCGCTTCACTTGTTCAGCGCATCTTTCAAAGCCTTGGCGGGCGTGAAGGCCAGCTTCTTGGCCGCTGCGACCTTGATGGTCGCGCCGGTCGCCGGATTGCGCGCTTCGCGCTCCGGTGTCGCTTTGACCTTGAACTTCCCGAAGCCAGGCAGGCTCGTTTCGTTGCCGGCAATCGCGGCTTGAGTGATCGAGGCTATCACCGCTTCGACAATTGCCTTGCCTTGTGCCTTGGTCAGGCTGTGTTCGCCCGCGATCTTGTCGGCGATTTCATTCGTGGTGGTCACTCTACGTCTCCGCATCATTGTTGATACGGAATCCCTGACAGCGGATTTGGCCGATGTCATTGAGGCGGTGCGGCATGTGGCGTGGAATTGCCGGGATTTCCACAGTTTCCGACCGGTCGGTAGCCTTTGGCGCGCTTTGTCCGTGCCAGTTCCAGGAAATGCCGCGCAGCTTCCCTGTCGGTCGCGAACACCTCGCACTTCTCTCCGCCGCGTCTTCCAATCCGTCCCCAGCAGCGAACCACCGCCGTCTCGCCGAACAGGGTCGGCTGCATGGAGAGCGCATAATAGCGCGCCATGTTTTTCGTTGCGTCGATACGCTGGCAATAAAGCCTGAAACTATAGAGTGTCATGGTGAAACCATGACGAAGGCGTCCGCTCGCGTCCAACGACAGTTTTGAATCGATGCGAGGGTTCTGATTCACGACGTTGATGAGTGCTGGCGGTTGACGATCGGTCGCGGTAGAAGCCGCATTGCAACAATGGGCAGAGCATAATGGACGACGCAATCAAGATCGATAATCGCGGTGACTTCGGGCTTTGGGCGATTGAAGCCGCCAAGCAGATCGTCAGCGATCAGGGGTTCGAGCTGGCGAGAGCAGCGCGGGACGGGACGGAGGAAGAGCTTCGCTTGGCGGGAAACGCACTTGGCCAAGCGATCACCAAGGCACTCCTGGAAGTCTTTGATGGACTGCTCGGTGGTGGTGAGGACGACTAGCCTTGTTGTCTCGATCGGCGACGCAAAATCGCGTTCGACACAGAGTTGGTCGAGGAGAGCGGATCGTCCGCCCATCGATCTGAATCGGTCGATCCAGATCGATTTATCGCGGCAGATGGATGGGCCAGCGAAACGCGTGATGAGAGCAAACCGCGTGCGGCGGACGGTGCTATTCGCTTGCAGTCACCAAGCCCGCAAACGGTCACGGCGCCTGGTGGCGCCGTGGTCTATCTCTCTCTGACTTCCTATTGTCGCATTCGCCCCGGCGGCCTCAAGGACATCGCGGCCCCTCCAATTTTTCCGCCGCGCCGCTGACGCGACACGACAAAAAAATCGGCTCCTCCGCTCGCCGCCGCTGGCGGTCGCTCTCGCGATCCTTGACCCCTTGGGTCGCCAATGCGGGCACCTTTTCGTCAGAACGAAAAGGAGGCTTCTTATGTCTGATTTCAACTTTCTCATGCTTCATGCCAAGTTTGCCGGCTTCAAGCTTCTCGTAACCGCGAACCGTGTCGGTTTCGAGGATGAATTCTCAAAGATGCTCCACGACCGGCTGCTTGCCGGCCTCGATGGAGCGATCGACTTGACGCGCCATATCATTGCCCTGCAGCGTGAATTGATCGCTGAGGACGATACCGACGGGGTGATCTCATGCCAGCTTCAAGTTGAGGAGGAAATCCTTGCCAATCACGCGATCATCCTGCTCGATGAATTGGAGATCGGCTACGAAACCAATGAATATCGGGTCAACGGCGGCGAGTGGCATAACGCCTTGTCGGCAGACTGCGACGGCATCGAGATCCGCTATCCGACGACCGTCTCCGTGAGCGAAATGGAGATCGGCTCCCTCGCGACGATCATCCGCGATATTGCGCGGGAGACAGGCATTGCCATCAGCATTGCCCGTGTCGTTTAGGGCTGAGGTTGAGCGCGAGAGGCGGCATTGCCGTCTCTCGCTTCTTTCATGGTTGACCGCTTGCAGGCATCGAGCCTGCGTGCGGTAGTGAAGGGAAGGACTTGCCGCCTCACCCGTCAAACACTCCTCTCCCTGTGGTGCGGGTCAAGACCCGCCCGGCCTTTCGGGCCGGTTGGCGGACGCTGCCGCGACTTCCCCAAACAATGACGGACAGGACGGCTACCTTGCGCTGTGCCCTCATGTTTCGGGCGCCGGCTGCAAGTGGCCGTCCTCTCCTGCGGTGCGCTCACCGTCTCATCGCTCGTGTGCCATCGATGTCAGCTCCCTCCGGTCACGCACATCCCGGCACCTCACGACGACGGCTCGCTTCAGCATCTATCACTAAGCCGACTTCGGCACTGCTGTTCCTCCGGCGCTGTTGCTTTGTCTGATGACTCGCAACAGCATGGGCGCCTCGGGCACGGTGACGAAGTCGGCTTAGTGATAGATGGCAGGATAGGCTAACGGTATACCGTTAGCCGTGTCGCCCGCAGGGCCATTGTCGCGGCGGCGCATGCGATGCCCAGCCCTGGCGATGTTTGCCGGCTGATCGGACGGAAGACGGACTGGCGGATAGCCCGGCTTTTCTGACGCGGATCGCTCTACCGGAAGGGAAGACCGCCATGACCGGTAGTGCGTTCTAGGCCCCAGACCAACCGCTCAGCGAATAGGCAAATGCGCTAATCAGCGAGATAGCAATTCGGCGACTGTTCTAGACGGCGTATCCGTCACTCGGCCAATCAGTGCCCAGACAAATACGCGGATCGGTGATTGCGGAATCGAGATAGATGGCGAATGCGATACTGCGCGGACCGCAACATATGCGATTGGGCAAATGGTCATATCTGCGACGGAGTGCATCGGCGAATGTCTGAAGCGCGATATCGGCGAATGTGCGAATCGGTGTTCAAGCAACCGGGTGATTGTGCAGTAGCCCAATGCGCTCCATAAGGTGCTGCGTTTGCAGGATTAATATGCGGATTACGGGCGGTGGTGCTGGGCATTGGGATATGTTCATCGTGCCCGATCGTGACCACCACGGCTGATCATTTATGCACTCATCACGGACGGCAGCCTTGCTGAACTTGGTACAACAAGCAGTCTCATTCTAGAGACGTGTCACCTGCTCGTCCTGATGTTTTTTCAGACCGGCTGCGCTGTGGGCCGGAACAGGATTTCGTTAATATCGACGTCGTCCGGCTCGTTGACTGCAAAAGCAACCGTTCTGGCGAATGTGGCTGCCGGCACAGCGATTTCCGCGACGAAGGCCTTGGTCTCGTCATGGATGTCCTTCTCGCTGATATGGTCGTGAAGCTCAGTCTTGAGGGCGCCGGGCGAAATGATGGTTGTCCGGATGTTGTAAGGCTTCACCTCTTTGCGCAGACCCTCCGACAGCGCCCGCACCGCGAATTTGGTGGCACAGTAGACGGCCGCGCCCGGATCCACGACGTGGCCGTAGACGGAGGAGACGTTGATGATATGGCCCGATTTCTGCGTCTTCATATGCGGCAGAGCTGCAGCGATGCCATAAAGCACGCCCTTGATATTCACATCGATCATGCGGTCCCACTCATCGATGCGGAGACGTTCCAACGGTGCGAGCGGCATGAGACCGGCGTTGTTCAGCATGACGTCCAAGCGACTGAACTCGCGCACGGCTGTATCGACTAGACTTTTGACCTGGTCAGCGACAGTGACATCTGTCGCGATGGCCAAAGCCTTGTGGCCTGCTGCGTTCAGCTCCTGCGCCAGCGCCTCGATCCGATCGGCACGACGCGCGCCCATCACCACAGTCGCGCCGCGCTCGGCCAAGTGCCGGGCGGTAGCTTCGCCCAGGCCGCTGCTTGCGCCGGTAATCACAATCACCTTGCCGGCAATATTGTCAGACATGTGTATATCCTTCGGTCGGTTGTGCCGCTTCAACGGTCGGCCGCTTCCCATGGAAAACCTTGGCGACGGGATGAGCTCGACGCGGTCATAGAGATCGACGTGACCGGCCTTCCACCCAAAGCAGCTCCTTCGGCTCGGAGGCTTTGGAGTAGGCCAATTCGGTGAAATCTCTCGAGTGAGCTTAGTCCCCGGGGATAAAAAGAAGCGGCCCGGGCGACCCCGTCCCACGGTCTTGGAGAGGATAGAAGTTCACAAATTTCACGTTACGCCAGCGTGGTCATGGTGCTCTGCGCCGACGCGCCGGCGGACGTGAACTCCACTTCTGGACGCCGGTAGAAGTCAAAAACCTCGTCGCCGGTCGGGTGGCCAATTCGTTCAAGCGGAGCTCCTACGTATATCGCACTTCCCCTCCGTTGGCTTCGGCCGCACGTTGCCCAGCCGCGTCCGCTAGGAGCGAGACGAAAACAGAGGGCTCGTCTCAACGGTCCCAAGATCCGATGATCCGGCGAGAGAGGGAGCAAGCCCGTGCAGCTATTTGCCCTGAAAGGCTTTGATATTGGTGACCTGCCAATGGCGCACAGTCGCGCTTAGCACGTTATTTTGTATTCCAGGGTCCTGGCTCACCCATTGTTTCGCCGCTTCGATATTCTCAGCTTCGAACACGACCATGCCTAGCACCTTGTCGTCGGTGAGTGTGCCGAGTAGTCCGCCGGCTAGGAACTTGTCCCCGAGAGTTTGGCCGTAGGCAACGTGGTCCTTGATGTTGGCCTGCTCAGTGATGTTCTTGTTATCTTCATAGGCGGGACCGCGCTCGTAAATGACCGCGAAAACGCTGGCCTTCGCAGCGGCTGCGTCCTGCGCAACGGCGAGGGGCGCGAAGGTGGCAGCCGCGCCGAAAGCCGCGATCGCTGCAATAACCAGCGTCAGAATTGCGCGCCGGCCGGTAAAACTGCCCGCTCGAATCGCCTTGGTAATGTGCGTGTTCATGCCGGTATCTCCTTAACTGGGCTGACGTTAACGCAACCATACAAAGTATCGATTTCATTGATTAGTGGGCGCAAATCGCTAGGGCTTATGACAATGGCTCACTAATGTCGTTCGACTATCATCTCTCACCTGACATCTTCAAAAGCAGTTGCAGAAGAGCGAAGTTTCACCCGTGCCGCCGTCCGCTTCAGGGTGTCACACTCTGCCCTGAGCCATAAGACGTGGGGAAAATTGTTTTCAGTCTGCGTCTTACACGGCGGTCACGAGCAACGGGACGGAGCCCCGTTCCTCGTGGGCAGGAGAGGCCACGACTCCGCGTACTCACCATCGGATTGATGTGGCTCCTTGCAGGCGTCACTTCATTGAACAAGTCGCGTTTTTAACCTGATCGAGCCTTTCTCATTCATGAGTCCGATTCATCACTACAAGCGAGCCGGCCGATCTAATCCTTAGAGCCTCAGTCAATTACATACGACCCGTGCAACCGAACATCGAAGGAGGTTCGCCATGACCCAGCAGAATGAAATCCTGAACAAGCCCGAGCCGGTATCCGATCTTGACGTCGGCCGTCGTGAACTCCTGAAGCTCACGGGCGCCGGCGTGGCCGCGCTCGGAGCAATGTCCATCCTCAACATTCCCGTAACAGCGAGGGCCCAAGACATGTCGAATGGCGCCGACAATTTCTATAAGAGCGATAAGCTGAACTACCAGAAGGTCACGTTCAAGAACCAGTACGGGATGGACATCGTCGCCAACCTGTACACGCCCAAGAACGCGGATCCCGCGACCAAATATCCGGCCATCATCGCCGGCCATCCGAACGGCGCGGTCAAGGAACAGAGCTCCAGCCTTTACGCTCAGAAGCTTGCCGAGCAGGGCTTCGTCACGCTTGCGCCCGACCTGACCTTCTGGGGCGAGAGCGAGGGCCCACGTAACGCCGTCGCCTCCGATTTCTACACCGAAGTGTACATGGCGTCGGTAGACTTTCTCGGCACCCGGCCATTCGTCGATCGAGACCGGATCGGCATCGTTGGTATTTGCGGCAGCGGCGGTTACGCGATCAGCGCGGCCAAGCTTGACCCGCGTTTGAAGGCGATCGCAACCGTCAGCATGTATGACATGGGCTCGGTCACTCGCAATGGCCTCAACAAGTCGCAGTCGCTGGAACAGCGCAAGCAGGCGATCGCCGCCGCTGCGGAACAGCGCTACGTCGAGTTCCAGGGTGGCGCAAAGAAGTATGGCGACGGCATGCTTGAGACGCTGCGGCCCAACGCCCATCCGATCGAGCGCGAGTTCTTCGACTTCTATCGCACGCCGCGCGGCCAGTTCGTGCCGGAAGGCTCGTCGCTATATCTCACGACGAACCGCCCGATCACGGCGGAAATCAAGCAGATGAACTTCTATCCGTTCAACGACATCGAGACGATCTCGCCGCGGCCGCTGCTGTTCATCACCGGCGACCAGGCGCATTCCAAGGAATTCAGCGAGGATGCCTATGCCCGCGCCGCTGAACCAAAGGAACTGGTCTGGGTCAAGGGTGCAGGCCACGTTGATCTTTATGACCGGGTTAACCTGATCCCGTTCGACCGGCTCACGGCCTTCTTTCAACAGCACCTCGTTGCGTGAGTGACGCCTGGGAACAGCGCTGAAAGGCGCCGCTCTCAGCCACGCCGCCCGAAACCCACGGCCGGTGATAGGGTGACAGTGCCCAGCTCGAATAATCGACATAACAGTCCGCTCGGCGGCGCAACCAAAATGATGGTGATAAAATGAAAAAGATAGTTCTGGCGGCTGCCTTGTCGCTCTTAACGACGACGGCGAATGCCGCCGATATGCGTTTGTCGAGTTCCGATGTGGAGCACAACAAGCAATTGGCCGACCTGTACGTGCAGAACGGGTCCGGGTGCAGAGGCGGGGATCAATCGCCGGCACTGTCCTGGTCTGGTGCGCCTGACGGCACGAAAAGCTTCGCTGTAACCATGTACGATCCGGATGCGCCGACCGGAAGTGGATGGTGGCATTGGAGCGTGCTGAACATCCCGACCTCCGTGAACCATCTGGATCGGAATGCAGGCCAGCGCGATGGCAGCAAACTGCCTGCCGGCGCCGTGCAAGGCCGTACCGATTTTGCCATGCCCGGATATGGCGGAGCGTGCCCGCCAGCCGGCGACAAGACGCACCATTACCACTTCAAGATCTGGGCGCTGTCGGTCGAGAAGCTGGAAATCAACACGGAGATGAGCGCTGCTCAGGTCGGCTATATGGTCCGCTCGAACAGCCTAGCTTCTGCAGAACTTGTGCCGGTGTCGACGCGATAAATCCAGCGCAATCGCTGAGGAAACGCGGCGGGTCGCACGTCTCCTCAGCCCAACTTGCTTGATCGGCAAGTGACGGTCGCAGCTAGTCTGCGGTCTTGCTCGCGCGATCTCGCCGGCAGGACCCCGCGTTGCTGCAGGCGGCGGCAAACGACGGATAAGGCTCACCGTTAGTTTGGTAATGATGAACTAAGCGATAATCATAATGCCATTCGTTTGACATTAGGGAATTAATCATTAGGTTGGTGAGACGTGCTGGCTCGCGTCGCGATCATGTCGCGTCAGCAAATCAATCGCCTCAGCAGCTAAGGACAATGCCATGAAAGCAGTGGGTTACAGCAAAAACGGACCCATCGACCGCGACGATGCCCTGATGGACATCACGCTACCGAAGCCCGTTCCGACCGATCATGATCTGCTCGTCGAAATCTCGGCCACGGCCGTCAATCCGATTGACTACGAGATCCGCCGAAATGCCGCACCGGCAGACGGTGAGTTCCGCGTCCTGGGGTGGGATGCCGTTGGCATTGTCGTTGAGAAGGGTGGGCTGGTCGAAGGCTTCGAGATTGGGGATCGGGTCTACTACTGCGGCGCCCTTCGGCGGCAAGGGACGAATGCGGAGTTCAACCTCGTCGACGCCCGGATCGCGGCGAGAGCCCCGGCATCCCTCTCCGACGCCGAGTCGGCTGCTCTGCCTCTGACTTCCCTGACGGCCTGGGAAATGCTTTTTGAGCGCCTCGACGTGACGCGGCCTGTTCCCGGCGCGGCCGCGGCGGTGCTCATTATCGGCGGTGCCGGCGGTGTCGGGTCGATGGCGATTCAGTTGCTGCGTGCCCGAACCGACCTCACGGTGATCGCGACCGCGTCACGCCCGGAAACCAGGGAATGGTGCTCCAACCTCGGCGCGCATCATGTCGTCGATCACAGCCAGCCGCTGGCCCCGCAGATCGAGGCTCTGGGCATCGGCGCGCCGGGCTTCGTTTTCGCGACGGCCGGCTCAATCGAATATCGCGATGACATCGTCCAGCTGATTTCGCCGCAGGGGCGCTATGGTTACATCGACAGCCCGGCGGTGTTCGATGCGAACCCCTTCAAATGGAAGTGCATCTCCATTCACCTCGAAGCCGTCTTCATGCGCTCGCTTATGCAGACCGTCGATATGGGCGTTCAGGGCGACATCCTGCGGCAAGTGGCGGAACTGATCGAGGCCGGCAAGATCAAGACCACTCTGGCCGAAACTTTCGGCACCATCAACGCCGCCAATCTCAAGCGGGCGCACCGGCTGCTGGAGAGCGGCAGGGCACGCGGCAAGATCGTGCTGGAAGGGTTCTGATCGCGGGGCTGTCAGTCCCAGACCAACGGGCAAACGCAACGGGACGACGATCGGCGCGCGTCGCGCCAGCACGATCATGCTCCAGCGCCGTGGGATCGCTTGGGTCCGAAACCGATGTTTGAAGGGAGACAGCGCGATGATTTCGCGTGACGACCGCCGCGAGGCCGAAAGCCAGATAGCGCGCCTGATTCATAGCTACTTCTACCGGCTCGACGAACGCGACCTCGAGGCCGTCGCCGCCTTCTTCGAGAACGCGGCCTGGCACATTTCCCCGGAGCGGGCGACGCACGGCAAGGCAGAGAAACTTGCTTGGCTGCGCGAGAATACCCCCGCGCATGACGCCTATCTCGGCCCGCAGCATCTGATCGGCAATGTCCTCGTCGACGTTGCCGACGACGGGCGGACGGCCACCAGCCTTTCCTATTTCATCGTATCCCAGCTGGTGGACGGGCCGGGCATCCATGTAGCCGCGCGCGGACGGTATGCGGACAGCTTTGCCCTGCGCAACGGCCAGTGGCAGTTCACGGAGCGGCGCGTCCACGTCGACCGGCGCTAAAACGATCTCAATGATCCCAATACTATAACAGGTGATACATGACGACCAATGCTCTGAGCGACGCCCAGCGGCTCCAGCGGCTGGAAGATATCGAGCAGATCAGGACGTTGAAGGCGCGATACGCCGAGGCGCTCGACAACCGGTTCAACGGCGATCAGGTTTCCGCGCTGTTTGGCCACGTGGCAGGTCGGCGAGGATCAGGCTGCCCAGACCGGACGAGAGGAAATCAAGCAGCTCTGCGTGACCGTGGCAAAGCAGATTTCCTGGTCGATCCACTACTTCATCCCGTCGGTGATCGAGATCGGCGAAGACGGCGTCACCGCCAAGGCCAGCTTCTACATTCTGGATTTCCAGACTCTGAAGAACGACGACGGCGAAGATGAAGCCTACATGTTTGCAGGCACCTTCAACGACACGTTCACGAAGATCGACGGCTCCTGGTACTTCCAGAGTATCAACGGGAAGATCGATGTCGTGACACCCTGGACGGAAAGCTGGGTGAACAAACCGTTCATTCCGGATTTCTTCGCCATGAGCAATTGAAGTTGGCTCGAACGCATCGACGGAATCCTGGGCTGGCACCGATGTAGCAGCTTTGCTTGGCGGGCCAGCTCCTATCGGCGCACCGAACGTGAACTTCTGTGGTGCGTCCCATCGGCCGCAACAGGATGCGAAAGGAAATGCAGATGGAATACCGCTATCTCGGTCGGTCGGGCCTCAAAGTCTCGACCGTCACATTCGGAACGATGACCTTCGGCGGCACGGGCTTCTTCGCCAAGGCCGGGAACACCGACGTCGACGAAGCCCGGCGCCTGCTCGATGTCGCCTTTGACCACGGGGTCAATCTCTTCGACACCGCGAACGTCTATTCGCATGGGCTTTCCGAAGAAATCCTGGGACAGGCGCTCAAGGGCCGTCGTGATCGCGCCCTGATCGCCACGAAAGTGCGCATGGGAATGGGCGATGGGCCGAACGATGCGGGCCTGTCGCGCAAGCACATCATCGAGCAGTGCGAAGCGAGCCTGCGTCGGCTCGACACCGACCATATCGACCTCTACCAGGTCCATGAGTGGGATGGCCAAACGCCGCTGGAAGAGACGCTCGAGGCGCTGGACACGCTCGTCCGGGCCGGCAAGGTCCGCTACGTGGGCAGTTCGAACTATGCGGGATGGCAGCTATCGAAGGCACTTGGTATCGCCGAGAAGCTTGGCTATCAGCGGTTCATCTCCCAGCAGATCCACTACACGTTGCAGGCACGCGAGGCCGAGTATGAACTGCTGCCGATTGCCGAGGATGCCGGCGTCGGCGTGCTGGTTTGGAGCCCGCTTGCCGCCGGTCTTCTGACAGGAAAGTATCAGCGCGGGCAGCGGGCGCCGGAAGGCTCACGACAGCTCAACGGCTGGGGTGAACCGCCAGTGCGCGACGAGGATGCTCTATACAATATCGTGGATGAACTCGTCGCCATCGGCGACGCGCGCGGCGTGTCGGCGGCGCAGGTGTCGCTGGCTTGGCTGCTCGCCCGGCCGGGCGTGTCCTCGCTGATTGTCGGCGCGCGAACCGAACAGCAACTCATCGACAATCTTGCCGCAGCCGACCTCCACCTGACGGATGACGAGCGCGTCCGGCTGGAACGGGTGTCCGCGCCCGCGCTGATTTATCCCTTCTGGCATCATGCGAAGTCGGCCTCCGACCGGCTTGGCCCGCACGACATCGTGCCGACCGAAGCGCTCAACCGGTAGTCGGAACGTCATCCAGTGTGCCCGCAGAAAAGGTGCACGCGAGGTGAGCCAGGGCTGTCGGCAGCCTGCAGCGACGACGCGTCGCCCGGAAGCTGCGATTACAGCCAGCCTTGGCCGGCGGGCCTGACCTTATCCAGTTCCTGGCGCATCTGCTCGGCGATCGATATCAGGCGTGACTTGGGCAGGCGGCTCGTCGGTCCGGCGATGGCGACGGCGGCGCCAGGGGTGAGGGCGATCGCGACACAGGAAATTCCAGCCCGGTGGCTGTCAAGGTCGAGAGCGAAGCCGTTGCGCTGCGCCTCGGCGATTTCCTCGGCATGGCTATCCCATGAAAGCGGATCGCCGGCCCGAACGGTTCGCGCCAACTCGGCATCGGCCGCCAGGAGGGTATGGCCAAGTGCGTCAGCGATCAGCGGTTTGCGTTCTCCAGGCCTGACGGCGAGGTGCAGCGGCTGTTCCGATTGCACGGCATCGACACAGAGATAGTCGGCGCCGGCGGCCAGGCCCAGGAAGGCAGACTCGCCGGATGCCGCGCTCATGGCTTGAAGCACGGGCCGGATGCGGGCGCGCAAGGCGTGTTCGGCTTCGGCATCCGGCCGCACGAGACGACTGAGTTTGCCGGTCAGCCGGTATGCGGCGCCCTTCTTCTCCTGCGCGATGTAGCCGAGCTCTTCGAGAGACGCGAGGAGGTTGTGGGCGGTGCTGCGGTTGAGGCCCAAGCCATCTGCAAGCTCGCTCAACCGCGCGCCTCCGGGTTGCGCGGCAATACGCTCAAGGAGATCGAAGGCGCGTCGCACGGACTGAATGACGCGGTCGGAAGAGGGCGAGGATTCCATAATGCTGAACATTATCATCCCCCTGCCGCATATTCCAGCCAAATGCAGACGATCATCAGGCCCGAAGTGCTTCAAGCGAAATTCCACATTATTGAACTAAACAGCTTTCAATGGGTAATAGTTTGACAATGTGGGAGCTGCTGCCTAAATGATGGCTGTACGCAAGCCGACAGGCGACCGAAGTCACTGCTCGTCGCGGCCGCCT
The DNA here is from genome assembly GCF_014195245.1 of Rhizobium sp. BK619. Taxonomy (NCBI): domain Bacteria; kingdom Pseudomonadati; phylum Pseudomonadota; class Alphaproteobacteria; order Hyphomicrobiales; family Rhizobiaceae; genus Rhizobium; species Rhizobium sp. BK619. The sequence goes on along the minus strand of NZ_JACIBH010000015.1, from coordinate 126,686 downwards.
CAACCACTATTTCAAGGAGAGATACAGATATGACCCGCATCATCCTCATCACTGGCGCGAACCGCGGCATCGGCCGCGAACTTGCCGCGCAGCTTGCCACAGCCGGTGACACCGTACTGCTTAGCGCCCGCGACGCGGGCGCCGCAAAAAAGGCGGCGTCAGAGATTGGCCGCGACGTTCACCCGATTCAGCTCGACACCTCGGACCTTGCCAGTATCAGCGCTGCGGCCGAGAAAATTGAAGCGGGCTATGGCCGCCTTGACGTGCTGGTCAACAACGTGGGCGGGATCTACGACTACGGCCAGAAGGCGTCCACAGCCGATCTCGCGGTTGCCCAGCAGGCACTGGAAACCAATTTCTTCAGCGCCTGGCGCGTGACGCAGGCAGTGCTGCCGCTGCTGCGCAAGGGAAAGGCGGCGCGCATCGTTAATGTGTCCAGCGAGGCTGCGTCGCTCGATCGGATGGGCGCGGCCGTTCCGGCATACGCGACATCCAAGACTGCTCTCAACGCCCTGACGCGGGTCTTTGCCGCTGAACTGGCTGACGAGGGTATCACCGTCCATGCCGCAAGCCCTGGCTGGACCGCAACCGAACTGGGCGGCGAAGGCGGACGGCCCGTCGCCGAGGGCGCAGCCAGCATCCTGCATGTCATCGATCTGCCCGCCGACAGCGGCACCGGCGGCTTCTATCAGGATAAGCAGGTCCTGCCCTGGTGAGCGGATCGAAAGGCCCTGCCCAAAACTGAGTCCTGGGCGGGGCTGATGCATCGTGACGCGATAAAGCCCGAGGGGATGTTCCACTCGGGTTTCTTTTTGTCGATGGACCGCACCGCGCAACCGCTGGCGGCGATAGCGTGCGAGGTTTCAGCCTCGCAGCGAAAGCAGTTCGCACGGCTGAAGCGCCGCGAGCACTTCGTCGGCCGCACGTAAGCCGCTGTCGTAGGCACCATGTGCGGTAGAAAAACCATGCCCCCGGGTCGCTTTGTCGGCAATGAAGATTCTGCCTTCCCAGGAACGGGAAAGGAATTTGTCGCCCCTGCGAATGACGGGGCAAGGCGCAGCTATAGGCGCCGCCGAACCGTCTCGAGCGGCTCCAGTCGGATGCGGCCAAACCTTCCAGCTTCAAGCGGACGCCGAAGCCCACGAGCTTGATCAATTATTCGAGGACCAGGTCGAACGCGGCGACGACCCCTTCCACAGAAACGACCCTGGCGCTGTCACCCAGTCAACAATCGATAACAGGCCAGCCGTACGGGCGGATATAGTAGTCGCAGGTCCGGGTGTCCTAGGATCCTCGATGCGATGGGCTCGTGCGGAAAAAGGGCCTGGCCGTCGATCTGGAGGAACAGTTTCTCATCGCTTGCGAGCGGAATGACGCTTGTGGAAGGGCGCGATGGATCGATGGCTGAAGGCAGGCCGGTTGACGGGCAACGAGCACGTTCGTGGATACGTGGGGGATTGCGGTGGCAGGCGTGCATTGTCCTAGCTGGTAATGGTGATCGTCAGGCAGTAGCGGTGCTCGCCCTCGTCCGGTGTTGCGAGGCGGACGGCCGTGGGATGGCAGCCTTGCGGAGATCAAGGTCCTATAGGCCACCGGCGCTCGCCAATTGCGATAGCTGCGCGCTGCTCATAGGCGAGATAGTCAGCCGCCGACATAGGATCCGGTGCGACACCGTTGGAGAAGCCGCGGACCGCATGGACATACGGGTTCCATTCGGCCCCCGGTAGCAAGGGATCCTCGGCGCTGTCGCTCATCGAGACAAGGCGCGGCAGTTTCTGTTCCCAGACATGACTGCTGCCTTGCACCAGCGACCTGCTGTTCCGGAGAAAGCCGAGATCTGCATGTTGCCTGCCTAATCCAGCATCGCTCCGATCGATCGCAAAGCCTGCCTTTTCGGCAATGGCTGTCCAGAGATTACGATCGGCCGAGTGGATCCATCCGCAACCGAGGGGAAGCTGCAAGCCTGGGGCCAGACGCCGCCGCCAAGGCAGCTCGACCCGTCCAGCAACCAGGTCGAGAAACCACTGGCGGGAGGCGCAGGGCCACCGCAATACCCGCGGCTCCGCCACCCAGGATGGCGAGATCGACTTCGGTGGTCGTTCAGGGTCTCGCCCCAGTCGGGTGGGCATCGCTGGTGCCGTCAAGCAAAGACGTACCTGCAAATGCATCGAATGGGGTTTGTTCGTGAAGTTCTCTTGCGCACGAGCTTTAACCCAATGATTGTTCCGCAGCCTGATTAGGCGTTATAAATCAGATCATAACATGAAGAGGACTCATGAGTGTCGCGCGAGAATGTCAATGATCTGCTTGCCTTCCTGGCGGTCGCCCGGGAAAGAAGTTTCACCAAAGCCGGCGCAAAGTTCGGGATTTCCCAATCGGCCTTGAGCCATACCATCCGGGGGCTTGAAACGAGGCTTGGCGTTCGGCTCCTCACGCGCACGACACGAGCCGTCTCGCTGACCGAGGCCGGAGAGCGGCTATTGAATGGAATCGGCCCTCATTTCGACGAGATAGACGCGGAGATAGACGCGCTGAGCGATTTACGCGACAAGCCCGCGGGTAATATCCGCATTACGGCCCCCGACCACGCGATCAATTCCGTTCTCTGGCCGAAACTTCAAAAATTCCTGCCCAACTACCCCGATATCAAGGTCGAGCTTCTGCGCGAAAACGGCCTCACCGATATCGTGACAGAGCGATACGATGCCGGCGTTCGCATGGGCGAGCAACTCGCGAAGGACATGATCTCGGCGCGTATCAGTCCCGACTTCCGCTTCGCGGTGGTAGGGGCGACATCCTACTTCAAGAACAATTCGGAACCGCAGCACCCCCAAGACCTCATCCGGCACACTTGCATTAACGAGCGCCTTCCCACCAGTGGGGGCTTCTGGGCGTGGGAGTTCGAGGATCAGGGGCGGGAGATCAAAATCCGCGTTACGGGACAGCTCGTCTTCAACAACTCGTACCAGGCTGTCGAGGCGGCGGTTGCGGGATTCGGTCTGGCCTATGTGCCTGAGGATGTCGCCTTGCCGCATATTGGGAAGAAACGGTTGGTGCGTGTGCTCCAGGACTTCAGCCCAAAATGGGATGGTTACTACATATATTATCCGAGCCGTCGTCAGTCCTCGCCGGCTTTCGTCGCCATCGTCGAAGCGTTGCGCCATCGCACGTAGTGCTAGGATGGAAGGACGGCTGCCAAGCGCCGTTGTGCGTAGAGGGAGCGACGTAGCGGACCGATCTGGTGCGATTGCGGAGTCATGATGGCGATGCGGTCGTGCAGCGCTGTCCAAGCCATAGCTCGCTTTCAAGAGGAAGCCCGCCGATCTCTCAAGGCATTTGCGCGACTTCTCCCCGTGACGCCTTTCGTAGCCTGCCGGTTGCCGGCCGTGTACGCTGCCGGTTTCTCCAGCTCGCCATTGCATAGTGCATGACGATCGCCGGAAGCGCCACCACGGCCGCCCAGTGTCCGAAGAATGGCGTTACCGAGGTTTTGAAGTTCCAGACATCGAGGCTGTAAGTGAAGGTCAGCTTGGTCCAGACACCGAGCACCGAAAAGCTCCACACGCCGAGCCCGGCGAGAAGAACGGTAGCAATCCGTAGCAAGAGCGTCCGAACGGCGCAAATAGGGGAAAGCCCCAGGATCGAACGGCTTAACGCCATCACGCGCGCCCAGTGGAGGCCAAGATGGATGCCGACAATGATCATCACCCAATAGGCCGAGAACCAGTGGACTTCCCGCAGGTAGATGCTGTCGGGAATGGGGAGCGCGCTGAACAGCGATTTCGAGATCACGACGCTGGTAACCAGCATGATGATCATGTTGACGATCAAAGCCAGATGGAGGGCGACAACGAAGGCGCGGCGTCGATCATATCGGCCCGTGAATAGATTTTTGAACCAGAACCGGTTAACCACGATGTGGTAGGCGAGCAAGGCGAACATCGCGGTGCCGAAAATCTCGTGAGGCACGTTTTCGAGCCACCAATAGGCCAGCGAAAGCAGAAGCAGAATCGCCATTGCGCCGGGCAGCAAGAGACGATTGATAAGAGGGGACGACTTCACGATGAGGTACTCTTTGAATGGGAAGCTAAGGCGCTAGTTCTCGAAACTGCGCGCATCGTTGAAGGTGAACATGTATTGCCGGTCCTGACGGGATTGATGACAGGAATAACAGCGTGCCGGACTCTCATCATCCGTCTTGATTGACCGGTCTGGATTAAATGCTTGATACGCCCAGTCGTCGGGGTCGTTTCCTGTTTTTTCGGCGACGAGATACCGGGCCAGGACGTCACTCTGGTGATCGACCAGAACGACATGGGTTCCGGTCGGAACCGGCTTCCCTGCCTGGATAGCGTCGAGTGCGGTCTGGTTGGTAAGCATGTGCTCGCGTGTTATCCCGCGGCGCACGGTAGTATAGTGTACGAGCTTCTCCAGTTCGGGGAAAGTCGCTGCACGCGTCTCAGCATGAGCAGGTGTCGCTCCGATCCCCTCAGGAAGCATGAGATAGCCGACGGCAAAAACCAGTAGCCCGCCCAGTAATGCGACCCCAAAGAATCCAATCTTTATTTTCATTCCCGCATGAATCCTGTTGCGTACAAGAGATGCGCGGCACACCTGGAGATGTACCGAACGATTCGTTTCCAGATCTCCGGCTTCAGTTGGACGGTCGCAGATGCAATTAGCGATCTGCGGTGCACGGTAGACTGGACATGCTGCGTCATCCGATCAAACGCTTGAGCAACGTCAGTTCAGCCTCTGCTTCTGGCGAGCTTTCGCCGGATACTCATTCTCGCTTAACAACTAGCAAATAGGGCGAAGCGGAATTAGTGGTGCCAGTGCGCTTGTAGATATGAGGCAGATTCATCAATCATTTCGGGAGGGCCTTATGATTGCCGACGGCTCCAGCACGATGTCGCCCGAAGAAGGTGGTCGCGAACTCCGCCTTCACGTCTTCCAGCTTCGCTTCTTCGATGGCGCCGACCAGTGCGTAGCCTGCGCTGTTCAGCACGACATCGAGGCGCCCGAAATGCCGGTGGGCAGCCGGTTCCCAATACCCGGGAATTGCTCATCACCGTCTTAAACGCCTTTACGCGGAATCCCCATAGCCATGCGAATGAAACTGTCGAAGGCCCGGTCGGAGAGCAGGCGGCGCAGAAAGATCATGGGTTTGGCACCGAAACCGACGGCATAGCGCGTCTTTGGACGGCGGGCGCTGAGTGCCTTGCCGATCGTATCCGCGATCAAATCAGGCGGTGACATGCGCTTGCGGTTGGCTTCGCTCACCATCGCCCTGACCACGGCATCGGCCTGTCCGGCATAAGCGCCCTCGCTAGAGGTCTCGCGCAGCTTCTCCGCAGCAATTCCAGCCCACTCGGTATTGATGCCGCCTGGTTCAATGACCACCACGTGGATGCCGAGAGGCTGCACCTCCAGGCGCAGGCAGTCGCTGATCGCCTCGAGCGCAAACTTCGTGCCGTGGTACCAGGCGCCCAGCGGCGTGTGGATCTTGCCGCCCATCGAGGTGATGTTGACGATGGTTCCCGAGCGCCGCTTGCGCATGTGCGGCAGGGCCAACTGAATAAGGCGCACAGCACCGAACACGTTGACCTCGAACTGCGCGCGGGCCTCATCGAGGGGTACGTCCTCTACGGCACCGTAGGAGCCATAACCGGCGTTGTTGATCAGGACGTCGATACCGCCCGACTTGTCGATGATTTCCTGGACGCCCGCCTGCATCGAGGCGTCATCCGTCACGTCCATAGCCAAGATGTTGATGCCAGCGCCCGCTAGGGCACGCATCCGGTCCACGCGGCGCGCTGCGGCGTAAACCGTGTAGCCGAGGGCCTTCAACTTGAGGGCGGTGGCTTCGCCGATGCCGGACGATGCGCCTGTGACGAGTGCAACTTTCGTATTCATCTCTAAAATCCACGGTTCGAGAATTTGATGTGCATGGCGCCTTGGGGTTTGGTTCGCCTTCTGTGCTGCCTACTGTACGCAGCGGGAGGCATCAGCTCCCTAGCGATTCGCGCCAGTCTCCAAGCAAACTACGCCAAACTTCAGTTGCTAACGTCAGCGGGCACCTTGGATGATTTCCTCAGTTCAAATGGATGGCGTTGCGGGCACTGTCGGGCGTCTGCCCAGTCCAGCCTTGGAATGCTCGATAAAAGGAATTGGGATCCTCGAAGCCCAACAGGAAGGCGATCTCGCCACCGGACATCTTGGTGTTAGTCAAGTAGTGGCGTGCCAGGTTTTCTCGGGTGGCATTGACTATGGCGCGGAAGTTCTCTCCCTCATTCTCCAGGCGGCGCTGCAGCGTACGCTTGCTCATGCCAAGGCGTTTAGCGGCCTTCTCGATGGTGGCCGCATTACTCGGCAGCAGCTCCAGCAGAACTGCACGCACGCGGTCGGCTGTCGTGGCGGTCGCATCCAGTTCGCTAAGCCTGCGGCGCAAGTCGGGCTCGAAAACGCGCCACATGCCTGCGTTGACGGTGAGGAACGGGCGCAACACATCTGCTGCCGAAAAGGTGATGCTTGGCGCAGGCCCCTGTTGCACGGGAACGCCGAAGAAGTTCTCGTAGCGCCGAGAATAAGGGCTCGGAGGGAGTACTGGAAGCGCTACGCGCAACGCCTTGACCGGCTCGCGGGTAGCGAGCCGAGCGAGCCGCACAAAGAATGCGATTTCGGCCACTTGCAATGAAAACGGCACCTGCATCCGTACGGTCAGCCAGCGAGGCAAAACCGTCAATTCCCCGCCATTGCTCACCTCGACTTCGAGACTCATGGGCGCCAAAAGCTGCTTGTATTTCGCCAAGCGCTGCACCGCTTGCATCAGGTTGGCGCTGCATAGCGCTGCGAACAGAGGCGCATCGAAAGATTCCACTGAGACGGTCTCAACGATCCGCAACGGAAACATGACATCACCGGCCTCCGCCTCCAAGGACCGCCAAAAACGGAAATACTCCTCCGTAGTTAGCCCATGTCCCTCACGCGAAAACAGGTCTTCAGGAAGGCCAGCCCTACGCAGCACATGGCCGGGCTGGACACCGAAGTCCTTAAGCAATGCTTGCCACCCGATATCCATAGAAAAGGTTTGATTGCGTGTCATTGGGATACTCCCGGCCGGGCTCTTCAACACTGAAACAGAAGATTCAGCATATAGACCGCAGCCCGACAAATGCAAACTGCGCCACACGCCACTCAATCGGCGCCAAGAGGCGGTCGAGAGCGGTACATGTCGTTACCAGCGCGCCGCTCGGAATCAAGAGCTACTCGGCGATTCTGCGGCTGGATGGACAGCGAAATGCGAAACCTCGAATGAGAGTTGGCATCCAAGAAACCAGCATCAATGCGGAACGGGCGAGCCCGGCGAAGGAGCCTTGAGTTCTCCGCATCTGGATGATAAATTATACTGAAGTATAAGTCCACCTTTTGAACGCTGACCTCTGGGTAGGGAACTCGTACCCAGGTCCGGCGTCCCGCTTGCGGTAATCGAACCGCCTATCAGGAGCCCGGTTCTCGTCTGACACACAATCGATCTCTACTGACGAAGGAATGGTACAAAGTTCCGATATCGACTGATTGCCCGGGCTGCGGCGCACAGACCCGGTCCGCCAGCATTGTCGTCGGGCCATCGAGCCTCGTCATTGCCGACCTCGCCTCGGAGAAGGATGTTCTGAAGCAGCCGTGGTCACCGCTTGGGGCCTTTGCATTCGTCGAGTGGCTGGGCGGTCGGACGGAGAACATCGAGCAGTTCATCGTCAACCGCTTTCACAGCGCGTTCGAGTTCAAGGACGATCGCTTGCTGTCGATCTGTGAGCATTGCGGAGAGAGTCTTTCACCTGCCACTACCCGCTCTGGCGCCATGAACGGCTTCGTCCGCCTTGGGCAGAGACGTCTGCTGGTCAACGAACGGATGCTGCTCTTCGCATCGCGCGTTGTGTTGACGGAATTCCATGGCGGCACGTCAATCGAGGAAAGCGGCCTGCCGCATCCAGATTACGCGCTCATGCTGATTTGCGATGCGGAAAGCGCAGGCGGCGAAACCGGTACCGTCGAACTGTGGCACAGCATCGCGCGTAATGACTACGCCATCACCGTGAAAGGTCATGAGGGTCGGGAGATCTTCCGTGACACCCTCCATGATGACCTCGCGGTCGTAGTAGCCACTATTTCCAATCTCGGACTGGTCCTGACGCAGCTCCACCTGGCACAGCCATCATCACCCTACTGCCGGCTTGCCCGTGCTCTCTTTCTCGAAACCCTTGCCCATGCCGGATATCGGCAGGAAAATTAGAAAGCAACACGATGCGGATTTCCAAAACGCGATCGGGATCTTTGGCGATAGTGATCCTGTTGTCCGGATGTGGCGGCCTGATACACCCACCGCGACCGCTGCCCCCAGTCCCATTTGCTTACCTCAGCCTCACCGCTTGCAGAGCCTATGCCAGCAATATCGTCGAGTGCCAGCTTGAGTATGGTACCCAGTTCGGACGCCAACGCCTCGGTCCTGTCCAGCAGATGGGTCTTAATATCAGTGGCGGTGACAGCCGCTATCAGGTCGCGTCCTGCTATCCGGTCTCGAGGATCCAGAAGGAATTGCCCAATTTCGTCTGCCGAATCTATGAGCCTCGATCAGGAACGGATGTCAGTCCGGTGTTGATCAAAGGAGGCACTGCGGTGCGCCTGGCGCGTGTTCTGGGCGATCGCGAACAGATCCAATATCGCTGGATGCCAGATAAATGGTCGCGGCTACACGACTGAATTTGCTCAGGAAACGAGCACCCCGGCCATCGCTACTGCTGCCATTAATTATACCCGAGTGAAACTTTAAGGTTGATTTCCGTAACGGAATGCAGTTCAAAATATTATACCGCAGTATAATTTTGGACTGGTTCGGCCATGGATCGCATCCCATTTTCGCCCGTGAAGAGACCGCAAAAGGCATGGTCGCGAAGCGTACTGTGGGTTGCTGGAATGTCGGGCTTCCTGCTCACCGGTTTCGCTTCCGACCCTCGCGATAACGATCTGCCCTCCTATTCGGAAACGCCTGCTCAGGCCGGTAGGCCTGGCGGTATCACGACTGAGAGGGTGGGGAGAGTGGCAGCCCGGTTGAACCCAATCGCCGCGTCAAGTCTGGCCGTTGCAGCCAAGCAGCCGCCACAGCCGACAATCGATTGGGTCAGCTTCAGTCAGCGCTTTGACGCGCCGAAAGATGGACATCCGATTGGACCCGGCGTTCTTTCATTGGACACGGTGGAAGAGCTTGAAGACAGTCGCGCGAAATTACCAGGAGAAGCGGCTGGTAGCGCGAATACGCGCCGCGAACGCACGGTGCATTCGCCAATCGACGTCTTCTCCTTTGAGCAGACGCCGTCCCCTCACATCGTCGATCCGCAGACCGCGTCGAAAGCCGATAGCGACCTGTCGTCGATACAGCCCCGACCCGATTTGCTTTCCGGCATTCCCAAAGAATATGCAAAACTCGCACTGGCGATCGCCGCTGCAGAAGACGTTGATCCGAACTGGGTGCTGTCGATCATGCGGGCCGAAAATGCTGGCTACGATCCACGTCTCGTCAGTTCCGCCGGGGCTATTGGATTGATGCAGGTAATGCCGCGGATCGGTGCGGCCTTCGGCGCCAGTGATCTCACCGATCCCGAACAGAACATCCGTGCCGGCACACGATTTCTCCGTGCTCTCATTGCCAAATATCGCAATCCAGTGCTCATCGCCGCGGCCTACAATGCCGGCGAACCCAACGTAGACCTTCGCCATTCCCTGCCACTGATCCGGGAAACCGCGGACTATGTCACGCGGGTCGTCGGGTTCTACGTTGGCGTGGCGACGACCTCTAGGGGCCCGCATGGCGGCCTGTCACTTCCGTCGGAGTCCGGCTCGAAGCGCGGGGCAGGGAATGCCGATCGCGCAAAGTCGCCGATGCTTGTTTTTTCCGTTGCAGATCCGCTCCCACCACAAGGCCTCTCTCAACAGCAGGAGAGGCCGGTCGAAATCGGCAACCCCGTGAAAATCGTCAAGGAAGAGGTGCACTGATGAATGTAATTGCAATGGCAGTCCTTTATGGCAGCGTCGCCTGGCGTTCGAGGGCAAAGCGCAAGTGGGTCGGCAATGCCGCGATGGTGTTTGCGGCCAGCCTGATCCTGCTTGTCAGCCAGTTCGAGCCAGCGGCGGCGCAGAACCTTGACGCGTTGCAAAACGCCGCTGACCGGCTGGTGCAGTTCTTTACCGGCCCCTTCGGCCGCTCCGTCGGAGCGATCGCCTTCATCGGCATGTTTCTGGCCGCAGCCTTCGGATACTGGTCCTGGGGCGCCCTGCTTCGGGTCGGGGGAAGCCTTGCCGGCATGTTTGCGGCCGCCGAACTCGTCGACTTCCTCGCTGGCAGCGGATCTTGAACCATGGCTAGATCAGTCAACACCGCCGACGGTGGCGATGAGTATATCGAATCCTATCCCGTCATCCTGGCTCTGACGCGGCCGCCAACGGTCATGGGGATCCCTTACACATACTTTCTGGCGGAGTGCTTCATTTCGCTGATGGTGTTCATGGTCCTGGGCTCCATCCTCTGGTTCCCGGTCTCTTTCGTGATCCTTCACAGCATCCTCTATGTGCTGACGGTGAAGCTCGACCTCTGGTTTTTCGAGATCGTCGGACGCCTCAGCATGTGCGGCGTCAATCCTCTGGGTCGAAGGCTCGGCGGTGGCATCAGGACCTATGGGGCGTGATCGATGGGCACCATGGCGAGATCGTTGAAAGGGAGCTTGTCGAAAGGTTGGGAGATATTCGCCGACCGCAGCATATCGACACACGTCCCGTTCTATGTGCCGATCGAAAACGGCATTATCCGACTGAAGAACGACTGCCTGGTCTCCACTGTGCAATTGACCGGCTTTTCGTTCGAGACTGCCGATATCGAGACGATCAACATGCTGCAGCGGCAGCGCAACGCCGCGTTCCGCGCGATCTCGTCGGTCGGCAATTTTGCGCTGTACACCCATGTGGTCCGCCGCAAGGTGGCGCCGTCGCTGCCATCGGCTTTCGCCGATCCCTTTATGCGGCGTCTCGACGACGTCTATCAGTCGAGCATCTCCAGGAACGAGATGTTCGTCAACGACACCTGTGTGTCCGTGGTCGTTCGGCCGCTGTTCAGACAAGGCTCGGCGCTGTCCCGCATCATGGGCGTCGGCGGCAATGTCGTGCGCAGGGAGCAGTTCCGAGCGATGCGCGACAAGCTTGTCGAGGCAACGAGAGCTCTGGAAAAATCGCTTGCTGCCTACGGTCCGAAAGTCTTGCGCGACGTGCGGCGCGCCGAGGTCGATCTTGGTGACGGAAAGACGATCTACCGGACCATCTCCGACGACACGATGCTTGAGGAAGGCACGCGAACAATCTGGTTCTCGGAGCAATGCGAGTTCTTCTACACACTGCTGAACGGCGGCCGGGTCCGGCCGATCCGTCTCGGCAATACACCGATCGACGAGATGCTGCCGGCGCGGCGGACGTCGATCGGCAACCGGATCATCCATCTCCAAGGCGAAACATCCGGCGATGATCGCTATGCCGCGATGGTGTCGCTGAAGGAATATCCGCCCGAAACCGGCGCCGGCATGCTCGACTATATCCTCAAACTCCCTTTCGAGATGGTGCTGACCCAGTCGATGTCGTTCGTCGACGACATGGCCGCCCGCAGCCGCATCGAAAGGCTCGATCGTCAGATGTCGAAAGCCGACGAGGGCGGCTCCAGCGTTCAGGCCAATCTCGACATTGCTCGCGATGAACTCGCCCGCAAACGCGTCGCCTTCACCGAGCATCACCTCACCGTCATGCCAGTGGCAAAAACAACAACCCAGCTTGATGATGCGGTTGCGCTAATCGGAAACGAACTTGGGGCGCTAGGCGCCTCCTATGTTCGCGAAGATCTGAACGCCGAGCCGGCCTACTGGGCGCAACTGCCTGGCAACCAGGCCTATATCGCGCGGCGCGCGCTCATCTCGACGCTCAATTGCGCGGGCTTGAGCAGTTTTCACGCCTATCCCTATGGCAAGCCAGATGGCAATCACTGGGGACCGGCGATCACCATTTTCGAGACGACCTCCGGCACGCCCTTCTTCTTCAATTTCCATCAGGGAGACGTCGGACACACGACGGTGTTCGGACCGACTGGTTCGGGCAAGACCGTCATCATGGCGTTTCTGATCCTGCAGGCCTACCGCGTCAGTCCTCGATTGAAAACGATCGTCTTCGACAAGGACCGTGGCCTTGACATCATGGTGCGCGCGGCGGGCGGCCGATACATGACGCTCGAGCCCGGCGAACCGTCTGGGTGGAACCCGCTGCTGCTCGACGATACCGAGGAAAACCGCGTTTTTCTGTACGGGCTTTTGAGCTTCATGCTGAAGCCGTCAAAGGACGGCGAGAGCCTGACGCCGCAGGAAGAGGCGATCATTCGCAACGCGATCAAGTCCGTGCTCAAGACGAAGGACAGATCGTACCGCCGGCTCTCATCCTTGCGTGCCCTCTTGGCCGGAAGCGAGAGGACCGAAGGCAGCCTGATCGCCAGACTCGACAAATGGGTCGACAAGGGACCTTACGCCTGGCTCTTCGACAATGCCGACGACGACCTCGACATTTCCAGGCCAATGATCGGTTTCGACATGACCTCGATCCTCGACGATCCGACGGTGCGCACCGCGGCCCTCCTCTACATGTTCCACAGGCTGGACGAGATCTACGACGGCAAGGCGCCGATCATCAACCTGATGGACGAAGCCTGGAAACTGCTCGACGACGACGAGTTCAAGCGCACCATGAAAGACTATTTCAAGACCATCCGGAAAAGGAACGGTCTGGTGATCTTTGGCACGCAATCGGCCGACGACGTCGTGCGGTCCAGTGTCAGCCGCACGATCATCGAACAGACGTCGACCAACATCTTTTTCGCCAACCCGAAGGCCGATGAGCACTCCTACATGGAGCATTTTGGCCTCTCCAGGGCCGAATTCGAATGGGTCAAGAACGGCGACCCGAGCTCGCGGTTCATGCTGATCAAGCAGGCGAAGAGCAGTGTGATTGCGCGCGTCGACATGTCCCACATGCCGGAGTTCATCAAGGTCTTGTCCGGCCGCGAGGAGACCGTGCGCGAGGTCGAGATGCTGCTCGAAGAATATGGAGACGATCCGAAAGATTGGCTGTCGAAATTCTGCTACTGGGAGGGAGAAGCGGCCGATGAACAACGCAAGGCTTCCTGAGTTGGCGACGGCCGGCGTGCTGGCGCTGGCGACAGTGATGACCCCTGCGGCCACTCGCGCTCAGGTTCCAGTCATCGACAATGCCCGCCAGAAGATCCAGCAGGCGACCTTGAACTGGTACCAGGGCTATCAGGCCGATACTCGCAAACTGAAAGGCGCCTCGGGCGGTACGACGGACAGCGTAGCGCCCGGTCAGGGCTCCGGCGCACCCGCCGATTGCTCGGCAGACGGCATGGGCGGCGACACGGCACCGGCGGCGCCATCGCAGCGGACGCCGAGCCAGCAGGAAGTCGCCCGTATGGTCGAGGACGAGGCAACCCGCCAGGGCGTCGATCCTAATTTCGCGCTCGCCATTGCCGAACAGGAATCGCGTTTCCGACAGTCCGCGCGCTCAGCGGTCGGCGCCACCGGTGTCATGCAGCTGATGCCAGGAACCGCAGCTCAGCTGGGCGTCAATCCCTACGATACGCGCGACAATATCCGCGGCGGCGTGAAATATATCAAGCAGCTCCAGGGAATGTTCGGCAATCGCTACGACCTCGTCGCCGCAGGTTACAATGTCGGTCCTTATCGTCAGTCGCTTAAGAACGGTGAGATCCCGAACATCCCCGAGACGCAGGATTACGTCAAAAAGGTCTCCGCCTACTACGGCCGCAACAAGGCGCAGGATGGCGACCGGACCCCGCCGGCTAGCGACAACACCGAGCCCGAAAGCGCGAGCTACGGGAACGGCTGCGGCGAGCAGCTGAAAAAGGCTGTCGACCGCAATACGCAGGCGCAGGTCGAGCGCGGATCGGTCTGGAATGAGCTGCTTGGGAAATCGATTGAAGCGAACCAACAATATCTGCTGCGCCTGCAGGCCGGGCTGCAATCGTCGTCGGCGAACTTACGCGGCTCCGGTGGCGGCAATTCGAAAGATTTCGACGGTTCGCTCGTGATGGCGCAGATCCAATGCCCATCGACGATCGTCGACACCGGCAGCACCCGCTGCTTTGCCGTGCCGTCGACCGCCACGACCGAGCAGATCCAGCGCTGGCTCGATGACCTGCAGGAACAGGCACGCGCCAATGGCACCATCGCGACCTTTTCGGCGATGCAGGATCCCGTATTGGGCCTGGTGACGGTCGTCGACGCCAGAGCGAGAGCAAACTGAAAGGACTGGAGAGGTTAGGCACATGAAGAAATTTGTCGTAGCGGCAGCCCTTGGCATCGTCGCCGTCTCGCATGCTGACGCGCAGGTTCCCGTCAAGGATTCGGAGAACATTTCGCTCAGCGAGGACATCAAGAAACTGTCGTCGCAGATTCAGCAGGACACCTCGGTCGTCAAGGACAACACGACGAAGACCTTGCAGGCGGTCACCGGCGATCGCAGTCAGGATGCCAGCCAGTTCGCCAAACTTGCGACCGGCAATGGCTTCAGCATGGGGCAGGCGCCGGACTTCGGATCGATCCTGTCGGGAAATCAGGCCGTGTTCGGCGGCATTAGCGGTCAGTTTCAGAATACGGCCGCCAAACTGATTAACGGCCTCAACCTGGTGAAGATGGTGGTCGATACCGTCAAGGGCGGGGAGCTCTCAGGCGCCAACCAGGCCTATTCGCAAGGGGTCAATGCCTTGACGACGATGACGGCGCTGACGGATGCGATGAACAGCGCAACGAAGGATCGGCAAAACTCGTTCATGCAGGCGACCGAGAAGATCGGCACGGCTCAGGATCTGAAGGGTGCGCTCGAACAGAACACCCAGATGGTGCTGCAAGGCAACCAGACCGCAAACGAAGCCGTTGGCTCCCTCAACAACCAAGTGATGCTGCTGAACCAGCAATACAAGGCGGCGCTCGCCACTTCATCGCAGAACCTCAAAACCTTCGCGCCGCTTCCCGACAGTGTCATGCGGGATGGAGGCTTGGAGCAACAGGGGGCCTCGGTTCGCGATCAGTTGAAGGCATTCGAGGAGCAGGAGCAGTGAGGCTGGCCCTGATCTTGGCATTTTGTTGCGCGGCTCTCAGTGGCTGCGGCGGCAAATACGAACAGTTGGCGAAATGCTCGGCCGACGAAAACCCCGTGCCGGCGCCCGGCTACGATAGTGCCCCGCAACCAGCGCCGCCGGAACAGGCGCTGGCGAGAGTGGTCAAAGACGATTGCGGCCCGATGCGGCCTGTCAATTAGGATGCGAAATGGATCCAGTCAGCTACGCGATCAATTTCTATGGCGACGCGCTCAGATATTTCGACAAGATCAACGAAGCCTCCCTCGAACGGGCGTGGGGCCTGTTTGCCGAAAATAGCAATCTTGTCTCAGCCATCCTGGCGATCTTCCTGATCCTCTACTTCCTCTGGGGTGCACTCGGACTGTCTGCTGTCTCCCTGCACGACATGGCGGTGACGGGTTTCAAGATCGCGCTGGCTTACGCCTTGGTCATGTCCTGGGCCACTTTCTACGATAATATCGGCCAGTTCGTGCTCTCGTCGCCCCAGGATCTCGGTTCGGCCATTTCCTCGGCGATGGGCGGCCAGTCGGCCGGTTCCGATCTCGCCCAGCAAGTCGCCAGCATGGCACGCAAGGTCTACGACTTCGCCATGCAGCTCTTCAACTCCTACGAGTCAGGATGGCTGCCCAATGTCACTGGCGCTGTGGTCGTGTTCATCGTGCTGGTGTTCGGTCTGCTGCCGATGCTGCTCATCCTTACCGGCGTGACGCTGTTTGCCAAGATGATCACCGCCGTCATGCTGGCGATCGGGCCGATTGCGATCCTCTGCTACTTTTTCGGCATCACGCGATTTGTCTTCGACGCATGGGTGAGGGGCGTCGCCTACGGCATGTTCATGCTGCTCTTCACCTACATCATGGCCGGCCTGTCGTTCGGTTTTCTAATCGGCATGATGGACACGATCAACGGCGACATGGCGACTAAGGAAAACGCATTGGCGATCGTGCTCGCCATGGTGCTCTACCTGGCGCTGATCTCCTATTTCCTTTTTCAGGTGCCCGATTTCGCTAGAACCTTTTCCTACGGCACGGCGATATCGGCCGTGCCGGGCGGAGGCGGTGTCAATACCGGTTACGGCGCCGCGCGCAGAACACTTGCATCCAGCAATTCGAGGACCGGGCAGGCGGCGGCCGTCGCCCTTGGCATGCTGGCGGGACCGAGGGGCGCCGTGACGGCGGCAGCACTTGCGGGCCGCGGCAGTGTGGCAGGCGTCGGCGCGCTTGGGCGAATGCTGACCAATCGCCGCCGCAACAGCGAGTGAACGAGACACCGTTATTCGAGGGTAACACTTGGCATTGTTCAGAAGACAGACAACACCTGCTCCGACCGATCATGTTCCCGGCCCGCAGGAAATCTATGACCGGCACTTGTCCTGGGGCGAAAAGAACCGCTCGCTTCGGACCTTAATCGGTTTCATCCTGATGGTGTTCGCCGTGGCGGGCTGGGCCATCGCCGGAATACTGTCGTTTTCGGTGGCGCAGCTCTTCCCGCTTGTCCGCACCGAGGTGGTGCCCCTGATCGTGGACAAGAACACCGGCTACATGGAAACCGTGACGACGCTCGACAAGGATCGGTCGAGCGTCTCGGAAATCCAGGCGGTTCGCGCCTCATTCGTCGGCAATTACGTCATCCGCCGCGAGACCTATGATCCCCGCTATCTCTCGGACAATTTCGACATGATCGCGCTCTGGTCGGAACCGAACTCCGAGGCCTTCAAGGAGTATGAGACGTGGATGAACCCAAGCAACCCACGAGGGCCCCTGAAGACGCTTGGTGCCACCGGCGACATCCAGCCGGAAATCCTCTCGGTCAATCCTCTCAATGCCTCGACCATGGCGGTCCGATTTGAGACGCGGGAGCGCCAGCGCGGTGGCGACGTCGTCAATCGTTGGTCTGCCACGGTGCGC
Organism: Rhizobium sp. BK619; assembly: GCF_014195245.1. NCBI lineage: Bacteria > Pseudomonadati > Pseudomonadota > Alphaproteobacteria > Hyphomicrobiales > Rhizobiaceae > Rhizobium > Rhizobium sp. BK619. Next base: position 109,529 of record NZ_JACIBH010000015.1, on the reverse strand, counting down.
TACCGGCAGATCAATCTTCCCGCCAGCAACCGGGTTCGTCTGTACAATCCGCTGGGCTTTGTCGTCACCGAATACGCGAGGGTTCCGGAAACCATGCCGTCGGGGCCCGCCCAATGATGAAATGGATGGCGGCGCTCTCATTCTTACTGCTGCTGGGAACCACGGTCGGTCATGCCGAACTGGTTGCACGTCCGGGAAGGCTCGATCCTCGGGTGCGCTCGCTACCCTATTCGGCTGAACAGGTTTTCCTGGTGACCGGCACCTACGGGATGGTGACGACGATCCTCTTCGGCACGGACGAAGAGATCACCCAGGTCGTTGCCGGCGACACTGTCTCCTGGCAGATCCTCACCTCGGCCGACCGGCGTTCCCTGACCTTGAAGCCAATGGAAAAGGACGCTTCGACCAATCTCTCCGTCGTGACCACCAGGCGGACCTACTCCTTCGATCTGCGGGTCAACGACAGCAAGGCGATCCAGAACCAGACCTTCAAGCTGCAGTTCACCTATCCCGAAGATGCCGGGCTGAAGGGGACGGCCGAGCTTTGGAAACAGGCGCAGGATGCTGCGCACAATCCGAACCTCAAGAACATCCGTCGCGACAAGGTCAACTACGACTATGGCTTCAAGGGAAGCGATGCGGCAAAGCCGCTCTGGGTGTTTGACGACGGATTGAAGACCTTCATGAAATTCACCGGCGACATTCCGGCGATCTTCATCGTCGACCGGAAACGCCGCGAGAGCCTCGTGAACTACCGCCGCGAGGCCGATTACATCGTCATCGATACCGTCTCGCGGCAGTGGTCGCTGCGCTATGGCACCGAGGACGAGACCTGCCTGTTCAATCTGCGAACTGTTCCCGCCGATATTCCGGCGCCGATCGAAGGTGCGGTTGCGCCGAAGCGGATCGGTGCCGGCGGTCCTCCGCAACAGGCTCAACACTAGGAAAGCGCGCCATGTCGGATCCAAATTATCATTCGCTCGACACCGACAGCGCCATTGGCGGTCCGGTCCGGAGGAGCAGCGTTGGTCTTATGCGGCCGATCGCGGTTATCGCGGCCATCGCCGGCGTCGGCGTCGTCCTTTATTTTCTGCTTGCCGGCGGCGAGCAGCAGCCGGCGATCGACACGACGCCGCGCGAGGAGTTCCGTCCGGTCCAGACACCCAGGAACGAAGGGTTCAGAACGCCGGCCCCGCCTCCTTTGCCGACGGTCGTCGTTCCGGAAGCGCCGCCGCCACCCCCTCCGCCACCGCCAGCGCCCGTCGTTCCGGCGGCTGCTCCCGTTTTGCCACCGGCCGAGGTCGACTGCACCAGAGGCAAGAACCCGGACAATCCCCGCTGCATCGAGCTCGCACGGCAAGCCAAGCTGCTGGAGCGTGTTCGCTCTTCCGCCATGGTCTTCGATCAATCGGATCAGAGGAACGGCGCGGCACGGGCCTCGACCGGTGCCGCGGGTGCGGGACTGTTCGGCGCCAGTGATCCGTCCGGGGCGCAAACGGCAGCAGCGTCAAACGGTGGCGGCGCGGTCGACAGTGATCGCGCTTTCTTGAAGGCGATGGGTGGCCAGGGCGTGGACGTTTCAGTCGCAACCGAGAACCGCCGCACGGACGCCTGGATCCCGCAGGGCACGATGATCCGCGGCACGCTGGAGACGGCGATCAATTCAGACCTCGCCGGCATGGTGAAGGGGATCGTGCGCGACGATGTCTATTCGTTCGACGGCCGTCGCATCCTCATACCGGCTGGGTCGTCACTGATCGGCGATTATAAATCCGGCGTCGAGCGGGGGCAGGAGCGGATCCTGATCGTCTGGACACGGATGATCCGCGGAGACGGCGTTTCGGTGCAGCTCGGCTCTTATGGCACCGACCGGCTCGGGCGCTCGGGCATGACGGGTGTCGTCGACCGCAAGTATTGGGAACGGTTCGGGCCGCCGACGATGATGACGCTGATTGGCGGCGCCACTCAGTACATCGCCCAGCTCGGCCAGAAGCAGGACCGCAATATCACGATCGTCAATACGGATGGAACGGTGACCAGCATTCCTCAGGATAATGGAAGCACGTCACAGGATCGTGCCCGCGAAATTGCTGCTGAGACGATTGCGTCCGGCATCCAGCAGCTGGCGTCAGAAGCTTTCCAGGACAGCCGCAACATCCGGCCGACGATCCACATTCCTCAGGGCTCCGACATCAATGTCTTCGTCACACGCGACCTCGACTTCGCCGGGCTTTATCCGGATCCGGTCCGCGAAGAGTTTGAGAGACTGCGCAGAAGGAAGCTTGGCAAATGAACGCGCGCCCGTCGATTTCTGCTGAGCAGCATTTTCTGTCTGAGGCCATCGAGCCGATCCGGCCGTTTCTCGACGATCCCGGCGTGGTTGAGATTTCCTGCCAGCGCAGCAATGAGATCTGGCTCGAGCGTATCGGCCAGCTCAGCATGATGAGGCAGCAAGTCGACGGCCTCGACCAGGAATCAATCCGCCATATGGCATCGCGCGCCGCCTCGTTCACCAAGCAGACGGTCAACGTTGAACATCCGCTCCTATCGGCGACGCTCGTCAAGGGCGAGCGCGTGCAGTTCGTGCTGAACCCGACTTCGGCGACGGGCCACGCCTTCTCCATTCGCAAGCAATTCATCCGCCGGTTCGATTTGAACGACTATGAGAAGGCTGGCGCGTTCCGCTTCACCAAGGTGACGGGAGACGACTATATCGACGACGTCGATATCGAGCTGTCGCGGCTGCTGCGGGCCGGCAAGGTTCGCGCCTTCCTGGAGCTCGCGGCAATCAATCACCGCAGCATGCTGATTTCGGGCGGCACCTCCACCGGCAAGACGACGTTTCTGAATACGATGCTCACCGCCATTCCGAACCATGAGCGGTTCATCCTCATGCAGGACACGGCTGAGCTGGAGCCGCTACAGGAAAACGTCGTCTCGCTGCTGGTCTCGAAGGGTGGCCAGGGCGAGGCAAGGGTGACGATGGGCGATCTGCTGGCCACGGCGCTCCGTCTCAGACCGGATCGGATCTTCATGGGCGAGCTGCGCGGCGACGAGGCCTTCGACTTCCTCAATGCGATCAATACCGGGCATCCCGGTTCAATGTCGACGATCCATGCAAACTCACCGCACCACGCCTTCAACCGGCTGTCGACCTTGGTGCTGAACAGCAATGTGCGCATGGAGCGCGACGATATCGTTCGGTACATCCGCTCGATCATCCCGATCGTGGTCCAGTTGAAGAAGAGTGATGCCGCTGGCGGCCGCGGCGTCAGCGAGATCTACTTTGCCGACGAGGTGGACGAAAATGGCAAGCGCATCCACGCACAAAGAGACTGACCGACCGAAATGGACGGGCCTGCAGCGCGCGTCGTTGTTCACCATGCCGGTCGCGCTGCTCGGCGTCGTTCTCCTCTGGCTCGCCTTCTTCACGCTGATCTACGACGCCTACATCACCTCATTCGGATCTTCGTCCTACTTCGACTACGTCGCACAGGTGCGGTTCGTCGATGCGATCCACTATACCTGGTCCATCATCCATGTGCGCAACACGGTTGGGCTTTCGCTGCTGGCATTCGTCCTTGCCTCGCCGCTCCTGTTTTTCTTGGCTTGCCTCTGGATGCTGAAAGGTGGCAGGGCGCTATCGCGCAAGATCCTCTATCTCCTGCATGTCCGATCGATGTTCAGTCTGATTGCTCATACGGCTCTCATCTTCACCGCCGCCTATTCCGGTGTCATCGTCTACGGCGTGGCCTTCTATATGGTTGCCACCAAGGCCGGCGAGCATGCCGAGATTGCCAGCTACTATGGCAATCATCTGGCCGCGATGTATCAGGCGCCTTTCGGCGCAATCGATGCAGCCGGCGCCTATCAAAAACCCTCCCGGCAGACGGTGCTCGCCGCGCTCGCAGGTCTCGCTGCCGCCGGTGCCATCGTCGGATTTCCGATCGGCGCGGCAATTCAGAAACGCCAGCGGATGATCATGGGAAAGGCACGCCTCGCCACCTTGAAGGACGCAGCCGATTTTCGGCTGCGCGACAAGCACGGCATCGTTCTCGGACTGAAACAGGGTTTGCTTTTGCGCAATGACGGCGACCAGCATGTGATGGTGATCGGTTCGCCGGGGCAGGGCAAGTCGCGCGGCTTCGTCATTCCGACGATGATGAGCTTCCAGGGATCGCAGGTCGTCCTCGACATGAGCGGCGAGCTATTCGAGGAAACCTCCGGCTACCTGAAAGACAAAGGCTACGAGATTTTCCTGCTGGCGCCCGGCTCGAAGTTCACCGACGGCTACAATCCCCTCGACCTGATCAGTGACGAGCCGAACCAGCGGATCACTGACCTCCAGAAGCTGACGCAAATGCTTCTGCCGGAACGTCTGCGATCGGATTCCTCCGACTTCTGGGAGGAAAGCGCCAGGATCCTGTTGACGGCGCTGCTCGGCTTCGTGCTCGAATGCCCTGACACCCGCAAGTCGCTCAGCGAGCTCTATCGCATCCTCAACTCGATGTCGGACGAGCGCAAGGCGATCATCCAGTTATTGGAAAATTACGAGCCGGTTCTCTCCGACCAGACCCGTATGCAGCTGACCAAATTCGCCGGCCGGCATGAAAAGCTCGGGGAGGGGATTGCGGCTGAGATCGTGGCCAAGCTCAACTTTCTGCAGAACCCGCTGGTGGAAGCGCTGACCTCGATCACCACGATCCCGATCGACACCGTCAGAAAGCGTAAGCTCGTCATCTACATCCAGGCTGACTGGAACGCCATGCAGATCTATGAGCGACTGATCTCGATGTTCATCCAGCAGATGGCCGACAAGCTCGTGCAAATGGGTCCCTTGCGCAACGGTGAGCACGAAGTGCTGATGATGCTCGACGAGTTCGGCAATGGCGGTCGTATCGACACGGTCCTGACGCTTGCCCCGCTAATCCGCAAGAATGGCGTGCGCTTCGTCTTCATCCTCCAGGACGGCGCCCAATTGGAGCGGCTGTACCAGCGCTCCGGCCAAAAGATCCTGATGGGGGCTTCGACGATCAAGCTGTTCATGAATTTCCAGAACCAGGAAGATGCGACCGCTGTCTCGATGGCTGCTGGCAAAACGACGGAGTGGGTGGAGCAATCGTCCTATTCCCATCGCCACGGCCGAAGACAGCGATCGATCTCGAAGGTGCCGGTCTCGGTCGATCTCCTTCCCGTCAACACGCTGATGATGATGAAGCCGGAAGAGGCGATCCTGCAGGTCACCGGCATGCCGCTGATGCGCATCATGAAGCTCGATTCTGGCGGCGAGCGGATGTTTTCGAAGGTGCGGAAGTTCAAGCCGGCGAAAAGTCCTTGCATTGAGCCGGTTGAATGGACGATCGACGACAGCAAGTCCGCGGCGGCCCCGGCCTTGACAGGCACTGACATCGACGACGTGCGCTTCGTCGTCAAGGATGGTGTCCGCCACGTCTACATTTCCTCGCTCGACGAGCTGCGTCATCGCCTGGATCTCGACGAGACGCGCGAGGCCGGTGTGGCGGAGGAGGAGGTACAGGCGGAAAAGAAGAAGCAGTCGGAAGACAAGCAAAAGGGGGATTCGGCGAGCGGGCAACGAAAGCGCGGCATACCCAAAACGCCTGGAGCCGCTCGCGAGAGTGACATCGGTCTCGATATCGATCAGGAGAAGCTCAGCCGTAATGTCTATTCGGGCTCACCGGCACATCGGAGCCTTCAAGCCAAACAGGCCAATGGTCCGTTGGATCAAAGCGGCCCTCGGCCTGCTGCGTCTGTTCTTCAGCGGCAGGAGGTCAGAGAAGTATTCGGGGCAGATCTTACCGCGTTGAACGAGGTGATCTTCCAGCAGGTCGAAGAGAATGCACTTGAGCCGGTCGAGCTCAACGCGGATGTCGAGCTCTTGTTAGAGAGCCTGTCGGATCGGCTCACGGAGGACAGCTCGAGAGCCTACCTGCGCCAGTTCGCTAGCTTGGTGCGGGATCCGCTGGGCGAGGATCGGGAGCAATCTGGGACCGAGGCGCTTGCTGAGTAGATGCGACGTAGCCCGCAACGACGCAACACTGCGTCCCCATCTGCCAGGGAGAACAATACATGGGTGAGATCCGACATTTCTTACACGGCGATATTTCAAAAAATGGTCATCTCAAACGAATTGTCGCTGCCGCCAAGGCTGACGCCGGCGTTTGGCTGATGGTGAAGGAGCGCCAAATGGAAAGTCAAACGATCGAAGCCGAAGTTGACCTGGAGGGCGATGGTGAGGATGCGATCGACAAGTCGGCGCCGGCGAGGCTGACGCCCACGATCACAGAACTGGCTGACGACCTCGTCTGGAGCATGTTCGGAACTTGCCCACCCAAGGTGCTGGTGATCATCCAACAGGCGCTCCTCAATGCGGCGAGAGTCGAGCTAAGCGCTGTCCGGTGAAGGCAAATCAGACGCTGCGGAAAATGGCGACCACAATTGATGTTCAGGTCAGGATGTCGTCATCGGAAGTTGGCGAGATATTGTTTCTGGCCTGACGAACTTGATCGATCACCCAGTCTTGTAGCCGCCTGGCGGTGTCTGCGGCCTGCGCTTCTATGAGGTCCTTGGGGAAAATGCCAAAGATCGGCCCGAGATGCTTCATGCGAGGCAGCGTCCTTTCCTTGGCTTCCCGATATTGGTCGGTCTCCATCCCAAAGGCTTCGACGATGAGGTTCACCGGCCGGGATCGTCGATACGACGCCTCCAATATGAAGTCCGGTCTGCACAGTCCAATCGGAGTTTCCAATGCGAATAGCGGCTTGGTGATCTTGATGCGAAGATCCGGCGCGGCGTCGAAGAGAGCTTGCTGCAGCCAGAACAGCAAATGCGAAACGTCTCTTTCGAATCCCGATTCCACGGGGAAAAGCGTGTCGCCATTGTAGACCGGCTGGGCATAGGCCTGGACCGCCCGCGCCGGCCCTTCGTCATCCTCCTGAAAATCGACGTTCAGCAAGGTCAGGAACGGACCTCTGAGTGCGGGATCGCCACGCAATGGCTGGCGGACTTTACCGAGCACATCGATCTTTCTCGAGGACGATGCCGGCATGATCGCCTGCGCCGACACGGTTTTGACAAACAGCAACATAAAGCCGGTTCGCCGAAGGCTCTCCGGCCAGTCGGGACGAGAGGTCCAGAGCAATCGCTGCCAACGACTATCTGGATCCCAGTAATCCGCGGCCCATGTCGACATCAGCGCGTTGAGCGTCCAGGTCCGCAGCACCCTGAGCTCCCGCGCGGCGGAACGTATCCCTGAGAGCTGACCTCCTAGTGCAAGTTCGGGATTGTCCTGCAGCGCAGGGATAACATTCGTGCCTGCCTTGTCCAGCATCAGCCACAGGATGCTCGCAAGTCTGGAAGGACGGTCGTTTCGTTCCCTCGATCGGGTGAGATCATCGTCCGAGATATCAGCAAGACGGTTGGGAATGGCCGGAAGGGCGTCGATATAGCTGCGCTCGGATTTTGGCAGCGGGCGAATCTCATAGCGACGCTCGAACAGAGGCGGAGCAGCGTCCTTGTCTACATGGAACGGGCACGTCTGCGCATGGTTTGGACGCTCTTCATGCCGGTGGGGATCCGCCTCCTTCGCGGTCAGCCGTCGTAGCGTAAATGTACGCTCCTGTTGGATCGGCGCGAGCAATGGCTGCAAGCCAGCGGCGATGCAATCGCATTCAATCCAGCCGTCCATCACTTTGGCGCGTTTGATGACCGAAAGCGCAATCGCCTCATCTTCTTTGGATGCAGCATTGCCATACCAGGCGCGCAACGCGGTTGCCTCTCGGTCGGACAGGCCGGCAAGTGGATGCACTGGACTGTTGCGAACGACGATCCGCATGCCAAGCCCTTCAATAGCCGAGGAGCCAGAGCTGATATCCGAGATATCCCACACCGGCGGCACCGCTTACGGCGACGATCGTCTCTCCCCAAGCTCGGATGTCCCAAGCCCTGCCTTTGTCGACGCGCGAACCCTCGAGCACAGCCGAAAGGAAGGCATAGACCGGGATCATCATCGCGTACCCCAGCGTGAGGCTGTCTCGGATGACGATTCCCGCGGTAAGGAAAACCGATCCGAGAACTAGGGTCGCCAAACATAGCCGCCGCAAGTCAAATCGGTAGCCACGCTTCTTAAGCGACGTCATCGAGAGCCTCCTTCGAACTCAGTCTCGAAAAATATAACTGCAGTATAAGTGGCGGGCAAGCTACGGCAAGGGGTTCGGATCTATGGAGGGACCTATCCATTTGCCAATTGAAGACGGTGCCCCAACTACGGGGCTCAGTGATCCGAGGAGGCTCCGCCATCCTCTTGCAGGGCGTGATCGTCGCGGTATAAGACGTGTAACAAAGTTGTGAATGCTTGGATGCAAGAGATAGGCAACAAAGGGTTTACGCTTGGTCATCATGGTCTCTAGCCGGCGTCAGGCATTGGATGAGCAGTAGAATTCCGAACAAATCCCGGGCCAGCAGCTGTGGCAGTACCCTCTGTCGGCGGGATAATACGTTTGCTGGTCCCGTATCGAGCACATCTTCCGCCAGGGAAGGCGTTTCATGTCTCGTGTGAAAGACGATCAGTCCGGCAACGCAGTGGACGTCTCGATATTGAAGGCACTATCGTTTCAAGAAAGGCTGGCAATCGGCCTGCGCCGATTGAAGGCCGAGCGCGGCCTAACGAACAAGGATCTGGCCGAACAACTCGGTGTATCAGAGGCCTATATGTCGCAAGTGACCCGCTGCATGCGTGACGTCAAGCTGTCGACGCTCGACAAGATGCAGCGGGAGTGGAATGTCATTATCGAGGATTTGCTCAGGGTCACCGAAGACGATCTCTCTCGGATAGAAGCGTTGAAAGCCCGCCGTGGGAAGAAAAAAGCTCCCGAGACCGCGACCTGATTTTCTCCTTCATAGCGTGGGATCGGCCCGGACTAGTGATCGAGGTTAAACCAGAATCTTTCCTTCATGCCTTGGTCATTCGGGATATCGAAGAAATAGGGATCAGCGCGCCGCGGTCGCGGGGTGGCAACTTGCTGGATGCAACCATCACGACCATTTCCGAAACTGCGCCCCATCGTCATACCCGACTGCCTCGCATTGGCATTGCGCTCGATCGGTGAATGGCAGACATCGACCGTTTTGGTGCACCGGTCGGGCTCGCCGCGCCACCCACCGTCGCCTTGCGAGCTATATCCGACCGTCGTTCCGGCCGGGCAATCCTCGTAGTTTTCTCGGCCCGGCTTGCCGGCATTGGCCTCATGGCAAATCGGCCAGGAAAATCCCGGTTCCTTCATCGCGGCAATGAGCTTCGTCATAGGTGGAACGCAATAGGCAACGCCGTGCCAAGACGGATTCTTTGATGCCGCGCACAATAGAACTTGGCACCCCCACGAGGCGTCCTCGGCTTTTGCGCCGCCGGCCGGGGCGCCAAGGCCTGTCCCTGTCAATGTTGCGACCAAAATCAGCAACGGTCTCATAATTCGCCTCCGTTATCGACTACTGGATTTGCGCCCAGGCACCGTCGATCCTCGCAAAGGAAAGCACGCCCGGTTGCGCCACGCCGGCAAAGGAGCCTGACGTTGTTGTGATGATGACGGTACACGTGACGCCAGGTATTGCCTCGCGCGGCTTGCACTCCGAGATCCTGATTGAACGGCCTGACTTCGCGATCGCAGCACTTGCCTCTTCGTCACTCGGAGCGTCGACAGGCGATGGTTGCTGCGTCGACTCCTTCAGTCGGACGATCTCTTTTTCCAGGTCTGCGATATAACCGGTTCGCGCCAGCTCACTGATCGCATATCCTCCCGCTGTTCCCGCAAGGAGGGCGATGGTGGCAGCAATAACCGCGGTATCGGGGCGCTTAGCCATCGGGAACCTCAATACCCCTCGATGCCCAGTCGCTTGAGGACAGCAACCGGATCGGTCTCGCACACCGTCTTCCAGTCCGCGTGCTCGGCGCAGGCGTAGGCGTATTGGCTAAGGTCTGCCGATGACAGATCGGCGAGCCTGTTGCCAATTGCTTTCCATTGCTGCACCTCCGCCGGATCGCAACCGGCGCCCCCCGCGCCGCAAAAGTCCGGATCACGCTGCTCGGTCAGATTAGGAGTGGCGCCATCTTGCGCGCCGCTCGCGACCGGAGCGAGGACGAGCAGAATTGCCGCGACACCGAGGGAGCAAAAGATGCGATTCATTCAATCTCCTTACACGTCTTTGAGTTTACCGAGCCGCTTGGGTAACAGGCAAAGGCAGGGGCAGGCCCGTCTCGGCTTCTGGTGATTGGCCGTCCGACTTCTCTGCGGCCACAGTCGATGCGGTGTAAAGCCAAGGGGGAAGCAGGTCCGGTGACGACCAGACTCCAAAGCCCAGCCCCCTGGCTTTCCGCTCAATATCGAAATAGGCAGGGACTTGTGGCTCGTTGCGGTAGTTGAATGCGTAACCGATACCCTCCGCAATTGCCGTTGCTGCCAGATTTGTTTCGCCGACAAAGCAATGGGCGATCAGGATCTTGTTGGTGTCGCGGCCAATTGGCGCGCAGTTGACGTTCTGCCCAAGTGTCCGGAGGATCATCCAGGCACGCGAAACCTGACCGGCGGGCCACTCCACGCCATCGCTCGTTGCGGTCTGCTCAAGGCGAGGGGCTTCATACCCAGCCAGGCGGATGATCTGTCGGCTCTTGACGAATTCGAACGTGGTCGCATCAACGACCTGAACCTTGCCGTAGATCTGACGCGGCACATCGGACGGGCGGCTTTGCGCAAGCAACGCCGTCGGGACCATTACGAGCCATAGTATCGAGGCAGCCGCAACTCTCATTGTTGTGCCCCCGCCTGTTGTTGGAGAACGGAAACCGGATGCGGTAGGTCCGAATAGGCCCAGAGTCCGGCGCGCGCCGAACGTGCACTTTCCTCCGCAACCCGGTAACCTGGAACAATCAGTCGCCCCGCGCTGTCGACGGCGGCAAATCCCCAACCTTGCGCAATCATATAGGTTGCCAGATCGTACCGATGCTGACCTGTCGTCGTCTGGCATGCGACGACGGCGTTGTTCTGGTCGAGATTTTTGATGGTCGCGCAGACAGGCTTCGTGTCCCGGATCAATGCCTGCGCGATGATCAGATCCAGCTCTCCGCAGTCCCTGGTAACACCGGCTGAGACGGTGACATTGGTTCCTCGAAGACAAGACTGCAGGCCATAGAGCCGATAGCGTCGGCCACTAGAGATCCAGGTGTCGCCCGTCTCGAATTGTGCCTCCGTCGGAAACGGAACGAATTCGGGTTGGGCGCCACCAGCGTCAACGGCCGAGGGAATGTCGGTTTGCGATGCCTGAACAGGGACGACCGATGGCGAGAAATGCGGTTCGCGCGCGACATTGCCGTGGGCGAGCATCGGCATGATTGTCGTGGCAGCATAGACACCGGAAGCTGTGATCGTGGAAATGAACATGAGAAGCCCGATCCGCATCAATTGGTCGACGGATTGATCGGGGTGCGTTCCCCATCGGGATGCGCGAACTGATCGTTTGCCCAGATGCCGATTTGCTCACCGCGTGCGACTTCCTCGGCTTCCAAATATTCCGGGAAGACGGGTCGACCTGTGCGGTCACGGGCGGCGAACGCCAAGCCTTTGCTGATGAGCGCCTCGGAGAGCGATCGAACTGCGCCATTCTCGACGAAAAAACATTCGGCAAAACGCACGGTCGGTCTGCCGGGATTTTGCGCGAAAACGTGGCAAGGGAATGCATCGCCGGCACCTGCCTTTGCCTCATCCAGCGTCGCAGTCATGCCGGCAAGCGAAATCATGGCACAGGTGGTCGGCATTCCGGCAAACTCCAGTGGCTCGGTCGACAGGCAGCCCTGAACGCCGGCCAGTTTGATCACGGAACCATCGGCGCCGAGAAAAGCGGTGCCGCTCAGCGCGGCTTCTGGGCTAATGGTTTGCAGATCAAGTCGGGACGCGATCGATGGGGTGTCCAGCGGTATTTGCGGTCCGGGGATCAGGTCGCGGCCCTCTGCATAGGCGTTCTGATAATAGCTGACAAACTCAGAGGTCGTGCCGGCCCGCGCGACAAAGGGCAGGGCGATCAGGGCATTGAGAAGGGTGCAAAAGAGGAGGCGGTCGTACCGCCATGCGCCATTGTTCATGCTCGCATCCGTCATCAGTTGACTATCTTCAACATGCACGAAATTATACTGCAGTGCAAGTCTGGAAAATATCCGAGGATTGCAGTATGTGTTGTCGGACACTGGAAACGTGCAGATGGAGAAAGGTAATGTCGGCGGCAAGAAAGGCGCTTAGGGTCGTTGTTTTTCCATTCCGGGCGGCATGGTTTCTGATGTTGATCGCGAATTTTCTGGCCGTCTCGGGCGTCTGCCTTCTCGTCGCGGCCTTCGTTGCATATGGCATCGCCCTGGCGTTTTCGTATGCCTTTATGCCGGCAGAATGGACGCACGCGCTATGGCAATGGGCGGTCGATCTTTATGCTCAGTCTTCCTGGTTCAGGGCTGCCACGATCACTTTCTTCACATTGCTTTTCTCGACCATCCTACGATTTTGGCCGGCCAGGGACCCGATGGCGGATGCAGCCCGTGAGCGCGAGATCACCCGGCAGAATGACGATCTGATCGCCGCGCGGCAGCAGGACAAGCTACGAGCCAGGCTTCGGACCTGAAGGCAGGGCGGCATGTTTACGGGATGTTGGAGCGCGCGCACAGCGGCCTTGTCTCCAAATGCTTAGGCGGCCGGCCGCCACTGCGATCGAACACAGCCAGCCGAGACGGCGACTTTTGATCCAGGGGTAAGAGGGATTCCATGACAGTTAAACCACTTTCGCTTGCTATCTCGACGTTCAAAGGTGGTGCGGGAAAATCGACCCTGAATGTCAACCTTGCAGCGGAGTTCGCGCAACAGGGACATAGAACGCTGCTCATCGACTGCGACGAGCAGGAGTCGTCGACGCGCTGGTACAATGTCTCGATGAAGCGCGGCTTGCTGCCGACCGATGGCACGTTGCTGCATCTGCGAGTGGCGCCCGGGGACCGGTTTCGTGACCGGCTAGCCGACGCGCCCGAGGCGGATATTCGCATCTATGACGTTGGCGGCTACGTCCATCAGCGCGCGATTGAGGTCTATCACGAGTGCGACGCCGTCCTCATCCCGATTATTCCAGAACCGACCGCCGCGACGTCGGCGATCAAGGTGGCGACCATTTTGAAGGAGATATCCAAAAAGCGGCCCCAAGGACCGATCCCTTACGCGGCGATCTGGAACTATGTCGACATGATCACCCTCAAACACAATCGGTCGCTTCCGGAAGTTCACGCGATCCTGACCAGCGGCAAGATTCCCATGGTCGAGACGATCATCCGCAAGAGCAATCATTTTAGCGATGTCGGAGCCGGCTTCGGCTCACTCTACTCCAAACTCGTCAGCATCGAGAATAATCCGTCGCTGACGCCATCGGCCAAGCGCCGGGCCTCCGAGAGTGTGCTTGACGCGATCGATCTCGTGAAGAAGATCAACAACGAGTTCATCAGCCTTCTGCAGGCGGAGGCAGTTTAGAGCGATGGCGGGAGAAAGAACACCGGCCGGCAACATTCTAGCTCTTGCCCGGTCGAGAGAGAATCAGGCGAAGGAGGTGGAGGAAACTGCCACCTCCTATATGCCGACCAATATCGACCTCGAAACGCTGATGCCCGATGGGGCTCCTGAAGGGCAGAACGAAAATTTCACCCTGGGCGATGGGTCACAGGAAACGCGCACTCAGGACAAAAGTCGACGCCGTGAACGATCGGCGTCCAAGAGCACCACAGCGGCTGGCGACGCCACGAAACGAAAGCGTATCTCGCTGTATCTCGATGATGACGTGCTAACGAAGATCTTTCGAGTTTCGCTGGAACGCCACGAGCAGCTTTCCTCCGCGACGCATCGGTTGATTGTCGAGGCTCTGAAGGCGAGGGGGCTGTAGTCCATGCGCGGACCGGCCATCATGTTCCGCCTGCCCCCTCAGGTCTTGAGCAACTTGGACGCCCTTGCCCGGAGGCTCGACGTCTCCGCCAATATAGTCGCCAAGCTCATTGTCACCAGAGAGATCATGCACATTCCTGCGATGCTCGAGGAGCACGATCGGCAGCTGGCAAACATGCACCAGTTTCTACGGGACCTCGCCTTCCGAAACGAGGAGTTTCTCTCGGAGGAAAGTGTGCATGCCGAAAGTACCAAAGCGATCGCGCATCAGCTCGAAGAAGTCATGCGCGCTCTCGATGCTATCCGAGACGCTGCCTTTATCCGGCCGTCCACATTTATAACCGACCTGATCAGGAACCGTGATGAACGATCTATCCAGAAGTCGCTCCGGCTCTAGGTCGGAAGCTCGTCGGCTGCCGAGCTATTTCGATCTCATCGAAGACGAGCTGCGCCGCCGCGGGGGTGGTGGTGGCGGAGGGAAGAAGCGACCGTCGTTCACGAACACTGGCTTGCCCTCAGCCAAGCATCCGGGCGCCGCCTCTGCATTCAGCCGCGCGTCCGGCAACAATGCGGTCGTCGTCAAGGTCCTGTCTTATGGCGCAGGCGCAAGTTCGGCCCGCAACGTCCTCGCCTATCAAAGCAAGGAAGAGAAAGCGCACGACCAGGATGGCCGTGCGGTCACCGATCTTAATGCCGCCGTGCGATCCTGGGAGAGGGAGTTTGGCAATCGGAAAGGTAGCCAGGACATTCTCCGTCTGACTTACGAGCTTGAAAAAGCCAACCGCGAGGATATAGCACGTGCCCTCGCTTCACTGGCGGAGGATGGCTTCCGTCAGGCGGGCGACACCGATCGAACCTATGCGTTCAGCGTCAGCGAGGGTATGAAGGGGCAGACCCGTCTCCATTTTGCGCTGGTGATTGCCCACGAGAAGAAGGACAGGTCGGATCGGAGCAGCGTCAACCGTATTCCTGCAGAAATCGATGATGTCCGTGCGATCGACGAGCGACTGGACAGGGCTTTGCGCGGCACCGGTACCACTCCGGTTTCGCGCTATCCGGCCGAATTCGCCTCGGGAACAAAAGGCCTGACAGCCACCCTGCATGCAATGCAACGGGCAGGGGCGGATGTAACGCTCTCGACGAAAACTCACGTCAAGGACAGGCCTGGCAAGAGCGGCCGTTATGAGCTCGGCGGAGAACGGCGCGAAGTCACGACCAAAGACCATAAGCAGCTCACGGCCGAGGGCAAGGTCGTCGGTGCTCTTATGCAGACCCGCCAGCCGCGGGATTTCATGCATCTGTTGCTGTCCGGGCCGGCCAATGTCGATCGTGACCGGTTCATCCTCGCAGGCCAAGATTTTCTGAGAGAACAATTTGCGGGCCATCGCTATGCCTACGCCGTCCATAACCGCAATGATCTTGAAAAGCATCCGCACCTGCATGTCATCGTTGCCCTGCGCAATGCGAGCGGAAAGATGCTCAATCCGAATATCCGCGACTTCACCGAATGGCGGGTCCGTTTCGCTGACAAGGCACGTGAGCGCGGCATTCCGATCGATCGCCAGAAGCGTATCGAACGTGCGGGCCCACCGCCGGTCAAACGATGGGAGTGGGAAATGTTTCGCCGGATGGGCGCAACGGCGCCAGCAAACGTAGTCGACAAGGTCAGGGCTAAGTTGCGCGACACGCCGACCGCGCCGAAGCGTGAAGAGGCCAAGAAGCGGCTCGAACAGAGCCGGCGTTCCGTCGGGCGTGTCATTCTGATGCTGGAAGGTATCGCGAAGGACCGCAGTGCACCGAGCACCGCGCGCGAGCTCAGCCATGATCTGTCCATCGGGCTTCGGCGCGAATACGGGCGACTTGAAACAGCGGTCCGCGAAGGCCGTGATCCCACACGAGAGAAAGGCGAAGACCACATGCTGCGATCCACACCCATCAGTGCCGCGCAAGCAAAAGCAGCGAAGGAAACGCTGGCGAACACCGCGCTGACGGTTGCCGCGAAGATTGCCAACCCATCTGATCGGCTGATCTTCGAACAGGCGACGAAGATCATCGGCAAGGTCGTCGGGCTGCAGCTCGACTCACGCGTTGGCAAGAATCGAGACCGAACGGAGTCTGGCAGCGATAAGCGGAATTCGGACAGTCTCGAAACCAAGTCGGCTGCCAGTCGCGATCACATTGCGGAGCAGGGTGTGGTTAATAGGAGTTCGAACAACCGTTCTCTCGACGCATCGCGCATTGCCCGGTCTAATGCCGAATATGACGCGCCGGAAGCCGATCGTTCGAACGGGGAGCGTCCGAAACCCCAGCAGCGGGATCGCGACATACCAAAATCGATCAAGCTTCGCCCGCCTCAGGAGAAGGACAGGGACCGCACCCGCTAACCCTGCGAACCGTGCTGTTGGCCACAGTTAAGCTCTCCAGCGATGGACCAGCCCAACGTCGCCTGGATCTCGGCGCGGAGTCGCTGGACCTCGGTGGCTTCAGGCGAAGACAAATTGGGGGCATGCTTTCCGCCCCCACTCTGAGCGGTTCCCTCGCTTCGGTTCTTGAAGTAGTCGATTACCGAGACACCCGCATCCTTTGCAGCGAGGCTACCAGTCGTCGAGCTGCCGATAAAAACGGTTTCCTTCTTGCCGATCCCATACCGCTTCATAACTTGGAAGATCGCTTCGGCGCCAGCCTCCTGTTGCCGATCCGCCTGGCGCTGAAGGCGGGTTCCGCTTGGATGTGGGACGTCACTCCATGCCACCCAGAAATCCGGCATGGCACCTCTGATGCTCAGTAATGCGTCAAGCAATTCGGTCAGGGTTGCGAATTCTGATCTTCCATAGGCACCCGCGTCCATCCCACGCTCGTCCGAAATAAAGCCGAAACGAGCATTGAGGTGTCGCAGATGCCTTAAAATTTCAACGAATTCTTCGTTGATATCTCCCAGCATGTAATCCCCGGAGGGACTAGTCCTTCTCAGGAGGGTGCCATCTCTCTCGAAAATGACGAGGCCGGTTGAACCAATCCTCCTAAAGATGCTGTCTGCATATTTTGCATGATTGTTCATTGGCTAAATTCCAAACCTTAAAGCCAGCTTCGTTATCGGATGGGAAATAGCGCGAGGATCTCCGGCGTTCGTACAAGCGAGGGGCAAATGGCTTCCTCCTCTCACTCGCTGCTCATCTGTTCTGAATTTAACATCCCAAACCTTCAAAATTTTGCTCCTGATAGTAGAATCGCTATGCAGTTGCGTGTTGTTGCGATACCCGTTAATCGGGCACAAACGCACGAAATCTACCGAAACGAAACGAAACCAGAGCCGGTAAGCCATTGCCAAAGAATGGAAAGTTATTTCTCCCTCCGCCGAAAGACGGAAGTGATTTCAAAGAACTCTTCAAACAATTGGCCGCGGCAGGAGCGGGCCGGCCGTTGGGAAGTGATGGCTTTCCCGCAGGCCCGTGGACGCCCGAACTTCTCGCCGAGGCGATTTCACAGATCGATTCCAACCGGACTGGGGTCGATCTGCGAACGGTCCAGCTTTGGTTTCAAGAAAATGAGAAGGGTATCAGCACGACCAATATTCGTTGGGTGGCAAGGGTCTTCGGGTGTGATGATCCGGTAGCAACAAGCGAATGGCAGATGGAGCTCAGTGCGGCGCAATCTCGGTTGACTGCCAAGAGGCGAGGTTTGAAGAAAACGGGCAGCACCGTAGCGCCGGAGGTTCCAGATCAGGCACGGTCTGCCGACGATGATGAGGTGGAGTCTCCGGCAAAACTGGAAAGGGACACTGAGGCCAATCAGCCGAGTCGACGTTTTAATTTGGCGGGAAGGTCGGAGGCGCTATTTAGCCACGGATCTCCCTTGAATTTACCCGCGTCGGTGTTTGCGGGTGCCACCGCCCTGGGGTTTCTGTCGTATATCATGGGGATCCATGACGCGACCTACAACCGGACAGATGGCCTCGTCAAACAGGTAGGTTTCCTCTGGGCGCCGAATTGGACATTCCTCTTCATGGTGTTCTTGCCGTTGTTTTTTGCGTTCGTGATAGAGTTGCTGTTGTTTTGGAAGAATGAAGGGCGCTTAAAGCTTGTAGTGCCGGGCAGCCGGATGGAAAGCGACAACGCTTGGGCGCGCAACGTAGAAGCTTCATCGTACACAAATTGGGCGGTCTTTTTGATCTGTGTGTTGTTCGCAGGTCTTTTTCAATGGATCGGCGTGTGCTTGATCCCGCTGGTAAAAGGCGGTGGCAATTACGCGATGGATTGGGGCAAGTTAGCGCTTGTGCGGCCTGAAGTCATATCGGTGCCGACGGAAGTTATATTCACAGGGCTCGCTTATCTCTACATGTGCCTGTGCTTCTACCTCTTCTTCGCAGGCCTCATTTTGCTTCATACGTTGGTTCATGACCTTTGGAAAATTGGAGAAGCATCGAAGAATCGGGCGGGAGGAGATTATGAATACGAGCTAAATGGGATCGCCTTGCTGGTGATGCGCGGAATTTTTCGGTGTACTATTTTGGGGATGCTGATCGCCATATGCATGAAGACCCAAAGCTCTTACCTAGCATCGAACGGAAAGAATATTGTCGCCTGGTTGCTCGGCGATATGTCTTCAGCCTTGTATGTGAGCAAAGATATGGGCAATGGATCCAGCTATAGGATGCCAACCCACTACAGCAGCCTTCTTGTCGCTATTTCAACCTGTATTGTCTTTCTATACGGTTCCATCCGTTTAAGTGCCGCAGACAGGTTTCATTTGCCCTTGTGGAAGATGTCAGCGGTCGTAGGGTTACTTTTTACTAGCTACCTACTGATCGACGCGTTTACAGGCTTTTCGATCATTCTCGGCATTGGGGTGCTGTTCGCGATGTACGGCCTTATTGACCCGGGGTTTGGGCGATGGAGAGCGTACGGCTTAGGAAACAATCAAAGTGTATCATAGTTGGCTTGATCGTTGGGATGAGCGGCGGGCACGGCGCGGTGAAGAATCGAAGACTGCAGCCGATTTCGTCCTTGATGCCGACCGCGCCTTTCCAGGCGCGGGGAACATAGGAAGTATCGACGAGTTTTGCGTCCTTGCGGACCAGGCCGTTTCTGATCCGTCCTTTTTCGATGAGCCGGGCGGGGACGATCAGCGTTTTCAGAGGCACGATGAGTGGCTCATATTTCCATCGGGCATGTCTACTGACGTTGAAGAAAACAACGTCGTCTGGGCGAAAATCACAGAAAGCGGCTCCTTCAATAGGGTGATGGTGATTTTTCACCACTGGAATGCAAGCACCCGAAATCACCAGATTGCCAAATTTTTCTCGAGACGCGGCATCACGGTTGTTGAGATTGCCATGCCCTACCACTTCGAGCGCAGCCGTCCAGGCGCGGTGCACGCCGACTATATGCTGAGCGCTAATCTCGGTCGAACCATCCAGTCTGTAAGGCAGGCAGTATTGGACGGGCGCAAACTCATTCGTTGGCTGAAAAGCGAAGGCTATCGAGAGATCTCCGTCCTCGGTATGAGCTTAGGTTCCTGGGTCGCAGGGTTAATCGCTGCGCACGACCAGGCTGTGTCGAAAGCCTCGTTGTTTCTCACAGCTGGAAGTCTCGCGGATATGGTTTGGACGGGGCGGGCGACACGAGCGATACGTGAAAGCCTTGAGCCCGCTATTGAGCTGACCGATCTCAGACGTGCGTGGGGTCCGCTTAACCTAGAGAATTACGCGCATAATTTGGCACGGACCGATCTCGAACTTCACGTTGTGTTGGCTAAGAGGGACAAGGTTGTTCTGCCAGAGATATCGCAGCGGTTCATGCAGGGGCTGAAGGGCGCCGGAGTTAGGCCAAATTATTTGGAATTGAACTGTGGTCACTATTCGCTCGGCTCGCCGCCTTATATTTTGTTGGCCGGTTTGAGCCTGAAACGGTTTCTGTCGTTCTGCTAGGCTCAGAGTTCATTGATCAAGTCCAGAA
This sequence comes from Rhizobium sp. BK619, assembly GCF_014195245.1. NCBI lineage: Bacteria > Pseudomonadati > Pseudomonadota > Alphaproteobacteria > Hyphomicrobiales > Rhizobiaceae > Rhizobium > Rhizobium sp. BK619. Next base: position 89,608 of record NZ_JACIBH010000015.1, on the reverse strand, counting down.
GATGACGGATGCTGCGATGCGGGTGGCCGAGAAGAGGGGTGCGCGCGCAACGGTCGTACGGTGCGATGCGTCGGCATGTTGATTTCGACACGGATCTGACCGGGCTCAGTTCCGTGGAATGACATTTGGCGAGGCGTGCTTCTTGCTGCGACAGGATCGTGACCCGGCTGGGCGGAGACCGCGCTCCGCACGTTGAGGCATCGGATCCGGACATCATTACGAGGCCATGACCTCGAAAAGGACCATGACCCCAGCAAGGACAACAGGCTTGAATAGGTTCCGCAATTAAGCGTATACAGGATCAATATGCAATTCGGTCTTGAGCAGCGACCAATGCGCTGAATTGAGGAGACGTGCGTTCTGCGTCAGTTGGCTTGTTCTTCCGTAGCGGCCAATACCACGGATTTTACGCGGCGGCGTGGTGCTCTTCTCTTGCGGCCTCCCAGACCTCTTTTGCGGCATCGAGATTGATCGCGGCGATCGCCAATCCGACGATTAGATCTGGCCAGGCCGACCGCCAAAGGAACGCTGTCACCAACCCTGCGGCAATAATTGCGATGTTCGCCAGAGCATCATTGCGGGCGGACAGAAATGCCGCCCTGGTCAAGCTACCGCTGTGATGGCGGTACGCGGACAGCATGAACGCGCAGGAGAGGTTGACAACCAGGGCGCCGGCGCCCGTCAAGCCTAGAGCGAGTGGCTCTGGCGCAACCATGGTCATGAAGTGCTGATAGGCGGTCCAGAGCGTTGCCACGCCGGGCGCGAGAAGGATCAGCGCCAGCGCCATCCCGACACGGGCGCGGCCCCGCGCGGACCACCCAAGAGCGAGCAGTATGAGTAGATTGACCGACGCGTCCTCAAGGAAATCGACGCTGTCGGCAAAAAGCGATACAGATCCGATCTTCAGAGCGACCGCGAATTCAATGCCGAAATAGGCGAGGTTCAGAAAAGCCACCAGCGCAACAACCTTGCGCAGTTGCGTATCCAGGTATCGATTGAGCATATGAGGGTTTCCTAGTCGGCATGGGATATTTTTAGCCGCAGCAACCCTTTGTCGGTGGGTTGGCCATGTCCTTGAAGATCACGCAGTCGCTGCCGGGGCCACCGGCGCATGCATCATTGCATCGCATTACGAACCCCTGAAGGCGGGTTTCCAACGCGCGTAGCTCGACCATCCTGGCGCGGACCTCATCAAGATGCGCCTGCGCGATATCGCGCGTCTCGACACAGTCCCGCTCTGAGCTGATCGACAAATCCAGCAAAACACGGACCTGTTCGATGCTGAAGCCGAAATCACGGCATTGCTTGATGAATGTCAGCCGACCAACGTCGGATTCATCGTAGTTGCGCTGTCCGCTTGCCGTCCGGTTTGCGGGCGGCAAAAGGCCGATCTCCTCGTAGTAACGGATCGTCGGCGTACTGGTGCCCGTCGCCTTGGCAAGGGCGCCGATGGTGAACACGCGGATGTGAACGTTCATGGCAAATTATCTCCTTGCCCTTCAAGCTACTTGAAGGAGTACGGTTCGACCAGCCTGAAAATAGGAGGTCGAAGATGAATACCGGAATGAAGCTGACCGGCGCCGCAGTCGCGGCCTGCGCCGCGTGCTGCGCGGTCAGCGTCGTGCCCCTTATGCTCGCCAGCGTCGGAACGGTTCTTGTCGGCAGTGCGCTTGTCAAATGGGGTGCTATCGCGGTCTTGCTGATTGTGCCAGTTGTAGGGCTGCTGTTGCTGTCACGGCGAAAGGCTGCGCCACAGGCTGTTGAAAACCATATGCCGACGAACAGCTGCGGCTGCGGCTCTTGCGGCACGGACGTCAAACAAGAGGCGCCGATCGCCTGCACGCTCGACGCCAACGAATTCAAGGCCCGGACCGAGCTCATCCACAAGCTGACATCGCGCCATCTTCGACAGGCAACACGAACCGCCCTGCGCCTGAACCTGACCTATGCGCCCGAAGCGCTTTCCGAGGTCCGGGAACTGGTGCGGAAGGAGCAAGCTTGCTGCGCCTTCTTGACCTTCGATCTTAGGCACGACGCCACTGGCGTCTTCGTCACCATCATCGCGCCACAGGCCGCAGCCGCTGCTGCCGGCGACCTGTTCGCCCACCTAGCACCTGCAGCCCTAACCATGGAGACTTCCGCATGAACCGCCGTCAACTCCTTCTTTCCTTCGCCGCTGTCACCCTCGCGATCGCGACACCCGCCTTTGCTGCCAGTACCGACCCGATACCAGGTTTCACTGAGGCGGTTGCCGCGGGCGGTCCGGTCCTCGTCCACGTCACCGCACCCTGGTGCGGAGAGTGCAAGCTTCAGAAGCCGATCGTCGCCAAGCTTCTCGGCACACCTGACTTCAAAGAGATGAAAGAGTTCAAGGTCGATTTTGATACGCAGAAAGACGCCCTGAAACTGCTGCATGTCCAGATGCAAAGCACATTGATCGTCTATAAGGACGGCAAGGAGGTCGACCGGATGACCGGTAAGACCAAGCCGGCCGTGATCGAGGCAATCATGCGCAAGGCGCTGTAAGTCGATGCTGCTCGCGCTACTCGCCGGTATCCTGTCTATCCTGTCGCCCTGTGTCCTGCCGCTTGTCCCCGTCGTTCTGACGGGCGCCGTGGCGCAACACCGCCTTGCGCCGCTGGCTTTGGCTACCGGCGTGGCGCTGTCGTTCACGGCGATCGGCCTGTTCGTCGCCACCATCGGGTTCTCGATCGGCCTGGACATGACCGTCTTCCGCACCGGCGCGGCAGTGCTGTTGATCCTTGTCGGCGCGGTGCTGGTGGTGCCGCGCCTGCAGGTTGGTTTTGCCACCGCGGCAGGACCGGTGAGCAACTGGACGCAAAACCGCTTCGGCGGCCTGTCCACCTCGGGCATCTCAGGACAGTTCGGTGTCGGCCTACTCCTCGGCGCGGTATGGACGCCCTGTGTCGGCCCAACGCTGGGTGCTGCCTCCATCATGGCCGCCCGCGGCGAAAATCTTGGCATGGTCGCATTGACCATGCTGGCCTTCGGCATAGGCACCGCCTTGCCCTTGTTGGTGCTGTCGGCGCTGTCGCGCGAAGCGCTGCTTCGCTGGCGCGGGCGCATGATGAGCACAGCCAGCGGCCTCAAAATGGCACTTGGCGCGCTGCTCATTCTAGCCGGCGCCATGACGCTCACTGGCTTCGACCGCACGGTTCAAACGGTCCTGCTTGACGCCCTGCCGAGCTGGATGCTGTCCCTCACCACCGCGATCTGAATATCCAATCCCAGCGTCTGGCGCCGCTTCCCAAATTGTGAAAATGTGACAGGTATGTTGACCTTATTTGCATATGTGGGCGCGGCTCTCGCTGAAATCGCCGGCTGCTTTGCCTTCTGGGCCTGGCTGCGGCTCGACAAATCGCCGTGGTGGCTGGCGCCGGGCATGGCGTCCCTGGCGCTATTCGCTTATCTCCTGACGCTGGTCGATAGCGAAGCCGCGGGAAGAACCTATGCGGCCTATGGCGGCGTTTACATCGTCGCCGCTATTCTATGGCTTTGGACGGTAGAAGGCCACAGGCCCGATCGCTGGGATATGACAGGTGCGGTCGTATGTTTGATCGGAGCTGGCATTATCTTGTGGGGGCCGCGCGCGGCCTAAGCGCGGCGAGCGTCTGCCTGCGAGCTGCATCCGCGACCTCTCTTCGATTTTATCGTCGGCTCCTATTTGTGCTGCCAAACCTTGTAGGCCGAAATCAACAGGATCGCGGCGAGCGCCGGCAGTAAAAACTCATTCGGGACAATGCCGAGGAGGTAGCCTCCGATGAAGGCGCCGAAGACCGAGCCGATGGCCATGATCAGGACGAATCCTTTGTTGCGTCCAAGTACGGAAAAGCTTTGATCGCGGCTATAGCGCGAAAAACCGATCAGCATTGTCGGCAGGCTTACGGCCAGAGATAGGCTTCCGGCGAGCTTGATATCTGCACCAAAGAGCAGGACCAGCGTCGGAATAAGAAGCTCACCGCCTGCCACTCCAAGCAAGGCCGCGACCACTCCGATAATGAAACCCGCGACGACGCCGGCGATGATTTGCGCAACCCCCCTCAGAAGCGGATCATCCGCACGCGCGTTGTGTCCGAGCACGAGGACGATCGCTATGGCCACGAGCAGTATCGCAATGACTTTGTATAGCGTCTCAGATCGCAGACGCGTCGCCCAACCGGCGCCAAACCACGCACCGATGAGGCTGCCAGCCAGAAGGTTGACAATGATCGGCCAGTTAGCGGCGATCTGGCTGAACGAGATTGTTCCAGCACGGAACGGCAGTGAGAAGGCGACGACGACAAGACTCATGGCCTTGTTCAGAACGACGGCTTCAAGGGCGGCAAATTGAAACAGACCTATTAGGAGAGGCAGTCGAAACTCCGCACCGCCTAGCCCGATCAAGCCGCCAAGTGCGCCGATGATTCCGCCTGCTCCGAATGCAGCGCCCTTGTTGTCTCTCATCACGAATCCTTGCGCGCTTCTTTGAGCGGCAATCGACAGGCTTCGGATCGGCGATGCAACGAAAATCAGCTGGTCTTGTAGTGAAATGATTGCTTTCAACAACGAGGGAAGACCATGGATTATGTGCAGCTCATGAGCAGAGAGCATCGGGCGCGCGCTCGAGCTTGCGGTTGAGGACGGCAACACCGACCTTGAGAAGCAAGCAATGGTTCTTTCATATAAGGCATGCTCGATACGTCGAGGGTGCCAGCAATCTTGTCCAGCACGACTTCGAGCTGAGGCGACTATGCGTTTGCGGCAGGGCTGCTAACACCCCAATGGCAGCAGTCGACAGGATACACCAGAGCGTAGGCTCATCGGCGGGGCTCCGGCTCCCCGAGGTCCAGCATGGACCTGTCGCGGACGAGGCGCGCAAGCTCGCCTTCGTCATGAATGCCGAACTCGAACCAATCGACTAGCGTCTTGGCGGTCACGCGAGCGCCTTCGCTGCTTTTCTCGCACGATTGCTCGGCGCACCACTCGGTCAGAATGCGGTCCAGCACCTGCATGGTGTCCGTGGTCAACGGCTCTTTCGGCCAGTCGGTCTTAGCCATGTCGTCCCCCAATTTCGGCTACCCTAACGAGCAGGCGTGGGAACGCTATAGCGTGCTAGCAACAGTGGCAGGCATTTTGATCGAGCTGCGACGGAAAGAAATTTCGGGCGATAAGACTATGGAGACGTCTGGGGACAGCGGCTGGCGACCATTTCGCCGATTTCTGTTTGATGAGCTGCTGAACCAACGGAACGAGATAGGGATCGGCCGCCTCGTCGATATCCTCGAAGTAGTTCTCCTCCGGCCGAACCTCGTCGCCGAACCTGAGCGTCCAGAAGACAATCCCTTGGCCGCGCGGTTCTAGGACGACGGCGCGCTCCCGCCCGCCGCTACGAAACTTGTCGATGTCGATCGTCTTCACCGTGCCCAGGGCGGTCTAGGTCGTCGTCGGTGAGGAGCACGTAGTCGTTCTCGCCGCGGGCGTAGCCCTTGGCCTCGTTCTCGTCCTTGACGGGCTTGCCTGTGACGGAGTCGATGTACTGCGAGACGACGCGGTTGCCGGTTTCGCGGTTCAACGTGTGGAACCTGACCTTCTCTGACTCCGACGTCGCCGGCGTTATGAAGACTTTCCACTGTGCACGCTCGCCTGGCATGACGCTGTACTCCGGTTGGGCGGGGTTCTTGAATCACATCGTCAGAGCAGGCGCGCGAACGTTTCGATGTCGCAGCCCGGAGCAGAGGAACGATTCTTGCAAGGTTTCCAAAAGGTGTAGGGGATGGAGCGCCGATGTTATGAATCGGGACAACTCGGACGATTTTTCGATGCTGATGTTGGTGTTTGAGGACCGAGAAGCGTACAAGATCAAAACGCTTCACGACATGGCGAACGTGCTCCTGAACCTGTGGCCCGACGAGGAAGGCGACGCCTACGTGATCGCGGTCAAAGCATGTCTCGATGCGAAGTTCGGGGATGTTTCGCCGGAGTTCGCGCGGAGGGCGCTCATTAAGGCTGCGGAAGAAGCCGGCCTCGGCGTGATCACCATCATTCATTGATCCGCGGAGCGTGATGGCGATGCGCTCAGCAAGGCATTGATCGCGACCCTGGGTCTTCGATCACGCCGCATATTGGACTGGCGAACTCTGTGTCATCCTATATGCTTTCCAGCATGAACAGCGACATTTTCCCCAATCCGACCCTACGCGATCTGGCGTGTGAGATCGGCCAGGTCCAAATCTATTGGTGCTTCCTGGAGACCAAAATGCGCCGGCAACTGAAGGAAGCAGGACTGCAAGGGCGATTAGCCAAAGGTACCGTTTTCACTCGCTGGCGAACTTACATGGCCGAGCTTGCGGACAGGTCGGACAAGAGCGAGACAGCCGCCCAACTCGGTGCCGTAGAGAAGGTCTCGAAAATCCGCAATCTTCTAGCGCATGGCATCCAATCTGTTACAGCCGATCCTTGGGAGGCCGACAGCGCTGTGGTGGTCTGCGAAGGTCCTGATGGCTCAAATCACAGCCTTACCATTGAAACGATCCGCGGGTTGGCCGAAGAAATCGATAAAGTACGGCGGTCGCTGCGGCAGTGAGACGCTCGCTCTCGATCGTGACTGTTGCCTACTTCACCTGTACCGGCTTTTCTTCATTTTCAGACCGTCGCACTGCGTGCATCGGAGCCTGAGTGTCCAAGGGCCTTTGTTCCAGCCGGCATACAGCGCTTGAATGCGTCGAACAAGTTGTTTGCCCGTGCTGCTGGATACTTGACGTCCATGTCTCAGGTCCTTCTATCGGGCACGATTCCAGGCCTGTTCCACACCTGAGAAGCCTTCTTTCCCGCTGCCTTCGTCTTTGACGGCTCCGAGGCTAGAGCGTTTCAGGTTTTGACGGAAGCGTATCCGGCATTGTCGAAGTAGTTGCTGCATTCGCTGGGCTCGATGGTTGTGACGAGGTGTCCGATATGGCGCCAGGTGTCATTGATGGTTCGCTTCTGAGCCAGGCGCATCCAGTGCTTGATTTTGGCGAAAGCCTGTTCGATCGGATTGAGGTCGGGGGAGTATGGCGGCAAGTACCAGAGCCGAGCACCAGCGTTGCGGATCATCTGACGGATGGCGACCGACTTGTGGGAGCCGAGATTATCCATCACGACGATGTCGCCGGGTTTGAGCACCGGTACGAGTTGCTGCTCGACATAGGCGCGAAAGCACTCACCGTTGATTGGTCCATCGAAGACACAGGGTGCGGCGAGCCGATCGCAGCGCAACGCGCCGAGGAAAGTCAGGGTGCGCCAATGTCCGTGCGGCGCGAAGCTGCGCAGGCGTTTGCCCTTCGGCCCCCACCCTCGAAGCGGCGCCATGTTGGTCTTGATCCAGGTTTCATCGATGAAGACCAGCCGTCTTGGATCGAGGCCAGCCTGCCAGGATCGCCAGCGCTGTCGCCGTCGCGCGACGTCAGCGCGCGCCTGCTCAAGGGCGAACAGTGTTTTTTTTGAACCGCAATCCCTCACGCCGCAGGAACTGCCACACCGTATCGTGGGACACCTTCACCCCTCGCGCGGCCAGCTCTTCCTTCAACCTGTGCAGTGACACATGCGGCGTCTGGTTGATCCGCTCCACGATAAACGTCCGATGCGACTCCAGAACCCGCTTGCGGTGGCCGCCCATCTTCCCAGGCGCGACAGATCCGCTCGAACGATAACGCTGCGACCACTTCACCGCTGAAGACACGGCAATACCGAACCGCGCCGCAACCGACCGGCAGCTCTCACCGGCTTCGATTGCAGCAACAACACGCTCACGAAGATCATTGGAAAGAGGTCGCGTCATTCGATGCTGGCCTCCACTCCAGCCAGCATCTTGAATCACAAAACACACAAAAACGGAATCCCTTCCGATTCAACTAAATCCGGATACGCTCTAATACCTTGAGCAGGCCCTTCAGTTCGGCTTCGACCGCGACAGGGTGTACGGCCGCTTCCCTCATGACCTCAAGGCATGCCCTTGCCCTCGTCGGCTGACGCAGGTTACGGAAACCGTGCTCAAGATCGTAGCGAGCTTCTCCGAGCGAGACGATCTCGCACGAAAATCGGGCGTCGACCCAAGCGCGCACGGGATGTTTGCCTTCGGGAAGCTTGGTTCGTTTCTCCCCGAGCAATTCGATCTTTGATCGAATTGCCGCGCCGAGCACCACTCGAAACCGCTCTGTCGCGTCATCAAAGCAAGCCATTCAGAGGACAGAAGGCGGGTTGTCTGCTCCCGGGTCCATCCTGTGCCAAACAGCGCTCCGAGGCCACCTACAATGCCGAGTACCAGCGCTCCAGCCGGGACCGAATGCCAGAAGCCCAACTGCTCGTATCTTATCGAGTGTGTGTTGGGCCTGACCACTTGAGCCGCAAGCAGACACGGCGACTTCGCCGCCTCCATCAAAATGATGATGGTGGTCCACGTTGCAGCACCAACCCACGGGCGGTAACTTAGCGCACCCTGATTTTGGGGTGGGGACCTACGCTATGAGAAAGATTCTTTCAAGCATTGGTGCACTGGCGTTCTTATTATCAGGTATAAACGCATATGCCCTGGACCTTCCAGCGGGTGCCAAAAAGGTCACGATGGAAGAGTTCAAAGCCTTTGCTGATGGCAAGCATGTGAAGGTCGAGATTTTCGATCTGGAGAAGCCCGTGACTGCCGATCTGGTATGGAGTTGGAAGAAGGGCACGATTACGGGTAAGGCTAACGTCGACGGCAATATGATCGACGTGAAAAGCAAGCTCACCTTCAAGGACGGCAAAGCTTGCTCGAACGGAAAAGGCGAGAAGCCGAATTGCCACTCTATCTATATCGATGGGGACAAATTCTATGAAGTTCGAGATGACATGAAGGTGCACGCTGTCTCGACGGTCGGGTAAATCTGCCGGCTGGGGTTCGTGTCAGTGGCACTCGCTGCCCATCGTTGGGTGGGCGTTTTCGGCCGACATGCGACTACGCCCTTCGCCGGATCGCGCGCACAATACCGGTCATCGTTCTCGGACATACAAATTAGTCGGAGCGCCGTGCAGCATAACCTCTCGTTCGAACGAGAAGCCGCATCTCTCCAAAACCCGTCGAGAGGCTGGGTTGGCAGGGCGTACCAGCCCGATAACGCGACGAGTGCCGACATCTTCGAATGCAAATCGCACTGCTTCCGTCACCAACTCTGTGGCAAAGCCAGCTCACCGGCATGTGCGCGTCAGTCTGGTTAAACGAGCAGAATAGGGGAAAATTGCGTCTCGCGTTTTTACGTGCTTTTCCCGACCGGAAAACTGCTTGAAAAGGCCGAATCTAGCAATCTCAAGTGTTTATCACAACAAAAGTCAACATAGCGCGTTTGGAGAAGCTAACCCAAGTGCATCATGCCTGTTTTGCAGGATAGGGGATCACCTATCTTCGTGCAAATGCGCCATAAACACCTCGGTCGGCGTCTTGTATCCGAGGCATTTGCGCGGTTGATCGTTGATATGGCGCGTGAGGTGGAGAAGGTCGCGTTGCGACACAATTGCCAGATCTGTCGTGCCTGGCAGGAAGCGTCGAATGCGCTTGTTGGTGTTCTCGACGGTTCCTTTTTGCCAAGGCGCACTTGGGTCGCAAAACCAGCTGCAGGCACCGATGCCTTCTTCCAAAGCCCTGAACCCGGCAAACTCGGTCCCGCGATCAAATGTGAAGCTTTGACGCGCGAACGCCGGTAAAGGAGAAAACGCTCTGATGATCTTGTCCATGATTGGGCGCGAGTGTCGGCTCGGATTCTTGATGAGAACGGTATAGCGGCTCTTGCGCTCCACAAGGGAAGTGACATTGGCATGGCCAAGTGGACGTTCGAAGATGAGGAGATCGCCCTCCCAATGCCCAAACTGCGATCTATCACCAATAAAATCAGGCCGTTGGGATATGTGGTGAGTGGTTGGAAACGCACCGTCGCGGGGCTTCCTGGAGCGCAATGGACGACGTTTGCGGCGCGCTTCGGGCAGATGGCGATAGAGGCCTAGCTCATACTCTTCCTTGCTGTAGATGAAGCGATAGATCGTCTCTTTGCAGACACGAACAAGACTTAGCCCCTCCGAAAGCAGGCGTCCGGCAATCTGTTCTGGAGACCAGCGAGCCTCCAACTGGTTGATGATCTCTGTGCGCAAAGTTGGGTGGCGCCGCAGCTTTCTCAGCCGGCGTCGCCGCTCCTTGGAGATATCGTGAGCAACTGTGCTGTAGTACCCGTCGTAGTCCGGCAGTTCACGGTCATGAAACGTATTGCGCTTGATCTCGCGGTAAATGGTCGAGCGATGACGGCCAAGCTGACGTGCCATCTCGTTTACCGGAACCTTTGCCGCCACCAGATGATGCAGGCGTCGGCGATCGGCGAGGGTGATCTGCGTATAGCATCAAGACATGCCAAAATCTCCAAAGTGAAGCCATTGAAATTACTGGCATGTCGCACTTGGAAATAGAATGTACCGTTATGTTATAACATATCGCATAAGCAGATTTATGGAACTTCGATGCGATGTAATGAGCCGGCCGACAGACATCGCTGCATCGCCTGAATGAGAATATCGGGCCACGCTGGGTCAGTTCTCAGTGGCAATCAACATCGTCGGCATTTAAGCCTGATGGCGGCGGCATCGCCGCAGCCGCTGGGGGCCAATAGCCGCCGTACGCACGTCATGACTGTCGGCATATGCTGAATTGCGGCAACGGAGCCTTATGCCTGCCGACGGAGTTGAGTTTGTTATTGCGCTGCTCATCGGATGGTCGCTAAGTCATGCTGCCATAGCAGTGCGTCTTTGTGTCGGACGAGCTACTTCGGCCAGATAGAAATCGAGACTCCAGGGCAATTCAATGACCGAACAACTTTCTCTTCCTCGCGATCGAATTTCCGTACTTTTGATGGAAGGGATCAGTCAGAGCGCGGTGGACTACTTCGCTTTATCCGGCTACGTCAACCTGACCCATTTGCCGAAGGCTCTGGATGACAAAGATCTCAAAAGTCATATAGCCGAGGCCCATATTGTCGGAATTCGTTCACGCACGCAGCTGACAGAGGAGATTTTCAGCTCCGCCAAGAAGTTGATGGCCGTCGGTTGTTTCTCAGTGGGGACAAATCAGGTCGACCTGGATGCGGCCCGTCGACGCGGGATCCCGGTATTCAACGCCCCTTATTCGAATACGCGCTCGGTCGCCGAGCTTGTGATCGGTGAGATCATAATGCTGACCAGGCGGATTTTCCCGCGTTCGGCTTCAGCTCATGAAGGCGGATGGGACAAAACCGCCGAGGGCAGTCGTGAGGTGCGCGGGAAAACGCTGGGCATCGTGGGCTATGGCAATATCGGTTCGCAGCTAAGCGTTCTTGCCGAAAGCATGGGTATGAACGTTCGCTATTTTGATCCTTCGGACAAGCTTCGCCACGGCAATTCAGAATCGATGGCAACGCTTGGCGAGCTCCTCGAAATCTCAGATTTTGTGACGATGCATGTTCCGGAGACCAGTTCGACGCAGAACATGATCACTGAGGTCGAACTGCGCCGGATGAAAAAGGGAGCCATTTTCATCAACAACGCCCGCGGAACCGTGGTGGATCTTGAAGCGCTCGCGAAGGTTTTGAAGGAAGGACATCTCGCAGGCGCGGCTGTGGACGTGTTCCCGAGGGAACCGGCATCAAACAAAGAGCGTTTTGAAACCCCGCTGCAAGGTTTGGATAATGTCATTCTGACCCCGCATATTGGAGGGTCGACCGAAGAAGCCCAAGAGCGCATTGGAAGAGAAGTCTCGAGGAAGCTGGTCGAATATTCGGACATCGGTTCGACGCTGGGGGCTGTCAACTTTCCCCAGGTTCAACTGCCGCCACGACCAAACGGCACGCGTTTCATCCATGTTCATGAAAATCGCCCTGGCATTCTCAACAATCTGAATACGGTTTTTTCGTCTCGTGGACTTAATATTGTGGGCGAGTTCCTGCAGACGCACGGCGAAACCGGTTACGTGGTTATTGAAGTCGAAGGCGTTGGCCAAACCGCAAATGATATACTTGATGCACTCCGCCAGATTCAAGGAACGATACGGGCTCGATTGGTTTACTGACGCCGGTGGGAATGCCTTTTCCAGGTAGCTCGCGAGGCTCAGGAATCATTGTGACCTGCTGCTTGAAGGGGTTCGACCGTCGACCCGTAGATTATTGGTATGTTCACGCGGTTGGGGGCAAAGGATCAGTGCCTTCGCTGAGAATCGCGAGATACCGCCGGTAGCTAAAAACGCTACCTCGGTTGCGGGTTCTGTTGCAAACTTATTGCTAACTTGGGAACGGTAATCAGTACTCGATATCTTCGGGGATGATAATGTTCAAAGGGCGCCACTTCGACTAGTCAGTAATTCTGCTCTGCGTGCGCTGGTATCTGGCTTACGGCCTGAGCCTGCGCGACCTGAAGGAAATGATGGCCGAACGCGGCATCAGCGTCGATCATTCGACGATCCATCGCTGGCGTCTGCGGTGTAGCCCCGACGCCTTCACCGCGCCTCACATATTCGGATAGACCGGCCCCTCGCCGCCCTGCGGCGGCACCCAGTTGATGTTCTGGTTGGGATCCTTGATGTCGCAGGTCTTGCAGTGCACGCAGTTCTGGGCGTTGATGACGAAGACGTCCTTGCCATCCTTTTCCACCCATTCGTAGACGCCGGCCGGACAGTAACGCGTCGACGGACCGGCATAGATGTCATGCTCGGACGAGATCTGCAGCGCCATGTCCTTGACCTGCAGATGCACCGGCTGGTCTTCCTCGTGATTGGTGTTCGACAGGAACACCGAGGACAGCCGGTCGAAGGTCAAGACGCCATCGGGCTTCGGATAGACGATCGGCTTGTGCTGCGAGGCCGGTTCGAGCGACTGGGCATCGGTCTTGCCATGCTTCAGCGTGCCGAAGACGGAAAAGCCGAGCAACGTGTTGGTCCACATGTCGAAGCCGCCGAGCGCCACACCAAGCGCGGTGCCGAACTTCGACCACAGCGGCTTGACGTTGCGGACGCGCTTCAAATCGCGACCGATGTCGCCCTTGCGCCATTCGTTCTCGATCTCGGTCACTTCGTCATGGCTGCGGCCTGATACAATCGCCGCGGCGATCTTCTCGGCCGCCAGCATGCCCGACAGCACCGCATTGTGGCTGCCCTTGATGCGCGGCACGTTGACCAGACCGGCCGAACAGCCGATCAGCGCCCCGCCGGGGAAGGAAAGCTTCGGCACCGACTGGTAGCCGCCCTCGGTGATGGCACGCGCCCCATAGGACAGGCGCTTGCCGCCCTCAAAGGTGGTGCGGATCGCCGGATGGGTCTTGAAGCGCTGGAATTCCTCGAAGGGATAGAGATAGGGGTTCTTGTAATTGAGGTGGACGACGAAGCCGACGGCCACCAGATTGTCTTCCAGGTGATAGAGGAAGGAGCCGCCGCCGGTCTTCATGCCGAGCGGCCAGCCGAAGGAGTGCTGCACCAGGCCCGGCCGATGGTTTTCCGGCTTGACCTGCCAGAGTTCCTTGATGCCGATGCCGAATTTTTGCGGTTCGCGGTCCTTCGAAAGATCGAACTTGGCGATCAGCTGCTTGGCGAGCGAGCCACGCACGCCCTCGCCGATCAGCACATATTTGCCGAGAAGTTCCATGCCGCGGGTATAGTTCGGGCCGGGTTCGCCGTTCTTTTCGATGCCCATGTCGCCGGTGGCGACCCCGATGACGGCACCCTCGTCATTGTAGAGCACTTCGGTTGCGGCAAAACCCGGATAGATCTCGACGCCGAGTTCTTCGGCCTTGGTCGCCAGCCAGCGACAGACGAGCCCAAGCGAGACGATGTAATTGCCGTGGTTGTTCATCAGGGGCGGCATCAGCACATTCGGCAGGCGAACAGAGCCGGCCGGACCGAGCAGCAAGAAGTGATCTGATGTGACCTTGGTCTTGAACGGATGATCGGCCTCGTCGCGCCAGCCGGGCAACAGCCGGTCGATGCCGATCGGGTCGACCACGGCGCCCGAGAGGATATGCGCGCCGACTTCCGCGCCCTTCTCCAGCACGACGACCGACAGCTCCGGATTGATATGCTTCAACCGGATCGCCGCCGCAAGACCGGCAGGACCCGCCCCGACGATCACAACGTCGAATTCCATGCTCTCGCGTTCTGGGAGAGATATCACTCTCATTCTTTATCACATTCTTTGCTGAACAACACCATTGGCTTAGGTCTGTTGGAATTCGATCAACGCACCCTGAAAGTCTTTCGGATGAGCGAAGAGAACGGGCCTATCGTGTGCACCAAATTTCGGCTTCCCGTCGCCGAGTATCCTCACGCCAATTTCACGAAGTTTCGCAGACGTTTCGTCGATTTCGGCGACTTCAAAGCATATGTGATGGATGCCACCGGCGGGATTCTTTTCGAGAAAGCCCGCAATCGGGGATCCTTCGCCAAGTGGATGCATGAGTTCGATTTTGGTGTTAGGAATGCCGACAAAGACGACGGTGACACCGTGTTCGGGGAGGTCTTTCGGGGCCGAAGTTGTCGCTCCAAGTAGCTTATATTGAGCTGCAGCCGCCGCGAGATCAGGCACGACAATTGCGATATGGTTGAGCCAATTTATCATATTTCCCTCAATTGTTCCTTAGGCGGCCTTCCAGAAGGTCGAGAACGGCGCGTCCGGCCTCCATGACGTTTGTGCCGGGGCCGAAGACAGCAGCGACACCATGATCGAGCAGGAACTGGTAATCCTGACGCGGCACGACGCCGCCGCAGACGACGATGACATCGCCGCCGCCCTTGGCTTTCAGCGTTTCGACCAGTTGCGGCAGCAGCGTTTTGTGGCCGGCGGCGAGCGACGACACGCCGACGACGTGGACGTTCGCGGCCAGCGCCATGTCGGCCGCTTCGTCCGGCGTCTGGAACAGCGGGCCGGCGAGCACATCGAAGCCGATATCGCCGAAGGCCGAAGCGATGATCTTGGCGCCACGGTCATGGCCATCCTGCCCGAGCTTGGTCACCATGATCTTCGGCTTGCGGCCGATAGTGCGCGAAAAGTCGGACAGCCGGGCAGATAATGTCACCAGTTCCGGCTCGTCCTTGTAAGCGTCGCCGTAGATGTCGCTGACGACTTCCGGCACGGCGGTGTGATCGCCGAACACAGCGCGCAACGCATCGGAGATCTCGCCGACGGTGGCGCGGGCGCGGGCAGCCCGGACTGCGGCTTCGAGAATATTGCCGCCGCCGGTGCGGGCGAACTGCGTCAGCGCCTCGAGCGCTGCAGTTACCTCGACGGTGTCGCGCCGTTTGCGGGTCTCCTCAATCCGCCTGATCTGGGCGGTGCGGACGGCGGCATTGTCGATGTCGAGAATGTCGAGATCATCCTCGGTTTCCAGCCGATATTTGTTGACCCCGACAATGACCTCTTCGCCTTTGTCGACGGCAGCCTGGCGGCGGGTGGCGGCCTGTTCGATCAGCCGTTTCGGCAGGCCATCGGCCACGGCCTTGGTCATGCCGCCCAGTGCTTCGACCTCTTCCATCAGGGCCCAAGCCTTGTCGGCCAGCTCCGCCGTCAGGCTCTCGACATAATAGGAGCCGGCCAAGGGATCGACGACTTTCGTTACGCCGGTCTCGTGCTGGAGGATCAGCTGCGTATTGCGGGCAATGCGCGAGGAGAATTCCGTCGGCAGCGCGATCGCCTCGTCGAAGGAGTTGGTGTGCAGCGACTGCGTGCCGCCGAGCACGGCCGACATCGCCTCGAAAGCGGTGCGGATGATGTTGTTATAAGGGTCCTGCTCCTGCAGCGAGACGCCGGAGGTCTGGCAATGGGTGCGCAGCATCAGCGAGGACTGTTTCTCCGGGTGAAACCCTTCCATGATCCGCGTCCAGAGCAGGCGGGCGGCGCGCAGCTTGGCGGCTTCCATGAAGAAGTTCATGCCGATGGCGAAGAAGAAGGACAGGCGGCCGGCGAACTCGTCGACGCTCAGGCCTTTGGCGATGGCGGCGCGGACATATTCGCGGCCGTCGGCCAGCGTGAAGGCCAGTTCCTGCACCAGCGTCGCGCCGGCTTCCTGCATGTGGTAGCCGGAGATCGAGATGGAGTTGAACTTCGGCATCTCACGGGCGGTATAGTCGATGATATCGGCAACGATCCGCATCGAGGGTTCGGGCGGATAGATATAGGTGTTGCGGACCATGAACTCCTTGAGGATGTCGTTCTGGATCGTGCCCGAAAGCTGTGCACGTGGCACGCCCTGTTCCTCGCCGGCGACGATGAACGAGGCGAGAATCGGGATGACGGCACCGTTCATCGTCATCGACACCGAGATTTTTTCCAGCGGAATGCCGTCGAACAGGATCTTCATGTCCTCGACTGAATCGATCGCCACGCCGGCCTTGCCGACATCACCCTCGACGCGCGGATGATCGCTGTCATAGCCGCGATGGGTGGCAAGATCGAACGCGACGGAGACGCCCTGCTGGCCACTGGCGAGCGCCTTGCGGTAAAAGGCATTCGACGCTTCGGCGGTGGAGAAGCCGGCATACTGCCGGATCGTCCAGGGCCGTCCGGCATACATGGTGGCGCGCGGACCACGGGTGAACGGCGCAAGACCCGGCAGCGAGCCGAGGTGATCGACGGTTTCGAGATCGGCCTCGGTATAGAGTGGCTTCACGGCGATGCCCTCCGGCGTTTGCCAAGTGAGGCCGTCGGGCGAGGTCTTCAGTTCTTTCTCCGCTATCGTCTTCCAGTGGTGATAGAGATCCGCGTTTGCCATCTTTAATGCGCCTCTAGCTTGACGACACGATCAATCATTGTTTTAGCGTCCTAGTGGTTGCCGCCGAGCAGAGATGCCGCTCATTGTCAGATAAATTCCATGATGAGTTCGTCGACGGCCATATTCTGACCGACGGAGGCGGCGACCCGTTTAACGATGCACTTACGCTCCGCTTTCAAAACGTTTTCCATCTTCATGGCTTCGATTGTAGCTAGTGGCTGTCCGGCCTCAATGATTTGTCCTTCAATAGCGGCGAGTGAGGTTATGACGCCGGGCATCGGGCAGAGCAGCATTCTCGAAGTGTCCGGTGGCAGCTTCGTTGGCATCAGCCGAGCAAGCCCGGCGACGCGCGGACTCCGCACATGGACGGTGACATCGATGCCGCGCCAGCGCAGGCGGATGCCGGTGCCCCCAATATCGATCTTCACGCCCATGGCAGTTCCATCGACAACGAACGTGGAGTGGCTGCGGCCGGGCGTCCAGTCGCCGGCAACTGCAAAGACGGTGCCGTCCGACAGTTGGATACAGGCGCCATCGGCGGAGGTGTCGAGTGTTACCGCATGTTCCTGACCGGCAAAGGTGACGACCCAATCCTTGCCGATCACCCGGCGGTGATTGCCGATGGTGCCGGAAATCTGCACGGCGCGGTCCTGCAGTGCCTTATGCACCAAGGTGGCGACGGCTGCGAGTTTTCGTGCGGAGACGGTATCGGGCTCGACACCATGGAAGCCCTCGGGGAATTCTTCGGCAATGAAGGCCGTGGTGATGTTGCCGGAGCGGAAGCGGTCGTGTTGCATGACGGCCGACAGGAAAGGCAGGTTATGGCCGATGCCTTCGACCTCGAAATTGTCGAGAGCCGCCGACATGGCGTCGATGGCAGTCAAACGATCAGGTGCCCATGTGCAGAGTTTCGCCACCATCGGGTCGTAATACATCGAGATTTCGCCGCCCTCGAAGACGCCGGTATCGTTGCGCACGATGATGCCATCGGACGTCTTGCCTTCGACCGGTGGCCGGTAGCGCGACAGGCGGCCGATCGAGGGCAAGAAATTGCGATACGGATCTTCGGCATAAAGCCGGCTTTCGATCGCCCAGCCGTTGAGCTTGACGTCATCCTGCCCGAAAGACAGCTTTTCGCCGGCTGCGACGCGGATCATCTGCTCGACCAGATCGATGCCGGTGATCAACTCGGTCACCGGGTGCTCGACCTGCAGGCGGGTGTTCATTTCGAGAAAATAGAAATTCCGGTCGCCATCGACGATAAACTCGACGGTGCCGGCCGAATAATAGCCAACGGCCTTCGACAAGGCGACAGCCTGCTCGCCCATAGCGCGGCGGGTTTTCTCGTCAAGGAACGGCGATGGAGCCTCCTCGATGACCTTCTGGTTTCGCCGCTGGATCGAGCATTCGCGTTCGCCGAGATAGAGCACCGTGCCATGCTTGTCGCCAAGCACCTGGATTTCGATATGGCGCGGTTGGGTGACGAATTTCTCGATGAAGATACGGTCGTCGCCGAACGAATTCTTCGCCTCGTTCTTCGAGGATTGGAAACCTTCGCGGGCTTCCGCGTCGTTCCAGGCGATGCGCATGCCCTTGCCGCCACCGCCGGCCGAGGCCTTGATCATCACCGGATAGCCGATGGACGCGGAAATTTTTACCGCCTCGTCGGCATCGGCAATCAGGCCCATATGGCCGGGCACGGTGGAAACACCGGCTTCGGCCGCCAGTTTCTTCGAGGTGATCTTGTCACCCATGGCCTGGATAGCGCCGACAGGCGGGCCGATGAAGGCAATGCCTGCCTTTTCCAGCGCCTCAGCAAACACGGCGTTTTCCGACAGGAAGCCATAGCCTGGATGCACCGCATCGGCGCCGGTCTTGCGGATGGCGTCGAGGATCTTGTCGATGACGATATAGGACTGGTTTGAGGGTGCCGGGCCGATATGCACGGCCTCGTCAGCCATCTTCACATGCAGGGCATCGGCATCCGCATCGGAAAAGACGGCCACGGTGGCGACGCCCATCTTGCGTGCTGTCTTGATCACCCGGCAGGCGATCTCGCCGCGATTGGCAATGAGGATTTTCTTGATCATTTTACTCTCGATCGGTTCAAACTTGCTCTGGCATCCGGAGAATGACGGGACGACGGATCACAATGGGATCGTATCGTGCTTGCGCCAAAGCTGTTCCTGCCGCTTGCCGCGCAGCGAGGCAAAGGCGCGAGCAATGCGGCGGCGGGAGGAGTGGGGCATGATAACTTCGTCGATAAAGCCGCGTTCGGCCGCCTTGAAGGGGTTGGCGAAGTTGACCTCGTACTCTGCGGTCCGGGTTGCGATCTTCTGCGCGTCGTCGAGTTGGGAGCGGTAGAGGATTTCGGTGGCGCCCTTGGCGCCCATCACGGCGATTTCGGCGGTCGGCCAGGCATAGTTGACGTCGGCGCCGATATGCTTGGAGGCCATGACGTCATAGGCGCCGCCGTAGGCTTTGCGGGTGATCAGCGTCACCATCGGCACGGTGGCCTGGCTGTAGGCAAACAAAAGCTTGGCGCCATGTTTGATGACGCCGCCATATTCCTGCGCGACGCCTGGCAGGAAGCCGGGCACGTCGACCAGGGTCAGGAGCGGGATCGAGAAGGCATCGCAGAAGCGGACGAAGCGGGCCGCCTTGCGTGAACTATCGATATCGAGGCAGCCGGCCAGCACCATCGGCTGGTTGGCGACGACGCCGACGGTCTGGCCCTCAAGCCGGATGAAGCCGGTGATGATATTGCGGGCAAAGGCTTCCTGAAGCTCGAAGAAATCGCCTTCGTCCGCGATCGCGTGGATGAGCTCCTTCATGTCGTAGGGTTTTGCCGAACTGTCCGGGATCAGCGTGTCCAGACGATTCTCGATGCGGGCCGGATCGTCGTGGAACGGACGCACCGGCGGTTTTTCGCGGTTGTTGAGTGGGAGGAAATCGAACAGCAGGCGCACCTGCTCCAGCGTCTCGATATCGTTTTCATAGGCCGCGTCGGCGACCGAGGATTTCTTCGTATGGGTGCCGGCGCCGCCTAGTTCTTCGGCCGTGACGATCTCGTTGGTGACGGTCTTCACCACGTCGGGTCCGGTGACGAACATGTAGGACGAATCGCGCACCATGAAGATGAAGTCGGTCATGGCAGGCGAATAGACCGCACCACCGGCGCAGGGACCCATGATGACGGAGATCTGCGGAATGACGCCCGACGCCTCGGCATTACGCCGGAAGACTTCGGCATAACCGGCAAGCGAGGCGACGCCCTCCTGGATGCGGGCACCGCCGGAATCGTTGAGGCCAATGACAGGCGCGCCGTTGCGCGCCGCCATGTCCATAATCTTGCAGATCTTCTGCGCATGGGTTTCGGACAGCGAGCCGCCGAGCACGGTAAAGTCTTGGGAAAAGACGTAGACCTGGCGGCCATTGATCGTGCCCCAGCCGGTGACGACGCCATCGCCCGCAACTTTCTGCTCTGCCATGCCGAAATCGACGGCGCGATGGGTGACGTACATGTCATATTCTTCGAAGGAGCCTTCGTCGAGCAGCACCTCGATGCGCTCGCGCGCCGTCAGCTTGCCCTTGGCATGCTGTGCGTCAATGCGTTTTTGCCCGCCGCCGAGACGCGCCTGTTCCCGTCGCTGCTCAAGGTTCTCAATATTAGCCGCCATGATGACCTTCTATTTCCGTTTCCATGTCGGATAACGAAAATCCCGTATTGGCAAAAGGCTCGATCGTGTGCCAAAGTATTTTTTGCAAAAATGCAAATATCTATTTTGCGAAAAAGAACATGGCTGGGAAGCTTTATATCGGACGAAAAGTTCGCGATCTGCGCGACGCCAACAGGTTCACTCAGGCGGTTTTCGCTGAGCGGCTTGGAATTTCGACCAGTTATTTGAACCAGATCGAGAATAATCAGCGGCCAGTCTCCGCGACTGTTCTCCTGGCGCTGGCCGACAAATTTAAGATGGATATCAGCGAGCTGTCAGCCGGCAGCGGAGATCGACTCGTCTCTGCACTGGCGGAAACGCTGTCGGATCCCCTATTTGCAAACTACATTCCCAGCATCCAGGAATTGAAGCTGATCGCGCAGAATGCGCCCGGGTTTGCCCATGCTTTGCTCAACTGCCACGAGGCATACCGGCAGCGCAGCGAACAGCTTGCAAGCCATGATGATCGGTTGGACGATCAAATCCTAGTGGAAAACACGCCCTATGAGGAAGTGCGCGATTTCTTCCATTTTGTTGATAACTACATTCATGAAGTTGATCAACAAGCGGAATCCCTAGCACAGGAACTCGGTCTTGCCGAGCAAGATACTTTTACGACCCTCAGTCGATTTGTTGACACACGGTATGGGATTCGGCTGCGCAAGGACGCCGAGGTCCACGCGGCTATGCGCCGTTTCGATCCAATTTTACGAGAATTGACACTGAACCAGTATCTCCCCGCGCCAACGAGAGACTTTCAGGTTGCATTGCAGATCGCGCAATTGCACGGAGCGGAGACTATCGACGCCGTCGCGTCAGCGGCGAATTTTAAGACCCAGGAAGCCTATGAGATCTGTCGTGTCGGATTGCACAACTACTTTGCCGGTGCGCTGCTTTTACCATATGGAGTATTTAAAGAAACCGCCGCTGAGCTTCGGCATGACCTCGACCTGCTTTCTGCACGGTTTGGCGCTTCGCTTGAGCAGGTGTGCCACCGTCTTTCGACGCTGCAGCGCCCCGGCGGCAAAGGCGTTCCTCTCTTCTTTGCACGGATCGATCGGTCGGGAAATATCACCAAGCGACACAGCGCGACGAAACTTCAGTTCGCGAGATATGGCGCAGCATGCCCGCTGTGGATCGCGCATCAGGCGCCAGTAACACCGGGACAGATCATGCGCCAGCTTGCGGAAACGCCGGATGGTAGTCGCTATCTCTGTCTTGCTACGCAGACATCGAAAGCCGTGGCCGGATACAGCAACAACCGGCCGACCTACACGCTGGCGCTCGGATGCGAGATCTCCTACGCAGATGCTTTCGTCTACGCGGACGATCTCGATGTATCGAACCAACGCGGTTTCGATCCGATCGGAGTATCGTGTCGCCTTTGCGAACGACGCGACTGTGCTAGCAGGTCGATTCCCCCGCTCCGCCAAAAGATATTGGTCGATCACCATCTCAGGGGAATGCTCCCGTACAAACTCTGACGGCGGGGGCTATTAGCCAAATCAGGATGCCAAGCATAATGGAGCGTATTCAGAGGAACCTGGCCGGGCCTCGAATTTATCCGGCGTCCGGTCCGCTTCCATAGTGCGTTGTCACAAAAAACTTCGTCAGCTTCGTGGGACGCGATCGTCGAAAGTAGCGTTGTAATGTGAAACCTGCCTCGCGGAGAGCCTTGAAGAAATGTCCCTGACCGACGGGCTTCGCTAAGAGCACAGCCAGGTTCCCGAAAGCTATGTGCCGTTACCGCCCAAGGCTGGGCGCGACCATGAGCGCTTCCGTTCGACGCTCCTGCCACTTGAAAGCGGGTAAAGCGCCGAAAGATGCCAGGATCCATGCTTTAGCATCGAGGGTCTGACGATCTCAGCCTCGGTGCGCGGGAACGGCATTGGCCAAGGCATAAATCGCCACTGGTTTGTCCCGATTGCGAACCGCCATTTCTCCGAGGCTGCGCAAGCCGACGATATGACCGCCCAGGCGCTCAAAGGTTCTTCCACAAAGTAAACAGTTGGTGCCAAGTTTCTTGTTGAGCGCCTCCAGACGTTGAGACAGGTTTACGGTATCGCCATATAAAGTGAACGAAAGCTTGTCTTCGCTCCCAACTGTACCGGCTGCAACAGGGCCCGAGGCAATCCCGATCCTCAGTTTGATTCGATGGCCATCAAACTTGGTATCCGCAAGCACCTGCAATATCTCCTGTGCGGCCCTGACCGCCCGCAGCTCGTGATCGTCACAAGCAAGTGGCAAATTGAATGCTGCAATGACGGCGTCGCCGAAATAATTAACGACCAGGCCTCCGTGACTGCTTACTACCGTTGAGACGGATGAAAAAAGCCCATTTAAGAGGCTGATTACTGCTGAGGGATCCAGATTTTCCGACAAGGCGGTAAAGCCTTCCACGTCGGCGAAAAGCAGTGTGGCGTCTCTTATCTGAGGCGCCAATTGACCATCGCTTGCGAGATCGCCAATAACCGACGACGGAACGTATTTACCAAAGAGGCGCTGGATTTGGCGCCGTCTCTCCTCTGCTTCAAGCCTTGCGGAGGCAACAGATCTGGCACGATGAACAGCGACTGCGGCAATTCCCGTCAACGTGGTCATTATCAGTCCTTCTTCGATGCGCGACTCTATTCCAATGAAATTGGGGTTGAGAACGACATTGTAGAAAACTTCCCGTGAAGGGGACGGGGCTAGATCCGAAAACGATAACATCTCCGGCATGCTGTGGACGATCCAAGCCGTGGAAAACGTCAATCCTAGAACGCAACTCGCCCCTGTCCAGACCACCAACCAAGGCGATAGCGTCAAGATGGAAGCAGCTATAACGACGTAAAAGTATTGTACCCGGCTGGTCAGGAACACAAGATTTTGCGGTATCGAGTCGCCGCTGCTCAAGGGAACAAACGTTAAAACAAGGGAGACGAGCACCGCATCAGTGCAAAAAAAAGCATAGCGCGCGTAGATTTCGGACCGCGTTCTTGTCGATATAAGTGCCACCAAACCAAGAGACGCCAAGAAAAGCGTGAAGGCGAATATCACGATGTTGACGGGGTAGTGATAGCCCCAAAGAAACACGAATGCTAACAGAGTTACGGCAACCGTGCGTCCCAACACAGCCAAAATGAATCCTGTCCGTTGCGCGGCCTCAAGAGAGCGGTTTTGAAATAGGAAATTCAACGAACTTAGCCGTTTCTGCGAAGTCATACTTTGCTCAATCTTTTTGCGGTTGGAGTCGCATTGCGAAAGGAAGGCCCAGCTTCCTCCGGAAACTAGCCTCTCAGATATTGAAACCGCTGCAGCACGATTTTAATTCGTGCCTTTTCTGGCTGGAAAACCGCGATGATGCTCGCTGTCTTGGACACATCGGAGCCGGCTCTTCCGGTTCCGAGCGTAAGACGAGAATGAAAGGGTGCAGGCGGAAGACCTTACCGCATAGTATCTTGTGCTAAAGACCGCATATCCCCGTTTACAATGTACCTACACCCCCCTTAGGCCGTGGCAAGATGGGTCTCGAAGAGAGACGTGAATTTATCGAACGGAATCAAGTCTACCCTATCGTAGAGATCAACGTGGCCGGGACCCTTTACCGCTTTGGTTTAGCCGCGCGGGAATACGTATCCTCACTAAACTCCTTGGAGTGAGCTTGATCACCGCGCAGCGCGCCAGCTTCCTTAAGTTGAGTACTTCGACGGCGACCGGTGTCCAAGGTGCCGCCTTGGTCGTGACGTCAGTTGTTTGCTGCCATTTTTTGCAAACTCCCCCTCGTTTCGATCGAATTAAGGATTCTTAGCAGCTGCTCGATACTTGTATTAGTCGCCTCATGTCGCTTGTCGTTATGAGATGCGCTCATCAATGTCTGAGCGGAGACTGTCGTTCGTATCGGATCGATTGAGGATTTCAGGAACGAAACTCAGGGTTACGGCTGCGAATAGTCAGTCTGCGAAGCCTGGTAAAACCTGCTGGTGATTTGGGAATACGGGAAAATATCTATGACATGTATTGAACTGAGTGTTTCCAATTCGCTGTGAGAAACTTTGCCCGCTATCTTTTTAAGCCCGAACTGATGCCGTGCCGTTCGCTAGTCGTTGATACAAATTGCTCACGACACGCAGAGAGTCATTCGAATGCTCGTTTCACAGCACCGAGATATTCTTCGTCGGTCACAGGGGCCAGCCAATCAACGACCTTTCCATCAACATTCTCTTGGATTGCTATATGGGTCATGGCCGTAGAGGGCGCTGCGCCGTGCCAATGCTTTTCGCCTGGCTCGAACCAGATCACATCGCCTGGCCTAACCTCCTCGATCGGCCCGCCGGCTCGTTGCACCAAGCCCACCCCTCCCGTCACAATAAGGGTTTGTCCGAGCGGATGAGTGTGCCATGCTGTTCGCGCGCCAGGCTCGAAAGTGGCCGCGCCAGCCGTCGCACGCCGAGAGGCGTTAGCTGCGAAGAGTGGATCGAGGCGTACGTTTCCGGTGAACCATTCGACTGGCCCCTTGGCGGAGTTTTGCGAACCGTTCCTGTCAATTTTCATGTCTTGTCTCCATTAGTTGGGGCACAACCATGCATGGGTGCATGAAATAAGGGGTATTAGTCATTCTTCGGATTCAAATTACCGGAGCCGCAGGATGTTCGATAAAATATTTAGTCCGCATTGCAGGTTCATTGCCTCGTCGCAAATTGCGGTAGCGAGCTGCGATTAGAGGCGACCATGGCGACTCAAAGCAAGTTCGCGAGTTCCGGTAAAGCGACGAAGATATCCGCGACGAGGCCGTAGTCTGCGACCTGGAAGATCGGCGCTTCCTCATCCTTGTTGATTGCAACGATAACCTTCGAGTCCTTCATGCCAGCAAGATGCTGGATGGCACCGGAGATGCCACAGGCGATGTAGAGCTGCGGCGCCACCACCTTACCGGTCTGGCCGACCTGCCAATCATTCGGAGCATATCCGGCATCGACGGCAGCACGCGATGCACCGACCGCCGCGCCGAGCTTGTCGGCAACGGGCAGAATGACCTCGTCGAACTTTTCCGCGGAACCGAGCGCGCGGCCGCCGGAAATGATGATCTTGGCCGAGGTCAGTTCCGGACGGTCGGATGAGGATACTCGGCTGGAGACGAATGAGGAAAGGCTTGAAGAAAAAGCTGCCGTTGAGATTTCCTCAACGGCAGCAAGCTGGCCTTGGGAGGCCGGGGAAAAGGATGTCGTGCGTACGGTGATCACCTTCTTGGCGTCCGTTGCCTGCACCGTCTGGATGGCATTGCCGGCATAGATCGGCCGCTTGAAGGTATCGGAGGAGATCACCTCGATGATCTCCGAGACCTGGGCGACGTCGAGGAGGGCTGCCACCCGCGGCAGCACGTTCTTGCCGACCGAGGTGGCAGCCGAGATGATCGTGTCGTAGCTTCCCGCCAGCGAGACGATCAGGTCGGCCAGCGGTTCGGCCAGATTGTTGGCGAGTTCGTCGCTTTCGGCGAGCAGCACCTTGGAGACGCCGGCAAGCTTGGCGGCGGCATCGGCAGCCGGCTTGGCAGCCTTGCCGGCAACCAGCACATGCACGTCGCCGCCAATCTTGGATGCAGCCGTCAGCGTCTTGGCGGTCTGGTCGGACAGGCTTGCATTGTCGTGGTCAGCCAGAAGAAGAATGGTCATGATGATGATTCCTGTTCCAAGCTGATTACAGCACGCCGGCTTCGTTTTTGAGCTTGTCGACGAGTTCGGCGACCGACTTGACCTTGACGCCGGCCTTGCGGCCCGACGGCTCCTCGGTCTTCAAGACCTTGAGGCGCGGTGTGGTCGAGACGCCGAAGTCGCTCGGCGTCTTCTTGTCGAGCGGCTTCTTCTTCGCCTTCATGATATTCGGCAACGAGGCATAACGCGGTTCGTTCAAGCGGAGATCGGTGGTGACGACCGCCGGCAGCTTGATCTCGATCGTCTGCAGGCCGCCATCGACTTCGCGGGTCACTTGAGCCTTGCCATCACCGATCTCGATCTTCGAGGCGAAGGTCGCTTGGGGCATGCCCAGCAGTGCCGCCAGCATCTGGCCGGTCTGGTTCGAATCGTCATCGATCGCCTGCTTGCCGACGATGATCAGACCGGGCTGTTCGACGTCCGCCACAGCCTTGAGGATCTTGGCAACCGTGAGCGGCTCTACAGCATCGTCGGTCTCGACCAGGATCGCCCGGTCGGCGCCCATCGCAAGTGCGGTCCGCAGCGTCTCCTCGGCCTTGGCAGGACCGATCGAGACGACCACCACTTCCTCGCACCTGCCGGCTTCCTTCAGCCGCAGCGCCTCTTCCACCGAGATCTCGTCGAACGGGTTCATCGACATCTTCACATTGGCAAGCTCGACACCCGTGCCATCCGGCTTCACCCGGATCTTCACGTTGTAGTCGACGACCCGCTTTACGGCGACTAGGATTTTCATTGGGTTCTCCTCATGCCAACCGTTTGGCTTGAATCAGAATTAAAGAAATCGGATGAAAACGTGGTTTCGATAAGCATCCCGCATTGGCGGCCATCCAAACCACCTTCCGGTCTTATTCGTCGTCATGAAAGCAGCCGAATAATCTTGGTGGCATCCGTCACTTGCTCAAGGGAGCGTACCATCCCGGCGGCGTCGGAGATCGCAGCTGAAGACTTTGGCTGAGCGGCCAGAGCTGCACAGGACGTGAATTTGCGAACCAGGTCAGTCCATTCCAGGGGAAAGTCATTACTTCCTGGTGTCCCCTTCCCTGTTCCGGTTATCGTCAACCCTCGCCTTGTGTCGATTTCAACGCGCGCGTCGGGCATTTCAGCTGTCCAATCAAATTTGCTGTCGTCAACAGGAACCACCTTCTGGGCCATAGCGAGTACCGCCTGATCTTGAAGTCCTTGCTCGGTAAAATGCTCAACTCCGACGCGGCCGTAGGTCGCCGCGACCGCGACACAGAAAGGAAGACTGAAACGCGCGTCCATGGAACCTGTCGGTCGCCGTCTTTCCTCGAGCGGATAGGACATACGCTGCTGGAAATCACCGACGAACGGCCGAATTTCCTGAATGTCATCTGCTTTGAGGTCGTGTTCGCGTACCAACTTCAGGATCGCATGGATGTAGGTGTTGGCAATTCCGCAGACGGGCCATGGCTTGTACTGCATCGAGGCCCCTTTAAAGCAAGTACCAAGTCCGTCAAGGATCTTGGCACGATCATATTCGCCGCCGAAATAGACTTTCATAATTCCTGCCTGGCCCTCGAAAACGCGCTGCGTGCCCGTGACGCCATTCTTCGCAAGCATTCCAGACATCACGGCGCTTTTGGCGACGAAACCAGCATACAGCTCTCCGAGGTCGCTTCCCGTTCCAAACCGCATCTCCAGTGTCCCACAGGAGCCTAGGCTTGCTATACCAAATGCGTTGGCCACTTGGTCCTCTCTGAGACGCAATACGTATGAAACACCTGCAGTAGCCGAGAATACACCCAGCACGGTTGTCACAAGCCAGTCCAGTCGCTGCTTCAGGCTTCGCCGCATCCTGAGAAAGATATCCTGCCCGATTGCAACAGCCGTGATGAGATCCTGGCCGGACAGCCCGCCTTGATACTCAGCTGCGGCAAACACCGCGGGGATAAGTGTGCTGCTTGCGTGATTACCATCAGGTGCCATATCATCAAAATCTAGGCAGTGGGCCATCGCGCCGTTCGCAAAGGCGGCCATGATAGGCGGAACACGGTCGCCGAAACCTAAGACACTACATTGCGGTTTGCCGCCGTGATCGCGAACAAATTCCATAACTCCGCGTACGGCGGGCACGGTACCACTCGCTGCCAAGCTTACTCCCAGCAGGTCAAGAATACTCTTTTTGGCCGCTTCCACCGCTTCAGCCGGCAAATCCTCGTAGCGGCAGTTCGAAACGAACTTGGCCAAGTCGCGGGAAAAGTCGTCAGCAGGCATCGTCACCATTGTCTTCACTCTTTTGGGTCGGCGAGAAAAATGGGTGCACTCGTCGCGTTATCGTCGCTTTCGCTTGTACGCTTTAAGTGAATGATCTCGGAGCTGTGGATCAGCCTGTCTTCGTTCTTCGCTTATTGCCACCGACGGTATAAATCGCCGCAGCCGAGACGACCACGATACCTTCTATAAGACCCTGGTAGTTCGCACCGAGGTTAAGAATATTAAACCCGTTGGTTAGGGAATATAGTAGAAGCGCTCCACCTAGCGTTTTGACTACGCTCCCCGCACCCCCGAACAGGGACGTGCCCCCGAGGATTGCTGCCGCAATGACCGTAAGTTCAGCTCCCTGCAGGCCCGTAGGATTCATCGAGCGGAGCCGTGCTGCAAATAATATTCCGGCAAACCCCGCTATGCCACTGCAAAAGACAAACGCGGCAAGACGGTAAAGTGTGACATTGATGCCTGATAGACGTGCTGCCTCCGGGTTGCCGCCGACCGCATAGATCTTTCGACCGACCGTTGTAAAGCGGAGAACAAACCAGACCATCGCCGTGAACACTGCCAAATATATCACGGGCATTTTCACCGAGACGACAAAACCGGCAACCCACGTGAACGCCAGTATCGAGACGCCCGCAAGGACGAGGCCAGCAGAGCGCGGAGACATTCTTTTGATACGAATCGCGCTGTAGGCTCCAGAAATAAGAAAAAGCGCGGAGAGAACGATCAGTGCATAGGCAATGTCGATCCGGTTTGATTCAAATGCTTTCAGTACTTCGACGATCTGGGGCGACTGGATCGTTAAGGACGCGCCGTCGGTATAAATCAAAACCAGTCCGCGCACTGCCGTTAATGTTCCAAGCGTCACAATAAACGCGTTGATCCCCAGGAATTGCACGATGCTCCCATTGATCAGTCCAATTGTCACTGCTGTGGCCATGGAAAGGCCAATCGCCGGCGCGAGCCCCATGGAGTTGCAGCTTCCAACGAAGATCGCCGCCGAAAGCGCTGCGACAGACGCGACAGAAAGATCGAAATTTCCGGTAATCAGGACAACTGTCATGGCAATAGCCATGAATGAAATCAGTGATGCCTGGTAAACGACATTCGTCACATTGAGAACGCTGATATAATTGGATTTTCCAAGGTAGGCTGTGGTGAATGAAAGGACGATCACGAGCAACAGCAAGGCGTAAAAAACGCCCATCTCACGAAGGCCGAAGGCCTGACTCCAGTCCGCCTTTTTGTCGATTGACGGATTTGAAGCGAGCGACGGCGCCGCAGCACGGCTCTCCCTCTGTTTATCGGTTTGCTTCAGTGTCAAAGCCATTGTGTTCTCACTATTCAAATTCAATTTTCGAGCTTGTTCAGGCGGCTGTCTGCGCAACAGTATGCCCGCTGGCCAACAGGATGAGTTCATGTTCTGAGGTGCTTGCGACCGATCTTTCGGCGATGCAACGTCCGTCCCGCATCACAAGTATGCGATCGCACGCGGCAATCAATTCCTCAAATTCCGACGAAACGACGATAACGGCTTTGCCTTCAGATGCGAGCTTACGCACCAGCATAAGGATGTCCGCTTTTGCACCGACGTCGATCCCCGCGGTTGGTTCATCGAGAAGGAAAACGTCGACGTTGCTGTACAACCACTTGGCGATAGTCACTTTTTGCGCGTTTCCACCGCTGAGTTCCATCACCGGCACGTCCGGCGACTGCGCCTTGATAGAAAGCCGCTGGATAGCGTCGAGGGCCCGTTCGCGCTCCTTGAGCTCGATGGGGATAACACCTGCCGCTGAAACCCCTTTCAGGGCGGGCAGCGTCGTATTTCGCCATATTTCAAACCCGGGGACCAAGCCTTGACGCATTCTGTCCTCTGGTACCAAGGCGATGCCGGCCTTTACGGCTGCAGAGGTGCTGCGGCGAAGCGTCTTTCCCCGCAAGACCACATCGCCGGTCGCATCGGCATCTGCTCCGAAGATTGCATGAAGCAGCTCACTGCGACCTGAACCAAGTAACCCGGCGATGCCCAGTACCTCACCGGCACGCAATTTTAGCGAAATAGGCTGAAGCTTGCCCGGGGACCCCAATTCCCGAAGCTCTAGCAGTTCTGGTAGGACCTTTAACTGCTCTAGGCTGCGCCCTTGCGATGTTGTTTCCATCGCAGCTAGCCTGCGCCCAACGATCGCCTCAGCGATCTTGGATTCATCGAGGTCTTTTGTTTCCGCTCGCAGCACGGCCTGGCCATCACGTAGCACCGTCACCTCGTCGGTCAACGCTATGATTTCATCGAGGAAATGCGATACAAAGAGAATGGCTTTGTTTTCGCCTTGAGTGAGGCGTCGAACAGCGCGATAGACAAGTTCCCGCTCCTCAGTCGCCAAGGAAGCGGTAGGCTCATCCATGACGATCAGATCGGCTCCTGAGCCGAGCGCCTGGAAGATTGCTACCATCTGACGCGCACCGATCCGCAAGTCGCCCACAAGCGCGTCCGGATTCAAGGAATACCCGACGCGCTCACAAATAACATCGAAGCGCTCACGCATTTCGAGGCTCTGGCGCCAAAAGCCGGGCGCTGCGAGAAAGACATTTTCGAGGACGGAGAGCGTCGAGACCAACGGAATATGCTGATGAATCGTTGCCACCCCGCTGTCATTGGCGTCTCTCGGACTCGACCAAGAGACTGCTCCGCCCCTCCAGTAAATTTGCCCAGATGTTGCCGCATAGGCGCCGGAAATAATCTTGATCAACGTCGACTTGCCAGCGCCATTGGCCCCTAGAAGTCCGTGGACGCGGCCGCTTGTGATCTGAAGATCAACGCCCCTCAGCGCAATCAGCCCACCAAACTTCTTCGTCACGTTCTCCAAACGCATTAGCAGTGAGCGATCGGTCATCGGTTGGAATCTCCGACAGAACGGTGCATACTCAACTTCATCGCTTCGAATTGCGTGGGGTCACACGCTTCCTCCTCCAACGCAATTTGCCGAGCTGTTCGGTTTCGAATTTGGTGGCGATGCTGCAACACTTTTTCCTCCACGCGGACCGCCGCCGGCGATCCTGCACAATACGCATCCTACTCCCAAGAATATAAATATCCCCTCATATGGGATTATGTCAATCCCGCTTTGCGCGCTCGGCCAACTCGCCGGACCTTACTGGCCATTTACAGAGCTACTTATGAGTTCATCGCCTCATTGATGCGCCTATTTTTACCCATATGGAGGGTCGGCCCTCGACGCAATTGATTGTCCCCCAAAGCATTCTCTTGACAATGTCCCGTAATATAAGATTATTTACGAACGTCGATCAGAGCTCCACTTGCTACGAGTAGCGGTGTTTGATCACGTCAGTCGCTCCGCATATCTGTTGGCCGTTCCGCCAACCGTTGCGTTTGCGGGAAGCCGTTCACGTATGGCTGGGCGATTGCGCAGGGAGGAATTGGAAAAGTAGAAGCCGGCCGCAGTCGCTATGACGCTGCCAAATGTTTATGGGAGGAGTGCAGAATGCGAAATAGAACTGGTTTCCTAACAGTACTGGGGCTTTCGACCGCGCTGATGAGCGTGGGGCCCGGCGCGTACGCGAAGGACGTCACGCTCGCTTTTGTCGTTACAAATTTCCAAAATGTTGCCGAAGTCAGCCAGGCGGATGGCTTTAAGGCAGAAGGTGAAAAGCTGGGTGCGAAAGTCGTCCTGATGGACTCAAAGGGCAGCGTTGAAAAGCAATCAAACGCGATCGACGACGCAATTGCTCAGAAGGTCGACGGTATCGCCGCGATCGTTCTCGACAGTGCAGTGGCAAAGACATGGGTGGACAAGGCAAACGCGGCTGGAATACCGTTCACAGCCGTGCTGGTCCAAGTTGGCGAACCGACTGCCAAGTGGACAGATGTATATCCTGGACTTGCCTCGCTCGTCGGGCGTGACGATTTCCAGACGGGCGAGGACCTCGCCGGCTTTGCTGCAAAGCAGTTGCCTACGGATCGAACTGCCAAAATCGGCATCGTAGAAGGCATGGCTGGGTATTCAACTGTCGTCAACCTGACGAATGGTTTCAAGGCCGGGCTGGAAAAGGCTGGCGCAAAGTATGAAATCGTTTCGTCGCAGCCCACCGATTGGACGCAAGCAAAGGGTCAAGAAGTCTGCCAGAATGCTCTTGTCGCTAACCCGGATATCGACGTGTTTTATGCACACGCGGAAACGATGGCTGTCGGCTGCGC
This sequence comes from Rhizobium sp. BK619, assembly GCF_014195245.1. Classification (NCBI taxonomy): domain Bacteria; kingdom Pseudomonadati; phylum Pseudomonadota; class Alphaproteobacteria; order Hyphomicrobiales; family Rhizobiaceae; genus Rhizobium; species Rhizobium sp. BK619. The sequence goes on along the minus strand of NZ_JACIBH010000015.1, from coordinate 56,975 downwards.
CGATGCTATCAGCGACGCCGGTTCAAAAGCGAAAGTCGTGACAGCGGCTGGTGGCCTGGCCGCTGGCATGCCGTATGTAAAATCCGGACAGATCACCGCGTCGGTTTGTGAGCTCTGGCGAGAATATGGAGCTGCCGGAGCCGACACGCTTTACAAGGCTGCAACGGATGCGAAAACCCCGAAGGGCGCGCTGGTTAGCATTCCGCCGCCGATCTATACGGCTGAGAATGCCGATAGCTGCAAGCCACAATGGTGAGATTCCTGTAGAAATGGCGCGCGCCAGCGACGCAACGCTGGCGCGGCGCCATTGACTTGCGCCAAGTTGCGCGAAGCCTTGGATTGTGGAGTAACGATGGCGTCCCTTTCCGGTAAAACCGCTTTGATCACCGGTGCACTCGGCACGATTGGCCGAGCCTTGGTCGCCCGCTTTCAACAGGAGGGAGCAAGCGCCATTGCACTTGATCTTCCCGGGTTGGATGGCGAGGCGGTCCTTTCTGGTGCGTCAGGCAATGTACGTTATTGTGGTTGCGATTTAGGTGACCTTGTCGAAACGGAGCAGACGGTCGGCAAGCTCGCACAGGACGTAGGTGGCATCGACATCCTAATAAACAACGCAGCCTTTATCACGAACCGACCGCACGAAGACTACACCATCGCCGAGTATGAGAAGGAGATCCGCATCAACTCCTCGGCTGCTTTCGTTGTATCACGAGTTTGCAGCGCTCACATGAAGGAAGTCAGATCTGGCAAAATCATTTGCCTGACGTCGCTAACACTGAACGGTCAGTGGGACGGATTCGTACCATACGTAGCGTCAAAGGGGGCCATGTATGGCTTGGTCAAGTCATTGGCGCGCGAATTGGGAAGGCACGGCGTTAATGTAAACGGTATCTCACCGGGCGCGGTGCTATCCGATGCGGAATGGAAGCTGTTTGGTGACAGGCGTGAAGCCTACCATCGGTGGATACTTGACCATCAATGCCTCAAACGCCGGATCGAAGCTGTCGACGTCGCTAATCTTGCAGTTTTTTTGTCTTCGCCTCAGGCTGACCTCATATCCGGACAGAACATCAGTTGCGATGGCGGCTGGTAATATCCTGGGCGCAATTGGAATCGCAAAATCTTACCATTGAGCGACTGTCGAAGAGCTATAATGCAGCATTCCATCGCGCGTGGTTGCATCCGAGTGAAGAGAGACCCGCCGATCGGGCTCGGCCTCTCTTCCGCCTAGATTGTACCGGAAAACTGCAACACTGTCTTCTGCACCATGTAAGCGTCCAGTGACGTAGGGCCACCCTCCCGACCTATACCGCTGTCTTTCACCCCGCCGAAGGGCGTATCGGAATCTGGGGTGTCGAAGTGGTTGATCGACAATGCACCAACCTCCAACTCGCGCTGAATTCGCTCGGCATCTGTCAGATTGTTGGTAAATGCATACCCAGCCAATCCTACATGAAGGTTGTTGGCGATCTTGAGAGCTGCATCCAGGTTAGGGACCGATATACATGAGCCGATCGGGTTAAACGGCTCAACGGTCATCGAATCGGCGTCTAGAGGTACGTCGACCAAAAGGGTGGGCTCGAAATAGAAACCTCTGTTGCCAATGCGGTTTCCACCGGCCGCCACGCGAGCCCCCCGCGCGATAGCATTTTGAACCATTGTCTCCGCTGCACCAAGACGGCGATCGTTGGCCAGCGGACCCATTTGAGCTTGCGGATCGAAACCGTCGCCGATGCGGAGGTCGTTGAGGGCGCCGGCAAATGAATCGACGAAAGGTTTGTAGACGCTTTCATCAACAATAAACCGCGAAGCCGATGCGCAGATTTGGCCCGAGGCGCGTGTCTTGGCTTCAGCAGCCAAAAGGCCGATTGCCTTGGCATCCACATCGCGGCCGACGATAACGGGAGCATGACCCCCAAGTTCCATCAGGGCGGGCTTCATGGCGCGGGCTGCTAGCTCCGTCAGATGCTTGCCCACACCGGTAGAGCCCGTGAAGGTCACTAGCCTTGAGATCGGTGAACCGATCAATGTAGATGATATGACTGCCGGATCCCCGAGGACGAGATTGAGAACGCCTGGCGGAAGGCCCGCCTCTTCAAAACATTTGACCAATTCCACGGCTGTGCCGGGTGTTTCGTTCGCGGCTTTCACGATAATCGAGCATCCTGCAGCAAGGGCCGCCGACGTTTTGCGCGCAAACGCACTCATTGGGACGTTCCAGGGCGTGAATGCGACAACTGGTCCAATGGGCAGGCGCAAAATGCGCTTCTGCATTTGATCGGCGGCTGGCAAGATCCAGCCATAGCTGCGAAGCGCTTGCCCTGCCTCCCAGTCGTAGAAACGGCAGCTGCGTATGATTTCTCCTTCGGCCGCGGCAAGCGTTTTGCCGTGCTCCAGGGTAAGTACTTTCGCGATATCGCGCGCACGCTCCCGGATCAGGGCAACTGCTTTCATGATAATCCGTGAGCGTTCGAGAGGTTGGGTATCGCGCCAAATTCGAAATCCGGCTTCTGCCGCCTCCAGCGCGTTGTGCAAGTCGGCGGGCGTCGCGTTCGGCACGGGCCCCAGAGCGTTACCGGTACTTGGATTGCGAACATCGATCCAACGGTCGCGGTCGTAAATCCAATTGCCGCCGATATAAAGGCCAATTCTAGGGTAAAGGGTTGACTCAAAACCCTCAGATGGGCGCGAGTTTATTTCTCTCATGTGCCGGGTCCTTTCGGTCTGATTTGCATAAATAATGCGATACGCATCGCAGTTTTGCCCATGCTCGTTGATCTAAACGTCAGCCAGAACTTAAGGCGGCTGCGGTAATCTCACCTGAGGCGTTCAGCCGTGACTCGTTCTACGACAAACGGCATCAGCCTTGATCATGTGGGCGCCTTTTACGCCGATCATGATCGAGGGAGCGTTGGTGTTTCCGGACGTGAGGTGCGGCATGACCGAAGCGTCTACGACGCGTAATCGCTCCAAACCTCGGAAACGTAGACGCTCATCAACCACGGACATCGCGTCGCTGCCCATCTTGCAAGTGCCGACTTGATGATGCGCGGAATTGCCGGTCTTTTCCATGAACCGATAGATGTCCTCGTCTGTTTTGACGTTTGAGCCAGGAACATCCTCGCCAAGAACACGAGAACGGATGGGTTCCGTGTTCATAATTTCCCGGATTTTCTTGATGCCGCTAATCATCGCCTCAACGTCGTCGCCGTGGTTTAAGAAATTTGGCGTACAAACCGCCTTGTCGGATGCATGCGCAGATCGAAGCGTTACGGTGCCCGTGGTGCGCGGACGAAGTTGGTAAACCGATACTCCCAAACCAGGCTCTTTTTCCACCCGGGCCTCTCCGCTTGGTAAGAACTGAAATGTCATTGGGCGAAAACTGATTTGCAGGTCAGCGTAAGGCTCTTCCGGGCGGCTTTTGACGAATGCCGCCACTTGTGACGATCCGAGGGCCAGGTAGCCCTTGTGCGTCATCAGGTACTTGAAGCCCTCCCAATATTTCCAAAGGCCGACAAGGCTGGCGTTATAAGAGCTGTCGGCGGTAGAGCGCCATCCGGTGTGAATGTAGAAATGATCTTGAAGATTTCGTCCGACTCCCGGGCGCTCGAGGACGAGTGGAATTCCGTGCGGGATGATTTCGCTCGCGGGTCCGACACCAGATAGCATGAGAAGCTTCGGAGTGTTTATCGCCCCGCAAGACAGTATAATCTCTCTTGCGGCCTCGATCTTTCGAAGACTGCCATTTTCCAGAACCTCGACCCCTGTTGCGGTATGTCCCTCAAATAGCACCCGCTGGACCTCGACCGCGGTGCGGATAGTCAAGTTTGGTCGGCCGGTGACTGGTCTGGTGAAGGCCGAATAAGCTGAAAAGCGGCGGCCATTCTTGATAGTATGCTGCATGAAACCAACGCCGTCGTGCTCGGCGCCGTTCATATCTTCTCTTTCGGGAATTTCCAGACGCGTTGCGGCCTCAATAAAATCATAACTGGATTTCAACTTGACGACCGGGTCGCTGACCCAAAGGGGGCCGCCTTGCCCGCGCCACTTGTCGCTGCGACGCTCGAAATGCTCCATGTCTCGAAAGTACGGTAGCAGGTCTTCATATCCCCATCCTGGGTTACCGAGGTCGCGCCAACTGTCGAAATCGTTACGGTGTCCCCGGATAAAAACCATGCCATTGATGGAGCTTGACCCGCCCAGTGCCTTTCCCCGTGGCCAATACATGCTCCGGCCCTCGAGCTTTGCCATGGGCTCCGTATGGTAGTTCCAGTTCAGCAGCTTATCAAAATAAAGTTTTGCCATGCCAGCCGGCGTATTGACCCAGAAGCGGTCCGCATGTGGACCTGCCTCGAGAAGAAGTACCTTGACCGACGAATCTTCGGACAACGCACGCGCGACGGGATTTCCGCTCGATCCCGCGCCGACAATGATATAGTCGTAAACTTCCATGGTCCAACCTTTAGACGAGCGGCAGTTGCCAACCCGCTCGACTTTGAGCCGCGTCGACATTACCGCTGGCCTTCGTAGCCTCCCTGCTAACGAAGGCGAGCTGGCAGTACGGCTGGAGTGCAGCCGCCCGATGCGGCTCACCGCAAACTGTAGGCTCGTAGGGTTTAACGCCGCCAGCCTTTATCCCAACAGCTAAGTAGCGCGGTATGCCGAAGCTGTCAAACAATCCCACATTATGCAACCAATTTATTTTTGATGGGAAAATTGCGCAAAGATCGTCTCCGATAGCGGTCGCTGAGGCTGGCCCCTCACACTTAATCGGAAGACTGCGTTGCTGACAGATAAAAAATCCCGCCAATTGACATGTTCTTATATGACTGATACTTTTACCAAGGCTGGTCGGTGGTCGAGGAGGAGGATCGTCGGGTGCCTCGCGTAGCGGAGCCATGCGGAGGATTGCAGGCACACTAGCGAAAGGGCGCCTTAGATCTAGGCATGTCGCACTAAAATCATCCGCAAAGCGATCATTGGGAGGAAGTGACAATGCAAATACGTGAGGCCAAACTACTGGCGTCCGACTTTATTTTTCTGGAAGCCCCGCGCTGGAAGGACGGCGCCGTTTGGGCGCCCGACGTCTTTGACAGCATCCTTTACCGGGTCGACATGCAGGGGAAAAAGGAGGTCGTTGTCCGCGATCTTCCGCCGCGCCCCAACAGTTTTAATTTTTTACCGGACGGGACGCCGATCATTGTATCATCGGTTGCTCGGCACATTAACAAAATTGTTGACGGGAAGCTTGAGCTTTATGTTGATCTGTCGAATTTCGCGACTGGCGATCTAAATGACTTCGGGATTGACGACAGTGGTCGGCTGTACGTCGGAAACTTCGGGTACGACATATTTGCTGGCGAACCAATCAAGCTGACTTCGATTCATACGGTAGAACCGGACGGACGTGTAAGCGTTGCGGCCACCGACATGGAATTTCCAAATGGGACGGTCCTCATCAATAGCGGCAGAACGTTGATTGTGTCGGAAACTTGGTGCGGGAGGATTTCGTCATTTGATCGTGACTTGGTAACTGGAGCCCTATCCAATCGCAGGCAATTTGCGGATTTGTCTGGACGTCATCCTGACGGCATCTGCGCTGATGCGGAGGGAGCGATTTGGGTGTCTTCGTTCAACACCGGTGAAGTCTTGCGTGTTCTGGACGGCGGCGAAATCACCGATAGAATCGAATTCGAAGGGAGCGCCATCGCCTGCGAACTGGGCGGACCGGATGGCCAAACGCTGTTTTGTACCACTTACAGCGGGACATACCCGGATCAAATGCAACACAAGCGCTTGGGACTAATTCATACCGTTGTGGTCGATGTCCCTGCTCCCTCGGAGTAGGGCTTGGCATCAGCCAAGCCTGTTGCATGTCGGCTTGATGACTTGGCGGTCCAGAGACAACGATTAACTCAGAGTGACCGTCTATAAGATCGAGGAGGATCTAGGGTGAGTAACGCACAGAACTATAAATTTGCTGGTAAAACAGCTTTTATAACGGGAGCCGGGAGCGGCATCGGTCGCGCAACCGCCTTCGCCTTTGCAGATGCTGGTGCAAATGTGGCTGTGGTCGACATCAACCCCACTGCAGCAGCGGAGACTGTGAAGCGGATAGAAGAGTCTGGCGGAAAAGCGACCGCTATTGCATGCGATGTAACGAACAGCGATCAGGTGAAGGCAGCCGTTGATCGTTGCGTACAAGCGTTTGGAGCACTGAATTTCGCCTTCAACAATGCCGGGATCGAACAGGGTGTCGTCCCGCTAACTGAAGTAAGTGAGGAACTCTTTGACAGGCTGTTTGCGATCAATGTCAAGGGTGTATATCTCTGCATGAAACACCAAATTCCGGTCATGGATAAATCGGGCGGTGGGGTGATCGTCAACACCGCTTCAACGGCCGGTGTCCTTTCGATCCGCAACCAGGGCTCATACTGCGCGACAAAATATGCAGTGGTTGCTCTTACCAAATCGACCGCGCTTGAGGTCGCCGGCGCAAAGATTCGCATTAACGCACTGTGCCCGGGCATCACTGACACGCCGATGATTGAGCGAGTATCGGGCGGAACAGAGGCAGGTCGCACACGGCTCATTGGGCAGGAACCAGTAGGACGCTTTGCCCGTCCGGAAGAGATGGCACGGGCGACAATGTGGCTGTGCTCAGACGACGGCGCGTTCATTACCGGTGCGGCTTTGAACATCGATGGTGGCCAGAGCGCTGGTATCGGTTGAGCGTTTGTGAGTGCAAACCACTTATAACGCTTGATGCGGCCCGCAGAAATGTCACCGGCTGGCATGTCAAGTTCCTCGAACTGAAATTAGGAACGCTTTATGATCATGACCGATTTGAAATCGGCTATCGTCCCGGTGTCCGGTGGCGCATCCGGAATCGGGTTGGCGATTTGCAGGCAGCTGCGATCAGAGGGCGCACGCCCCTTGCCGCTCGACTTTGACGCGGATCAACTCGAAAAAGCCCTCACGACGCTCTATCCCGACGAGAATTGCGCAAAGTTCGGCTATCTCGTCGATGTCAGCGATTCCCTTGCGGTTGATGCGGCATTCGAGAAAATTCGCCGCGACCACGGCATAGTAACGCATGCCGTTGCCAACGCTGGAATTGTCTGGCGCGGGAACGTTCTCGATATGCCGGAGGACAAGTGGAAGCGTGTTTTGGATGTCAATGTGAACGGTGTCCTGCATATTTGCCGCGCCGCCGCTCGTCAAATGACGGATAATGGTGGCGGAGCGATCGTAACGATGGCCTCGATCGGCGGCATTCTTTCTAAACCAGAGCGCGCCGCCTACACGACATCCAAAGCAGCGATTGTTCAGATGACGCGCGCTTTCGCGCTCGACTTCGCCCAACTCAACATTCGTGTCAACTGTGTTGCGCCTGGTCTCGTCAAAACGTCGATCCAACAGGCTCAGGCCGCCTCGACCGAGCCGGGCTTTGTTGAGGCTTTGGCTGCGCGAGCCGCTATCAAGCGAGTTGGCGAGCCCGAAGAAATCGCCAATGTCGCGATGTTCTTGCTGTCAAATCTTGCAAGTTACATCACGGGCGAGACGGTCGTAGTGGATGGTGGATTGAGCATTCATTACTCGTAGAGCCTGGCAAGTTGGCAGGGCTCCTCCCAGACCTGTCAGTTTGTCAGGCCCTTTCGAGGCGCCCTGACCGGGCTAGAGCAAAGGTATGGTCGGAAACAGCATTTCTGACAACGGCTTGGCGAGGAACAATTTGCATCCGCCGAACAGGAGAGACCCATGATCCCAACCTCCGAGATTTCATTGCTTGGTCAGGTACTTGGCAGAAATATGCAGATCTCCTATGTGGTTGCCGATTTAGACGCAACTCTCCGCTTTTGGACGGAACAGCTAGGTGCGGGGCCGTTCGTCGTAATCGAAAACGCGGCGGACGATAGGATAATCAACTATCGCGGCCACAAGACATCCGTAAAAATGTCGATTGCCTTTACATATGTTGGAGCCGTCCAGATCGAACTGATAGCGGCAACTTGCTTAGATGCGTCGCCGTGGACGGATTTTCTCCACAGTGGCCGCGAAGGTTTGCACCACCTGGGATTTTGGCCAGACGATTACGAGAAATCGTGCGTTTGCCTTGAGGAAATGGGGTTCAACCAGGAATGCACCATTGAGACTACGGCAGGTTTGATTAGCTCCCAGTATTTCAGTGGACCGTCCCATTTCGGCGTCGCCATCGAACTCGCTCCAAACTCATATGCGCGTAATCGGTATTTCGAAGGGATCAAGCACCTCGCGACGGCTTGGGATGGTAGCCGCCCGGTGCGGCGATACAAAACACGCGAAGACTACTTGGCCTCAAATGACTGCAAGGTGCCTTAGGGGGTACCGAAACAGGCCAAACTTAGACGCCATAAAGTAAGGGTTCTTCATGACGGACGAGAACAAGAGTAGCGAAGCGGTGATCCGCGCCATTGCAATGCCTGCTGATACCAATCCAGCGGGTGACATCTTTGGCGGATGGTTGATGGCTCAGATGGACCTGGCAGCTGGCAATATGGCTGCTCGTGTGGCGCGCGGTCGCACTGCAACTGTCGCGGTGGAGGCGATGTCATTTATTAGGCCTGTGAGGGTCGGAGACGAGGTATCCTTGTACGCCCGCCTTCTCTCGACAGGTCGGACCTCGATGCGAATTTTTGTGGAGGCTTGGCGTCGTGATCGATACGCCGATGAACGCGAACAGGTCACGCACGCGACGTTCACGTTTGTCGCCCTTGATAGTGCAGGGCTACCGCGACCATTGGGGCTCAATGGGGGCAGCGGCAATTCCGCCGGTACGTCTTGATATCACTCGGTTGGCACAAAGCCCGGCGCCCATGTCTCGGCGCTAGGACTGTCGAGTGCTTGCTACTCGCTTCCTAACCGTCGACGCTGGCAAACACAGATTTGGTCCGTGCAAGCCGTGAGTGTCGACTTGCTCCCGAGCTATAGAGCGGGCCGGGAGATGCTCGAAGTTCACCAATGATCCGCAGGTTACTTGCGTCGCTCCTGCGAAAGTGTCACACTGTGGGATAAATTACACGACGGCTCACGCGGCTCGCGGCGAAGATTCAATGAGCAAAAATGATCGTCGTCGAATAGCGCGCCCACGAGAGGTCGACGTAACAGAGGGGGCAGTCGCCATCGATATCTGGTGTTGGAGCTCCTCTGGGCTGCCGACTTCGAGATCTACAGAGTCGTCTGGCGTCGAAGAGCTGTTGGCGACAGACAAATGGGAGGACTGAACAGTGGAATTCTCGCGCGTCTTATCGAAGGACCTAGTAGCCGGTTTGGTGTTCGTCACGATCGGGCTAGGGTTCTTGTGGGGTGGCCTTGATTATCGAGTCGGGACAGTTAGCGAGATGGGGCCAGGCTTCTTTCCCGTGTCGCTTGCGATCTTACTGATCGCCCTTGGCGCAGTCGTCGCTCTAAAATCGCTCACGGGCGTTCGAGAGAGCTTAGAAAGTGTCAACCTTCGTGGCATCGTTTTCGTAATAGGTGCGACCGCTCTTTTCGGCATTTTGATCCGACCGGCTGGAATGTTGATCGCGGTATTCGTTTTGACGGCGCTAGGTGCATTCGCAAGTATGCAATTTCGCGCCAGAAATGCGGTACTTCTGGCAGTCGGTCTTACAGTGTTTTGCCTGGTGATCTTCAATTGGGGGCTGGGAATGCCCTTTCCGGTCCTCGGCTATTGGCTGCAGTAGGAGGAAGAGACCTTGGAACTTTTAACCAACCTTTCCATCGGGTTCGAAGCGGTTCTTACGCCCGCGAACTTGCTCTACTGTTTTTTGGGTGTTTTTCTCGGCACTCTGATCGGCGTACTCCCCGGCTTGGGCCCGATGCCAACAATTGCAATGCTGTTGCCGGTCACCTTTGCACTCTCGCCGGTCACCGCGCTGATCATGCTTTCCGGAATATATTACGGCGCGCAGTATGGTGGCTCGACCACCGCGATATTGATCAACCTTCCCGGAGAGTCTTCGTCTGTTGTCACGGCGTTGGACGGATACCAAATGGCACGAAAGGGGCGAGCTGGAACAGCGCTCGCGACAGCAGCACTCGGATCCTTCTTTGCAGGCACTGTCGCGACTTTCATCCTCGTACTCGTTGCAACGCCTCTAGCGCATATGGCTTTGAAATTCGGCCCGACCGAATATTTTTCGATGATGGTTCTCGGCCTTATTGCATCTTGCGTTCTGGCTCGCGGGTCGCTGGTCAAGGCGATCGCGATGATCGTGGTTGGTTTGCTCCTTGGCCTGGTAGGGACCGACGTTTCGTCGGGCGCGCTTCGCTATACCTTGGGACTTCCCGATCTGGAAGATGGTATCGATCTTGTCATCGTTGCGATGGGGATGTTCGGCTTGAGCGAAATTATCCGGAACCTTGAGCACGAAGCAACACGCGAAACATTGGTTACGAAGGTGGAGGGGTTAAGACTAGGCCGCAAAGACTTGAAGCGCATCATCATGCCCGTGATTCGGGGAACTGCCTTGGGTTCATTGTTGGGTGTGTTGCCGGGCGGCGGGGCTATGTTGTCGTCTTTCGCCTCCTATGCGCTTGAAAAGAAAATGTCAAAACATCCGGAAGAATTTGGCCATGGCGCAATTGAGGGCGTTGCAGGCCCTGAAAGTGCCAATAATGCCGGCGCGCAGACCTCGTTTATTCCTATGTTGACTTTGGGCATTCCGTCTAACCCTCTCATGGCACTCATGATGGGTGCGCTTATCATTCAAGGAATTCAGCCGGGTCCCGCTGTGATGGTTGAGCAACCCGAGTTGTTTTGGGGCGTCATCGTGTCGATGTGGATCGGCAATATGTTTCTCGTGGTGCTTAACCTTCCGCTGATTGGAATTTGGGTGCGGCTGCTTACCGTGCCCTACCACTTGCTCTTTCCGGCCGTCTTGGTGTTTTGCGGAATCGGCGTCTACAGTCTTGGAAATTCGAGCTTCGATATTGGCACACTGGCGCTCTTTGGGTTGGTCGGTTACCTGTTCGCAAAGCTTGATTGCGAACCCGCGCCGCTGATTTTAGGGTTCATGCTCGGACCCATGATGGAAGAGAACTTGCGCCGCGCAATGTTGCTGGCCCATGGTGATCCGATGGTTTTTGTCGAACGACCGATTAGTGCAACCTTACTGGCCCTGGCACTTGGCTCGGTATTCTTGATTGCCGTCCCGTCAATGCGGAAAACCCGTGAAGTGGCTTTCGAGGATGAATAATCGCGAAGGCCGCTCTGTGATGGGCCTGTCGACTAGCAAAGGTGGCACGGGCTTTTGCTGCCTTGTAGCGATTTCAGCGCCCGCTTGGGAAGAAATAATTAGGTTTAAGAGAGACATATCTGGCTGAAAACCTGAGCCGGTTGATCGCAGTTATTGATCGATCTCATAATACGGGATAAATTTGCAACATTGGCAGTCGTGTTCCAGGGAGGAGCCGAGCCAAATCGGAGGAAGCACAAATGAGAATTCCACCAAGAACAAGAATCATTGCATCATCTCTGGCGATGTTGGGCCTAATAGCCGCCGCAGAGGCCCCGGTTTCCGCTCAGGAGTTTCCTGATAGAGCAATCGAAATTATTGTGCCGTTGTCGGCCGGGGGGGTAAGCGACATAGCTGTGCGCAAGCTCGCACCCTCCATGAGCAAAACCTTGGGAGCGCCTGTTGTAATCGAAAATCAGCCCGGTGCGGGCGCGACACTCGGAACGGGTGCTGCTGCAAAAGCCACACCAGACGGGTACACGGTGGCGCTTGCCGCAGCGTCGTCTTTCTCAATCAACCCGCATCTTCGCAAGAATCTGCCTTATGATCCGATCAAAAGCTTCGAGCCAGTGTGCCGTATCGGAGGCTCCCCCAGTGTCTTAGTAGCTCATCCTTCCCTGGGGGTAAAAAGTGTCCAGGAACTCATTGAGAAGGCAAAAGACGGCAATTTGTCATTCGCATCGTCGGGGCCAGGCACGCCGAGCCATTTGGCTCAGGAGTTGTTGAAGGCCCGCACGAACGTTCAATTCCTGCACGTACCTTACCGCGGTACTTCGCAATCCGTAACAGATGCCATCGGCGGTCATGTCCAGTTGCTGTTCGAATCGCCGGGGGCCATCTCGGGCGCTGTTCGCACGAAAGAGCTCATTGGTCTAGGTATTTTGAGCCCGAAGCGCTTGCCCGCTTTGCCCGATGTTCCAACCTTTGAAGAGCTCGGTTTCGAGGGCATGGAGCTCATTGGTTGGATTGGACTGGTCGTTCCCGCCGGCACGCCCACAGAAGTCATCGATAAGCTCGAAAAAGCCTGCCACGATGCTGTTTTCTCGCCCGGCTTTCAAAAGCTCGCCGACGAGCAAGGCCTTTTGGTGGCCTACGCGCCGCGCGAGGAATTCCGCAAGCATATCGCGAGCGAACTGAATAAGTGGGGCGAGTTGGTTCAACGTTCGGGATTAAAGCCTGAATGACCTAGCTGGTGATGTCCGCCGAGGATCGCCAATCCTCGGCGGACGCTTTTTTCTGCATTCTCGCCCTAAAAATAAGTTTGCTGTGGGGCCTAATCTCAGTGCTGGTACACGCAAAAGTTCTTCCGTGCACTTCGTGGAATCGGTAACGCGCCATCGCAAGCGACTTCAAAAAGCTCAACACCGGCTGGCACGGTGACAAGAAGGTCGCGACCGGCAAACGCCATGAACAGAATGTAGTCGAGACCGCGTGCTGCACGAAAGTCGGGATTCTCGATCTGTGCTTCATGAAGCAGCTTGGCAGCCCTCGCTCGGGCCTCTAAGCGCTTCTGGCGGCGCATTGTAGTTTTTCGTTCGAAGCAGCACGATAAGGCCATCTCCATGCTCGAGGCCGCCCGCTCTGGATTGTTCGTGGAGCTCCTGGAAGGCTGCGGTGACACTATAAAGGCCGAGTTCCGACAGTCTGCACGCCATTCCCAATACTCTTCCCGCTTCCAGCAAGCCGAAGAACTTGTCTCAACTGTCTCACGATCAGCCTTCTCTTTGCGAATCAAAACCTCCTCGTTCATCGTATGCATCCGGTGAGGGCCGCAGGTTAGGCTGCTTGAGCGTTAAGTCCGTGTGGCTGCCAATTCCACGGGAGTAATTGCTCCAGCTTACTGATTGGCGTGTCGGCGATGCGGGCCAGGACGTCAGCAAGCCAAGCCTGGGGATCGATGTCGTTGAGCTTGGCACTCATGATCAGCGTCACTATCAAGGCAGCACGATCAGCGCCGCGATCCGATCCGGCGAAGAGCCATGACTTCCTTCCAAGTGCAAAACCCCTGAGCGCGCGCTCGGCGGCATTGTTCGTGAGACAAATCCGGCCGTCGTCGAGGAACGACACGAAGCCGTTCCAGCGCTTCAGCATGTAGTCGATCGGCTCTGCGACCGGAGAACTGCGCGACAGTTTTGCCCGCTCGGTTTGAAGCCAGCGGTGCAGTTCGCCGACAAGCGGCAGACTGTGCTTGCGACGGCGCTCCAGGCGTTCCGCTGCGGCAAGCCCGTTGATCTCACGCTCGATGTCGAACAGCGCATCGATCCGTTTGACGGCTTCCAGCGCCATAGGCGAGATCGGCGCGGCGCGGCTGCCGCGTTTGGCATTCGTGGCGATGTCGGCCAGCACGAAGAACTTGCGCCTCGCGTGCGACCAGCAGAGCGCCTGCGTCAGCGGCCCCGGATCGCGGTCTACCTTGAACAGCGGATTGTAGCCGCCATAGGCATCAGCCTGCAGAATGCCGGTGAAGGTCTTCAAGTGGCGCTCGGGATGCTCTTGTCGTCGATCTCGCGAAGCATAGTAGAGAGCCGCCGGCGGCGATTGCCCGCCAAACGGCCGGTCATCTCGGACATAGGTCCAGATGCGACCCGTATCGGTCTTTCCCTTCGCCAGGATCGGCACTGTGGTGTCGTCGCCATGCAGCCGCTCGGCAGCCAGGACATGCGCTTCCATCAACGAATGGAGTGGCTTCAGCGCCGCGGCGCAAGCGCCGACCTGATCTGCCAACGTCGACAGGCTGAGGTCGATACCCTCTCGGGCATAGCGCTCGCTCTGGCGGTTCAGCGGTTGATGCTGCGCGAACTTCTCAAACAGGATCATCGCCAGAAGGCTGGGCCCGGCAAAGCCCCGCGGCGTCACATGGAAAGGAGCTGGTGGCTGGGTGATCTTCTCGCATTCGCGGCAGGTGAACTTCTCCCGCACCGTTTGGATCACCTTCCACTGACGCGGGATGACCTCCAGGGTCTCGGTGATGTCTTCGCCCAGCTTCGACAGCTTGCCCGAACCGCAACAAGGGCAGGTCGCCGGGGCCGCGATAACGACACGCTCGCGCGGCAGATGTTCAGGGAATGGTTTCCGTGATGGACGCTTGCGCTCGAAAGCCCTGACCGTCGAGGCTTTGGCCGCAACCTCTGCCGCCAGTTCGTCTTCGCCAGCGTCAGCCTCCAGCTCCTCGAGCTGCAGTTCCATCTGTTCGAGGAGTCGCGCCTTGCGTTCTGACCGGCTGCCGTAAAGTTCGCGGCGAACCTTCTCGATCTCCAGCTTCAACCGCGCGATCAGCGCTTCGGAATGCGACACGAGCGCCTTTGCGCTGGCGGCTTGCGCCTTGGCGGTCGCTGCCTCTGCCTCGGCAGCGATACGCCGGGCACGCTCCTCGGCCAGCAGTGCAAGCGCACTGGCAAGGTCGTCCGGAAGCTCATCAGTCGCGTCGCTCATGGCAGGATGGAATCATATTCGAGTCCGCCATTCCAGTGCTTTTGCTCATCCTGCCGATGTTGGCCGCCAGGTCTTTTGCGGCATCCGCCAGTCTATGCCTTCGAGCAGATAACCGAGCTGGGCCGGTGTGATCACCACCGTGCCGTCATCGGCTGACGGCCATGGAATAGAGGCAGCCCCTGATCCATCCCACCAGACGATCTTGACCCGGTCTGCCCGTTTCGCCCGGAAGACATAAAGCGAGCCGTTGAACGGATCACTGCCGGCGTCGCGCACGAGCGACAGCAAACTGTCCGGCCCTTTGCGGAAGTCGATGGGATGACTGGCGAGGAATACCTTTACACCCGCTGGGATCATGCCGAACGAACCGCCCGGATCACGCGCTGCATATGCGCCTCGTCGACATGCCGGCCCACCCGCACGACGATATTGCCAATGATGATTTCCACGACGGGGTCGGATACAACGCTCTGTGGATCCACTGTCGCTGCAGCTTGCCCAAGCTCATCACTCCCCGACAGTTCTCTGCGCCAGCGATAGAGCTGAGACGGAAGGATCCCGATTTGCCGCGCAATTGCCGAGACGTTCACACCCGGCTGACAGGCTTGCTCGACCGCTGTGGCCTTGAACTCGTCAGACCAGAACCGCCGCAACTGTCGCGGCGAGCCGTCAAGACGATCGGGCACCGCCTCGATCATCCGCATCAATCCAAGGCTAGCCGCAGGCCTAGACATAGATCCTCACATTCAGAGAAGTCGTATGTCCGAAATACCCTGCCCAGCATCAGCAGCGCCAGATGGGGTCTCCTTGCCGCTTACCGATAACCTCAAACGCTTGCCACACAAATCCGGGACAGCTGAGGCAATCCGCTACGCGGTTTCCCGATCGCTTTGTCGTTTCATTGATGACGGCAGTATCGAGATGGACAACAATGCCGCTGAAAGGGCCATGACGCAAGAATTGGCTGTTCGTCGGATCAGAAAAAGGCGGAGAACGGGCCGCCGCCATCCTGTCACTGATCGAAACCGCAAAGCTCAATGGTCTCGATCCAGAGGCCTATCTGCGGGACATCCTTACCCGCATCGCCGATCATCCCATCAACAGAATCGATGAGCCATTGCCATGGAACACCGCAGCTAACCGAATCTAACCAGGAAAGCGCTGGTCGCAACGTCGGGCAAAATTGATTACGAGCGCGGCGTCTTTCTCAGCGATAGCGGCCAAGGAATCTACGTGCTTCTGCATGTAGGCTTCTGCATCGCTTTTAGGTCGATGAGATTGTTCGAAAATGCCTTCAGCCTGGATAGCTAGGTTATCGAATTTTGTTTGGTAATCTCCGGCTTTGTTGGCATCTCCGGCTTCCTGATAGACCTTAGCCATGATCGCAAAGGCCGCTCCACACTGGAAAGGATGCTCGTTTGTATTCGGTCCAAGCTCCGCCGGACCCTGGCCGTAACTCGGCGTTGCCAGAGTCCCGATCAAAAGCAAAACAATCGCACGCACCACAAGCTCAACCTCTTCACGCCGGAGCTGTTATCGTAGCATTACAGGCTCGGGAAACGCCATCATGCACTTGGAAAACCAGTTAACCGGACGCTTACGTTCGACTTGCGCTTGGTGATTTGCATATATCTGAATTCATCCACATCCAGTGTGAATGCTCGGATGTCGCATTTCGCAGCCATGTGGCCGCTGCCAACGGCAACGACCGGCCAAGTTTTTGATTGTTGAAGGTTGGATCTACTGTGGTTTGACGCCAGACAAACGAACGAGCTCTCCCCATTTTTTCAGCTGGCTGATGATGTTATCACGGAACTCTGCAGCTGGCGCATAGGATATGACATAACCGTTAGCCTTAGCGAAAGTAAGAAATTCCGGTGCCGACACCGCGTGCTCGCATGCTTTGGATAACCGCGCAATGATCGTTTCAGGCGTGCCGGCCGGCACAACCAGTCCGTTCCAACCAAGCAAATCCAGGTCAGGAATGCCCAATTCTTTAAATGTGGGTACATTTGGCAACGCCGGGAGTCGATTGGGGCTTGTGACGCCCAATGCGATAAGTTGTCCGGCGCGGATGGCGCCGAGTAGGGGACCTGCCGTTTCGAACAGCGCTTGTGAGTGGCCTCCGATCGTATCAGTAACAGCCTGGGACGTGCCGCGATATGGAACGTGCAGAAACTGTACTTTCACGCGGGCTTTCAGGAGCTCCTGTGCTAAGTGTGACGGTGTGCCATTGCCACCTGAGGCAAAAGAAACCGGATCGGTCTTAGCTTTGGCGAGTAGTTCAGGCAGTGATTTAACATTCAGCGATGGGTTCACTACCAAGACGCTGGGTGCTCCGCCAATTCGACAGACTGGCTCGAAATTTGTCAAAGGATCGTATGGAAGATTCTTTTGCAGGTGCGGGTTGATGGAAAACGATCCTGCAGCGGCGAGCGCCAGCGTGGAGCCGTCTGCGGCTGCTCTCCTAGCCTCTGCCATTCCAACGGTTCCACCAGCGCCTGGTTTGTTCTCGATAACAACCGGCACGCCTAGCGAAGCACTCAATTCTGGCGCCAACACTCGAACTGCGATATCTCCGAGACCGCCGGGTGATTGAGGAACGATCACCTGCACGGACCGCGATGGATAATCCTCTGCCCAGACGGGAGCCCGCGCGACCATTGCGGAAAGCAACGCCATACTTACCACGACAAGTTTAGATCTCATTTCGATTCCTCCCTCACGCGAGCGGCCGGGTGAGCGAGTACCCGCCTCGCTCGCCCACTCGTCAGTTGCATCGCATCAGACCGTTGTCGAGAATGATCTCGTCGCGCTCGACACAGCGAGCGCGAAAGGAACCATCGGCCCAGGCCTCGATCCGAACTGTCTCTCCCGGATAAATGGGCGCCGAAAACCTCATCTCGATGGATTTGAGACGTGACGGATCATCCTTTGCAAGAAGGCGCATTAACACCTGGGTGGCTATACCGGCAACGCACATGCCATGAAGAATAGGTCGTTGGAAGCCGGACTTGCGCGCCATTTCAGGATCGGCATGCAGCGCAAAGAGATCGCCGTTGAGCCGGTATAGCAGTGCTTGGTCTGGACCTGTTGGAACATCAATGAACCACGCCGGCTCAATGCTCGGCAATTGATGGGGCGGTGGAAGTGGGTCGGTATCACCGCCGAAGCCCCCTTGTCCTCGCAAGACATGGATCTGCTTGAGGGTCGCGTAGAGCTCGCCCGTGGCTGTATCAATGATGTCGCGCTCGGACACGATCATACCATGCTTGCCCTCGCCCCGGTCTATAAGCTGGGTAATACGCGTCTTTCCTGTAACGTCGCCCTTTGTCGGCAGCGGCCGATGCCACACCAGCGATTGAGTGCCATGAAGGATGCGGGTTGGGTCAATGGTAGTATCGGGACGCACAAGCCAAAACCCCGGGTAACCAAGTACGAGCGCCATTGACGGCAGTACGAGCTGCCCGGTGCCCCTATTCGGGTCTACGAATGCCAGGCGACGCTCGTCGAGGGGATCCAATCCCAAGCCGACGGAAAGCGCGTAGAACGCGCAATCCTTTGGAGTATAGGTCTGATGAATATCCTCGACAGTGTAGGCGAGAAGTTGCTTTGCATCGATGCTCATGATCAGCCCCCCGCCGGGGCCTCAAAGAGCGACACCACGCACGCCGCTTCTTCGAACCCGTAGAAGCCGCCTCCGTTTTCGCAAAGGCCGATACGGGCACCTTCCACTTGACGCTTACCTGCCTCTCCTCGAAGTTGGGTAACGATTTCGTTGACTTGGATCGCACCCGTGGCCCCGATGGGGTGACCTTTTGAAAGCAGTCCCCCCGACACATTTATAGGCAAACGCCCTCCAAGGCGAGTGGCGCCACTCTCAGCGAGTGGCCCACCTTCGCCGTAGGCGGCAAAGCCGCAATGTTCACTTTGCATAATTTCGGCGAACGCCGTCGCATCATGCAGTTCGGCAACAGAAACGTCCTCAGGTCCCAGCCCAGCAATTTGGTAAGCGCGATTTGCGGCGGTACGGGTCAAGTGTTTGTCTATCTCTTCTGGCTTTCGGTTGCTGCCACTGCTAACGGCGACAGCCCGAATTCCCACCGCGCGCCTGCGATCGAAACGGTCCAATACTCGATCCGACGCGATGACCAAAGCGGCTGCACCATCACTCATCGGTGCACACATTGCTCGCGTCATCGGATAGGAAATCAACTTGTCCGCTAATACCTCTCCTCGGGTCATCGGCGTCCGATACTGCGCAAGCTCGTTCCATTGGGAATGCCAATGGTTCTTTGCCGCGACCTCGGCTATCTGATCTTCTGTGGTACCAAATCGGTGCATGTGATAGCGCGCCATCGCTGAATAGATATCCATAAAAACAGAACGCTGGCCGGCCTGCGCTAGAGCTTTTTCTGGTAGAGGCAGTTCCTCGCCCAGCGCCAGAAGCGCCTCCATCTGGCTATCAAAGAGTTCGATGTCCGAACTGCCTTTGAAGGCTTCGAACATCTGCTGTTCCTTGTCGCGGAAATTCATTTTCTCCGCGCCCACCACGAGAACGACATCGTGAATTCCAGCCCGAACTGCCGCCCATGCTTGAGCAAGGCCGGAGCTCGAGCTGGCACACGCGTTGTCGGTGTTGAAGATCGGAATATTCTCGAAACCATAGGAGCGCAGTACAGTCTGCCCGCGAATGTTGTGCTGGCCCTGCAAGACGCCGAGCCGCGTGTTGCAAAACCACGCTCCCTCGATGGCTCCAAGTTCAACTCCAGCATCGGCAAGCGCCGTGTCGATGGCTCGCGCCGAAAGCTGCTTGACGCTCTGATCCCAGTGCTTGCCCAGCGGCGTCATTCCAATACCGACGATATAAGCTTCTGTCATTTTCTCTATCCTGTTAGTAGCGCCCGCCGGTAACGTGTAGTACGTCGCCGCTGATATAGCTCGCGCGTTCGGATGCCAGGAAGGCGACGGCGTCTGCAACGTCCTCGGCTTCGCCGACACGTGGGATGGGGGTCGTTTTCTCGGCGTTTTCGCGAATTTTGTCCCAGTGAGGTAGTGAGCGGATCATTTCCGTATTAATGATGCCCGGTGCTACAGCATTCACCGTAATGAAATTGCGACCCGCCTCTAGCGACATTGCCCTCGTGAAGCCGATGATGCCGGCTTTTGCGGCTGAGTAGTTCGCCTGGCCCGGATTTCCCAAATGGGCCCGCGACGATATATTGATGATACGCCCCCATTTTTGCTCGTTCATGTACGGCAGGACAGCTTTGGTGCAGTGGAATGACCCTTTCAAGATCACGTCGACAACGATGTCCCAGTCGGCATCCGTCATCTTCGTAATGCGCATATCGCGCGTCAGTCCAGCATTGTTGACGAGAATGTGCACCGCCCCGAATGTAGAGACGGTCTGCTCCACCATCGCCACAACTTCCGCCTCGTAAACCACGTTGGCCCGAACCGCCAGAGCGTTGCCGCCCTCGCTTCGAAGCGCCTCAACCTGAGCTTCGGCGGCTTCAAAATTAATATCGGCAACAACAACGTTTGCGCCTTCAGCAATCAGCCGGGAGGCAATGGCCGCGCCAATTCCGCTGCCGGCGCCTGTGACGATTGCTGTCTTTCTGGCCAAACCAGTTTCCATTTTAATCTCCTCTAGTGTGCGTGCGGCGAACGCGGCCCACCGTTCGTTTCTGTGTTGGTTAGTACAATCAAGCCATCGACGGCGACGACACCTTCACCCTCAGGCTTTACGAAAAGAGGGTTGATTTCTGCGTCAGCGATGCTTGCGATCGACGCGAGATGGGACATCGACACAACTGCTTGAGCAAGCGCATCACAGTCCCCACGGGGCAGCCCCCTATAACCGCGGATAACAGCAAGGCCCTTGAC
This sequence comes from Rhizobium sp. BK619, assembly GCF_014195245.1. Lineage (NCBI taxonomy): Bacteria > Pseudomonadati > Pseudomonadota > Alphaproteobacteria > Hyphomicrobiales > Rhizobiaceae > Rhizobium > Rhizobium sp. BK619. Next base: position 36,375 of record NZ_JACIBH010000015.1, on the reverse strand, counting down.
CTCGTCGATCATCGATCGGGCCTCCTCGAGCGTTGTTGGGGCCATCCTGATCGCTGCGTCCTTGTAAACCTCCGCAAGAATGCCGCCGACGCCTAAAACAACAATTGGGCCGACCTCCGGGTCGCGCCGGAAACCCAGAATGACTTCGGCCAAACCCCCACGTTCCATCTGTTGGACCAAGATCCCGTCGATCTTAGCCTCCGGGTGCTTTGAACCGACACCTTTCAGGATTGCCTTGGCGGCTTCTGGAAGTGCGGCCGCGTCTTTGATGCCGAGTACCACTCCACCCGCATCGGTCTTATGAGGGACGTCTGCGGACAGGACCTTGGCGACAACGGGAAATTTCAGCCCGATCGTGTCGTCGACCGAGTGAATTACCTGCGTGGGGGCGGTCGCGACGCCGATCTCCTTGAATACCTTTCCCGCGTCAACTTCATTTGGACTGCGGCCTTCCAAGGCATCGATCGTGCGTTGCACGGCCGCGACTAACTTTTGATCAGGGACCGGTCGAACGATAGGTGTAGACCATTTAGACCAGGCATTAACGGCGTCGGCGCAGGTTTCAGGCGTGCGAAATCCGGCAATACCGGCTTCAGCCAACTGATCGAGCCCAACCCTTGCGTGCGGTGCTATGAAGACTGCAAGTGGCTTACCGTTTTTGTCGGCTTCGACCAGTGGTCCGACGGTGATCTCCGGCTGAAACTGTGCCGAGCTCCCAGCAATCGCGACAAGCAAATCGCAATGATCCGAGCCCAGCAGCGCGCCTGCAACCGCGCTGTAAACTTCGGTCCTGGTTCCAGCCAGAGTCAGATCGGTCAGGCGACCTGTGGGGATGTTTATTCCTTTCAGAGCAAGCTTTTCCACTACCGTCTCGCTTGGGGGGACAACGTCGACGCCGAGGGTTCCTAGGCGATCGACGACAGTCGCGGCGCCTCCCCCCGTGGTGGTCATCACGGCCACGCGGTGTTGTTTGCAGGGGCGTTGGCCACGCAGCATGATTGGTAGCTCGAACAACGTTTCGAGGCAGTCGACACGGAGAATGCCATTGTCGCGGAAGAATGCGTTTGCGACTTCGTCACCGCCTGCCATGGCGCCGGTATGCGAGGCGGCCAGGTCTCTTCCTACATCGGAACGCCCGAGTTTGTAGGCGATAATGGGCTTACCGGCCTCGACGGCGCGTCGGGCAGCTTGTGCCAAGCGCGGGGCCATGCGAAATGTTTCAAGAAATAGAAGAATCGCGCCTGTCTCAGGGTCTTCGACAAGCCATTCTGAAATTTCCCCGACCGAGAGATCGCACTCATTGCCTATCGATACGATTCTCGAGAAACCGACGCCGCGGCCAAGGCCACGGGACATCAGCCCGCCGGTCATACTTCCCGATTGCGAAATTATTGCCAAGGGGCCAGGGACGATATCGAGTTTCTCAACAGCGGCGTTGATAGACAAAGCAACGGACGGCTTACTACTGTAAATACCGCTACAGTTTGGTCCGAGTAACCGCACACCACCATTTCGCGCTGTGGTCACAATTTCCTCTTGGAGCCGACGCCCGTCATCGCCGGTTTCGGCGAATCCATCTGTAAAAATGGTCGCGACCGCAACCCCTTTTTCGGCACACTGTGCAATAGCGTCTGCGACCGCGTTGCGTGGCACCATTATGAACGCATGGTCAACTTTACCTGGTACGTCCAATACGGACGGGTATGCCTTGTCCCCACCAACCTCATCACGATTTGGGTTGATAGGGATGATCGTGCCCTGATAGCCGTGCTTGCGCAATGTCCTTTGCGGCCGCGACGTATGTTTGGATTGGTCCCCGGAGGCACCGATAAGCGCAATGGTGGTTGGTGCGAACAGTGCTTCGAACTGCCGCTTGTCCTGTGGGTTCACAGTGGCTCCTCCTCTATGTCCTCGTTGCCCGGCAAGCGTGAAAGCAACACGCGCAAGCATCTCTCAATTCTCAAAAGATATGTCATATTGTGGGATGCTACGCGATCCCGTCTGCGGTCGAGCGTCCGACACAGGTCCTAGAGACTTGAGGCTTCCCAACGCCTGGATCAGCCAATGCGTCCGGTTTAGGGGCGCATGTCGGCTTATCGCTTCGATCAGATCCCGGCCATACAGATGTATTTCACTTCCATATAGTCTTCGATGCCATAGTGGGACCCTTCCCGTCCGACTCCCGATTCCTTGATACCGCCAAAGGGGACCGCCTCGTTGGCCATCAGCCCTATATTCACGCCGACCATTCCAGTTTCCAGCGCCTCCGCAACACGCCAGATCCGTCCAATGTCCCGGCTGTAAAAGTATGATGCAAGCCCAAGTTCCGTGTCGTTTGCGGCTTTGATCAACTCGTCTTCGTCGTGAAAGCGGAAGATGGATGCGAGGGGACCAAAAGTCTCTTCGCTTGCTACTTTCATAGAAGCATTGGCTTCGCCAATCACTGTCGGCTCGAAGAATGTTCCTCCAAGGGCGTGTCGCTTCCCCCCTGCAAGAAGTTGAGCACCCTTCGCTAGCGCGTCGGCGATATGGTCCTCTGTTTTGCGTACTCCGCCAATGTCATGGACCGGCCCGAACGTGACATCCGGCTCGACGCCGTTTCCAACCTTCAACTTTGCGACTTCGGCGAGAAACTTCGACACGAAGGCGTCGTAAACGCTGTCGTGAATATAGAACCTGTTTGTGCCGACGCAGGCTTGGCCCGAGTTGCGGAATTTGGAACCCATGGCGCCTGTTACAGCTGCGTCGATGTCCGCATCTTCGAACACAATGAACGGAGCATTACCCCCCAGTTCGAGGGCGAGTTTCTTGATCGTTCCTGCGGACTGGGCCATCAAGGCACGGCCGACTTGCGTCGAGCCGGTGAAGGAGATCTTTCGCACAATCGGGTTGGATGTAAATTCCGCTCCTATGTCTCGTGATCCTCCTGTCACGACGCTGAATACACCCGGCGGAATTCCAGCGCGCGCTGCCAAATGCGCCAGGGCAAGGGCAGTAAATGGTGTCGTGCTTGCGGGCCTTACGACGATGGTGCAGCCCGCAGCAAGAGCTGCGCCGGCCTTGCGAGTGATAATCGTATTTGGAAAGTTCCATGGAGTGATCGCGACGCAAACACCGATAGGCTGTTTGATTACGACGACTCGCCGGTCCTGGGCTGGCGTTGGGATCGTTTCGCCATAGGTTCGCCGCGCTTCTTCGGCAAACCATTCAATAAATGCGGCACCCCCAACGACTTCGCTTTTCGCCTCCGCAAGGGTTTTTCCCTGCTCGGAGGTCAAAATTAGGGCCAGGTCATCGGCGTTGTCGATAATCAAGTCGAACCACTTGCGAAGCAAACGCCCGCGTTCCTTTGCAAGCGTCTTTCGCCAGGTGGACAGCGCTATGTCTGCACCTTCGATCGCTCTACGCGCCTCGGCGGCACCCATCATCGGTACGGTTCCGACAGGTTGTCCTGTCGCGGGATTATTCACCGCAATGGTGCCACCGCTGTCTGCGTCGATCCATTCTCCATTCACAAACGCTTGGGAGCGTAGCAACTGTGGGTCTTTGAGATTTAAGCCGTCCATAGTCAAAACCTCACTAGCTTTCGTTCTTTTCGAATGTCGGCATGACAAAGCCTTTGGCTGCTTCTGGGCCAGTAACCGGACCTGGGGTCCAAGTTTCGTTCCAATTCTTCGGGTATGGATACCAGGCAGAACGGTATTGTGGGGTTTCGATTTCAGTCGCAACACTGATTACCGTGGGCTGTCCACTCGCCAAGGCGGTCTCGAATGCCTGCTTGAAGTCCTCAGCTTTGTCGACCCGCACGCCGACGCAGCCCATTCCTTCAGCCATTTTGACGAAATCCGGTCCCCACAGCTCTTCCTCATCCTTCTTTCGATAGTCGCAAAGGGATTCACGGCCGTAGATTTTCAGCATCGCCTCGCGTTCGATCTGCAAGGATTTGTTGTCGAAGACGATGGCAATAACGGGCAATTTTTGCTCAACTGCCGTCAGCATGACAGTGGCGCGCATAATGAAAGCACCATCGCCCAATAGTGCAATCGCTGGCTTGCCCCCACTTGCCATGCTGGCGCCGATGGCGGCTGACGCGCTCCACCCCATGCGATGCATGAAACTGCTGTGGTAGATGTTGCGCGAAGAAGCCCGCAAGAACCCAGGACCAAAGCTGAGCATGTGGCCCGTATCGAAAGTGAGGATAGCGTCAGGGCACCTCTCTTCGACGACTTGGCTGACATCCTCGCACACCCGGGCATAGTGGAGAGGAGAGATGTTCGAAGTGCGAAGGGGCTCTACCGCTTCATTGAACGCGATACGTTCGCGACCGAGTTCGGCCGTCCAGGCGGCCTTCTCCGCGACCCCTGAGGCTTTCGCTTCCTTGGTCAACGCCTCCAGAGCTAGTCGTGCGTCCGAGTTAAGAGCGACCTCGGTCGGATAAGCGCGCCCTAGCTCATTCTCATCGATATCGATGTGGATCAGCTTTGCGTTTCCAGGAATGTCGAATAAGGTCCAGCCGCCCGAGTCAATGTCCGTAAAGTGTGTGCCGACCCCAATGATAAGGTCAGAACGTCTTGCAAGGTGATTCCCATGCAATGTCCCAGCTCGCCCGACTGTACCAGCCGATAGTCTATGTGTCTCAGGGAAGGCAGCCTTCCCGGCCGAAGTCGCGACGACCGGGGTGCCTGTCGCCTCGGCGAAATCCAGGAGCGCCTGATGCGCGCCGCTGTTAGCGATACCGCTACCGAAAACGACGAGTGGTCGCTCGGCGGACTTCAGAAGCTCGACTGCAACGGTCACACCCTCTGGATCTGGGCCTGGGCGGCGTACACGCATGTAAGGGCGGGGGTCAGGAAGGCTATCTTCTGGAATCAATGCATGCTGGATATCGAAAGGAATGGCCATGACAACTGGACCCGGACGCCCCGTGAGTGCAGTTTTATAGGCGCGCAGGAACATATCGATGCAGGTGTCGGGTCGCGTCGCCATGACTGATCTTTTGCACATCGGCCTGATGGCGCCGGAAAAATCCTCAGGGCCTTGTCGATAAGCCTCCTCGATTCCGCCGCGGTCGAACCAATGTGTTGCACCTACACCGACCAGGACCAGCATAGCGATAGATTCGTAGAAGGCGGTGGCGACAGCCGGCATGATGTTGGCATTGCCGGGACCGACGCTTGTGGTCACAATTGGCAGCGGGCCGCCGCGCTTGTAGCGCCAATAGCCGTCTGCCAACTCCACTGCCTGATCTTCCATGCGGGCGCCGATGCAGCTAATCTTGGTGTCATAGACCAGGGCATCGAGCAGCCCCCAGTTTCCATGGCCATTCAACCCGTAGACGAATTCCGTGCCCATTTGTTCGAGCAATTTCGCGATCGCCTGTGAGACGGTGATCATTTTCTTTTCCATGGATATGTCCTCCTCATGTGTTCGTTTTGTCCCGCGCGGCGCGGGTCACTGGGTATTTAATCTTGGAATATGGTGGTGCAGGTCGGAAGTGCGTGTGCCGAAGGTAGCTTCTCTATCTGTTGAAGAAGATCGAACAGCTCGAACGCTTGCGCATTAGTGTGTGTCTGTTGCGTGCACTCGCGAAACTTGCCCCACAGCTCATCGTGCGTGAGTGGCTCGGCGGCATAGCCCGGGATCGTGGCGATCGGGCCACTCTCGATGATCTCTCCGCTCTTCAGCTTCATGACCACCGATTCCGTTGGTGAAAAAACCGGATCCCGCGGATCGAATGCTTCGACCGCTTTCAGCTTCACTTTCGGGTAGAAGGCTTGCATATCCGGTCGTTGCACAACCTCGTCGGCGATTTCCGGAACACCAAATTTGCCGAGGATGACGGCCGCAGCGATTCCAAACTGCCCGCTGAACTGAGCTTGGTACTGATTCTTTGGTTGATTATGAACAAGTACGGTCACTTGACCGCGTCCCATTTCGACTTCGACCGATTCCACCTCATCGGGATCAATTTTTCGGTCTCCGAGCATCTTAAGAGTGCCTTCGAACGAGCGATGCATAAAGAAACAGCTTGGATGCATCTTGAACTGCAGCTTGTAGCGCGGCAGGTACCATTCTTTTCCCAGCTGCGAGGGAGAGTCCCGATCAGGCGTTCCGCCCGACGAAAAGGCGGTTAGAAAGCCTTGCTCATTTTCAAGCGCATCTGCTCCACCCGTCATGCCGGCTTCTGCAAGGCGCGCTGCGATGACGCCGCTCCTCGATGCCATGCCTGAATGATAGCCCTTGGTCATGGAGCCAAAGTTCGAAAATAGGCCGCCAGAGTGGCTGGCCGCTATAGCGACAGCCATCTGCGCCTTTTCGGCCGATAGTTTTCGCAAAACCGCACAGGCTGAAGCCGTGGCTAGGGGACCGAGCAGAGCGGTCGGATGCCAACCGGCTTGGTGATACGATTTGTTGCGCCGCCAAACCTCGCACCACACCTCGTAGCCGGCAACGAACGCTGTGACCATCTCCTCGCCCGTGGATCCGAGGACTTCAGCCTCGGCAAGAATTGCCGGGATGATCACGCCTCCGGGATGGCCCGACATCGTCTGGCACCCATAGTCCAGTGCGTGCGCGATAGCTCCAGCCAAAAGTGCCGCGTCGGGTCCGGCCACCAGCCTTGTCGAAAGACAGGCGCGGGATTCTTGCCGGCCTGACGGTTCCACCAACGTCTTGCGCAGGATGACAGATAAGCGCTGATCTACGCCGGCCATAACAACGCCGACCGTATCTGCAAACGCGTCCCTTACGACTTGTATCGTATCGGGGGGCAGGTGCTCAAACCTGATATTTGCGAGGAAGCGGCCCACGTCTGCAGTAAGTTCTACCATCTCGGATTCTCTCTTTCACACGACGATCCAAGCCCGGCCCCGTGTTGTCCTCAGTCAAATACAAGCCGGAAATGACTTGCCCCATGCCAGCGCGATCGCGCCATTCTCCGTGGTTCTGGACTTCCGTGGGAAGGCTTCGGCAAACTAACTCATCTATCATTCTGACGGCGTAAGTTAATCCCATATATTGACATTAATTGGTATCAGGCGGTGTTTGTCAAGCGCTTTCGCGGTAAAAGAAGCCCCATCATGTGCCAAGCGTGACAAAGTTGAGCGTCGCAAGGGTGCAACAGGTCGAAATTTGGGAGGGGTTTCATACCGACGCGCGCAAGTTGACTTCGAGCACCGTATGTGGCGAAGCTAGCTTTTAAAAACTGACACGGATCTGCCCAGATTCAGGTGCTTGGACGCGTAGCCCTACCGGTTGCCAGGTCTTTTCCGACCATGAACAAGTTTGACAATTCAGTGTCCTGAAAACTCCGGAGTCCGCTTTTCCATAAACGCGCGCATACCTTCGGATTGGTCCTGCGAATCAAAGAGAACCTGAAATGCCTTGCGCTCGAGAAGCAGCGCGGTCTCTAGCGACGCATCGCCCCCGATTTGCATAACCTCCTTGATCGCCTTTATCGCAAGCGGCGGCATAGCGACAATTTTGTCGGCGAGGTCGAGCGCGCCCTGCAGTGCGCTACCGTCACTTGTAACGAGTGACAGAAAGCCCATGGAAAAGGCTTCGCGTGCACCAATATGCTCTCCTGTCAGAACCATGCGCATGGTGAGGTACTTACCAATAGTTCTCAGTAGACGCTGTGTGCCACCAGCTCCAGGCATGACACCCACACGAACTTCCGGCAAGGCAAACTTGGCCCCCTCTCCTGCCACGATCATATCGCACGCCAGTGCAATCTCGCAGCCGCCTCCAAGCGCAAAACCTTCAACAGCAGCGATTAGCGGCTTTGAGCATCGGCGCATCACCGTGAAAACGCGATCAGTGACAAGGATGGTATGGTCCGTCGGTGTCATCGAGGCCATCTCGCCCAGATCTGTCCCTGCCACGAAACATTTATTTGCACCGGTCAGTACAATGACGCGCACCGCGGGATCGTGATCCAGGGTCTCCAGTATTTCCGCGAGCCTAGTTTTGATTTCGAAATTCAATGCGTTTCGACGGTCTGGCCGATTAATTGTGACGAGAAACACACCGCTCGCCGTTTCCTTCATCAGCACAACGTCGGTTCCAATCTCAGTCATGGAGTTTTCCTTTGCGTTATGTGGCGCGCGCACCGTCAAGGCAGATCGGATGAGCAATTATGCGAACGGTCAGTCGTGTTACCGAGGGGCCACCCAACATGACCATGTAAACTAGTCCGACATTGTGAGATAATTGTCAATGTGGGAGAGCGCGTCTCACTCCGCAAACGCTGGAGTCGGCAAATGAGTTTCCGCTCAAGTTAAAGAAAAGCATGACCCGTGTGGACATAAACGTGACAACCGCAGAAATGCTATCAGCATTCCGTTCTCGATGTATTGCATAATCCCGTATGACAGGATAATTTGCCGAAAACCGCGCGCTGCAGCTGTGACTGTTCGTTTACGACTGCGGTTAAGCCTTTCACACGCCCGGCGAAGAGGCGTGCCAGCCGCCCAATCTAGAGGAACGAAATGCCCCATCAACCCGAGACCAGCAGTGACCTTGAAATGGCAGTTGCGAAGTTCGTAGTCGACTTTAAATGGTCGGATATCGAGCCATCGTCCCAGGCTGCTGTAAAGGCACTCCTGAAGGACCAGTTCGCGCTACAGGTCGGGGCGGTAGACTTGCCGTGGTCTCGCGATGCCAGACGCTTTTTGAGCAAGCCTCGCTCGGGAACCTCGACGGTTGTTTCTGAAGAACAAACAATCGATGCAGCAGATGCTGCCTATATCAATGCTACATATGGCCATGGCTTCGAATACGACGACGTAGCAAGCAATGGTCATCCAGGATGTTGCGTTATTCCCACCGCGATTGCGGTGGGTGAGGAGGTGGGAGCGACGCTCGGCGAGGTCGTCGAGGCCATCGTGACGGGCTATGAGGTGTACGCGCGGCTGGGCCGCCTTGCTGCTCCGGACCTCGTCAATGCGGGTTGGCACGCACATTCAGTGCTGGCGAATTTCGGAGCCGCGGCAGTTGCAGCAAAACTGCATCGACTCAAAGCGGATGAGGTCCGGCACGCGATGGCCATTGCGCTCAGCCATGCGTCTGGAACAACCGAGTACACGAAAAGTGGTGGGTCTATCAAACGTGTGCATGCTGGCATCGCGGTACGCAACGGCATCGAAGCCGTCAATCTTGCACGTGTGGGTATTACTGGACCACGACGGTATCTGACCGGGCCGAAAGGCTTCTTTCTAAACTTCATTCGTCGGCCGGTAGTCGAATCCGCTGCGGTTGAAGCATTCCAGTCCGTGAGGAATCAACGACTAAAGGACATCTGGCTCAAGGCCTATTGCTGCTGTGGCGCTCATCATGCCTATATCGACGCGATGAACAGTCTTCGTCACCGCGTTAGCGAGATCGAATCTGTTGACGCTATTGTCCAGGCAATGACCCGCACCCTTGGCGACAATCCGCAAGCGCAAGAGAATGGTACGACCAACATTGAAGAACTGCAGTTCAGTCTCGCCCTGCAGATGGCACTTGCCGCGCTGGGAAAAGGCAACGGTTACGCAACGCACCGGGCCTTTCTTGATGGTGCATTCGAACTTCGCGGCGATACAGACGTCGTGGCTTTCGCGCGACGCGTTCGCGTCATTCACTCGCCAGAACTCGATGAGCGCTATCCTTTTAATTTCGTCGGAGAAGTTACTGTGACCTACAAGGGTGGCACCAAGCAAAGTATCTTCATGGAGGGCGCGAAGGGGATGCCAAATAATCCCTTTACCGAAAAAGAACATCGCGCGAAACTAGACGAACTGACTCAAGACGTCATGGGCGCAGGGCGTGCGGCTGAGCTTTTTGATCTTATCGATCTCCTTGACCCAGAAACCCCGATCTCGTCTTTAACGCGTTTGCTGCGATTTACCCCGGCATTGTCCTAGCGTTTTGGGAGCTGGTCGGAGATTGTCGATGAATGATATGGAATTGTCTTTTCCTGGCGCACCCCTAGTTGTGCGCGGCCTCAAGGTACGGAAAGACAATGGAAAAGTACAGAGATTTGCCAGTTCGCGCGTCTGGGGTTCTGGACAGACCCGTGGATTTTCTAATAATGTGACACTCTTTATACTAGCAGAAAACTTTCGGCAGAAGCCGCGAGAACCGTTTTCCTAAGATCCGAGTGCAATGGCGAAAACCCCATCTAATCCCCTCGCGAACCGCCCCTCAGCAGTTCCATCGAAACAGAGCGCCAAGGCTGCCACCGACGACATGGGATCGAACAGTCTCGTGCGAATGCTCAGCCTTTTAGATCTTTTCACGGCTGCTGCACCAGCTTGGTCCAGCGATGCTCTAATCCTTGCGTTGGGAACATCGCGATCCACGGGCTATCGCTACATTAAGGCGCTGGCTGATATCGGAATGCTGGCGCCTGTAGCAAATGGTTATTACACGCTAGGACCTCGAATTATTGAGCTGGATCTTCAGATTCGGCATTGTGATCCTCTCTATAAGGCCGCTGGTCCGGTGCTTAAGAAAATGGCGAGTGAATCAGCACTTTCGGCGATTTTGTGCGCCTTGTTCAGTGGCTCGGTGCTCTGCGTCAGGGAGGAACTTGCTCCAGATAGCCCTGCGCACTTGTTTTCAAGGGGCCAGCGGCGGCCGCTCTTTCGAGGCGCCGCGTCGAAAATCATTCTGGCGCATTTGGGTCCTCATCAACTGCGCAGCATCTACGCCAAGCACAAAGGAACAATCGCAACCTCGGGACTTGGGGCAGATTGGGACTCTTTTCGAGAGAACCTGGCGGAGATTAGACGAGCCGGCTTTGCCAAGTCGGTTGGCGAGTTTAATCCTGATGTGATTGGTATTGCAGCGCCAATTTTCAATAAAGCGGGGCAAATTTTGGGTAGTATCGGCGTTGCTGGAGCCGAATCGAAGTTTAACCGGGACGATGTCGAACGCGTTGTCGCGATCGTAAAGGACGCTGGTCGGCAAGTCACTGATCGCGTTGGTGTCATCGCGGTTGGAACCGACCGGCCGGCGCGTGCAGTAGGCTAGTATCCTTAGCTCTTTTATGTCGCACTGGCGGAATCGCGCTAACCGGCGCTGCTCAGCCCAACGAAGTGGCTTTGGGCATGTTCTCTAGTGATCCATTCGCGGAGGAAAAGAACTTCGCCAGGTGCCGGCGCTTGGATCACGGATGAGTTCATAATGCACCTCGGGCAGTCCTGGACCCTGATGCAAGTTGCGCAGGTACGCGATAACTTGTGCACCGGCGACAGTGCGGCGGGCGTGAAGACGCTGCGCCTCTGCCCAAGTTGCGACCTTAAACCGCTCGAACCAGACGGTAGGATCTTGTATATCTCTTGATAGAGTCCATCGAAAGGCACCATCCCGGATCCGGTTTCGTCGCTTTTCTCGCATCGCGTCGACGAACTGAGAAGCATCCTCCTCCCTAATCCGGTATGTAACGGTCGTCATGATCGGCCCGCTCGTTAGTACCATATCGAGGTTTGGTTGTGGCGCTGACCATTCCGAATCTTGATCGAGTTTATCGCTGTCAGGTTCTCGAATTCGGAAAGCTAGGCCGAAACTGGAGCCAATTGCCATCACGACCGCCGAAGCCAGCAAGGCAACACTGGTTCCGGACTGCCCTGCGACAAGTCCCCAAATTACGCTGCCGAGGGCATTTCCGCCGAAAACGAACATCTGATATATAGCTATGCTACGGCTGAGTACCCACCGCGGTGAGGAAACCTGAGCCGTGGAGTATAGCGTTACCTGCACGAGGACCCAGGATAGGCCCCCAATCGCGGCGCCGGCCATCGACAAAGGAAGGAAGTGGCTCCAGGCCAAAGTTGCAGCCGAGAGGGCAAAACCCAAGAAACCAATTGCTATGAATGGCTCAATCGATACCTTTTGCCTCAAGTCATCGATGACGACTGCACCTGCTACCGCACCGGCCCCGAAGGCACCCAATAGAATGCCGAATGACTCAGGCCCTCCGTGCAACAAATCCTTTGCGACGAGCGGCAACAGGGCGAGGACTGCTATCGCGGCTACATTGAAGACCGCCGAGCGCAGCATGATCACCACTAGCATCGGCGAAAGCGCGACATATCGTACCCCCGCCAACATGGCGCTGGCGAACGGCTCGGGCGGCAGCGTGCCTGATTTTCTATGGGCGGGCCATCGCCTGGCGACGTCTACCACGCTTAGATTGCTCAGGGCACTGATGACGAAGGCCACAAAGGCACCAGCTATCGTAACTAAAGCACCGCCTATGGCTGGCCCAAGACTGCGCGCAATATTCAGGCTGCTCGAATTCAAGGCGATTGCCGGGACAGCGTCAGTCTTCGAGACGAACTCAAAGATCATCGCTTGCCACCCTGGGTAATACAACGCCCTCCCGCTGCCGATAAGAAAAGTACAGGTTAAGAGGAGCAGCGGTGTGAGTATTTCCAGGTAAGCGCATATCGCAAGAACAATACATACCGACATCAGGAAAGATTGCGACCAAAGAACCAGCTTGCGCTCGCCAATCATGTCAGAAATGGCTCCTCCCGGGAGCGATAGCAACATGACGGGAAGGGCAACGGATGCTTGAACCGAAGCGACAAGCTCGGGCGAGCCATCGAGGGTAGTCATAAGCCAGGAAGCCGCAACCAATTGGATTTGCCATCCGAAATTTGCTGACAACCCCGCGAGCCAATAGACAAGAAACGGGCGTCTCCTGAGTAGCGCGAATGGGGATTGGGCGCGCGGCATAAATTATCCAAGGATCCTACAAGGAAGCGTTCGTATTGGACTTGCTAGTGCGCACGCGACGTCGCCGCGGCTTTAGAATCGCGTTGGTCAGGTCCCATCGAAAAATCAATTAGACCTGCCCAGGCTTCGGATCCCTGGTTAGTAAAGTGATCTAGTGAAGCCACCGTCCACCTGCACATTCTCGCCTGTAATAAAACCAGCGAGATCGGACGCAAAAAACGCAACGGTGGCGGCTAGCTCCTCGGGTTTGCCGGCCCTTTTTAGAGGAATTCGGCTAACTCTTTCTTCGATATTATGGACAGTGTGGTAAGTAGATGTCACTACCACAGCCGGCGCAACCGAATTGACGGTTACGCCATGTTCGGCCATTTCCATGGACAGATGTTTCAGAGCCGCCAGCACTCCCGCACGATAGACAGTTGAAAGAGCGTGATTTGGTAGAGGTTGTTTGATAGATGCTGATGTGATGGCCACAATGCGCCCCCACCCCGGACCAATAAGCAATGGAGCGAGTTTACGCAGTATCAGCAGGGCACCTTTTAGCTGTCCCTGATAGGCATCCTCCCAACGCTGGTCGTCTTGCTCTGCCAGGAAATCAAACATCGGTCGCGGCGGAGGCGGCGTATTGAGCACCAGGATTTGCATCCCACCACCTTTTACGAGTTCATCCCTAAGCCGTTCGACGTCGTCGGAGTTTGTAATGTCGCCTTCAACCGTTTCCACTTTCGCGCCGGGGATCTGGAGCAGCTCTTCACGAGCCTTGTGCAGCTTTTCCGCATTACGTGCGAATATGACTAGCTCGACTCCTTCCGCGGCCAATCTCTCGCAAACCGCGTAGCCTAGCCCTGAACTCCCGCCTATCACGACCGCTCGCTTGCCTGCTATTCCCAGATCCATTTGACACTCCCAATCATAACCGACGCTTATTCTATTGGCGTCCATCTTCTCCGACACCGCGTCTGATGTTTTGCGGTGGTAGCCTTTGTGTCCTGTCCATTCGCTTGAAGCTTTGCCTCGGTAGCCACGACATGTCAGGCTTCAAATGACTTTTCTTTGCGACAACATCAACCAGCACGCCGACGAATCCCACATATGCAATAAAGAGTTCCCACCATTCCGGATTTTTGTCAAATTGAAAAGTCTGATATTCCGCGGCGGTCGTAGGATGATCGGCGCCGTTGATTGCGTTTCGAAGCGTGTTTTGAGGGAGTTATGGGGCTCTGCGGAACTTTGCCACGATGCGTGGGGAGGTAGGACAGGGACTGGTTTCAATCCTTTACAATAAAAATGTTCGGAGTTTTGTAAACCTGTCCTATCATCTGGGATAAGTTTGTATTAGATTAATGCGGACCCTGTTTAATTTTTCCTTAAATCCTGATGCAACATCAGGATGTAGCGAATTGGAGGAACGATGGATTTCGCCCTGACGGATGAGCAGCAGCTTTTTGCAGATAGTGTAAGACGGTTTGCGACCGACAAATTCAAGGAGGGCGCTCTTAAGCGCGCTCATTCAAACGAATATCCTTGGGAGGAGGCGAAAATGATCGCCAACCAGGGACTTCTCGGCATTACCATTAAGCCCGAAGACGGCGGAATGGGCGGAACGCTGATGGATGCTGTTATTGCTATTGAGCAGATGGCGCTCATATGCCCGAAAAGCGCCGACATCATTCAGGCCGGCAACTTCGGGGCGATCCGTACCTTCGCCGAATATGCGAATAATGATCAAAAGAAGAAATGGCTGGGGAAGCTGTTGTCGGGGGAAATGGTCATTTCACTCGGCATGAGTGAGCCCGAGGCCGGTTCGGCCGCCACTGACCTTCGGACATCAGTGAAAGAAGACGGCGACGATTATCTCATCAATGGTCAGAAGGTTTTTGGCACGCACAGCCGAGATGCGTCCTTGTTTCTCGTCTACTGCCGTTTTGCCCCCGGGCTTGATGGTATCGGCTCGATTATCGTAGAGCGCGACGCGCCCGGGTTCACTGTCGGTGAGCCGTCGCAGTTCATGAGCGGGGAAGAATGGTGCCCACTCTATTTCGAGAATGCTAGGGTGCCAAAGAAGAACCTTCTTCTTGGGCCCGGCGGCTTCAAACAGCAGATTGCGGCATTCAATGTAGAGCGGATTGGCAACACCGCGCGCTCGCTCGCGATTGGCCGCCATGCCTACAATCTTGCGCGGGATTATGCCATCGAACGAAAGCAATTTGGCCGCCCACTGTGCGAATTCCAGGGTATGCAATGGAAATTCGCCGATATGGCTATGAAGCTCGAGTCCGCACAGTTACTCTTATATAAGGCAGCGGTCGGGGCAGATACGGGATTACCGTCGGCATATGACACGACGCTTGCAAAATTGGCGTGCAATCAGGTCGGCTTCGAGGTCGCCTGTGAGGCAGTCCAGATCATGGGTGGGATGGGGTATAGCCGAGAGACTCTCGCCGAATACTGCATGCTGCGCACAAAGGGGTGGATGATTGCGGGCGGTTCGGTTGAGATGATGAAGAATCGAATGGCAGAGTTCATATTCGATCGGCGTTTCAGCCAACGACTTGCCAAGTAAGGAAGCTGAGGCGCGGCATAGCTACGGCGGGATAGGGGTGGCGTAAGCAGGCCACTTGCGTCTACCGCACTACGCTACGTCGGCGCTCTTGGCCACCTGTAAAATTGATCGCAGAGCTAGTCGCTTCTGCGATCGATATGCATGGTGCCGTATCTTATTTCCAGAACAGTCCCGAGTCGCGGCATCCCGAAGCGCTTTGCCGCCGCGGCCCGATTTGACCCCGCCGGCGCGGGCCATAATTATTGAGCGCGAGTTGCTGTTGGGTTGCGCTCGCAGTCGTCCCAGGTGATGTAACCTTCGTGATGCTCCCTGATCATCGCCTCCCAGGTTCCAGCCGGCTTGCCATCGATAACTCCGCCGCGCGCGACCATCGAAGATGGCAGTTCGCTTCTCGCTCTTTTCCATGGACGTAGAACAAGCTCCGCAGGGCGATGATCGATCCGGACAGGCGTCCACTTCGCGGCATGATCGAGATCGACGAGACGAATGTTCCGTTCCGCCGTAAGGATGAGCCAGAAGGCGGTGGTCAGGGACGCAGTCCATCGGCAAGATTTTCATGATTGGGGCGGTTGAAGTTGAGGCTGGAAAATATCCAGCACGATGCCGTCTGCAGCGAATCGTCAACATCAATCGCGAGAGCCTACACGCCTTCATCCGGGACAACACCGTTGTCGGCAGCCTGCTCGTTACGGATGGAAACACTGCTTACAGGAGCTTGGAAGATCTGCGATCAGGAGGCGGCCAGACAACAAATAGCAAAGACGACAGGCTGGGATTAGAGCCCACAACCGTTTGACGTTATGAGGGTATTTCATCAATCGGCAGCGAATACGCAGAGGCGCTCGGACGAGAAGAAATCTCGTCCATTAGTTGGCTTCCGGCTGCGCGCCAAAAGCAAATAGTTGCTCTGCGGTGTCGATGTCCATCTTTGCGCTCACGCCGATCTCAACGTCGATTACGTCGAGAGCAAACTGCGAAATTATCGCACGAGCGCCGTTGTCACCGCGAAGACCTTGGAGTGCCGCAAAGGCCGAGCGTGGGAAAATAACAGGATTGCCCGGGACCCCGTCGCATGCCGCTCGGACGATGGCCTTGGCACTGCTCGTCCGAAAAGCACCAATGAGCGTGACGAGGTCCTTTGTTTTGAGTAGCGGCATGTCTGCAAGCATGATCATGATGCCATCGGGATCGAAATCGGCGGCGCGCCTGACGCCGAGCACGATCGAACTTGCCATGCCATCAGCGTAGTGGAGATTTCTTACAACGCTCAATTCGAGCCCCGCAATTTCGGCCTCGATGTCAGTACCTCGATATCCGGTCACCATCACGACCGAGCCACTCTCGCAACCGGTCGCGGCCAAAGCAGCCAAGCGAACTAGGGTCACGCCACGAAATCGCGCCAGGAGCTTGTGTCCGGAGCGCTCCATTCTGCTCGATCTCCCTGCCGCTAGGACAACGACCGCAACCGAAATCAGCGCATTCTGGAGCGGTGCCATGGTGCCTCACGCGTAGATGGACAAGCGCGTAGCTGCAACATCGGCCAAGACGGACAGGCCAAGTGAGTTGGCGTCACGAGTTGGTCCGAACACACCGATCGGCGCTTTTATCCGACGGATTTGCGCCTTCGAGAACCCGGAACTGTCGAGCCTATCTACTCTTTTGCGGTGGGTGCGAGTACTTCCCAACGCACCGATGTAAAACGCGTTCGAGCGCAGTGCTGCGTGGAGAACCCTCTGCTCCGCATCGAGGTCGTGGTGGAGAAGAACTACGGCGGTGTACTGATCGATATCGGGCAGGCCACTTTCCCTTGTCGTGTATGCGACGACCTCATGCCCGGATGAATTGGCGATAGAAGCGACCCGCTCGGCCTCGACGCTCTGACCGGAGATCAAAACACGCGTGCGGGGCCGATAAATTGTTTCGAAGGCGTCATCGACACAGCCGGCCCTTTCCGGCGGTTCAATAATCTCAAGCTGTTCTCGTGATCTCGTGTAGCGCAGGCCCGCACTCCGGCGTTGGTCAAGCTCTGCAATGACCTGGCTCAGCACCTTAGTGCCGTGCAGCACGTGAATCGACACCGTGATCCCGCCACCACACGGCAGGACAATATCGAAAAAGGGAGAGCCTTCTCCGTACTTAACCTCCCGGTCTTTGTTTTCACTGAGCGCGTCGAGCGCCTCGGCAGCAACCGCCGCTTCTATGCAGCCACCGGACACATAGCCACAGAAACGTCCATCAGCCGCAATGACGACGTGGGATCCGAGTGCGCGCGCGGCTCCTCCCCTGATTTCGACCAGGGTGGCAAGCGCCACCCTGCCCCGAGCAAGCTCCCTGATCGCAAAGCGAAATATCTCTTCCACATCATCAGTGAGCAACGATCGGACCGGCGTCGGCCTTACTACAGCTTCGCTGACCTCGTGCGGATGGATATCCGGGAGTGCGGTGATATCCTCATGCAACATCCGGCAACCCGCCTATGATTTTGTCGAGGGTCATAGGATAGTGACGCACTCTCACCCCGGTAGCGTTATAGATCGCGTTCGCGACGGCGGCCGAAACACCACAAAGTCCGAGTTCGCCAACGCCCTTGGCCTTCATCGGCGACGACATCGGATCTGCCTCATCCATGAACACCACTTCCTGGTGGGGAATGTCGGCATGGACAGGAACTTCATAGCCCGCAAGATCGTGGTTGACGAAGAAACCCTGCTTGGTATCGACCGCCAGTTCCTCGGACAGGGCTCCACCTACCCCCATCGTCATGGCACCGATGACCTGGCTGCGAGCAGTTATGGGGTTGAGGATTCGGCCGGCGGCGCAGACTGCCAGCATACGCCGAATGCGCGTTTCACCCGTGGCGACGTCGACGCCGACTTCCACGAAGTGGGCACCAAAGGTCGACTGTTGATGCGTGTCAGCCAGATCACCCCATTCCATATTGTCTTCGCCAATCAGCCCGTCGGGACCGGCTGCTTCGGCGAGTGCGACCGAACGGTCGCCCGATCGTACCTGTCCATTCTCGAACACCGCGTCATCCGTGTTGAAGCCGAGTTTCTGTGCTACCGCCTCACGGAGCTTCACGCACGCGGCATAGACGCCCGAGGTGGAACAGTTCGCCCCGAACTGCCCGCCGGAACCCGCTGAAACCGGAAACCGCGAGTCGCCGAGCTGAACGGCCACCCGATCCACCGGGAGACCCAGCATCTCAGCCGCCGTCTGCGCGATGATGGTGTAACTGCCTGTACCTATATCCGTCATATCGGTTTCGACCGTTGCTATTCCGTCCGCGCCGAGCCGAACCCGGGCCGCAGACGGGAGTAGAAGATTGTTCCGGAAAGCCGCTGCGACACCCAAGCCGATGAGCCAATTTCCTTCCCGACGCGAACCTGGCTTCCCGCGTTGGCTCCAACCGAAGCGTTCCGCGCCGAGCTTGAGACAACCGACCAGGTTCCGCTGTGTGAATGGTCGTTCGGGCTTCTCAGGATCGACCTGAGTATCGTTGAGAATGCGGAATTCGACAGGGTCGACGCCCACCTTTTCGGCGATCTCGTCGATTGCGATCTCGAGCGCCATCAATCCGGGTGCTTCGCCCGGCGCTCGCATCGCATTGCCTTCCGGCAGATCAAGTGTCGCCAACCTCATCGCCGTCATGCGGTTCTCGCCGGCGTAAAGCAGCCGGGTTTGATTGACTGCCGTTTCCAGCTGGCCTCCCTTCTGGTCGCCAGACCAGCTTTCATGGGCAATCGCGGTGATCTTTCCATCCCGGGACGTGCCGATGCGGATACGCTGGATGGTCGCTGGCCGATGGGTCGTGTTGTTCGGCATGAAAGGACGCGGCAGCGCGACCTTGACCGGTCTGCCTGCGGCCTTTGCTCCGAAGGCGGCCAGCACGGCATCGGCTCGCAGAAACAGCTTGCCCCCGAACCCGCCGCCGATGAACGGCGACATCAGATGAATATTGTCCTTGTCTATGCCAAGAGTGGTCGCCAGATCGGATCGCCACCAATCAATCATCTGGCTGGAAGTCCACACGGTCACCTTGTCGCCGTCCCAAGCGGCGATCGAAGCGTGCGGCTCCATCATCGAGTGGGACTGGTCGGGGGTCGTGTAGGACTGGTCCAAGGTCACGGAGGCGTTCGTGAAGGCCCCCTCGAAATCGCCGACGGCTGTGTCGGGCTGCTGCTTCTCGTCGGGCTTGACGGCGCTGTCCTTGGCCTTCGCCAGGTCGAAACTCCCCATCGCGGTTTCGTAATCGATCTTGATGAGCGAAGCGGCAAAGCGCGCCTGCTCAAAGGTTTCGGCGACCACCACCGCCACCGCCTGGTGATAGTGCTGGACTTCATCGCCTCCGAAGAGATTGGCCGTGTTGAACTTGCCCTTTTCGCGCTTTCCCACGTCCAAAGTGGTCACAACCGCTAGAACGCCGGGGGACCGCTTTGCGGCATCGATGTTCATTGACCGGATTCGGCCCTTAGCGATCGAGGAACCGACTGGATAACCGTAGGCATAGGGGACCTTCGGATCATGCCACTCATAGGCATACATCGCTCGGCCGGTCGTCTTCAGTTGACCGTCAATGCGGGGGATGGGCTGTCCGACGACCTTCATTTGATCGATGGGATTGTTGACTGCTGGTGTGTCGAATTTCATGGTCGTTATCCCCTTGCCTCTGCGATCACCGAGCCGATCGTTCGTTCCACAAGGGTCACCTTGAAGCGATTTTGCTCCGTTGGGCGTGCGTCGGCGAGCAGTGCTGCGCTCGCGGCTTTTGCCCCGCTCTTCAGCTGCTGGTCCCCTGACTCTGTCCGCCATGGCTTGTGAGCGATGCCGCCGACAGCAACGCGGCCGGTTCCATCCGGTTCGATCACTGCGGCGACGGATACGAGCGCAAACGCGTAAGAGGCGCGATCGCGCACTTTACGATAGATATGCTTGCCGCCAATCGGCTTGGGAAGCGTTACTGCAGTTATGAACTCGCCGGGCTCAAGCACTGTCTCGATGTGAGGCGTATCGCCCGGAAGCCTGTGGAAGTCTGCGATTGGGATCGATCGGCTACCGCCGTGTCTTTTGACTGTTTCGACCGTCGCGTCGAGCGCCCGCATTGCGACCGCCATGTCGCTGGGATGGGTGGCAATACAGGATTGGCTGCTTCCAACGACTGCATGTTGGCGGGAGAACCCACCGATTGCAGAACATCCACTGCCCGGCTGCCTTTTGTTGCAGGGTTGATTGGTGTCGTAGAAATACGGACAGCGTGTGCGTTGCAGGAGGTTGCCTGCCGTAGTGGCTTTGTTGCGCAGCTGGCCGGATGCCCCAGCGACAAGAGCGCGCGTAAGCAAACCGTAATCCCGGCGGACGCTTGCGTCACTTGCCAGATCAGTGTTGCGAACCAAAGCGCCGATGCGCAGCCCCCCTTCGGACGTCGGTACAATTTTATCGAGGCCAATGCCGTTTACGTCAATGAGATGCGGGGGCTGCTCGATTTCGAGCTTCATCAAGTCCAGAAGATTGGTGCCGCCAGCGATGAATTTCGCTTCCGGATTGGCTGCGGCTGCTGTCGCTGCCGCCTGCACCGTCGTGGCGCGTTCATAGGTGAAGGGTCTCATGCCTTAATCCCCCCAACTTCAGAGATTGCGTCTAGAATGTTGGAGTACGCGCCGCATCGACAGATGTTTCCGCTCATACGCTCCCTGACTTCCGCAGCGGTGAGTTCAACCTTTGCCGAGATGTCTTGGGTCACGTGGCTAGGGATATTCGATTTGATTTCCTCCAACACCGCCACGGAGGAACAGATCTGTCCGGGGGTGCAGTAACCACACTGGAAGCCGTCGTGTTTGACGAATGCGGCTTGCATCGGGTGAAGGTCGCCGGGATGTCCGAGGCCTTCGATGGTTGTGACCTCGTCACCCTCGTGCATGACGGCCAATGTCAGGCAGGAATTGATCCGACGTCCGTCCACCATTACGGTGCATGCGCCGCACTGGCCGTGATCGCAGCCCTTCTTCGTGCCTGTCAGATGAAGGTGCTCGCGTAAGGCATCGAGCAAGGTCGTACGATTGTCGACCTTGAGATCGCGCAGCTCGCCGTTCACCTTGAAGGAAACGCTTGTGTTGAAATTCATTTCTTTCCCCGAGGATTGTGCCGCTGCCCCTTTTGCAGCAACTCCAGTAACGGCGAGTGCCGCCGCCGAAGAGACAAGCAAGTCTCGACGTGAAAGTTCCAAATGTGAGTGATCTCTCATCTCCAGCTCCATTCGTTGCTGATGGCCTGGCGCATTCCGAGAAACGCCGTCTCCCAAGGTAGGGCTGCTGAAAAAAATGATTAGGTACGATATCTTGCTAACGGTTATCGAACACGCTCATCAATCGGACGCGATAACGAGCAACCGGCGACGGCATAAATTCGCTGACCACGTGCCCGGCATGCTCATCGGATGAGCCACCCCCGTCAGCGGTATAGACCAACCAATGGACGAGGCTCGCCTCACAACCTGCGAGGCCGAGCGCGACGCTCGCAATTTCGGAAGCTTTAGCCATCCTGCCCGCCGGCGCGTCAGCGTTCATGGTGTTCCTGAGATGGATCGGCAACGCACGAGATCGATTAACTGAGTTCGTGTGGCGTGAGCGTGTGCCCGGGCCAGATGCCCGGACACACCATTTGAATTCAGCCGTCGAGCTTGATGTTCAGCGAACGGATCAGAGGCTGCCAGGTGGCTTTATCGCTTGCCCATCGCTGAGCCATGGTTTCGGGGTAGCTCGGAGGCATGTCGAGACCAAGCTCGGCATAGCGGGTCTTCACCAACGGGTCCTGCAAAGCCTTGCCGAGTGCCTGAGACAGGGTTGCGACCACGTCGTCCGGCGTAGCCTTGGGCACAATCAGCGAGTGCCAAGCCCCAGCCTGAAGCCGGGCACGCCCTGCTCCGCCATCGTCGGAACGTCAGGAAGCACCGTCAGGCGCTTTTCCGAGAAGACGGCGATCGCTCGGATTTTGCCATCCTTGATTTGCGAATTGGCCGTCGTGTAGTCGATCACGATACTGTCAACAATACCGGCTAGGACGTCATTCAACGCGGGAGCTATGCCCTTGTATGCCACGTGCTTGAGATGCGCGTTTGCGTCGCGGGCGAGACGCTCCATCGCGAGGTGGAGTGGCGTGCCGATCCCGGGGCTTGCGTGAAGGATCGGTTCTGGCGCACCCCTAGCTTTATCAGATATTCGGCGTTTAATCGGCGAGTTGTTTGGAACGCAAAGCAAGAGATTGATGCCGGCGTACATTCCGACCGGGCGGAAATCTCGGTCAGGGTCGTATTGGATTTTAGGGTAGACGACCGGATTGATGATCAGTGTGCCATTGTCCGCGCTCCCCACCGTGTACGGAAGATCGGGGTCATCAAGCGATCAACCTGAGCGCAGTGGATGCACCACTTGCGCATGAAGTCCTACCCTGGGTGCATCGGCTCTTCTCCAACTTCAAGAGATGGAGCTACGGAACCTACCATGGCGTCCGCGATAAGCACGTCGACATCTACGCCAACGAGTTCGTCTTACGTCGGAATCGCCGACGGCATTTCCAGACCAACGTCGATACCAGCCTTGGTCTCGGACAGCGAATCGGCCGATCAACCTGGCGCGATATCGTCGGCGACACGCGGGAATGGAAGGCCGCACACGAGGACCAGATTCTCGACATGGTCCGGCCCGAGAGGCTCGACCGCGCCAAGGACTACGCCGTGGAACACGGTTGCGGTATTTAGACGCCCTCGACGAGGTCAGACGGCAGGAGAAGCGTTGGCGGTACGGACGAAGGAAACCGAAGCGCTCCGCGTTCCCGCCGAGGCGGATGGGCGAGGAGAGGAACACGAGGCGGTACGTCCACCCACCACGCCTAGCACCAACGGAGATCGCGAAAGGCTATCTCCGCCATATTCCCGTTGGCTCGAAGATCACGGGTGGTCGGACCGCCTCACCGCACACGGCCGACACTATGCTTTAGGCCTCAGAGGACAATACGCTTAACTTATGCGGGCCGACATCACGTTCCAAAACGCTCCAGCCAAAAGCGGTGTAAAAGGTTTCCAACTCTTGATGGCAGCATATGTACGAGACCCGATATCCCAGATCGGCAGCAGCTTTTGCCGCTGCATCGACGAGTGATTTTCCTCCCCCACGTTTGCGTTAATTCTCCTCCACCCAAACGGCCGCTATCCATGGCTTGTATTGTTGCCGCTCCTCCAAATCGCAATCGATGAGGAAGGCTGATCCGAGATAGCCGCTTTCGTCATGAGCAACGAGCGCCGTCGGAAGAGCGATCACCGACCATTTCGGTCAGATGATGTGTAATGTCGGAAAGATGAAGACCCGCGTCTTTCCACCACGCATTCCATGTCCGAACAGCTATAATTGGACCGAAATTTTGATGGTGCCGATAGTCCGCAACCTGAGGCATCTAACACTCCTCCTGCAGGGGTGTCTTCGTAGTGCATGTAAAATTTCAACCACTGCATGCGCTGAATCGGCAACGGCACGTTAAGCGCCACATCAAGCTGAACCACCTGTGAATGCAAATATTCTGCGGAACGCCAACAGAGACTCTTTGGAGAGAATCGGCTCGTTAGTGCTTCAAGAGTTCGGATCAAAGACAGCAAATTCATTTTCGCTGTCGATTTCTTCGACAGGCACACCGGCACAACTAATTGTGGCCACCTGTGCGAACGGGATAAGCCATTATAGTTGATGAGCAAGAAGGCCCACCAACAGCTTCTCGATTGGCGCCAGCGTGACGTCATCCGTACCGACGCTTGGCTCCCTCTCTACCGAGGCTTTGCGAGATCGTAGGCCCCTCGGTGCGGCGGTGGGACAACCGGAACTGGGACACCAGTTCGTGCAAAGCAGCCACTTCCTGAGCCAGGCCATGGGTGGCCGCCGTAGTCTCTTCAACCATTGCGGCGTTTTGCTGAGTATCTTGATCCATCTGGTTCACAGCGATGTTTATTTGCTGAAGGCCAGAGGACTGCTCCTGAGCAGTTTCTACGATCGCGGCAACATGAAAACTAATTTCCTGTACCTCAGACACGATATTCTCGAGTGCATGTCCCGTTTCGCGCACAAGGTGCACCCCCTGCCCGACTTGCTCATTTGATGTATTGATCAAGATCTTGATTTCTTTGGCTGCATTGGCCGATCTCTGTGCCAGCTCCCGCACCTCCTGTGCAACGACGGCAAACCCTTTACCCGCATCTCCGGCGCGCGCAGCTTCGACCCCAGCATTCAACGCCAAAAGGTTCGTTTGAAACGCAATCTCATCGATCACGCCAATGATATTTGAAATCTCTGAAGAGGATTTCTCAATCCGCTCCATCGCGGTGACAGCGTGGCGCACGATTTCTCCAGAATTCTCAGCGTTATTCTTCGTGCGTAAAACAAGGCGACCGGCCCCCTGTGCGCTTGCCGCTGATGTCTTTACGGTCGTCGTGACTTCTTCGAGCGCGGCTGCGGTTTGTTCAACAGCGGCGGCTTGCTGTTCCGTGCGCCTCGCAAGATTATCAGCTGCGGATCGAATATCCTTCGCCTCCCCATCAATGTTCATGGTGCTTTGCACGACCTGTGAGAGAGCTGCCTCCAGTTTTTCGGCGGTGATATTGAAGTTGTCACGGGCCGAGACTAGGCTTTCTACGAAGGAGTCGCTTATCCGATATGCTAGATTGCCTTCCGACAATTGCAGAAGTCCAACGGCGAGGTTCTCAACGGCGAATTGCAGTTCGGATGCCTCTCTCGCCTTTTGCTCCTCACGATCTACCCGCTGTTTATCGGCCAGCTTACGGCTGGCATCCGCTCCCTCCTGCAACGTTTGGCGTTCGATCGCATTGGAGCGAAAGACTTGGACGGCTTTCACCATATCTCCAATCTCGTCTCTTCTCGTATTAGCATCGAAATCTTCATTCAAAACTCCATTTGCCAAACTTCCCATAGTGGATGAAAGTCTCTGAATGGGCTTCACCACCATCCTGTTAATGAGCCATCCGAGAAGAAGAACAAGAACGAGGACTGCTAGGAAGGCTATGCCTATGGCAACAAGCTGCCGATGGAGTGGTGCATTGATCGTCGCTACCGGTACATCCACGACAGCAACCCAACTGGTGTTGAAATCTGGTATTTTAAATGGGAAGAACATGCGCCGTACTGCCGTCCCGTCTTTCCACATGTAATCCTCCACAAATTGTGGAGAGCCCGTGGCCAGAGCGGCGTCCAGTTGAGCGCGTCCTTGCGCCTCTTCGTACGGTTTCGCTAGGAGACCATTATCAGAATTAACCACCCAATTGCCTGTTTGCGACAGGAGGGAAATTCTGCCGGTTCCCATTGGGGCCATTTGTGCGATGTTGCTGGACAGTTGTGCCAAATTTAAATCGTAGCCCTGCAGTGCTACTTTGCGATCGTTAGCGACAATCACCCGCCCGGACGTGATGATGACCGGATGGCTCGCAATTGGAGAAATCCACGGCTCGGTCAGAATCCATTTCTGCGGCGTCTCAACTGGGATCCGATACCAGTCCGCGCTCTCTACGCGCTCGAATACGGTATAAGTTAGAGAGCCGCTTTCTTCACGGCTTATAGCGATGGAAACCAGGCCTTCTTTGTTAATGGGCGCATGCTCCGTAGTATTGCCCGGGCTTTGAGCAAACTTCGAGCCCGGCAAGGACAGGAACCAGGCATTGTATCGCTCGGGGAAGGTTTCCATCTGTGCTTGCATGGCGTTTCTTATTGAAACTGGATCAAGAATTCCTTGTTCGTATTGCATGCCGAGCAACGCAACCGTAGCGGCGGTAAGGCCTTTATATTCAGCGATAAGCGCTTTGACCTGATTGGACGCTTGCGCAGCCTCCTGCCTCATTATTTCGCCGGACATGCTTTCCAAGTTAGATTTGGAGCTGAGCCATACAAAACTGCCAGCCGGAACCAGGGTCACGGCAAGCAAAAGACTCATCGCAATTACGATCTTTGTTCGGATCGACTTGTAGCCCGGTACTTTCATCTCATCCCTCATAATCGGCCCGCCATTAGATTTTTCATAGAACATGTGCAGTAACAGCCTCATCCGCTAATAGCCGTGTGCACTGGCTTGCACTAGGCGTGATGAAAATGCTCGTTTGTCTCGACCGCGGCTTGACTTAACATTATATCCCATAATAAGAGATTAACTACAGAACCCGTACGGGCGACTTTTAGCGTTCATGCTTTCCAGACAAGCGAAGAGCTGCCGCGCGCCGAAGGAACCGTCGGAAGCTCAAAGTGAATTTGGGGGATCCATCTCGGTAAAGGCTGTGTGACAAGTGCCATATCCGTGCTCTTGGCATACATCCGATAAAGGGTGTTGATCTAATGAGAGTGTAACTGGGCAGTAACGCGATCTAAATAGGTGGGAAGAAAGGGAGGTTCTTATGGAATACCGATTACTTGGACAAACAGGTCTCAAAGTCTCGACCATTACAATGGGCACGATGACTATCGGCGGGAAGAACTGGGCCAAAATGACGGGCGATCTTGGTGTCAATGAGGCACGCCGTCTGGTCGATATGTGCTTGGATGCGGGTGTGAACTTAATTGACACGGCCGATATCTACTCCGATGGAACGTGCGAAGAGATCCTGGGTGAAATTATTGGCGGCCCCCGCAAGAACGGCGTGTTGATTGCAACAAAGGCGCGGTTCCAAATGGGAGCAAGTCCGAACGACGCTGGGGCTTCTCGATATCACCTTATTAACGCATGCGAAGCCAGTCTGAAGCGCCTGAAAACGGATGTTATCGATCTCTACCAGTTGCACGAACGGGACGGATTGACGCCTCTGGAAGAAACGATGGAGGCTCTGGATACACTCGTTCGCCAGGGCAAGGTGCGCTATATCGGCTGCTCCAACTTCTCCGGCTGGCATATCATGAAGGCTCTTGGTATCAGTGAGCGCGATAGGCGAGCCCGATTTGCCAGCCAGCAAATCCACTACACTCTTGAGTCCCGCGATGCGGAATATGAGCTTCTCCCGATTAGTATCGATCAAGGTCTAGGTGTCCTTGTGTGGGCGCCGATTGCCGGAGGCTTGCTTTCAGGTAAGCATCGGCGAAATCAGGAAACGCCGGCGGGCACGCGGCAATTTGCCGGCTGGACAGAACCGCCGATCCGCGACGAAAATCGCCTCTGGAATATCGTCGATGAACTGGTCAATATTGGTGAAAGTCGAGGCGTCTCGGCCGCTCAGGTGGCCCTCGCTTGGACGCTTGGACGACCTGGCGTCACCTCGGTGATCGCGGGCGGGCGAACTGAAGCCCAGTTTGCCGACAACCTCGCGGCGGCTGACTTCAAACTTTCCGTTGAAGAACGCGCCAGATTGGATCTCATCAGTCAGCAGCCACTGATCTATCCTTACTGGCACCAGCTAAATGCGCGTGACCGTCTCAGCGAAGCAGACCTCTCTCTGCTCCGTCCGCATCTTGGGGAATGACAGACGTGACGCTCCATTCAAATGGAGCGTCACCAACACTGATGTTGTGTTCCACTGCAACGAGCCCGTACGAGGAATATGAGTAGTCCCATATTGTGGGATAGCAAACAAAATAAGGAAGTGCAGTTTGACAGAGCTCATTGTGTATGGAGGAGAAACACAATGGATCCCAAAAAGCTTCTATATATGAAGTCCGTTGTTGAGCACGGCAGTTTCAGAAAAGCAGCCAAAGAGCTGCAATTATCCCAACCAGCACTCTGTTCTTCAATGGACAGGTTGGAAGCTTCGCTTGGCGTTAAGCTCCTCGAACGTGGTCCGATGGGTGTGATTCCGACGTCCGCCGGTGAGCTGCTTTATTCTCGAGCCTGGTTTATCCAAGACGAGATGGATGTGGCAGAAAAGCAGATCCTCGAAGATCGATGTGGGATCCCACGACGTCTCACCGTTGGTGCAATTGTCAGCCTTGTCGCCAACGTCGTTCCCCGCGCCGTCTGCAAGTGGCGCGCCCAGTATCCTTCAGTTCCACTCAGAATTTTCGAAAACGCGCATCCCGAGCTGTTGGTCGGACTGCAGCGTACGGAACTTGATTTTATCATCGCACAAACGGGCTGTTTCGAAAACGTCGAAGGCATCAAGCAACGCGTCTTGTTCAGGGATCGCCTCGTTGTCCTCTGCAGACCGAACCATCCTGCCCTAAGAGGGCTTATTGCTTGGCCAGAGTTGATCAAGTATCCGTGGGTGACCCACCTCGTCGGTCGTAACATCTCGCCGGTGGAACAGGTTACCTTTGATGAAGGTGTGAGCGTTCCAAATCAGCTTAGCGAATGCAATTCCGTGAGCTTTATGATAACGATGATTGAAAATTCCGACAATCTCGGCATGCTTCCTGAACATGCTGTCGCGACGGAACTCCTTGAAGGCAGGCTTGTCGCTCTTCCGATCACATCGCGAATTCTAAGCCGAGATATAGCCGTGTTCTTCCGTGAGAGGTCTTTACTCGATGCGCCTCGTCGCAGCTTCATTGATTGTGTCGCAGAAGCCGGTGCTCGACTTGATAGGGCAGCGAGAGCGGTGAGGCACTAGTGGGCGGCATGCTCAAGAAGTTGTCTCGGTTGAGGTCGAGGCGACTGATGGGTGTTTATGCCGCGCGGGCGATGCCAATTGTACGTATGGGTCCAGCTTGGCAGATGGGCTTTTCGGTGCTCGGATGACGGATAGGCGCTGAATAGGCCCGCTCTCGCAAAGCCGTCTGCGCTCCGCCTTGCCAGTGGATTTGAACTGCCGGCCTGTCCACGATTGGCT
This sequence comes from Rhizobium sp. BK619, assembly GCF_014195245.1. Classification (NCBI taxonomy): domain Bacteria; kingdom Pseudomonadati; phylum Pseudomonadota; class Alphaproteobacteria; order Hyphomicrobiales; family Rhizobiaceae; genus Rhizobium; species Rhizobium sp. BK619. Next base: position 7,294 of record NZ_JACIBH010000015.1, on the reverse strand, counting down.
AGGTGTGTTCCGGGCGTGCAAATATTAGATCAGACGCAGTTTCGCTAACATTTGATCGTGATCGTTCGACAAGGCAGGCCCGAAGGGAGATCGATTTTCGCCCGGCCGTATATCTGCTCAATGAAGGATGTCCAGTGCCCCGGTCATGAGTATTCCGGCAGGTATTCTTGTTGAAAAGCGATGCGGCGGGCATGTTTGCACGGCAAGCCGCCGACCGGTGGGGCGCCCCAATTTCTTCCTTGGCGACGAATGTCACGAATTTTGGTGCTGACCTCGTTCATTGCCGCCTCAATTCGTCATATGAGGTTCGAGTGGGGTGCCGCGTGCCGCTCATCGAGATGTTAACATCAGATAGCGAGGTCGCGCCGGAGACGATTGCCGGAGGCTTGTCGATTTCCCTTGAAGTCAAAGTAATCGTCTACGTGACGAGTCGCGCTAAGGAATTGATTTCCACGCTGCTGGGCGGAAGGGCATTGGATTTGCCCTCCTCGCAGGTTCAGGCGGCTTCGGCTGAGAATCGGTCAAACAGCGGCTTGAGGCGGGGATGACGGGCGGCCCGGGGCGGGTGGATCTCGACGATTCGGCCAGATTTCGTCTCGCGCCGGAGCCATTCGCTAATCGTCTCAGCACTCGTGTGATCCATGTAAAATAGGTGTTTGCCGATGATATTTACTTTGCGGCCGTCGGGTAGCCCTTCGAACGTGCTGAGGAGCGCCGGCACGTCTTTGCAGGTTACCGCTCCGCGCAAACGGATATGAATTTCGTCGTCGATCTCAGCATGCCTGATCACAAGCTTTCGGCGCAGATAGGGGAGAATTTCCAGAATCGACAGCGCAAGGCCCAGCGCCACGCCGACCAGCAAATCCTGCAGGACGACCATTGCCACCGTCACTGCCCAGATCCCGACCGGTACAAGACCATGGTGCTCGAACAAGTGACGCACATGGTGGAGACTGATCAGCCTCCAGCCAGTGACGAGCAGTACGGCGGCAAGCGCCGTCAACGGCACCATTCCCAACACGCCCGGTAAAAGCGCGACCAACGCCAGGATCCAAACGCCATGTAATATTGCCGAGGTGCGCGTGCGAGCTCCGGCCTGGATATTGGCCGATGATCGAACAATGACACCCGTGATCGGCAATGCCCCGAGCAATCCACAAAGGCCGTTACCGACGCCTTGGGCGAATAGTTCCTTGTTGAAGCGGGTACGTTCTCCATCGTGCATTCGGTCGACGGCGGCCGCGGAAAGAAGGGTTTCGGCGCTTGCAATGACGGCAATCATCAACGTCATTAAAATAATGCCCGGCTGCACAAGCTGGGCCATATTCCCGGCCGTCGGAAAGGATATGCTATCAACTAGAGAGGCGGGCAAGTCCACGCGGGCGATCGGGAGTGCAAGCGTGGTTGTCAAGATTGTAGCGGCAGCAACACCGACAAGAGCTCCCGGGACGAGCGACAGTGATTTCGGGCGGAATTTCTCCCAACACACCATCGCAAGGAGAGCGATAAGGCCGACCAACAGTGCGAGGGCCTCGCTGGTGACATTGGGGCCTGTTAACCGGCTGACGCTCTCGTCGATGGCGGTGACGTTCTCTATGCCACCTGCTGCGGGCATGGCACCCATGAGAACATGGATCTGTCCCAGGATGATCAAAATGCCGATGCCGGCCAGCATCCCATGAACCACCGCCGGAGAAATCGCTCTGAACCAGGAGCCAACTCTCAGGAACCCCGCCACGATCTGCAGAAGTCCGACAACGAGCAGCACAGGACCGAGCATGGCAATGCCATGCTGTTCGACGAAGCCGAAGACGATGACGGCTAGACCGGCGGCCGGCCCGGAGACCTGAAGAGGCGAGCCTGCCAGCAGGCCCACGAACAGCCCTCCTATGATACCGGAGATAAGCCCCATGGCCACTGGAACCCCGGAGGCGATCGCAATTCCCAAGCAGAGCGGAATGGCGACAAGGAAAACCACCAGAGACGAAGCGAGGTCGCGCGCGAATTCAGAAACGTTTTTTGTCATGGCGCTACTCCCCGGCAAGCGCTGCGGCAATCCGCGGCATGACATGCGGATGGCCCCGTCCTGTGAAGGCGACCGGCAGCGGTTCCCCCTCCTGAGCCTCCGTGAACCTCGCCAGAACCCCGTCATAGACTAGGACCTCGCCCGTCCCGATGTCGAAGAACCAGCCGTGCAGCGTGATCTCGTTGGTCGCAAGCTTCGCAGCTACCGACGGATGGGTCTTTAGATGGTCGAGCTGCACAAGGACGTTTTCCATTGCTACCGCTCGCACGCGGTCACCTTCGGAGAGATCGTCGGGATAGGCCTGGCAAACAATCGAATAAGCGGCGTGGCTGTGCCGCAGCCAGGCCGCGACATTCGGCATTGGTTCCAGCATTTGTGGGTGGCACAGCCCTTTCTTCGCCCCGCAATCGGAGTGACCGCAGACAACAATGTCGCTGACGCCGAGCGCCAGGATGGCATATTCGATTGCGGAAGAGACCCCACCATTGAGGGTCGAGAAGGGGGGAACGATATTGCCGGCATTACGGCAGACGAAGAGATCGCCGGGTCCGGACTGCGTTATGGTTTCCGGCATCACGCGGCTGTCGGCACAAGATATCATCAGGGCATGTGGCTGCTGGCCCTCGCGCGCCAGCTTGCGGTAAAGCGCCGAATGACTCGGGAACACGGCGCCGCGAAAGCTGGAGATGCCTTTCAGGAGATCACCCATATTCGGATCCTCTTTCTGGCCGGACAGTGGGAGGATTGTCTCGTCCGGCGGGTTGCAGAAGCGATCTGTTCGCACGTGCACAATAAAGGACAAGACGAGAGCAAAAGAAGAGCCCCACAGCATATTGCATTGCAACATTTGTTGAACAAATGTGAACTGCTGTTGCCGCTGATATCGCCCAATGCCTGATCGCGCTGGCGAACAGGGAGTTCACGGCCCCTGACTGGTCGTCGGCTCTACAGGTCGAACTGCATCCTTCTTCGTCCCGAAGGCTCTAACCGAGCGCACCGCAAGCTCGGCATCGTCACCCAGGCATGGGCGCCGATCGGCGGCGTCAAGCGCCACTGGGTGCAGGAAGGCCAGGATCCGCAGGACCCGCTTCGCTATCAGGCGGTCACCGCGCTGGCGTAGAAATAGGGCAAGACCGCCGGCGTGAGACCGGACGTCGAGCACTACTCCTATTGCCCGCTCAGTTTCCAGCTATCCCCAGACGGGCAGGCTACGCCGTTGAAGCGCGTGATGGCGTCGAGAGATTGCCCCATCCGTCAGGCCCATCGTTACTGGGATCGATCAATATCTGCCACTTCGCGAAGGGTTGCCGAGATATTCGCTTGGGAAAATGTGACGACGCCTTTTGCCACGATGTCCAGGCGGACGATCGCATCATCTTCGGTACCACTGCCAGGGATGCCAGCTTGCTCGCGCAGAGCGCGTACCGTGGTGATCGCACGAAGTAATAAACTCTCGATTTCGACCGCGGTCAGGCGGTCGACTTCATTCGCCTCCCTTACGAGTTCTGGACGAACCCCGGGGACTCTGCTCGTCTCCGCGGTTATCGTCATCGTCCCTCGAATTCAGCGCCGGGCAGCCAACCGCGCGTATAGCCTTTGCTGATGCATGCCCGAGCGATTGCGAGCTGTTAGCACAGCCGTTCACGATCCTGGAGCAGAGCATCGATGGTTGCGCGTGGATCACCCGTGCCAGGCCATAGCTGCGTCGATGGGGTTGATTCCGGTGTCATATGACGTTCAGCAAGCATGTCGGATCCTCGTCAGTTCAGGAAGAGCATGCCCGGAGACAATGTTGCGGCAGCGAAGCGGCCTATGCAACGGCGCGACAGCGCGAGCACTGAAAAGCTAGGCACCAGAACGAGTCGTAGCAAGGATTCTTTGCACGCTTAGTAGGTCACAAGATGCGGCGTATCCTGAGGCTAGCGACCAATCCCGCCGGTACCATGTTGCCTGGAATGAGCTGCTCGGCAATCGACCAAGGGGAATATGTCGACGACTGCAAGAACACGCGGTCGGATCACACGCAGTGCGAATTCATCGACTTCAGCCCGATCTGATTTGGCCCGTCAATGCACTGAGCTCGAAGATGGCGCGTTTACGCGCGTGGCGGCCAGCCCGACGTAAGTGCCGATCAGGACGGTCGCCATCTCCTCTACCGAGCGACAGCCCTCGTTGTAGAGTTCAATGGCGGCATCACACAAAAACGAGGACGCTTGATCGTCCCACTCCACCTCGTAGTACCGATACCATTCACGGACCGCCTTCGACATCAGCAGGTGGTCGTTCTCTATGCACTTGGACATGCGTTACCCCAGACATGGAGGCGGCAGGCTTGCGTGGCTATGACTGTTCGTTACGAGATAGCGGCGTCGCCATGATCCCAGTTTAGGAAAGCCAGGAGACCCCCGGGACCTGCCTCCTCCGTGGACGGAGCAACGTCGTTCGGCCGCCTAACGGCGGTCAATCTCGGCCTCGGCCTTCTGCCTTGAGTTGCCAGCGCTCTTCACGGCCTTCTTGACGGCATCTTTCGAGACGCCCTCCTTCTTTGCTTCGTACTCGACCTCGTGATCCTGGCCGCCGGCCACGCGGGCTCGATCCTGTGCGCGGCCTCGGGATGTCGGTGTCTGTGCCATCGGGCTTCTCCTTCGAGTGAAACGTCCGCAGTAGAAACTCACAACGATTTCGGCGGTTCCCGAGAGATAGTGAATGATGATTGCGCTTGAACCAGCTGAGGAATTCCCTAAGCGAGGTCCCCGGCATGGTGCTGGAGGAAGCAGGTTGCTGTGGCTCTCGAACTAAACAATCTCCACCGCTTTCCACTACTGCCGGGCGCAATTCGACGCAGCGGAGACGGTGGAATCAATTTGGGAGAGAAATTCTGTAAAGTATTGAAAAATGATTCGTTTTGAGTCGGAACGAATCACCCTGACACGTCTTTGAGTCGCGGATTAATGATTCGGAGTATTTGTCATGCCGTCAGGACAGCGTGCACAGTGGAAAGGCTTTCTGAAGTTCGGCGAGGTAAGCTGCGGCGTCGCTCTCTACACGGCAGCCTCGACTAGCGACCGCATCACCTTCAACACCATCAACAAGGCCACGGGCAACCGCGTCAACCGCATCTTCATCGACAGCGAGACCGAGGATCCGGTGCCGAAGGAAGCCCAGACCAAGGGCTTCGAGATCGAGAACGGCCAGTACATCATCATCGATCCTGAGGAAGTTTCCGCCGCGATCCCTGAGAGCAACAAGACGCTCGAGATTGAGGCGTTCATCCCCTGCTCCGACGTCGACGACGTCTACTTCGACAAGCCTTACTACCTCACGCCCGACAAGATGGGCGGAGACGCGTTCGCGGCTCTCCGCGATGCGATGAAGAAGTCGATGGTCGCGGCCATCGCCCGCACCGTCCTATTCCGTCGAATGCGTACGGTGCTGATACGGCCGCATGGCAAGGGCCTGATCGCCAGCACGCTCAACTACGACTACGAGGTTCGTTCCTCCGAGAAGGCTTTCGAGGAGATGCCCAAGCTGAAGATCCAGGGCGAGATGCTCGATCTGGCCAAGCACATCATCAGCACCAAGAAGGGCGAGTTCGATCCGGCGACCTTCGACGACCGCTACGAAGCCGCCCTTGCGGACCTGGTGAAGGCGAAGCTGGAAGGCAAGTCGCTTCCGAAGCCGAAGAAGGTGCAGGTCTCGAAGCCCAACGATCTGCTGGCCGCGCTCCGCGAGAGTGCTGGCATGATGAGGGCCGCTGACGACAAACCGAAACGCACTGCGGCCAATGCCAATCAAGGCACTGGCAGGCAGCGCGCCGCGCGCGGAGTGGCTTCGAAAGCCGCCTCTTCCGGGGCCGCTCCGCGGCGCAAGGCCAGCTAGGGGGATAGATCATGGCTCCGAAATATTACTGGAAAGGCTATCTCAAACTTTCCCTCGTCACCTGCCCCGTGGCCATGACCCCGGCCACCAGCGAGAGCGAGAAGGTTCGCTTCCATACACTCAACAAGGAGACGGGCAACCGCGTCGTCTCTCGGTACATCGATTCCGTCACGGGCAAGCCCGTCAAGGACGAGAACGAAGCCAAGGGCTACGCCCGCGGGGAGAACGACTACGTTATTCTCACCGAGGACGACCTGGATGCCGTTGCGCTCGACACGGTAAAGACGATCGACATCGACAAGTTCGTCCCGGCCGACAGCATCGAGTGGATCTACCTTGAGAAGCCGCATTACCTGATGCCGGACGACGCCGTCGGCAACGAGGCCTTCGCGGTGATCAGGGATGCCATGAAGGCCGACAAGGTTTTCGGCGTGTCGAAGCTCGTGATGGGCCGCCGAGAGCGGGCGGTCGTCCTGGAACCGCGCGGTGAAGGCATCGTGCTCTGGACGCTGCGTTTCGGCGACGAGGTTCGGCCGGAACAGAACTATTTCGAAGACATCGACGAGCAGGCCGATCCGGATCTCATTCCCCTTGTGCAGCAGCTCATCAAGCAGAAGGCCGCGCGTTGGTCTCCGGACATGGTCAGCGATCCAATCCAGGAGAGCCTGCTGCGGCTCATCGACGAGAAGAAGAAGCTCCTCAAGCCGAAGAAGGCCGCCAGGGGTAGGAAGGAGGAAGCCGCTCCTGCTTCGAACGTGGTGAACATCATGGAGGCACTTCGCAAGTCGGTGGCAACAGATCTCAAAAACAAGAGGGCGGGATGACATGCATCTGGCAGATACGAGGATCGAGCACCACGCCGGCGGCTGGAAGATCGATTTCATCGGAGATGACGGCCACGCCGTCTCTGTAAAGGTCGCCGACGAGCACGCAGTCAGCGCTGATGAAGCCCTCGAAAGAGCGAAGGCCGTGATGGTGCAGTTGACCGCATACGGAACCCGAGGTGGGGCCGTGGCCTCACCGCATTCAGCAACGGCAATTTCGACGACGACAAACCGCTTCTGGACACCCGGCATTAGCTGCCAAAGCTTCGGCCTCCTCCAATCCGACGGACAGCCATTGCGCCGGCGCAACAGGCCATTGCCTGTCGGCAACTCATTGTGACCGCCAAACCGGCATGAAGGTCAACACTAACATCGCCGATACGAGATCCAGGTAAACACTCAAATTGCCTGACGTCGCGGCGACCTTCAAACGGCAGAATGCATCATTGCCAATGTGCTAGGGCGACAGCGCTCTGATGTCCGTTGTCAATGCTTTAGGCGCGAGGAACCGACCGCCCAAACGAACGGCTGTTCATGATGATGATCGCGTATGGGTGGAGGCGGA